>NZ_JAUZUP010000004.1:0-451770 GCF_031844085.1 Microbacterium sp. PRF11
GCGGGGGAGCGCGTGTACCGGCGCTTCGCCATACCCGGGGCCGGGTATCCCGGGCGCAAGCACATGGCGGAAGTGGCGAACGCCGTCACACGCGCGGGGTCCGCGTCCCGTCCTGCCATCGCGGCCGCGAACGTCGTCCCGGCCGCCGGTAGGACACCTACGAAAACGCGCCGACCCCCACGTGGGGAGCCGGCGCGTTGCTGACGAGATTCTTCGCTCAGCCGGTGTTCTGCAGACCCGCGGCGACGCCGCTCACCGAGAGGAGCAGCAGGCGCTGGTGCTCGGCATCCGGAGTCGGGTTTTCGGCATCCGCGTCGCGGAGCGCGCGCAGGGCCCGCAGCTGCAGCAGCGAGAGAGCGTCCACGTAGGGGCTGCGCATCTTCACGGCGCGCTGCAAGATCGGCTTGTTGCCGAGCAGGTCCCCGCCGGTGATGCGCTCCACCCAGGTGCGAGTGAGGAGCATCTCGTCCATGACGAGCTGGGCGAGATCGTCGCGGTCGCCGAGCGCGAGGTACCGTCGGGCGATACGCTCGTCGGCCTTGGCCAGGCTCATCGCGACGTTGTCGATCATCGTGCGGAACAGCGGCCACTGCTCGTACGCGTCGCGCAGACGCTGCTCGTCGCCGACGGCATCCAGTGCGGTGCCGAGACCGAACCAGCCCGCGAGGTTGATGCGGGCCTGGGTCCAGGAGAAGACCCACGGGATCGCCCGGAGGTCTTCGAGCGACTCCACTGACAGACCGCGGCGCGCGGGACGCGAACCGAGGGCGAGGTGCCCGAGTTCCTCCATCGGGGTGACGGTGGCGAACCACGGTGCGAAGCCCGGCGCCTTCACGAGGGCGAAGAACCGCTCGCGCGAGGCGACGTCCATCGTCTCGGCGACGTCGGCGAACGCCTCGGCGGCACCGCGGTTGCGGCGCTCGATCGAGGGGGAGGATGCCGTGAGTACGGCGGCCGCAACCTGATCGATGTGTCGCATGGCGATGTCGGCGTCGCCGTAGCGGGCGAAGATGACCTCACCCTGCTCGGTCAGCTTGAACCGGCCGTCGACCGAGTGCGGGGGCTGCGCGAGGATCGCCGAGTTGGCCGGACCGCCGCCGCGGCCGAGCGCCCCGCCACGACCGTGGAAGAGCGTCAGCTCGATGCCCTCGGTCTCGGCCCACGTCGAGATCTTCGCCTGCGCCTCGTAGAGCGCGAGGTTCGCGGCGACGGGTCCGACGTCCTTCGAGGAATCGGAGTAGCCGAGCATCACCTCGAGACGGCGGCCCGTGGCATCCAATCGATCGACGAAGGACGGATGCGTCACGATCTCGGCGAGGATGCCGGGGGCGGCCTGCAGGTCGGCGAAAGTCTCGAACAGCGGGATGACGTCGAGCACGGGGAGCGCTTCGCCGGGGCCCATCGCGTAGGAGGCGAGCTCGTGCACGTTCGCGAGGTCTTCGGCCGACTGCGTGAACGACACGATGTAGCGTCCGGCCGCGCGGGGGCCGAAACGCTCCTGGACGTAGGCGATCGAGCGGAAGACCTCGAGCACCTCGTCGGTCTGCTCGCTGCGCTCGCCTCCGGCCCGCAGCTCGTCGAGCACCTTGCGGTGCACGGCCGAGTGCTGACGTACCTCGAGTTCGGTGAGATGGAAGCCGTAGGTCTCGACCTGCCACACGAGGCGCTGGAGGGCGCCGTACGCCTGGCGCGCGGCGCCCGCGGCGACCAGCGAATCCTGCACCGTGCGCAGGTCGGTCAGCAGGTGTTCGGGGTCGCGATACGCGAGATCGGCGTTGCGTGTGCGGGTCGCGGCGATCTTGCGCGCGAGCAGCAGCAGGATGCGACGGTGCGGCTCATCGGGCGAGCGCTCGGCGATCTCGGCCGCGGCGTCTTCGTCAGCGGCTCGCAGGCGGTGCCACAGGGCGACGAGTGCGTCGCTCGGCGGGGTGGTCTCGGCATCGAGGGTCAGGCCGCGCCCGACGCGCTGGGCCGTGCGCTCGAGGCCCAGCAGTACGTGCTCGCTCGCGATCGCGGCGGCCTTTCGAGTGACGGATGCCGTGACGAAGGGGTTCCCGTCCCGGTCGCCGCCGACCCAGGAGCCGACGCGCACGAACGGCCGGACGATCGGGGCGCGGGATCCTGCGTGCTCGCCCTGGAGGATGTCGTCGATACGGCGGTAGACGCGGGGGACGGCGGTGTACAGCGTCTCGTCGAAGACCGACATGACCGAGCGGACCTCGTCGACGGGAGAGGGCTTCTCCCGGCGCAGGGGCGCGGTGCGCCACAGCGTGTCGATCTCCTCGAGCATGCGGCGCTCGGCGCGGCGGCTCTCGGCGCCGCCCTCGGTCGCGTCGTCGTGCTCCGACAGCAGCTCCGACAGGCGCCGGATGCTCGTCGAGATGGCGCGGCGGCGGGCCTCGGTGGGGTGGGCGGTGAAGACCGGGTGGAAGCGGAGCGCCTGCAGGCGCGCGAGCGCCGTTTCCTCGCCGACCTCGCTCGCCAGGCGTTCGAACGCGCTGGCGATCGTGTCGGGGATGCCGTTGCGCGACGGCTGGTCGCCGCGCTCGCGCAGCACGCGCACGCGCTGGTGCTCCTCGACGAGGTTGACGAGATGGAAGTAGGCCGTGAAGGCCCGCGCCACCTCGTCGGCGCGCTCGATCGAGAAACCGTCGGCGATGGCCGCGGCCCGCTCGAACGCCTCGGGCGTCTCGTCGGTGTAGGCCTGGATCGTCGCCGAGCGCAGCCGCTCGACGTCGTCGTACAGTCCGGGGGAGCCGCTCTCCTGAAGCACACGTCCCAGGAGGGAGCCGAGCAGGCGCACGTCGGCACGCATCTGTTCGGGGAGCTCCTGGCCGGCTTCGAAGCGGCCCACGAGGTCGATGGCCTCGGTCGGGGTCAGTTCACGCACACGCCCCAGATTATCGGCGTCGCGGGCGGGCTGATTCACGTGTAACGCCGTGCGACGGCAGCCCCGGCGCGAACTCCGGAGTTTCTCCGGTCCCGGGGCGTGGTCGCCGCAGCAAATCGGGGCGGTGGGGGCGTGGCATCCGGAAATCTCCGGAGTTCGGCGGCAGTGCGGAGTTCGGGGGGGGGCAGTGGGGTCCGGGGCTTGACAGCAGGGAGTCCGGGGCTCGGCGGAGTTCGTGGGCTCGACGACGTCGAGCAGTCCGAGATTCTCCGGAGCTCGGCGACGGCGAGCACGCCGCCTCAGCGCGGAGCGCCGGCGACGGGCTCGCAGCCCGGCCGTTCCGGCAGACGACACGGAGCGTAAGACCCGGGCTTCGGCGCGGGCCGTCGCCGGGGACCCGGCCGGGGGATACTCGTCACGAGCGGTGCCGCCCGGCACGCGGAGGGAGAGACCGTGAGCGACGACGCCCTGCGGGAGGCAGCCGAGACCATGCGGGCGGTGCGCGAACGCTGCGCCTGGACGAAGACGATCGACCACCGCGACCTCGTGCCCTACCTGATGGAGGAGAGCGCCGAGGTCATCGACGCCGTCGAGACCGGCACGCGCGCCGACCTGCGGGAGGAGCTCGGCGACCTGCTGTGGCAGGTGCTGTTCCACGCCGAGATCGCCGCGGGCGATGCCGACGATCCCTTCGACATCGACGACGTCGCACGGGGGCTCACCGAGAAGATGGTGCGGCGTCATCCGCACGTGTTCGGTGACGCGGTGGCATCCACTCCCGAAGAGGTGCTCGTGCACTGGAACGCGGCGAAGGCCGCCGAGAAGAACACGCGCACGAGCGTGCTCGACGGGGTCAGCGACCACATGCCCGCTCTCGCGCTCGCGCAGAAGATCGTGGGCAAGGCCGCCCAGGTGGGGGTGCCGGCCCCCGCGCACCGGCTGGCCGATCCGGAGACCGAGGCCGAGCTCGGCGACGCGCTGCTGGCGCTCGTGCAGCTCGCGCGCGCACGGGGATGGGACGCCGAGCGGGCGCTCCGCGAGCGTCTGCGCGCCCTCCGCACTGAGGTCCGGGTGGTGGAGGAGCGCGCCCGCTCCGAGCGCGCCTGAGCTCGCGACCGACCGCCGTCGCGAGATCACCCGATCGGTGCGACCTCACACGCGCAGACGCCGCTCTTCCGCGTGATCTCGCGAGGAATGGGCGATTCCGCGCGGCCTGTGTGCACGGCTGCCCCGCCCGAGGCTGGAACAATGGACGGGTGGCATCCGTGAACCCGCCGCGCGGCATGCGCGACTTCCTCCCCGCCGACAAGGCCCGTCGCGAGCGCGTGCTCGCCGTCATCCGTCAGCGCTACCGCGCGCACGGCTTCGACGAGATCGAGACCCCGGTGATGGAGGAGTACTCGCGCCTGCACGCCGGTCTCGGCGGCGACAACGAGAAGCTGTCGTTCAGCATCCTGAAGCGGGGGATGGATGCCGAGGCCATCCGCGCCGCGGCCGACGACCCCGCCGCTCTGGCCGACCTCGGCCTCCGCTACGACCTCACGGTCCCGCTGGCGCGGTTCTACGCGACCAACCGGGCGCAGCTGCCCACGGTCTTCCGCGCGATCCAGATCGCCCCGGTCTGGCGGGCCGAGCGCCCTCAGAAGGGCCGGTACCGCCAGTTCGTGCAGTGCGACATCGACATCATCGGTGACGCCTCGGCGCGCGCCGAGGCCGAGCTCATGACCGCGAGTCTCGACGTGCTCGACGCACTCGGGCTCGAGGGCGGCTCGATCCGCGTCAACGACCGCCGCGTGCTCGACGCGATGCTCGACGTGTTCGGGTTCACCCCCGACGAGCGCCCGGGCGTGCTCATCACCATCGACAAGCTCGACAAGATCGGCCCGTCCGGTGTCGTCGTGGAGCTGCGAGAGCGCGGGGCGACCCCCGCCGCGGCCGATGCGTTCGCCGCGTACCTCGACCGCCCCGCGACGACGCCGGCGTTCGATGAGGAAGGGATCCGCGCGGCGCTGCCCACCGGCATCCCCGACGAGGTCATCGTGCACCTCGTCGCTCTCGGCGAGACGGTCGCCGCCGCGCGCGGTGCCGACGCACCGCTCGTCTTCGACCCGTTCCTCGTGCGCGGCATGGGGTACTACACCGGCACGATCTTCGAGCTGGCCCACCCGAGCGTCGACTACTCTCTCGGCGGGGGCGGGCGCTACGACGGCATGATCGGACGCTTCCTCGGCCAGCAGGTGCCTGCCGTGGGCTTCTCGATCGGCTTCGAGCGCATCGTCGACCTGCTGCAGGATGCCGCCGATTCGACCGACCGTGCGATCGTGCTCGTCCACGACCGCGACGTTCCGCTGGCGCAACTGCTCGGGCTCAAGGCGTCGCTCGTCGCCGACGGCGCTCGGGTACGCCTCGAGCAGCGCCCGAAGAACCTCAAGGCCCTGCTCGAGCGGGCGAGTGCCGACGGCTACACGGCGTTCGCGGCGGTCGGTGCCGACACCACCGCGGAGACGCTCGAGATCAAGCCGCTCGGCTGAGCGGAGGTCGCCTCACGCGACCGCGCTGATCAACGCCTCGCTCGGGCTCTCGGCGGCGAGGCGTTCCAGACGCGCCGCGGTCGCGGCATCGCGGGGAGAGAACCACACCACGCGCGAGCCCAGACCCTCGTCGATCCACAGGCTCGACATCTCGAGGTTCAGTTCGCCGACGCGGGCGTGCACGAGGTGCTTGCTCGCGTTGCGCTCGCCGCCGACGTCGCCCAGACGCCACAGTTCTGAGAAGCGCGGCGACATCGCCTCGAGCTCGCCGATGAAGCGCTGCCACGACGGCTCCTCGTGGTGGCGGCCGTACGCGGAGCGCAGACGCGCGGCGATCCGACGCTGGGCGTGGTCGAGGTCGACGTGCGCGCGCTGCCAGGCCGTGTCGGTGAAGAGCAGCACCGCGCAGTTCCGCCGGTCGGCGGGGAGGTCGTCGAGATCGTCGAAGAGGTAGCGGTAGGCCCGGTTGTACGCGCGGATGTCGAAGCGCGAGGTCTGCACCGCGGCGGGGTAGGGGAGGAGCTTCTCGAGCAGGTCGAGGTGAGTCTGGCCCACGCACATGCGCGCCTCGCGGTCGGGCACGGGCAGGTCGGCCAGGGCGAACAGGTGGTCGCGCTCGTCGTCGCTCAGGCGCAGGGCGCGGGCGATGGCCGCGATCACCTGAGCGGAGGCGGCGATCGGCCGACCCTGCTCGAGCCACGTGTACCAGGTGAGCCCGACGCCGGCGAGCTGCGCGACCTCCTCCCGGCGCAGACCGGCGACCCGCCGACGGGCGCCCTCCGGGAGGCCGACGTCGGCCGGGCGAAGACGGGCGCGGCGGCTGCGCAGAAAACCCGCGAACTCGGCGCGGACGTCGTCGGATCGAGTCATGGCATCCCTCCCTCGGGCGATCCTAGGACGCGCCCCGGACATCGACCCGGTCGGTGGCAGGTGCTCCCCGTACCAGGATGAAGGTACTCCTGGTACCAGGATGCCGTGCTCTCCATGCTGGGCACCATGACCACTTCCGCAGAGCCCGCGACCGGCAGCGCGCCCGTGCCGATCCGACCCGACGCCGTCGCCGACGTCCCCACCTGGCGATACCTCGGGTTCCTCCTCGGACCGGGTGTCGGCACCTTCGCCTTCAACGCGGTGACCGTGATCCTCCCGACGCTGCGCGAGCGCTTCGGCGCGAGCGACGTCGCCCTCGAGCTCGTGATCGCCGGCTACGGCATCCCCTTCGCCGTGCTGCTCATCCTGGGCGGCCGCCTCGGCGACCGGTTCGGACGCCATCGGCTCTACATGCTCGGCATGGGGCTGTTCCTCGTCTCGGCCATCGCGTGCGCCCTCGCCCCGTCGATCGAGATGCTCATCGCCGCCCGCATCGTTCAGGGAGTCGGCGCGGCGCTGTGCACCCCGCAGGTGCTCGGGACCATCCAGGCCACCTCGCGCGGCGCCGCCCGCACGCGGGCCATCGCCGCATTCGGCGCGAGCGGCGGCATCGGCGCGGCGGTCGGGCAGGTCGCCGGTGGGGCACTCGCCGCGCTGTCGTTCGGGCCCATCGACGGCTGGCGCGCGGTCTTCGTCGTCGTCGCGCTCGTCGCCCTCGCCGCGATCGTCCTCGCCCCTCTCGCACCGCGCTCGCGGGCGCACGAGGTGGTCGCGATCGACCTGGTGGGCACGGCGGCGCTGGCCGTCGGCATCCTGGCCGCCTCCGTCGCCCTGACCTTCGGGCCGGCGTGGAACTGGTCGTGGCCGGTGCTGATCGCGCTGGTGGTGGCGGCGATCGCCTTCGTGGGCATGTGGCGGCACCAGGACGCCATCGAGCGTTTCGGCCGCGTTCCGCTCCTTCCCCCGAGCGTGCTGCGGTTGCGTCCGCTGCAGCTCGGACTGCTCGCGGCGGGACTGTTCTTCGCCGGGTACTCCGCGCTGCTGTACGTGTTTCCGCGAGCCGTCGAGGCCGGCGGGCTGACGTCGCTGCAGGCGGGGCTGGCCCTGCTTCCGTTCGCGGTGGTGTTCGCCGGCATGTCGCTGGCGGTCGCCCGCATCCAGGCGCGGCTGGGAGACGCGACGCTCGTCCTCGGCGTCGCCGTGCAGATCGTCGCCCTCCTCGGCATGGTCGTCACTCTCGCGATCGGCTGGGGCAGCGATGTGGGACTCTGGCTGCAGCCCGCGCTCGTGCTGCTGGGCGCCGGACAGGCGCTGATCTTCTCACCGCTCACGCAGCTCGTCGTCCGCGAGGTGCCGGTCGAGGCCGCGGGACTGTCCGGCGGCATGTTCAGCACCGCGCAGCAGCTCGCCCTCTCGTTCGGCGTCATCGTCATCGGTGGTGCGGTGGGCGTCACGGGGGCGGCGGGCCGTGACGAGCTCCTCCTGGGGCTCGTGCTCGACATCGCCCTCGCCGTCGCGGTACTCGCCGTGGCACTCGTCCTGCGGGCGCGGGGAAGCCGGGTGCAGCGCTGAGCCCCCGGCATCCCGAACAGATGCGGGATGCCGAGAGGCCACCGTCGCCGCACCGTCAGGACACGGCCACCCGGCGTTCACCGCGGCCCGGTGTCATCAGAGGATGCGCACGCGTCGACCGGTGACCCTGACCGCGGCATCCCTGGTCGCCGTCGCCGGGGCCGGGGCGGTGGGGCTGCGCACTCTCATCGCCCGTCAGGCCGCTATCGCGCGTCGGCGCATCGGCAAGCCGCTCGGCGAGCAGGCGCTCGACGCCGACCGGGTGTGGCGGCGGAAGAAGCATCCGGGGGAGCCGGTCGAGCTGCTCGTGCTCGGCGACTCGATCGCCGCGGGGCTCGGGGCGGGCCATCGCCGCGACACGCTCGGCGCCCGTCTCGCCAAGGGCATCGCGCGGGAGGCGGGGCGGCCCGTGCGGCTGCGCACCGCCGCGGTCGTGGGGTCGGAGACCTCCGCCCTCGCGGGCCAGATCGCGGCGCTCCCGGCGGGGTACCGGCCGGATGCCGCGGTCATCGTCGTCGGCGGCAACGACGTGACGCACCGTATCCCGGCATCCCGCTCCGCGGAGCAGTTGGGGGAGGTCGTGCGCGACCTGCGGAGTCGCGGCGTGCCGGTCGTGGTCGGCACATGCCCCGACCTCGGCACCCTGCGCGCGATCCCGCAGCCGCTGCGCGCGCTCGCTGCGCGGTCGTCGCGGCAGCTCGCGTCGGCTCAGGCCGCGGCCGTGCATCGGGCGGGAGGACGGGTGGTGGCGCTCGCGCGGGCCGTGGGTCCGGTGTTCGCGAAGCGTCCCGATGAGATGTTCAGCGTCGACCGCTTCCACCCCAGCGCGCTCGGCTACCGGCGTACGGCCGAGGCGCTGCTGCCGGCCGTGCTGGCGGCGCTGGAGACGTCCGGCCGGCGCGGGGGAGACCCGGTACCCGGGTGACCTGCCTGTCGACACCCGACGCGTGCGGCCGGCGACGGTTCACGGGGTACGGCTCGCCGAACTCCTGAACGACCGTGCCGCCGACGCGCGCAGTCGGCGGCGCCCGGCTCGCGGAACTCCTGAACGACCGTGCCGCCGACGCGCGCACAGACGCCCTTCGGCCCGCCGATGCGCCGAAGGGCGGGCACCCCCGCGCGAGGATTCAGGAGTTGCGCGAGCACTCACCTGGCGCATAGCCGCCGGATCTACGTTTCTCGCACGCCTCTCGTCGATGTCTTCCTCAGCACCTGGCGCGCCGATCCGCTCACCCTCGGCGCGCTCTTCGCGGCATCCGTCGCCTACCTGCTCGGCGTGCGTCGGCTGCGACGCGGGGGCGGGACCTGGCCGCTGCGACGCACGATCGGATTCTTCGCGCTCGGCCTGGCGCCCTACGCGGTCATCGAGCTCGGCTTCCTCGGCGCCTCCTCGTCGCAGCTGCGCTGGGCCTTCTCGACCCGTGTCGCGCTGCTGCTCTTCGCGGTGCCGGCGGGGATCGCCGCGGGTCGCCCGCTCGACCTGATCCCGCAGGGGATTCGCGAACGGATCCTCGGGTCGCGCGTCACCCGCGTCTTCGGCAACGCCATGGTCGCCACCGTGGTGGTCGCCGCGGTCTTCTGCCTGTTCCTCACGCCGGTCGCCGGCATCCTGCGGGTGAATCCCGTCGCCGAGGCGTCGCTGGGGATCCTCGTGCCCCTCGTCGGGCTCGCGATGGTGCTGCCCATGATGGCGCTGGGCGCCGTGCACACGGGCACCTTCATCGCGATCGAGTTCCTGCTCGCGTTCGTCGAGCTGCTCATCGACTCCGTGCCGGGCCTCCTGCTGCGGCTCAACGACTCCGTACTGGACCTGATCCCGGATGCCGCGCAGGCGGTGTCGTGGTGGCCGTCGACGCTGCACGACCAGCACCTCGCGGGCGACATGACCTGGTTCATCGCCGAGTTCGCCGACGTGCCGATCCTGGTCATCCTGATGATCCGGTGGATGCGCAGCGACCGCGTCGAGGCGCGGGGATTCGACGATCTCTCGGACGAGGAGTACGACGAAATGACCCGCGCTCACCTGCGCGGAGAGCGTTGACCCGCCCGCCCCGCACCGACAGGCTGGGGGAGTGCCCACTCCCGAAGACGTCGACGCCTTCCTGACCGAGACCCTGGTCGGGTCCGACCCCGCGGGAGCGGCCGCGCTCGCGGCCCAGCACGACGCCGGTCTGCCGGCGATCGAGGTCGCCCCCGTGAACGCGAAGTTCCTGCACCTGCTCACGCGCATCGCCGGCGCTCGCCGGGTGCTCGAGATCGGCACCCTGGGCGGGTACTCCACCATCTGGTTCGCTCGCGCGGTGGGACCGGAGGGGACGGTCGTGACCGTCGAGGCCGAACCCGGGAACGCCGCGCTCGCCCGTCGCAACCTCGAGCACGCGGATCTCGCCGATCGGGTCGAGGTGCGCGTGGGACGCGGCGCCGAGGTTCTGCCGACGCTCGAGGGGCAGGAGCCGTTCGATCTGGTCTTCATCGACGCCGACAAGGAGTCGAACGAGCTGTACCTCGACTGGGCCGCACGCCTCGGCCGCCCCGGCACCGTGGTCGTGCTCGACAACGTGGTGCGGGGCGGAGAGGTCGCCGACGCTGAAACATCCGACAGCAAGGTCCTCGGCGCCCGTCGCGGCATCCTGATGCTCGGCGCCGATCCTCGGTTCGACGCCACCGCGTTGCAGACCCTCGACCGGAAGGGGTGGGACGGGGTGGCCGTGGCGATCGTGGTGGATGCCGGGGCGGGCCCCAAGGCCTGAAGGGGGCCTGAGCCTGGCGAGGTCCCTGAGCCTGTCGAAGAAACCGGAACCCGCGCGGGCCGGTGGCTGGGACGAGCTCGGCGACCTCTGGGGTCGCGCTCCGGCGTAACCCCGGCCCACGGCCGTCGACCGGGATCACTAGACTCGTCCACGGACCGACGACGCTCCGCCCTTCTTCACTCAGAACCAACGAGGAGTCCTTCGTGGCACTTATCGAGGCTGTCAACGCGCGCGAGATCCTGGATTCGCGCGGTAACCCGACCGTCGAGGTGGAGGTGCTCCTCGACGACGGCATCGTCCAGCGGGCGGCCGTCCCCTCCGGCGCGTCCACCGGCGCCTTCGAGGCCTACGAGCTGCGCGACGGCGACAAGAGCCGTTACAGCGGCAAGGGCGTGCTCAAGGCCGTCGCCGCGGTCGTCGACGAGCTCGGCCCCGCCATCGAGGGCGTCGAGGCGAGCGAGCAGCGCATCATCGACGAGATCCTCATCGAGACCGACGGCACCGAGAACAAGTCGCGCACCGGCGCCAACGCCATCCTCGGTGTCTCGCTCGCCGTGGCCAAGGCCGCCGCCGACAGCGCCGACCTGCCGCTGTTCCGCTACCTCGGCGGCCCGAACGCGCACCTGCTGCCCGTTCCGCTGTTCAACGTCATCAACGGCGGCGAGCACGCCGACAACGGCATCGACTTCCAGGAGTTCTTCCTCGCGCCCATCGGCGCCGAGACCTACGGCGAGTCGCTGCGCTGGGGCACCGAGGTCTACCACGTCCTCAAGGGCGAGCTGAAGTCCGCGGGCTACAACACCGGTCTCGGCGACGAGGGCGGCTTCGCCCCCGACCTGCCCAGCAACCGCGAGGGCCTCGACTTCCTCATCCGCGCGATCGAGAAGGCCGGCTTCACCCCCGGCAAGGAGATCGCCGTCGGCCTCGACGTCGCCGCCACCGAGTTCTACAAGGACGGCGTCTACACGGTCGAGGGCAAGGAGTGGAGCGTCGACACGCTCGTCGACTACTTCGCCGACCTCGTCGCGAACTTCCCGATCGTCACGATCGAGGACGCGCTCGCCGAAGACGACTGGGACGGCTGGAAGAAGCTGACGGATGCCATCGGCTCCAAGGTGCAGCTCGTCGGCGACGACCTGTTCGTCACCAACCCGAAGCGCCTGCAGCAGGGCATCGACCTCGGCGTCGCGAACTCGCTGCTCGTCAAGGTCAACCAGATCGGCACGCTGTCCGAGACCCTGGATGCCATCGCGCTGGCCACCCGCTCGGGCTACACCTCGATGCTGTCGCACCGCTCGGGCGAGACCGAGGACACCACGATCGCCGACCTCGCCGTCGCCGTGAACGCCGGCCAGATCAAGACCGGTGCTCCCGCGCGCAGCGAGCGCGTCGCGAAGTACAACCAGCTGCTCCGCATCGAGGAGGACCTCGGCGACGCCGCGGTCTTCGCCGGCCGCTCGGCGTTCCCCCGTTTCAAGGGCTGATCGTCCGACACGTGAGGAGGGGGAAGCCGTCGGGCTTCCCCCTCCTTCGTCGTTCCCACTCGTTTCGCTGAGCGGTCGCCGAGCGCCCGGCGCGTCCCCGGAGCCCCCTCACGTCGAGACGTAGACTCGCTCGCGGCCCGACAACCGGGTGGACGACGACGGAAGGGATGCCGTGGAGAGACCTACACTGCCTCCCCGCCGGCCGCTGGCATCCGAGGCTCCGAAGGCGGGCAGGAAGACGCCGAAGGCTCCGGCGCGGCCCGCTCGACCGACGCGTCGGCCGAACGCCTCCGAGCGTCGTGTCGATGTGCGGGAGTGGCTCGGTCGCGTGCGGATCTCGGGCTTCGTCGTCATCATGCTGGGTCTCGTCGTGCTGGGCGCGTTCGTCCTGGTGCCGACGGTGGGGACCTACATGGACCAGCGCCAGCAGATCCAGGCGCTGCGCAGCGCCGTCGAGCTGAGCCAGTCGCAGGTCGCCGATCTTCAGGCGCAGCGCGAGCGGTGGTCCGACCCCGCCTACATCCGCACGCAGGCGCGCGAACGCCTCGGGTACACCTTCCCGGGAGAGGTCGTGTACCTGATCGACAACGACCTGCCCGCGTCTGCGACGCCGCAGGAGCAGGATGCCGTCAGCGGAGACGTCGGCCAGACCCGCACCGACTGGATGGCCCAGCTCGTCCGGTCGGTCGCCGCCTCCGGCGCCGCCCAGGTCGCGGTGCCCGAGGTGACCGTCGGCGTTCCCGACCCGGCGCCGCCGACCGAGACCCCCGCGGGCTGAGGCTCCCCGCACGGACGGTCGTGAGCCCACGGCGGCTCGCTGTCCCGCCCGCGGGCCGGGGGAGACGGCGGGTACCCTGGAGGCGATGACTACCGCAGAGCTTCCTCCCGCCTCCGATGCCGACCTGGCCGTCCTGCAGGCCCAGCTCGGCCGTGTGCCGCGCGGGGTCGTGGGGATCGCGGCGCGCTGCGTGTGCGGCAACCCCACCGTGGTGGCCACCTCCCCGCGCCTCGACGACGGGAGCCCCTTCCCGACGTTCTACTACCTCACGCACCCGGGTGCCACGGCCGCGATGTCGCAGCTCGAGGCCGGACACGTCATGAAGGAATTCGCCGACGAGCTCGCGGAGGACGTCGACCTGCAGGCGCGATATCGGGCCGCGCACGAGGCGTACCTGCGCGACCGCGCGGTCTATGGGGAGCCCGAGGAGATCGCCGGCATCTCCGCCGGGGGCATGCCCACCCGTGTGAAGTGCCTCCACGCCCTGGCCGGCCACGCCCTGGCGGCGGGCCCCGGCGTGAACCCGATCGGTGACCGCGCCCTCGAGCGCGGCACCTGGTCGCCCGAGCGATGCGTGTGCGAGAGCCCCGGGGCCGGCGGATGAAGCGCGTCGTCGCCGCCGTGGCATCCGTCATCCTCGTGACGGTGTTGACCGGCGCGACGGCGGCCCCCACTGTGGCGCTTTCGAGCGCCGCACCTCAGACGGGCGCACCGCAGGCGCCCGCGAACCCGGTACCGGAAGATCCCACCGACTCGATCCGGGCGGCCGAGTATTGGCTCGGGCAGTACGGCGTGCGGGAGGCCTGGAAGACCACGCGCGGCGCCGGCCAGAAGATCGCGATCATCGACACCGGCATCGGACGCGGCCCGACCGAGTTCACCGGCGCCGTCGCCGGCGGCATCGATGTGTCGGGGGTCGGTTCGTCCGACGGGCGGAGCCCGGTCGGAGCGGTGGATGCCAATCACGGCAGCTGGGTCGCCTCGCTCGCGGCCGCCCGCGGCACCGGCAACGGTCGCGGGATGATCGGTGTCGCCCCCGAGGCGGAGCTGCTGTCCATCTCGGTGGGATTCGGGGCGACGACCTCCAAGCCCTTCACCGAGCAGATCGCCGAGGCGATGACGTGGGCGGTCGACAACGGCGCGACGGTCATCAATCTCTCGCTCACGACCAACACCCTCGACTGGGACACGAGCTGGGACACCGCCTTCGAGTACGCCTTCGACCACGACGTGGTCGTCGTCGTCGCTGCCGGTAACCGCGGCAGCGGCACCGACCGCGTCGGCGCGCCCGCCACGATTCCGGGCGTCCTGGCCGTCGGCGGAGTCAACCCCGCCGGCACGGCGAGCAACGACGCCTCGACGCAGGGCATCACGATCGGGATATCCGCGCCCAGTGAGCGCCTCATCGGCGTCTCGGCGGACGGCTCGCTCGTGCAGTGGAACGGCACGAGCGGCGCCGCGCCGATCGTCGCCGGGATCGCCGCGCTCGTGCGCGCCGCGCACCCCGATCTCGACGCGAACAACGTCCTCAACCGGCTGATCCGCACGGCGAAGCCCGCCGCGGGCGCCGCCTCAACCCCCGACAAGCTGTACGGGTACGGACTGGTGGATGCCGCCGGCGCGGTGTCGGCGCAGGTGCCGACCGTGACGGAGAATCCGCTCGGCAGCCTGAAGGAATGGATCCGCCTGTACCGCCGCGCGAATGCCGAGCCGACGCCCGAGCCCACCTCGACCCCGGTCGCGATCCCGCCGCTGCCGCCCGTCCCGCGCGCGCCGGAAGCCGGTTCGCCTCTGCTGCCGTCGCGCGATAGCGTGCTCTACGGGTCGCTGCCGCTCGGTGGGGCGACGCTGGCCGCTATAATGATTGCGCTCGGCGTCAGTGCAGCTGCCCGGCGAATCCGACAGGCACGCACCTTCCGCGAGCCGAGCCGCACCACAAACGAGGAGTCCCTCCCATCGTGAGCAACACCGTGCCTAGAATCCTCATCGTCGGTGGGGGTTACGCAGGCTTCTACACCGCTTGGAAGCTCGAGAAGCTCCTCGGCCGCAACGAGGCCGAGGTCACGCTCGTCGACCCGCTGCCGTACATGACGTACCAGCCGTTCCTCCCCGAGGTCGCGGCCGGTGAGATCGAGCCCCGCCACGTCGTCGTCGGGCTGCGTCGCCACCTCAAGCGCACCACCGTCATCGCCGGCAAGGTCACGGGCATCTCGCACGCCACCAAGACCGCCACGATCACCCCGATCGCGGGCGACGAGACCTTCGAGCAGGGCTACGACCAGATCGTCGTGACCGCCGGCGCCGTCTCGCGCACGTTCCCCATCCCGGGGATCGCCGACAACGCGATCGGCCTCAAGACCATCGAAGAAGCCGTCGCCATCCGCGACCGTCTGACGTCGAACTTCGACAAGGCGTCGGTGCTGCCCGCCGGTCCCGAGCGCGACCGCCTGCTCACCGTGGTGGTCGTCGGCGGTGGCTTCGCCGGTATCGAGGTCTTCGCCGAGCTGCGCGCCTACGCGTCGTCGCTGCTGAAGTTCTACCCGTCGCTGGCCTTCGAGGACACCCACTTCCACCTCATCGAGGCGATGGGTCGCATCATGCCCGAGGTCTCGCAGAAGACCAGCGAGTGGGTTCTGGCCGACCTCGCCAAGAAGGGTGCGTTCGTGCACCTCGACACGCAGGTCAAGGGCGCCGTTGACGGCGTCGTCGAGCTGTCGACCGGCGAGAACCTCCCGACCGACCTCATCATCTGGACCGCAGGCGTCATGGCCAACCCCACGGTGGTCCGCGGCAGCGACCTGCCCGTCGAAGAGCGCGGCCGTATCCGCACCCGCCCCGACTTGCGCGTCGGCACCGACGAGGAGATCGTCGAGGGCGCCTGGGCCGCCGGTGACGTCTCGGCGGTTCCCGACCTGTCGGGCGGCGGCGTGGGCGGCTTCTGCGTCCCCAACGCTCAGCACGCGGTGCGCCAGGGCAAGCTCATGGCCAAGAACCTCGTGGCCGTGCTCCGGGGCGAGAAGCCCAAGGAGTACAACCACAAGAACCTCGGTGCCGTCGCCGGTCTCGGTTTGTACAACGGTGCGTTCCAGTCGGGCAACATCGCCCTGACCGGTCTGATCGCCTGGTTCGCGCACCGCGGCTACCACGGTCTCGCCATGCCGACGTGGGAGCGCAAGTTCCGCGTCATCGGCGACTGGATGCAGAACTTCGTCCACGGTCGCGAGGTCGTCAACCTCGAGGCCGTCCAGAAGCCCCGCGCCGCATTCGAGGAGTTCGCCGCTCGCCCGCGTCCGGCCGCTCCGGCCGCCGACGCCCCGGCTCCGGCCGAGAAGAAGGCCGAGCCCGTCGCCGCCAAGTAGCGCTTCGCGATTCGAGACCCCCGCCCCCGTCAGGGTGCGGGGGTCTTCGCATGCACCCGCACCGAGCCTCGTGAGGGGACGGGACGCGCCCCGCGATACGGTGGAGGCACGGGCCCCCGTAGCCCAATGGCAGAGGCAGGCGACTTAAAATCGCTTCAGTGTGGGTTCGAGTCCCACCGGGGGTACCACCGCCGCACCGCATGCGCATCGCCTGGGAGTCGGTCCCGCCGCCCATGACGAGGATCGAGCCGCCGTTACACTGAAGGGCAACCTCTCGAACGGAGTGTGGGGACTTATGTGGGAGTGGCTCGTACCGGTCATCGTGATCGTCGGCATCCTGGTGATCGCGGGCATCTACCTGTGGGCCACCTACAACGCGCTGGTGGCGCTGAACGTGCGCGTCGACGAGGCATGGAGCGACATCACCGTGCAGCTCAAGCGACGTGCCGACCTGCTGCCCAACCTCATCGAGACGGTGAAGGGCTACGCGGCGCACGAGAAGGCCGTGTTCGAGAACGTCACGCGTGCGCGCGCCGAGACCCTCTCCGCGCAGAGCCCCGCGGAGGCGGGCGTCGCCGAGGGGCACATGCAGCAGGCGTTGAAGTCGCTGTTCGCGGTCGCCGAGGCGTACCCGCAGCTGCAGGCCAGCCAGAACTTCCTGCAGCTGCAGCACTCGATCGTCGACACCGAAGACAAGATCCAGGCGTCGCGCCGCTTCTACAACGGCGGTGTGCGCGAACTGAACACCAAGATCAAGGTGTTCCCCAACAACCTGTTCGCCCGCCAGCTCGGCTTCCACGAACGCGAGTTCTTCGAGGTCATCGACGGCGCCGCGATCTCCGAACCGCCTCGCGTGCAGTTCTGACCTCCCGCGCCCCCTCCGCTCCTGCGGAGGGGGCGCGCTTCAGTTGGCGCGACCATCGGGGTGGTCGTGGCGTTCGGCGCGCAGCGCGCCGGCGAGGTCTTCCGCCGCGTCGCCCCACCGCGACACCGTGACGCGGTCGAGACCCTGCCAGCGCGCTGCCGCGAGCACCTCCGCGGCGACGCGTTCAGCGGCATCCGTCGGCGCGCCCGGCTCCCACCACGCCGACTGCACGCGCAGGGCGCTGGAGGTGCGGTCGGCCTTCAGGTCGACCCGGCCCACCACATCGTCTCCGACGAGGAGGGGGAGCGAGTAGTAGCCGAAACGTCGCTGCGGTGCGGGCGTGTAGATCTCGATGCGGTAATCGAAGTCGAACAGGCGTTCCGCGCGGTCGCGGAACCACACGACCGGGTCGAACGGGGTGAGGAGGGCTGTGGCATCCACTTTTCGCGGGCGAGCCGCGTCGCGGTGCAGCCAGGCCTTCGCGGGGCGACCGGCCACGTGCCAGCCCTCGACCTCGACGGGAAGGAGCTCGCCGGTATCGATCAGACGATGGATGCCGGCCATCACCGCCGGGCGGTCGCGGATGCGCCAGTAGTCGGCGAGGTCGGCTGCCGTGGCGACGCCGTAGGCGACGGCGGCGCGACGGACGAGCTCGGCGATGGCCTCGGCGCGCGGGACCGTCGTCTCGAGCGCCGACGCGGGAAGCACCTGGGAAGCCAGCGCGTACCGCCGCTCGAAGCCGCGACGCCCCGCGATGGCGACCTCGCCGAACAGCCAGAGTCGCTCCAGGCCGTTCTTGACGTCGTCCCACCCCCACCACGGTCCCCGCGACCCCCTCCGGGCATCGTGGTCGATCTCGGCGGGGCGCAACGGGCCCCGGTCGGCCAGTTCGTCCCGAAGCCACTGCAGGAGGGGCTGGTTCGCCCGGGCCCACGCGTCGTCGCCGTACTTGGCGCGCAGGTCGTCGCGGCGGAACTGCAGCAGGGGCCAATCGTCGACGGAGACGAGGGATGCCACGTGCGCCCAGGACTCGACCCACGTGGGGCGTCGCGAGAAGGCGAGCCGGTCGAGGAGATCGGGGTCGTAGGCGCCGAGACGCGCGAAGAGCGGCATGTAGTGCGAGCGGGAGAAGACGTTGACCGAGTCGATCTGGAGGAGGCGCATGCGATTCAGCGCCGCCGTGATCTGCCGTGTGCCGACCGTCTCAGGACGCGGACGAGCGAAGCCCTGGGCGGCCAGCGCGACACGGCGAGCGTCGGCCCGGCGGAGCGTCGTGGTCATGCGTTTCACCGTACCGACCCCCTCCGACATCCGGCCGACGACGGGGAAGCGCGGCGGTAGGCTGGCGGGATGAGTGGAACCGATCCCGAACCCCGCGGATCGTTCCTCGACGCCCTCCGTCGACGCACGGTCTCGAGCGATCTCGAGCCGCCCGTCCCACCGGCGTTGCGTCAGGCCACGGCGTACGCGTGGCGGCTGCTCGTCATCGCCGCGGCGCTCGGGGTGGTCGTCTTCGTCGTCATCCAGCTGAAGCTGCTGGTCGTCCCGCTGCTGGTCGCGGTGCTGATCACGGCGCTGGTGTGGCCGGCGTTCTCGTTCCTGCTGAGGCACCGCTGGCCGCGCTGGCTGGCGATCGTCGTCACGGTGCTCGGCACCATCGCGATCATCTCCGGCCTGGTGTGGTTGGCGGTGTGGCAGATCTCCCGCGAATTCGGGTCGGTGCGCTCGCGCACGGTCGAGGCCGTCACGCAGTTCCGCGACTACCTGATCAGCGGACCCCTCCACCTCAGCGCCCAGCAGATCGACGACGGGCTGCGGCAGGCCGGTACCTTCCTCCAGCAGCAGGCCGAGGTGCTCTACACCGGGGCGTTGGCCATCGGCACGACGCTCGGCCACGTGGCCACCGGCGTCCTGCTCACGCTTTTCATCCTGCTGTGCCTCCTGGCCGACGGCGGCGGGATCTGGCGCTGGACGACCCGGCTGTTCCCGCGCGTCGCCCGGCCCGCGGTCGACGGTGCCGGCCGCGCCGGCTGGCGCACGGTCAAGAGCTACGCGCGTACCCAGCTGCTCGTCGCCACGATCGACGCGATCGGCATCGGGCTCGGCGCATTCCTGCTCGGGGTGCCGTTGTCGATCCCCATCGGCGTGCTGGTGTTCCTCGGTGCGTTCATCCCGTTCGTCGGCGCCGTCGCGACCGGAGCCCTCGCCGTCTTCATCGCCCTGGTGTACAACGGCCCCCTCATCGCGCTGTTCATGCTCATCGTGGTCCTCGGCGTGCAGCAGTTCGAGAGCCACGTGCTGCAGCCCATCCTCATGGGATCCGCGGTCAAGGTGCACCCGCTCGCCGTCGTCCTCGTGGTCGCCGGCGGCGCGATGATCGGCGGCATCGCCGGCGCGCTGTTCGCCGTGCCGCTCGCCGCCTTCGTCAACGTGGTCGCCGTCTACCTCAGCACGAAGGCGTGGAAGCACGATGGCGAGGCCTTGGCATCCCCGGATCTGATCTGGCGGACCGTCCCGCGCGAGCGCGGAAGGAGATCATGAACGACACTCCCACCCTGGCCGAGTTCGAGGATGCCGCGCAGAACCTGCGCGGCATCATCACGCGGACACCCCTCGACGAGTCGCTCCACCTCACCGAGCTGCTCGGCGTGCCGGTGAGCCTCAAGCTCGAGAACCTGCAGCGCACCGGGTCGTTCAAGATCCGCGGGGCGACGTACCGCCTCTCGCGCCTGACCGAGGAGGAGCGCGCGCGCGGAGTCGTCGCCGCCTCCGCCGGCAACCACGCGCAGGGCGTGGCCCTCGCCGCGCAGCAGCTCGGCATCGCGGCGACCATCTTCATGCCGCTCGGTGTCCCGGTGCCCAAGCTCCTCGCCACGCGCGGGTACGGCGCCGAGGTGATCCTCGAGGGCGCGACCGTCGAGACGCCGCTGCGCCTCGCGGCGGAGTTCGCCGAACGCACGGGGGCGGTTCTCATCCACCCGTTCGACCACCGCGACATCGTCGTGGGGCAAGGCACGCTCGGGCTCGAGCTCGTCGAGGACATGCCCGATCTCGAGACCGTGATCGTCGGCATCGGCGGGGGCGGGCTCGCCGCCGGCGTCGCCGCGGCCGTGAAGGCCCGTGCGGCCGCGGAGGGGCGCCGGGTGCGCGTCATCGGCGTGCAGGCGCACAACTCCGCGGCCTACCCCTCGTCGCTGGCCGCCGGCTACCCGATGCAGGTCGAGACCACCCCGACCATCGCCGACGGCATCGCCGTGGCCCGCCCCGGCGACCTGCCGTTCGAACTGATCCGCCAGTACGTCGACGAGGTCGTCACCGTCACCGAAGACGACATCGCGCGCGCGCTGCTCGTGCTCCTCGAGCGCGCCAAGCAGGTCGTCGAGCCGGCCGGCGCCGTGGGCGTCGCGGCCATCCTCGCCGGGAAGATCGAGGCGCACGGCCCGACGGTGACCATCCTCTCGGGCGGCAACATCGACCCGCTCCTGCTGCAGCGCGTCGTGGCGCACGGGCTGTCGGCATCCGGTCGCTACATGTCCCTACGGATCCCGTTGCCGGATCGCCCGGGGCAGCTCGCCCGGGTGTCCGAACTCCTCGCCGGGGTGGGCGCGAACGTCATCGAGGTGCTGCACACCCGCCACGGACAGGGGCTGCAGATCAGCGAGGTCATCCTCCAGCTCAGCGTCGAGACCCGCGGCGAGGAGCACCGAGCCCTGGTCATCCAGACCCTCGAGAGCGCGGGGTTCATCGCGACCGTCGTCCCGAACTGATGCCGGGTGCCTGGGCCCGCTCGGCGATTCGCAGAACGTCGGTCGACACGGCACCGTCCGGGCTGAGATCGCCGCGATCGCGATGGACGCCCGCGTGCCCGAACGCGACGACCGAGCCCCCGCGAAACGACGCGAGCCGCCCACCCCGGCGACGGGGGAGCGGCTCGCGGACGGAACGTGGGTCTACTGACCCGAGTAGGTCTCGACCTTGACGATCTCGACGGCGATCTCCTTGCCGTTCGGGGCCGTGTACGAGCCCTTGTCGCCCTCTTTCAGACCCAGGATGGCGGCACCGAGGGGAGAGGCCTCGCTGTAGACGTCGAGCTCGGAGTTGGCCGCGATCTCGCGGTTGCCGAGAAGGAACTTCTCTTCACCGCCCGCGACGACGGCGGTCACGACGGTGCCGGACTCGACGACGCCGTGGCTCTCGGGAGCTTCTCCGACCTTGGCGTCCTTCAGCAGCTGCTGGAGCGTGCGGATGCGGGCCTCCTGCTTGCCCTGCTCGTCTTTGGCCGCGTGGTAACCGCCGTTCTCTTTGAGGTCGCCCTCTTCGCGAGCGGCCTCGATGCGCTTCGCGATCTCTTCGCGGCCGGTGGTCGAGAGGTGCTCGAGCTCGGTGGCCAGGCGGTCGTAGGCGTCTTGCGTGAGGAACGTCACCTGAGCGTCGTTGGACACGGTTTCTCCTTCGTCGAGGCGCAGACGGCGTGGATCAGCGAGGCCGTCGGCGGGATATGTCGAACGCCCCGGCATTCGAGCCGGGGCGCGTCGTGACCTGCGAGTCTACGGGACCCAGCAAGCGTTGACAAAACCGGTCGTCGCCAGCGACAGCGTGGGGATCTGCTCCGTGAAGGCCCGCGTGTGGTCCTCGGATGCCGGGTACTCCACGACCCGCCACCCCACCGTGCCGTGCTCCTCGTCGCGGGCCTCGAGGGCGCACGCCACGGGTTCGCCGGTGGGGGCGGTGATCTGGAACGTCGTCGAGACCGACTTGTCGTCGATGACGGTGAAGCCGGTGTCGGTCGCCGTGACGGACCCGAGGCTGTTCGACACCGTCGTCCATGCGAGGAAGCCGATCGCACCGAGCGCCAACACCGCCACGACGGCCCATCCCGCGAAACGGCGCCGCGGGGAGCGCGTACGCCCGTAGCGGTCGTCGAGCTGGGCCTGCGTCGTCATGGTCTCCCCGGGGCTTTAGGCTGGACTTCCAGGCTACGCGCTTCCGCCCGGACCGAAGGACTCCATGCTCCCCGTGATCGTCGCCCTCGCGACCACACCCTCCCCGGCCGTCACCCCCGACGAGTCGATCGTCACGCCGGGCCCCCTCGGTTTCGCCGCGATCGCTTTCATCGGACTCGCCGTGTTCCTCCTCGTGTGGGACATGCTGCGCCGCATCCGCCGCGGACGCTACCGCGAAGAGGTCAATGCGCAGCTCGATGCCGAGGAGCAGGCGCGCGCGGCCGGCTCCGCCAGCGAGACCGACGACGAGGACATCGACCCCGGCGCTCCCCGCGGCTGATCGCCCGTTCGCGCGAGTCGCCAGAAATCGTCGCTTCGCGCGGGCCGGAAGCGACAATTCCTGGCGACTCGCGCGATGGCGGCGATCAGCCGCCGTGGTACGCGGGAGCGAGGGCGATCAGCAGGCACGCCGTCCAGTGGCACAGGAACGCCAGCACGGTGCACACGTGGAAGATCTCGTGGAAGCCGAAGTGTCCAGGCCACGGGTTCGGCTTCTTCAGGGCGTAGACGATCGCACCGCCGGTGTAGAGCAGGCCTCCGACGACCACCAGCACCATCATCGCCACGTTGGCCGCGAGCAGGTCGCCGAGGTACATCACCGCGGCCCAGCCGAGCGCGAGGTAGAGAGCGACGTACAGCCAGCGCGGCGCGTTGATCCAGAAGACGCGGAACAGGATGCCGAGGATCGCCCCGCCCCACACGATCGACAGCAGGAGCGTCGTCTTCGGCGTCGGCAGGGCGAGCACCGCGAGAGGCGTGTAGGTGCCCGCGATGAGAAGCAGGATGTTGGCGTGGTCGATGCGCTTGAGCACGGCGAGCGTCTTCGGCTTCCAATGGAAGCGGTGATACAGCGCGGAGTTGCCGAACAAGAGCATCGAGGTGGCCATGAACACCGCGGCCGCCCACTTGCCCGGGGCGCCCTGGGCGAGGGCGATCAGCACGATCCCCGCCGCGATGGCCACGGGGAACGTCCCGGCGTGGATCCACCCTCGCCACGTGGGCTTCAGATCGGCCTGCGCGCCCACGGCCCCCGCTTCGAGCAGAGGGAGCTGGGGCATCTCGGGGCCGTCGGCCGGGGTCGGGGGTGTCACGCTCTCGACCATACGTCCGCCCTCATGCCCGGGCGGGAACATGCCGCGATGCTCACCGATCCCTCAGCTGGGAACGGTCGGCCGGCGTGGTCGACACGCCCGGACGCGGTAGCGTAGGCGGGTGGCGCGCGTATGGAAGAACGAGGGGCGGGGTCCGCTCTATCGTCTGTACATCTCCCGCCTGAGGCGCCGGATGCCGGCGACGGTCCCGCACCACGTCGCGATGATGATCGACGGCAACCGCCGGTGGGCGCGGCAACTCGGTTACGACAGCGCTGCGCACGGCCACCGTGCCGGGGCGGCGAAGATGCACGAGTTCCTGCGCTGGTGCGACGACCTCGGCATCGAGGTGGTCTCGCTGTACCTGCTCTCGAACGACAACCTCGTCAAGCGCGACAGCCAGGAGCTGCAGGACCTGCTCGAGATCATCGCCGAGCTGGCCGCAGAGTTGTCCCATGAGCCGAACTGGCGGGTGAAGCATGTGGGGCGGGCCGAGGGGCTGCCCACCGAGCTCGCCGAGGTGCTGCACGAGGCGACCGAGCGCACGCGCGGCCACGACGGGCTGCACGTGAACCTCGCGGTCGGCTACGGCGGTCGCAGCGAGATCGTGGATGCCGTGCGCTCGATCATCGCGAAGCACGATCAGTCGGGCGGTTCTCTGGAGGAGCTCGCCGCGAGCCTCACGCCCGAGCAGATCGGCGAGCACCTGTACACCGGGGGACAGGCCGATCCCGACCTGGTGATCCGCACCTCGGGGGAGCAGCGCCTGAGCGACTTCCTGCTCTGGCAGTCGGCGCACTCCGAGTTCTACTTCGTGGAGGCCCTCGGCCCCGACCTGCGCGAGGTCGACTTCCTGCGGGCGATCCGCGATTTTGCGGCGCGAGACCGGCGGTTCGGTCAGTAAACGACCTCGACCGCGGGATCGGCGTGATGACCCTGTTCACGAACTCGTCATGTTCGCGGCGTGTTAACGACCCTCGGGGGTGCCGGCGGGCCGTACGGTGATCACATCGGACATGGAGTCCGGTCGAGTCGACCTTCGGATCGCGACTCGTGACCCACAGGTCGACTCGTGACAACCGGGTGTTCCACCCGGGTCGGGAGTGGGTTGTGACTGCAAGAGCACCGTACGACCAGCGTCACGTCGTCGAGAGCACCGAGTCCGAAGCGGGAGCCGATCAGGCCCTGCGCACATACGTCCTGGACACCTCCGTTCTGCTGAGCGATCCGCGAGCGTTCTTCCGCTTCGCGGAGAACTCCGTGGTGATCCCCGTCGTGGTGATCACCGAGTTGGAGGGCAAACGTCACGACCCCGAAATCGGGTACTTCGCCCGTCAGGCCCTGCGCCACCTCGATGAGCTGCGCATCGAGCACGGCCGCTTGGACTTCCCCGTCCCGGTCGGCGCCGACGGCACCCTCCGCGTCGAACTGAACAACACCGATCAGCAGGTGCTGCCGTCCGGCATGCGCACGGGCGGCAACGACAGCCGCATCCTGGCCGTCGCCATGAACCTCGCCCAGGATGGCGCCGAGGTGACGGTGGTGTCGAAGGATCTCCCGATGCGTGTGAAAGCGGCATCCCTGGGTCTGAGTACTGAGGAGTACCTCGCCGAGCAGGCCATGGATTCGGGCTGGACGGGCATCGCCACGATCGATCTCTCGGGCGACGAGATCTCCGACCTCTACGAGACCGAGGTGGGCGTCAGCGAAGCGGTGCAGGGCCTTCCGGTCAACACCGGGCTGGTCATCCACTCCGAGCGCGGATCGGCGCTGGGACGGGTGACCGGTAAGGGGGAATACCGCCTGGTGCGCGGCGACCGCGACGCCTTCGGCCTGCACGGCCGTTCCGCCGAGCAGCGCATCGCGCTCGACATGCTCCTCGACCCCGAGGTCGGCATCGTCTCTCTCGGCGGTCGAGCCGGTACCGGGAAGTCGGCTCTCGCGCTGTGCGCCGCTCTCGAGGCGGTGCTGGAGCGGCAGCAGCAGAAGAAGATCATCGTGTTCCGTCCGCTGTTCGCCGTCGGCGGGCAGGAGTTGGGGTATCTCCCCGGAGACCAGGCCGAGAAGATGGGCCCCTGGGGGCAGGCGGTCTTCGACACCCTGGGTTCGGTCGTGTCGAGCAACGTGCTCGAGGAGGTGCTGGCCCGCGGTCTGCTCGAGGTCCTCCCGCTCACGCACATCCGCGGACGGTCCCTGCACGACGCGTTCGTGATCGTCGACGAGGCCCAGTCGCTGGAACGCAACGTGCTGCTGACGGTGCTCAGCCGCATCGGTCAGAACTCGCGCGTCGTCCTCACGCACGACGTGGGTCAGCGCGACAACCTGCGCGTGGGCCGCCACGACGGCGTCGCGAGCGTCATCGAGACCTTGAAGGGCCATGCCCTCTTCGGTCACGTCACGCTCACCCGTTCCGAGCGTTCGGCGATCGCCGCCCTCGTCACTGAACTGCTGGAGGCCGGCGAGCTGTCCTGATCGTCGGCGAGGAGGGCCGGGATGCCGTGGCGTCCCGGCCCTTTTCGTGTCCCGTGTTCCGCGTGCTTCCGCCCGCGTCCGAACATGAGAGGTTTCTCATCTAAACCTCCGTCGCCTCTCACGAACAGCCGTCAGAGTTAGTGATGTCGACGAGGGAAACCTCGTCACCGCCTCGGCGGTTCCCCCTAGGAAACACACGAGAACGTCACGCGCAGGTCACCGCTCTTCGGGTGAGTCGGAAGACCACCGGGCGCCTCTCCCCAAACCCCCGGTCCCCCCACCGGGGGTTTTCGGGTGGTGCGGACGAAGGTGACGCGTGACAGCGGCGCGGTCAGCTCCGACGACGGTCTCACTCCCAGCGATAGCCCGCGCCGCGGACGGTGACGATGTGGGCGGGTCCGAGCTTCGCCCGCAAGTAGCGCACGTACACGTCGACGACGTTGGACGTGGGGTCGAAGTCCATGCCCCACACGCGACTGAGCAGCTGTTCGCGGCTCAGCACCTGTCCGGCGTGGCGGAGGAACTCCTCGGCGAGGGCGAACTCCCGGGCGCTCAGATCGACCTCGCGGCCGCCGACCGTCGCGCGGCGGGCGAGGACGTCGAGCGAGACGTCGCCGTGGCCGACGGTCATCGTCCCGACCGTCACCGGGTCGCGCAGTCGGGACCGGACCCGGGCGAGGAGTTCGTCGAACTTGAAGGGCTTCGCGACGTAGTCGTTGGCGCCGGCGTCGAGCCCGTCGACCGTGTCGCGCGTGCTGGTTCGCGCCGTGAGCATGATGACGGGGATCGACGAGCCTTGCCCGCGCAGACTGCGCAGGACCTCGAAGCCGTCGAGCGAGGGGAGGCCGACATCGAGCAGGACGAGGTCGATCTCGCCCGAAAGGGCGGTCTCGAGCGCCTCGGCCCCGTCGTCGACAACGAGGGTCTGATAGCCCGCGGACTCCAGTCCCTTCGCCACGAACGCCGAGATGCGCTCCTCGTCTTCCGCGATGAGGATGCGGGTCATCCGGTGGCCTCTCTCTGCATGACGACGTCGCCCGCTCGCACGGGCGTCGGAAGCTCGGCGGGTGACTGCGCCCCCGTGAGCGGGATGTGCAGCGTCACCGTGGCGCCGCCCCCCGGGGTGTCGCCGACGGAGCAGTGGCCGTCGTGCGCTTTCGCGATGGCATCGACGATCGACAGGCCGAGACCCGACCCTTCGACCCCGCGCCGGGTGGAGAGCCGGTCGAAGCGGCGGAAGACGCGGTGACGCGCGGCGGGCGGGATGCCGGGTCCGTGATCGCGCACCCAGAGGTGCGCCGAGGTGTCATCGGAGGTGCTGCCGATCTCGATCGGGCTTCCTTCGGGGGTGTATTTGGCCGCGTTGTCGGCCAGCTGCAGCCAAGCCTGCACGAGCCGGTCGCCGTCGCCGCGGATGCGCACGCGCGCCCGCTGCGACACGCTCCACGCATGACCGGGGATGGCTGCCGCCAGCTCGGCCACGCGGTCGGTGAGCGATCCCACGTCGATCACGGCGGCCTCGAGGGCGTTGGCTTCGACGTCGGCGAGGGTGTCGATGTCGTCGACGAGGCGCGACAAGCGGTCGAGCTCGGCGATGCCGAGCGCGCGCGTCTCGACGACGTCGTGCGGATCGGCGGGGTTCATCATCTCGAGGTGGCCCCGCACGATGGTGATGGGCGTCTTCAACTCGTGCCGCACGTCGTCGAGGAGCTGCCGCTGCGCGTCGACCGACATCGCGAGCCGGTCGAGCATGGAGTTCACCGACGTGGTGAGGTCCGAGATCTCGTCGTTGCCGTGTGCGCGCAGACGGGTTCCGAGATCGTCGATCGTGATCGCGTCCGTCGTGTCGCGCAGCAGGCGCAGGGGCGAGAACAGACGCCCCGTGACGAACCAGCCCGCCACACCGATCAGCACCAGCACGACGAGGGCGGTCACGCCGTAGGTGATCGTCGACAGGGTGACCAGCTCCATGCGCTGATCGATCGAGATGACCTGCACGACCGCCCCGCCGCGCAGCTCGACGGCCGCGAACAGGACGGGTCCGTGGGCGCTTGTGAGGCGGCCGGACAGTCGTCCGTCGGCGACGGCCTCGGACAGGGATGCCATGAGGCCGGCGTCGTCGACCAACGACAGGCCGGGGGGCGACGGGGTGGCGGCGAGCACGGTCGAGCCGTCGAGGGCGATCGTGCCGTCGGTGCGGCCCGGTATGGCGGACTCCACCAGTTCGGTGGCATCCGCCTCGCTGGCGGAGACGGTCGCGACGAAGCCGTCGAGCTGACGCTCGGCGTTGGCCGTAACGCGCTCGGTCTGCACGAGGAACGTGACGCCCCCGGCGAGGATCATGCCGAGAAGCACGACGCCGAGGATCGCGCCGAGGAGACGGGCACGCGTCGAGACGGGTCTCGTCGCGCGGCTCATCCTCCGATTATGGCGCGCCTCGGCGTCGTGTTCTGACGGGTGTGGACGGATCAGCCCGGGTGGGTCATCGACAGCAGGTCGAGCTTGGCGTCGAGCACGTCTTCGGTGATCTCGCCGCGCTCGACGTAGCCGAGGTCGATGACCGCCTCGCGCACCGTGATGCCCTTGGCGACGGAGTGCTTGGCGATCTTCGCCGCCGCCTCGTAGCCGATGACCTTGTTCAGCGGGGTCACGATCGAGGGCGACATGCCGGCGAACGCCTCGGCACGCGCGACGTTGGCCTCGAGACCGTCGATCGTCTTGTCGGCGAGCACGCGCATGGCGTTCGAGAGCAGGCGGATCGACTCCAGCAGAGCCGTTCCCATCACCGGGATGGCGACGTTGAGCTCGAAGGAGCCCGAGGCGCCGGCCCAGGCGACGGTCGCGTCGTTGCCGATCACGCGGGCGCACACCATGAGCGTGGCCTCGGGGACGACCGGATTGACCTTGCCCGGCATGATCGAGGACCCCGGCTGCAGGTCGGGGATGTGGAGTTCGCCGAGACCGGTGTTCGGGCCGGAGCCCATCCAGCGGATGTCGTTGTTGATCTTCGTCAGCGAGACGGCGATCGTGCGAAGGGCGCCGGATGCCTCGACGAGCCCGTCGCGGTTGGCCTGCGCCTCGAAGTGGTCCTTCGCCTCGGTGATCGGCAGCTCGGTCTCGGCCGCGAGGAGCTCGATGACCTTCTGGGGGAAGCCGAGGGGGGTGTTGATGCCGGTACCCACGGCGGTGCCGCCGAGGGGGACCTCGCCGACGCGGGGGAGCACGGCTTCGACGCGCTCGATGCCGAGGCGCATCTGACGGGCGTATCCGCCGAACTCCTGGCCGAGCGTGACGGGGGTGGCGTCCATGAGGTGCGTACGACCCGACTTGACGATGCCCTTCCATGCCTCGGCCTTCGTCTCGAGCGCCGTCGACAGGTGCTGGAGCGCCGGGATGAGGTCGGTGATGAGGGCCTGCGTGACGGCGATGTGCACCGAGGTCGGGAACACGTCGTTCGACGACTGCGAGGCGTTCACGTGATCGTTCGGGTGCACGGTCGAACCCAGGATGCCGGTCGCGAGCGTCGCCAGCACCTCGTTCATGTTCATGTTGGAGGAGGTGCCGCTACCGGTCTGGTACGTGTCGACCGGGAAGTGCGCGTCGTGCTGACCGGTGATCACCTGATCGGCCGCCTGGGCGATGGCATCCGCGATCTGGCCGTCGAGGGTGCCGAGCTCCTTGTTGGCGAGCGCGGCGGCCTTCTTGATGCGGGCGAGGGCGGCGATCTGGGTGGACTCCAGACCGGAGCCGGAGATCGGGAAGTTCTCGACGGCGCGCTGGGTCTGCGCGGCGTACAGGGCGTCCTTGGGTACCCGCACCTCACCCATGGTGTCGTGTTCGATGCGGTACTCGGTGTCGGTCACGTCGTCGTTCCTCCGGTTGTGGCGTGCGGTTGTCAGATGCGGGCGTCTTCGACGTCGCCCACGATGACGACGGGGAAGGCTTCTCCCTCGTCGAGTCGGTAGTTGGCGCCCACGACGGCCGTGCGCCCCTCGGCGACGGCCTCGCTGATGAGCTCGGACGCGCGTAGCAGCTCGGTCACGGTGTGACGCAGGTGCTCGCGACCGACCAGCTCGGGGTCGACGCGGGGGTTCGGGTGCCCGTCGACGGCGGTCTCGCGCTGGACGCGGCGCACGGCCGGCACGATCGGGGCGATCTGCCGCCAGATGTAGGCCGGGAGCGTCGGTGCGTCTGCGCCGGTGCTGTCGATCGCCGCGCCGACGGCGCCGCAGGCGTCGTGGGCCAGCACGACGATGAGCGGGACCTCGAGCACGCCCACGGCGTACTCCAGGCTGCCGATGACCGAGTCGGAGATGACCTGGCCGGCGTTGCGCACGACGAACAGGTCGCCGAGCCCCTCGTCGAAGATGATCTCGGCCGCCAGGCGGGAGTCCGAGCATCCGAACAGCGCCGCGCTCGGGTGCTGCGAGCTGGCCAGTTCGGTTCGGCGCTCGACGTCCTGACGGGGATGGGCGGGCTCACCCGCGATGAAGCGCTGATTGCCCTCCACCATCTGCTGCCACACCTGACGGGGGGTCATGCGCTCGCTCACGGGACCTCTCTCAATTGTTCGACCTGGGTGGTGACGGACGCGGCCGCGAGGGCCGCCGTTTCGGGTGCCGCGTCGCCGTAGACGAGCACGTAGTCGGGTCCCGCCGGGGTGGCCAGGGCGTAGTCGATGTTGCCCGTGCCGGACGGGTTGGAGGGGCGGTACACGTCCCAGGTGATGCCGTCGATCTCGATCGTCTCGGTGCTGCGGGTGCCGTCGAGGACCTGACCGACCCACGCCTCGCCGGTGTCGAAGCCCTGGGCGACGCGCAGGAAGCCCGATTCGCCGGAGCGCACGTAGACCATGGTCCACGCCTCGGTGCCGCCGACGCCCTCGGTACTGGCCTGGTTCACGCGCCATCCGTCTCCCAGGGAGGGCGACAGCACGGGTCGTCCGCGCTCGGCCGCGAGCTCGGATGCCAGCGCCGGAACGTCGGGAGCGGGGCGGGGCACCGGCTCGCCGCGCGGGACGGCGGCCACGACGACGAGCACCACCGCGACCGTGACGAGCATGGCCGCGATGAGGTTGCGGAACGTCTTGCTGGAGCGGTAGCGACGCGACGACTCGGCCTTGCGGTCGGCCGTCTCCTGCGGGGTCTCGGGGCGACCGAGGTGGGCGACGACGCGGGCCATCAGCTCTCTCCGTCTTCGCCGCGCGCGGCGTCGAGGCGACGCTTGGCCCCGAGGAGCCACTCCTCGCACCGGGCGTAGAGCTTTTCGCCGCGCTCCCAGAGGGCGAGCGATTCCTCGAGCGTCGGCGCACCCTGCTCGAGCTCGGCCACGACGCGCACGAGCTCGTCGCGAGCCTGCTCGAACGAGAGGGAGGCGACGTCGGCGGCGGAGCCGGGGGTCGTCGCGGTCATGGCATCCATTCTAGGCGGGCCCCGCCGACGCGCCGTCGCCGGTTGGCTCGTCGTCGAGAGGGTCGGACGTCGTGGCCGGCGGATCGATCTCGAGCGCCGTGCCGTGGGGAACGGCGTCGGGCGCCGCACCCTCGGAGAGCGCGGCGAGGGTCCCCTGCTCGACCGTGAGGGTGAGGGCCGTCCCGGCCGGCGCCTGGATCGCGTCGCGCACGATGGCCCCGTCCGGAAGCTGGGCGATCGCGTACCCGCGTGCGAGCGTCGCCATCGGCGAGAGCGCACGCAGCGCGGCACTCAGCTCGCGCGTGCGGCGCCGTTCGCTCTCGAGCCGCCGGTCGACGATGTCGCGGCCGCGGTTCGACAGCATCCACAGCTCCTGCGCCCGGGAGGTGAGCATGGCGTGCGGGGTGCGCAGCGCGGGCCGGGAGCGGATCTGCTCGAGCTGCGCGATGTCGTGCACGACCCGTTGGGTCAGCCGCCCCGTGAGGCGGGCGCGGAGCTGCCCGACGAGCGCGCGCTGCTCGCTGACGTCGGGCACGACGCGCTTGGCCGCATCCGTCGGCGTCGACGCGCGCACGTCGGCGACGTCGTCGAGCAGGGGGCGATCGTTCTCGTGACCGATCGCGCTCACGATCGGAGTGGATGCCGCCGCCACGGCGCGCAGCAGACGTTCGTCGCTGAAACCCAACAGCGTCTGCGGATCCCCACCGCCGCGGGCGATGACGATCACGTCGACCTCGGGGTCGGCATCCAGGATCTTGAGGGCGGCGAGGGTCTCGGGCACGCAGCGATCGCCCTGAACGGCGGCGTGCTGGGTTCGGAAGCGCACGCGCGGCCAACGCAGCTCGGCGTTGCGGTGCACGTCTTTCTCGGCGTCGGAGTTCTCGCCCGTGATGAGCCCGATGCAGTGGGGGAGGAACGGCAGCTTCTTCTTGCGGACGGGGTCGAACAGGCCCTCCGACCGCAACTGGACACGCAGGCGCTCGAGGCGCTCGAGTTGCTCGCCGAGGCCGACGTGGCGCATCGCCGAGACGGCGAAGGAGAAGTCGCCGGTGCGCGGGAAGTAGTCGGCCTTCACGCAGGCGACGACGTGGTCGCCGACTTTGAGATCTTTCGGGAGGCGGTTGAGCGTGCTCGACCAGATGCGGAAGGCCACGGTCGACTCGGAGCCGAGGTCCTTCAGGCGGCCGAACACGTTGCCGCCGCGGCGGTTGAACGAGGTGATCTCGCCCTCGACCCAGACCGAGCCCCACCGTTCGATGAACCCGCGGATGGTGTCGTTCAGACGCGAGACGGAGGTCGGGGCGTCGGTCCGCGACTCGCGCGGATGCACGGAGTCGGCGGGCGGGGCCTGCCCCGGGACGGTCTCGGGCTGAAAAGAGGTCATGGTATCCCTGCGGGTCGCGGTCGGGAGGTTCGGCCGGCGTCCAGGGGCGCCCCGGTAGAATCGAGGGGTGAGCTCACCTGCCGTCCACCTGCCCGTTCCCCGTATCCCGGGTCGACGCGGGCGGCTCCAGGATATCCCCGTCCAGGGCCGCAAGAAGGTGCTGTTGGCGGCTCCGCGCGGTTACTGCGCGGGCGTCGACCGTGCCGTGATCGCCGTCGAGAAGGCCCTCGAGCGCTACGGAGCGCCCGTGTACGTGCGCAAGCAGATCGTGCACAACATCCACGTGGTGACCGAGCTCGAGAAGAAGGGCGCGATCTTCGTCGAGGAGGTCGACGAGGTCCCCGCGGGAGCCCACGTCGTCTTCAGCGCGCACGGTGTGTCGCCGGCCGTGGTGTCCGCGGCATCCGATCGGGGTCTGCAGGCGATCGATGCGACCTGCCCGCTCGTGACGAAGGTGCACCGCGAGGCCGTGCGGTTCGCCCGCGACGACTTCGAGATCCTGCTGATCGGCCATGAAGGGCACGAAGAGGTCGAGGGCACTGCCGGTGAGGCTCCTGAGCACGTCACCGTGGTCAATTCGCCCGATCACGCCGACACCATCGAGGTTCGCGATCCCTCGAAGGTCGTCTGGCTGTCGCAGACCACGCTGTCGGTCGACGAGACCATGGAGACCGTGCGTCGCCTCCGCGAGCGTTTCCCCCAGCTACAGGATCCGCCCTCCGACGACATCTGCTACGCCACCCAGAACCGCCAGGTCGCGATCAAGAAGGTCGCCGTCGGTGCGGACCTCGTCATCGTCGTGGGCTCCGCCAACAGCTCCAACAGCGTCCGCCTGGTCGAGGTCGCCCTCGAGCATGGCGCGAAGGCCGCCTACCGCGTCGACTACGTCGACGAGGTCAAGCAGGAATGGCTCGAGGGCGTCGAGACGGTCGGCGTCACCAGCGGCGCGTCCGTTCCCGAGGTGCTCGTCACCGAGGTGCTCGAGGAGCTCGCCGGCGCCGGCTACCGCGACGTCGAAGAGGTGCGCACGGCCGAGGAAGACCTGATCTTCTCGCTCCCCAAGGAACTGCGGCAGGACGCCTCGGGCAAGCGCGACCAGCGCGCCCTGGGCGGCCGGGGTCGCGCGTGAGCGACGCGTCCGAGCGCCCCCGCCCGCAGTACGGCGAGTACGCCACGCCCGAGGAGCAGCGCGCCCGCATCCAGCGCCCCGAGGTGACGGAATCGCTCGACGCGGGCGTTGCGCCGCAACCCGTCGCCGAGCCGGCTCCGACTCCGGCGGCCCCTGCGAGCGGTCCGCGCGGACCCCTGTGGGACCGCGTCCTCACCTTCGGACTGCTCGTCTACGGTCTCGTCTCGACGATCTCGACGATCGTCCAATTGCTCGATTTCCCCGCCTACGCCGAGACGGCCGCGGGCATCCTGGGCGTCCCCGACGCGAGCTACACCAACCTCACCGCCGGTTACGTCTGGGGCGCCGCAGCGGCCCTGGTCTACGGCATCGGCTGGCTCGCCACGGCGCTGCTGACCTGGCGGCGGCTGCGCCGCGGGCGCATCGCGTTCTGGATCCCGCTCGTCGGTTTCGTCGTCACCGCGCTGATCGCGGGCATCTGCGTCACGATCGCCCTCGTGGGTGACCCGCAGTTCATGTCGTCGCTGATGAGCAGCGTCCCCAACTGAACCGAACCGCGCGGCATCCCGTGTCCCCAGTGAACGAGGGAGAGGGGATGCCGCGGTGCGAGACGAACATGCGCAGCTGACCGCGTTGTACGACGCGCACGCGACACCCGTCTGGCGGTACGTGGTGAGTCTCACCGGCGATCACGCCGGAGCGGACGACGTCGTGCAGGAGACCCTGTTGCGCGCCTGGCGCACGCCGCGCGTAATGAAGGACGACCCGGCGTCGCTGCGGTCGTGGATGTACACGGTCGCGCGCAACATCGTCATCGACGAGGCGCGCAGCGCCCGCCGGCGGCACGAGCAGCCCGTCGATGTGCTCCCCGAGACCGTCCGCGACGACGACACGGATGCCATGTTCGACGCGCTTCTCGTGGAGGAGGCGCTCGCGACCCTGACCCCTGATCACCGTGCCGTCATCGTCAGCGCCTACTACGGCGGCCGCAGCGTCGCCCAGACCGCCGAGGAGCTCGGCATCCCGTCCGGCACGGTCAAGTCTCGACTCCACTACGCGGTGCGGGCCCTGCGGCTCGCCCTGCAGGAAAGGGGGGTGACCCGGTGAGCACCGACCACGAGCGTCTGGCGACCTGGGACGGCGCCTACGTCCTCGGAGCCCTGTCGGCCACGGATCGGGCTGAGTTCGAAGCGCACCTCGCCGAGTGCGCGGCGTGCCGGGAGGCCGTCGCGGAGCTCGCACCGACCGCGGGACTTCTGTCGCGCCTGTCCGCAGAGCGGGCGCGGGCGATCAGCCCGGGCACCGGTCCCGTGCCGATCGCGGCGCCGGACCCGGCCCTGCGTGACCGGGTCGTGCATGCCGCCCGCCGTCGCCGCGCGCGACGGACCACGGCGTGGGTGCTGGCGGCATCCATAGCCCTGGTCGGGGTCGCCGTGCCGAGCGTGGTCGCCCTGACCGGTCTCGCGCAGCAATCCGCGGGAACGGTGTACGCGCTCGACGACGTCGCGGACGCACCCCTGGAGGCGTCGGTCAAGCTGACGTCGGCTCCGTGGGGGACGCGCATCGACCTCGTGTGCCAGTACACCGGCGAAGTGCTCGACGCTCCGCCGGGCGGATGGCCCTACGCGCTGGCGATCACCGACGACTCCGGGGCGACGAGCGTGCTGTCGACGTGGCGAGCCGGACCCGGATCGACGACGGAGCTGAGCGCAGGGACCGATCTGTCGGCCGCCGACATCGGCGCGGTCGAGATCCGCACCCTCGACGGCGACCGCGTCGTGATGCGACGGGACTTCGCGACGCCCTAGCATCGTCGCATGCCCCGTCTCGTCGCCGTCTGCGCCGTCCACAGCCTGCACCCGGATGCCGGATCTGTCGGTGTGACCGCGATCGACAAGCGTGCGGTCGAGGGCGCCGTCAGACTCGGTCCCCTCGGCGTCCGCGCCGACGTGCAGGCCAGCCGCAAGCACCACGGCGGTCCCGACAAGGCCGTCTACGCCTACGCGCAGGACGACGCCGCCTACTGGGAGCAGGAGCTCGGCCGCGAGCTGCACCCCGGGTGGTTCGGCGAGAACCTGCGGGTCGAGGGTCTCGACGTCAACGGTGCGCGCATCGGGGAGATCTGGCGCATCGGCGACACTGTCGAGGTCGAGGTGACCATGCCCCGCACGCCGTGCGCGACCTTCGCGCGGTGGGCGGGCGGCTCGGCTGCGCGCGGGTGGGTCAAGCGTTTTTCCGACGAGGGACGTCTCGGCGCGTACCTCCGTGTCCGCCGGGCGGGGGAGATACGCGCGGGGGATGCCATCGAGGTGCTGTCGTCGCCCGCGGGGGCGCAGACCGTGCTCGAGATGTATCGGAGCTGAGGTGCGCCGTCCGGGCGACGGGCGCCCGTACGGCCGTGAGCGATCCGCTCAGGCCTCGGCATCCGGAGACGACGAACGCCCCGGCCGGGGCCGGGGCGTTCGCGGAAGCGGAGTCGGTCAGCTCTTCGACTGGCCGTAGGAACCCAGCTGCTTGGTGGCGTCGACCACGCGCACGGCCATCGCCGACTCGGCGACCTTGCCCCAGGCGCGGGGGTCGTACTGCTTCTTGTTGCCGACCTCGCCGTCGAGCTTCAGCACGCCCTCGTAGTTCGAGAACATGTAGCCCGCGATCGACCGGGTGAACGCGTACTGCGTGTCGGTGTCGATGTTCATCTTCACGACGCCGTTGGCGACCGCGAGGGCGATCTCTTCATCGGTCGAGCCGCTTCCGCCGTGGAAGACCAGGTCGAGGGGCTTGGGGCCGGTGCCGAACTTCGCGGCGATGCCCTCCTGGATCTCACCGAGCAGCTCGGGGCGGAGCTTCACGCCGCCGGGCTTGTACACGCCGTGCACGTTGCCGAAGGTGAGGGCCGAGATGTAACGGCCGTTCTCGCCGAGACCGAGGCGCTCGACGGCCTTGGTCACGTCGGCGACGGTCGTGTAGAGGGCGTCGTTCGAGCCCTCGTGCTGCACGCCGTCTTCTTCGCCGCCGACCACGCCGACCTCGATCTCGAGGATCGCGTTGATGTTCTTCATGCGGGGGAGCAGCTCCGCCGCGATGTCGATGTTCTCGTCGAGGGGAACCGCCGAGCCGTCCCACATGTGCGACTGGAAGATGGGGTTGCGCCCCGCCTTGACCTCTTCTTCCGAGGCTTCGAGCAGCGGCAGGACGAAGCCGGGGAGGGCGTCCTTCGGGCAGTGGTCGGTGTGGAGGGCGACCGTGATGGGGTAGTTCTTCGCGACCTCGGTGACGTACTTGGCGAAGGCGAGGGCGCCGGTGGCGCGGGCCTTGACCGTGTGGCCGGCGAAGTAGTCGGCGCCACCGGTGGTGACCTGGAGGATGCCGTCGGAGCCGGCCTCGGTCAGGCCCTGGAGCACCGAGTTGATGGTCTGCGAGCTCGAGACGTTGATCGCGGGGTACGCGAAGCCGCCGGCCTTCGCGCGGTCCAGCATGTCGGCGTACTGCTCAGGGGAAGCGACGGGCATGGAGGTGCTCCTTGGTGTTGTCGGGACACCGTCACTCTAGCGAAGCCACCGGATCGTGACGGCGCGGGCGCGGCAGGAACCGGGCGGTTCTGCTGAACGGTTAAGAACGGCGATTCCTTCGTTGCACGTCCGGTCAAATCCGGCGATTGTCTCCGGATCGCTGGATACAGTGGCCCCATGGTGAGCCTGACTGCCGACATGAGCCCTCTGCACCCCGACCGCAACCTGGCGCTCGAGCTGGTGAGGGCGACCGAGGCGGCATCGATCCGTGCCGTGCCGTTCATCGGCCGCGGCGACAAGGAGGCCGCCGACGGAGCGGCCGTCGATGCGATGCGCGCCTTCTTCAGCACCGTCAACTTCGACGGCACGATCGTCATCGGCGAGGGCGAGAAGGACAACGCTCCCATGCTCTACAACGGCGAGCGTGTCGGCAGCGGCCGCGGACCGCAGTGCGACGTGGCCGTCGATCCGATCGACGGCACCTCGTTGACCGCCGCAGGTCGTCAGAACGCGCTCTCGGTGATCGCCGTGTCGGACCAGGGCACGATGCTCGACGCCTCCAGCGTCTTCTACATGGACAAGCTCGTCACGGGCCCCGCCGGCGTCGGCGTGGTCGACATCCGCCTGCCCATCGGCGAGAACATCCGCCTGTTGGCGAAAGCCCTGGGCAAGCCCGTCGACGAGATCGTCGTGTCGGTGCTGAACCGGCCCCGCCACGAGAAGCTGATCGCCGACATCCGCGAGGCCGGCGCCGGCACCCGTCTGATGAGCGACGGCGACGTCGCCGGCGGCATCAACGCCGCCCGTCACAACGCCCGCACCGACATGTGCGTCGGCATCGGCGGAAGCCCGGAGGGCATCGTGACCGCGTGCGCGATCAAGGCGCTCGGCGGCCACATCCAGGGTGTCCTGGCTCCGCGCACCGACGACGAGAAGAACAAGGGCCAGGATGCCGGTCTGAAGGTCGACGGCACGGTGTACGAGGCGGACGACCTCGTGAAGGGCAAGAACACGATCTTCGTCGCCACGGGCGTGACCGATGGTCAGCTCGTGCAGGGCGTGCGCCGCGAGGGCGACTTCCTCTACACCGAGAGCGTGGTGCTGCGCGGCGCGTCGGGGACGCTCCGCCGTATTTCGTCGGAGCACCTGACGTCGAAATGGCTGTGACCGTCCGGCGCTGAGGTGTGGCGGCGCCGGGTGGTTCTCCGGCGCGGGTGACGCGGTTTCGGGGCGCGGAAGATGGCCCCGGGGCGGCGGATGTGGCCCCGGGGCCACCGCGCGGCGGTTGCGCGATCGACCGACGCCCGGTCCCGCGCCGCGCAGGTACAGCCGGGCGTGTCGTGACGCAAGCGTGACCGGTCACCCGGAGGCTGTCTGGCAGAATCGTCAGCAGTGTCAACGGCGACGCTGTGTTCTTCCGAGACCCGAAGGGGGATCGTCCATGGCAGCTACGACGAATCACACGGCACCTCAGACAGGTGCCCACGCGGTGATCGCCGACGCCGTTGACCCCGCGCGCCGCCCTGATGTCCTGCTGCGTAAGCGCCGCGACGAAGGCCACGAGGTGAGCGCCTGGTGGATGGTCGCCGCCTTCGTCGGCGTCTCCGCCGCCGTCGTCAGCCTGTTGAGCTGGGTGCCCGGCGGGGCGTGAGCCCTCGCACCTCCCCGAGCTGAGTGGTCGGGCAGCCGGCGGTCTACGACGGCTCGTCGAAGAGACCCGCTCGTTGCCGGACGTCTCCGAGATCGGCGTTCGTCAGCCCTGCTGTGGGTTCCGGCCGGGCGGGCGGAGCGTCGCCAACCCCGTCGAGTGCCGCGATCATCTCCGGCGCCGTCCATCGACGCGTCGTCGCGTCGAGAGCGGCAGGGATCGCGACCGCGTCGAGCTTCGTTTCGTCGATGCCGGGGAACTTGCGAGCCGTGACGAGAACGCGCGTCTCGAGCGAACCGGCGAACTTGTTGTAGCTGTCGACGGTCTTCTCGATGGAGCGACGCAGCTCGCTCGCGTGGCCCGCGAGCACCCCGACGCGCTCGTAGAGCTCGGTGCCGAGCGCGAAGAGGGTGCGCGCCTCGTCGGAGACGTCTTGCTGCGTCCAGGTGAAGGCGACGGTCTTGAGCACCGCCCAGAGGTTGACGGGCGAGGCGAGGGCGACGCGCCGAGTGAAGGCGTAGTCGAGAAGCGCGGGGTCTTCGTCGAGAGCGGAGGCGAGGAGCGACTCGCTCGGGAGGAAGCAGACGACGAACTCGGGGCTCGTGGTGAGCCCCGCCCAGTAGGCCTTCTTCGCGAGGGCGTCGACGTGGGCGCGCACGGCGCGTGCGTGCTTCGTGAGCAGCGCGGAGCGCCGGGTTCCGTCGTCGCCCTGCGCGGTGACGGGGATGGCGCTCGCCTGCAGGTACGCATCGAGGGGGACCTTGGCATCCACCGCCAGAGACTTGCCACCGGGGAGCCGGACGACCATGTCGGGGCGACCGGCTCCGGCGTCGCTCGTGATCGCCGTCTGCAGGTCGAAGTCGACGTAGCGCGTGAGACCCGCGGCCTCGACGACCCGACGCAGCTGGGTCTCGCCCCAGACGCCGCGCGTCGCGCCGGACCGCATCGCGGACGCCAGGGATTCGGTGGTGGCACGCAGTGCTTCGTCGGCCTCGCGTGAAAGGCGAAGCTGCTCACCGAGAGCGGTGTACTGCTCGACGCGATCGCGCTCGAGCCCGTCGACCTTCCGCTGCATGGCGTCGAGCGTCTCGCGGACCGGGTCGAGGGCCCGGAGCACGGTCTGATCGCGACGATCTCGCTCCTCGCGAGCGGCCTGATCGGCGCGGGATTGCCCGACGAGTTCGCGGTACAACGCCACCTGATGGTCGAGCTGGGCCTGCAGTCCGGCGCGCGCGGCCTCGGCCGTTGCCGCCCGCGCGCCGAGGGCCTGCTGCTCGACGGCGGTGCGGGTCGCGAAGCGCGACGAGGCGGCGAACCACCCGCCCGCGACGCCGATGGCGAGGGCGAGGATCACGAGGAGGAGGGCGATGGCGTCCATGGGGTCAGTGTGCACCGAACCTCCGACATCGCCGGAAGGACGGGCCGGAACGACTCAGGCGACCGCGCGCTCGACGGGCTCTGCGGCGATCTGCGACACCCGGACGCCGAGGTGGGCGGCGAGGGCGTGCACGTCGTCGACACCGGCGCGGCGGGCGCAGTCGATCGTGATCTCCGCGCAGGCCACGGCATCGGCCAGGGCGTCGTGGTGCGCGAAGGGGGAGCACCCCGCCTCGGCCGCGACGAGCGGCAGGCGGTAGGAGTCGAGGGTGTACGTCTTGCGCGACATCTGCACACTGCACATGTAGCGGTAGGGCGGGCACTCGTCGCCGGTCGCGGCGCACGCGCGGCGCAGCACCGACATGTCGAAGCCCGCGTTGTGAGCGACGAGCACGTCGGCCCCCGCGAAGGCGGTCAGTCTCTCGAGCTGCGCCGACCACCCGAGCGCGTTCGCGACGTCGGACGGTTGGATGCCATGGATCCCGACGTTGATCGGAGCGAAGTGGTCGTGACCGGCCGGCGGTTTGATCAGCCACGCCGCGGTGGCGACCACTCGACCGTTGCGCACACGGGCCAGACCCACCGCGCATGCGGACGCACCGCTGGAATTCGCCGTTTCGAAGTCGATTGCGGTGAAGTCCAGAGCCACGATCCCACCCTCACCCGCGTCGGCACGGGGGAGGCGAGGCGCGCCGAGGTCGGCGGCATCCGGTGTGCGAAAGGGCGCGAGCGGCCCCGGAGGGTGACGACGGGTCGGCGTAGGGTCGGGGGCATGACCGATCGCGAGAAGTCGACCTCGTTCGGGCAGGCGGCTTCCGCCTACGAGTCCGGTCGTCCCGGGTATCCGGCCGAGGCCGTGGCGTGGATGCTCGAGCCCGTCCGGGAACCGGGGCGCGCCCTCCGCGTCGCCGATGTCGGTGCCGGAACGGGAAAGCTCACGCGCGCCATCGTCGAGCTCGGTGCCGACGTGGTGGCCGTCGACCCGGATGCCGACATGCTCGCCACCCTGCGGCAGAACACGCGGGGCGTGCCGACGTTCGTGGGCAGGGCCGAGAAGCTGCCCCTGCCCGACTCCGGCCTCGACGCCGTCGTCATGGGGCAGGCCTGGCACTGGGTCGACGTCGAGGCGGCATCCCTCGAGACGGCCCGTGTGCTGCGCAGCGGGGGAGTGCTCGGTCTGATCTGGAACATCCGCGACGATCGCGTCGACTGGGTGCGCCGACTCACCGCGGCGATGGGCGGATCGAATGCCGAGGTGCTCCTCGCCACGACCGGCCCACGGGTCGTGGAGCCGTTCGGCGAGCTGGAACATCGCGAGTGGCACGGGGAACGGCGCATCACCCTTCCGCAGCTGCGCGACCTCGTCGTCTCGCGCAGCGACATCATCACGGCGAGCCGCGAGAAGCGCGCGCGCATCGATGCCGCGGTCGACGGGGTCGTGGCATCCCTTCCCGACCTCGCCGACGGTGGGTCGACCGCGCTGCCCTACGTGACCCACGCGTTCCGCGTCCGCCGGCCCTGACGCGGTGACGGGCCGCTGGGCCGGGTAACCTGGACTCCCGTGGCTCTTACCATCGGAATCGTCGGCCTTCCCAACGTCGGAAAGTCGACCCTCTTCAACGCCCTGACCAAGAACTCGGTGCTCGCGGCGAACTACCCGTTCGCCACCATCGAGCCCAACGTCGGGGTCGTGAACCTTCCCGATGCGCGCCTCGACAAGCTCGCCGAGGTCTTCGGTTCGGAGCGCATCGTGCCGGCCGCGGTGTCGTTCGTCGACATCGCCGGCATCGTTCGCGGCGCCAGCGAGGGCGAGGGCCTCGGCAACCAGTTCCTCGCCAACATCCGTGAGGCGGATGCCATCGCGCAGGTCGTCCGCGGATTCGCCGACGACGACGTCGTGCACGTCGACGGCGCGGTGAACCCCGCGAGCGACATGGAGACGATCAACGCCGAGCTGCAGCTCGCCGACCTCCAGACGCTCGACAAGGCGATCACGCGCTACGAGAAGGAGGTCAAGGGCAAGAAGCTCGACCCCTCGGTGCTCGACGCCGCAAAGGCCGCGCAGGATGCTCTTCAGCGCGGCGTGCTGCTCTCGGCATCCGGAATCGACCTCTCGCCCATCCGCGAGCTGGGGCTGCTGACCGCGAAGCCCTTCATCTTCGTCTTCAACGTCGACGAGGCCGTGCTGACCGACCAGGCCAAGAAGGATGAACTCGCGGCGCTCGTCGCTCCCGCGAAGGCCGTCTTCCTGGATGCCAAGATCGAGTCGGAGCTCATTGACCTCGACCCCGAGGATGCCGCCGAACTCCTCGCTTCCACCGGTCAGGACGAGTCGGGTCTCGACCAGCTCGCCCGCATCGGTTTCGCCACGCTCGGGCTCCAGACCTACCTCACCGCGGGTCCCAAGGAAGCGCGCGCCTGGACCATCCCGCAGGGCGCGAAGGCGCCGCAGGCCGCCGGCGTCATCCACACCGACTTCGAGAAGGGCTTCATCAAAGCCGAGGTGATCTCGTTCGAGGACCTCGTCGAGCTCGGCTCCGTCGCCGAGGCCCGCTCGAAGGGCAAGGCCCGCCTCGAGGGCAAGGAGTACGTCATGCAGGACGGCGACGTGGTGGAGTTCCGTTTCAACAACTAGGTATTTGGCGAGCAATGATCGATCACGACCGAGCAACGCTGGCGATTTACAGCGAGTCGCGCACTGTCGCGGAGATTACCGCCTCGCTCCGGCTCGAACCCACTGAAGCTGCGAACATCGGTGAACAGACCCGATCCGGCCGAGCAGGACGAGCGTACAAGGCCGAGCATCTGACTTATCAACGGACGACCTGGCTTCTTGACGCGACCGCAAGTGCAACGGGCGGCGATGAAGGCGTCAACGCTCTGCGACGGCTTGTTCGTCTCGCACTACCTGCTGCTGCCGCACTCGAATCGCTGAGGGGCGACTGCGAGACGGTGATCTGGTGGTCAGGCGATTCGACTAACACCCAGGGGACGTTTGTCTTTCCCTCGAACTTGATCGTCGACCTTGCCGCCCTGGGATGTGAGGTTCGCGGGACCGTCTTTCTCAATGATCATGATGCAGGATGTGACGGAGCGGAGTTCCGCTTCAAGAACTAGCGATGACGGTTCTCACTATTACCTGCCGAGCGTGACTGCTGAGCAGCGTCTTGCGGTTAGCCGACGACAAGTTCTGAGACGCAAAGCCCGCGTTGGGCCCCGTCGCGCGCTCGTCTGACGCGCCCGTCGAGCAGCCGTTCGGCAATGGCGTTGGGGTGAGCTTCCGTCGCAGTCAGGCGAGCCAGCGGGTGATGTGAGAGGCGGATGCGAATTGCCCAGCTGAAACCGCGTACGCGCATCCGCACCTGCAAGGGCGCGGCCCAACGCCTCGACGGAGGGCCGACCGGGCCGATCACAGTTTCCCCCGGCGAGCCGAATCGCCGAGGTGTTCCATAGTGGCCGTGTAGACGTGGACGAACCCGACTGGGAGGAGGGGGACGATGAGTTCTGGCGCGACGATCATCGCCCGTTACGACGCGGCGAAACGCACGGCTGCCCAGCAGACCCTCCGTCGTCTCGTACGCACCCAGGGCGTCGCGCTTTTTCTCCTCGCTGCGCTGTTCTCCCTGATGGTGCTCCTTCCCCTCGGCTTTCTGGCAGCCGACATCGGACTGGATACGGCATTGCTGGCGGCTATGACGGCGGCGTTGATCCTTCCTGTGGCTGTCGGTGCGCTCGGCATTCGACAACTTCGACGACGAGTGATCTTGCCCGAGATCGACGTGATGATCACCCCAGAAGCGGTGAACTTTCCCGCCATCGACCGGCCTTCGGCGCTTGCAGCACGAATTCGTGCCGAGTCATGGCCGCGCGAGGCGACCAGCGCGCATCTCCTCCCCGCGTCCGGGCTGAGCGTCGCTCGGGTCGAGTTCACGCGGCACGACGGTGGCAGACGGCGGCGACGGTCGGTGGCTGCGAACAATCTCGACATCGACCCGGGCGTGATCGTCGACGCATTGAAAGCGCCCAGCATCTGAGGGCGACGGGCGGGCTCAGCTCCCCGCGAAGTCCGTCAGGAACTCCGGCCGCACCTCGGCGACCCCGTCGAGCTCGATCCGCAGTCGCGCGACGAGGGCGAGGCCCTCGTCCTCCCACCCGTCATCGACGGCGTCCTTCGTGCGCATCGACCAACGGGCGTTCCAGTCCCGCAGGTCCGCGCTCAGCTCAGGAGAGAGACCCAGAGCCGCGCCGCTCAGGTGATAGTCATCGCTGAAGTTCTCCCAGAGGGGCTCGCCGTCGATCCATTCGGGGAAGACGCGGATGACGCGCAACCCGTTCGGCAACACCAGCGGAACACCCCGCGTCGACCTCGACCTGAGGTAGCGGTCCTGCATCTGACGGCGCCGGCGCCACTCACGTGCCGAGCCGGGGGCGTCGTTGTAGTCCATGCCCGAGAGCCACAACAGGCCGGGGAGCCCCCGTTCGTCGCGCTCCACCAGCGCCAGCGACCACAGGAGCTCGTCGCCGCGCGACATCGCGTGCGCCGCCTCCAGGGCGTCCTCGACGGTGGCATCGGTCAGATCGAACGTCGTCACGGCGTTGTCGGGACCAGCGAAGATCCAGACCCGATAGCGCGCGTCGTCGCGCTCCCAGGTCGAATCGCGGTGGTCGGAGGGGGCGCCGTGCACGTCAGGCGCCGATCGCCGCCCGCGCCCGCCGCGCGAGGTCGTCGCCCCCGATGCCCGGCCAACCGTGCAGCCGCGTCGTATGGGAAGCGGGCAGAGCGTCCGCGCCCCACACCGCTCCGGCGAGCGAGCCCGCGATCGCCGCGACCGTGTCGGTGTCGTTGCCGCCGCGGACGGCGCGCTCGATCGCGTCGAGCGGGGTCGATGCTCCGGCGACGGCGGCGAGGGCACCCTGGAACGCCCGCACGATCCAGCCGTTCGCCTGCTCGAAGTCGCGGGGATGCCTGCCCTCGGTCGCCTCGATGAGATCCGCCCAGCGGTCACGCCGCTCGGCGGGCACGAGGTCGAGCTGCGCGCGCACGTCCAGCTCTCCGGTCAGGATGCCGTGTCGGATCGCCCCGCACCACAATGCGCACGCGTCGATGTTGTCGTCCTCCCAGTGGGTCAGCCGGGCGACGGCGCCTGCTGCCTCGGCCAGCTCCTCCCGCGGACGATCCAGGTAGCCGAGGGCCACGGGTCCCGTACGCATGAGGGAGCCGTTCCCGCCACTGCGACCCGTGGTGTCATGCACGGCACGGGATGCCGCTGTGATGGCATCCAGTCGTCCGTCGGCGGGGATGCGCGAGAGGACCTGGCGCGTCTGCGCCCCCACGTCGAGGGCGTCGCGCGCCCACTCCTTCCATCGGCGGACGATCGTCTCGAGCGAGGTGGCGTCTTCGAGCCGGTGACCGGCGGCGAGCTCGTCGAGGATCGGGACGGCCATGCTCGTGTCGTCGGTCCACTCGCGCTCGCCATGGCCGAAGCGCCCGCGGCCGAAGGCGGGTACGACGTCGTCGGCGAGGGCCGGGCCGAATTCGTACGCCGATCCGAGGGCGTCTCCCGCGGCGGACACGAGGACGGCGCCGACCGCGCGGTCGACCTGGACGGGGGAGAGGGCGGTCATGGAGCCCAGCCTAGGAGGGTCTCAGGATGCACGCCTCGACGGCTCGCGTCATCCGAGCAGCGCGGGATGGGTCAAACGCCACCACAACGACGGCTCCTCGATGGCGCCGGCGATCTTCACGCTGGACGTCGCCGTCTCGGGTCCGGCGGTCCAGGTCACCGTGCCGACCACCTCGCCGTCGGCGAAGCTCTGCGGGGTGGTGGTGTCGAGCGCCACGGCGACGGGTGTGTCGGACCAGGTGCGCAGCGACGCGTTCTTGGCGAGGACGAGCGTCGCGTCGGCCCCCCACGGTGTCGAGATGGTGCCGATCTCGTCACCCGCGGTGCCGAGAGGGAGGACGTGGAAGCCGTCTTTCACGCTCTGCAGGAACGAGAGCACGTCCTGGTCGGTGCTGTCATGGGTCTCGCCGCCCAGACGTGCGCCGGTGACCCGCAGCGGGGCGCCGATGCCGACGTCCAGCGACGCCGTGAAGAGCAGGTTGAAGGTGCCCTCGCCGAGGTTGCCGGTCTTCAGGCCCGAGATCCCGAGCGTGCCGATCAGATCGTTCGTGTTGGTGATGACCCCCGGACCTTCGATCACCGCGGACGGGGTGGCGACGATCGCGGCGATCACCGGGTTGGCGGCGGCGAGACGCCCGAGGGCGAGAAGATCGCTCGGCGTGCTGGTGTTGCGGGCGTCGATGCCGGTGGCATCCACGATCCGGGTGTCGTTCAGACCGTTCTCGCTCAGCCACGACCGGGCCGCCTGCACGTACGCGCTCTCGGAGCCGAAGCCCCAGCGGGCGATGGCGACCGCGTAGTTCGCGGCGGAGGGAAGCAGCATCGTCTCGAGGGAGTCGTGCAGCGACAAGCGGAGCCCGTCGGGCATTCGCGCGATGACGGCGCCCTGTACGTAGAACTGGTCGTACAGGTCGGTGTCGGCTTCCGTGTACGCGATGGTGGGTCCGGGATCGCCCGGGCCGTCCAGCGGGTGCGCGTCGAGGACGACCAGCGCGGTGATGAGCTTGGAGATGCTCGCGAGCGGCCTCGGATCGTCTCCTCCCGCGGAGGCGAAAGTGCCCGCGGCATCCGGGCCGAGGTAGTCCTGCCCGCCCTCGACGCTCACGAGCATCGACCCGCCCGACGGCAGGACGAGGGATGCCGCACCCCCGGCGTTCGCGGCCGGCGCCTGCGAGGTCACGGTGGGTGCGGGCAGCGGTGCGGCAGAGGCCCACCAGACGTATCCGCCCCCTCCGCCGAGGGTGAGCAGCATCAGGACCAGGAAGACGACGAGGGCGACACGACCGGCCCGGCCGCCTCGCGGGAGCTCGTCCGGGGCGTGCTCGAGGAGGTCGCCGAAATCAGCGAGCGTGCTCACGACAGTTCTTCCGGGGTGCCCACCTCTCGAACCTATTCGTATAACTGCCTCACCACGACCTGGATTTCAAGCCCCCCTTTCCCCTCAGGGTCGGCGACTTACCGTGTACGCACATCGGGAATTACCCGAAGACCACACGGGAGGAGCCGACTATGGGACTCGACGACAAGATCAAGAACGCCGCGGAGAACATCGCTGGCAAGGCGAAGGAAGCCGCAGGCAAGGCGACGAACAACGAGCGCCTCGAGGCCGAGGGTCAGGCCGACCAGACCAAGGCCCACACCAAGCAGGCCGGCGAGAACGTCAAGGACGCGTTCAAGTAAGTCGCCCTCCCCGAATTGCCCCGACCCGCACGGGTCGGGGCATTTCGTCTGTTCGGATGAAACCGCGATGTCGCGATAACCGGGTGCCGGTCCGGCGGCCGGGATAATGGCGACATGACCGCTGCCGTTCCCACCGAGACGCCCACGCTCGTCTCGGGCACCCCCGTCCTCCTCCGCGCCCACGGCTATAAAGCCGCGATCGCGAGCGTCGGCGCCTCCCTCCGCTCCCTCACCTTCGAGGGCCGCGACCTCGTCGTCCCCTTCGCGGCCGATGAACTGCGTCCCGCCTATCGCGGGACCACGCTCGCCCCGTGGCCGAACCGCGTCGTCGACGGCATCCATCGCTTCGACGGCGTCGAGCACCAGCTCCCGCTGACCGAGCCGAACCGCGGCCATGCGCTGCACGGGCTGCTGTCGTGGGCGGACTGGAACGTGTCCGACGCCTCCGACGACGCGGTCACGCTCAGCGCGACCGTGCCCGCGCAGGCGGGGTACCCCTGGTGGCTCGTCGTGTCGACGACGTACCGACTCGGCGCCGACGGCCTCACCCAGACCGTCCGCGCGACGAACCTGTCGGACACGCCCGCGCCCTGGGGGACCGGCCCGCACCCGTATCTGGTCGCCGGCCCCGCGACCCTCGACGAGTGGAGCCTGCACCTTCCGGCGGACACCGTGCTCGAGGTCACGCCCGACCGCCTGTCGCCGGTGGCATTGGCATCCGTCACCGCCGACGCCGACCGCTTCGACTACCGGGACCAGCGCGTCCTCGGCGCCGTCGAGATCGATCACGCCTACACCGGTCTGATCCGGGATGCCGACGGCCGCGCCACCGTGACCGTCGCCGATCCGACGGGGACGGGCGTCGCCATGAGCTGGGGGGTGGAGTGCTCCTGGGTGCAGATCCACACCGCCGACCTCCCCGCGGGCCCGGGGACGCCCGGGCACCGCGCCGGGCTCGCGGTCGAGCCGATGACCTGCGCCCCCGACGCGTTCAACGACGACCGGTACGACTTCGCCACCGGAGTGGTCTCGCTGGATCCCGGTGCCTCGCACGAGGCCGGCTGGACGATCTCGGCCCGCTGAGTCCCACACACGACAGAACCGCCCCGGATCGCTCCGGGGCGGTTCTGTCGTTCAGGGGCTCAGACGACCTGCGCGCCGCACATACCGCAGTCGCCACCGGCGGAGACCTCGACGAAGCAGTCGGGGCACATCGCGCGCGTGGGGCGGTCGGTCAGGGGCGTGACCTTGGGGCCGGTCGTGCGACGCTCCCTGGGAGCCGAGGCCGCACGGGCCTTGCGCGCCTCGAAGGTCGGGGCGGGCGGCGGGGGAGCGGCGGCCGGCTTGTGGGCCTCGCAGTAGAAGCGCACGAATCCGCCGTGGTGCTTGGGGTGGCGGTGCTTCACCGCCCATAGCTCGGTGCGGTCGTAGAGCGGTCCGTCGGTGCCGCAGGCGACGCAACGGGTGGGCTCGCCGGGAACGACGTCGGCGACGAGGACGGGGGCGTCGAAGCGGATGGCATCGCGCCAGTCCTGCGACGAAACGATCTTCATGGGGGACCCTTCTTCGGCGGTTCGGGCCGCCTCACCCTCAACGGTACGCTCCTCCCCACCCCCGCGGGGGCCGATCGTGCGTGCAGAGGGTGGACAGCGCCGCGGGGCCCCCCGTTAGGTTGGAGGAAGATCCGTACCGCCCCGGCGGTACCCGTCGAAGGAGAAGCATGGAACTCGCCGCCTTAGGAGCCGTCGGAGTCATCGTCGCGATCGTGGCGGTGGTCGCGATCGTCGTGATCGCCGTGCTCGCCCTGGTCATCCGCGGGTGGTACCGCGTCGCGAAGGCCGACGAAGCCCTGGTCATCGTCGGTAAGCGACAGAAGGGGGCCGACGGCGAGTCGTCGCGCATCACGGTCATCACCGGCGGCGGCGCGATCGTCAACCCGCTGACGCAGCGCGGCGAGATGATCTCGCTGCGGGCGCGCCAGATCAAGATGGAGCCGACGGCGCAGTCCTCCAACGGCGTCACTGTGAACGTCAGCGGCGTCGCCCTCGTCAAGATCGGTTCCGACCCCGAGTCGGTGCGTCGCGCGGCTGAGCGCTTCGCCTCGCAGGACAAGGCCATCGAACAGTTCACCACCGAGCAGCTCGAGGGTGCGCTGCGCGGCGTGGTCGCGACCCTGACGGTCGAAGAGCTCATGCGTGACCGCCAGCGCCTGTCCGATCAGATCGCCGAGGGCATCAAAGCGGATCTCTCCTCGCAGGGGCTCATCCTCGACTCCTTCCAGATCCAGGGCGTCACCGACACGAACGGCTACATCTCGGCGCTTGGCGCCACCGAGGTCGAGCGCGTCAAGCGCGAGGCCGAGGTCGCCCGCATCAACGCCGTTCGTGAGATCCGGGCACGTCAGATCGCGACGGACGAGGCCAACCTGATCGAGCAGACCAAGCTCGACAAGAACAGCGCCGCGGCCAAGGCCGAGGTCGGCCGCGCCAACGCCGAGGCCGAGCAGGCCGAGGCCCTCACGCGCGCCGAGCGCCGCCAGGCCGTTCTGCAGCAGGAAGCGCAGAACACGCAGGCGCGCCTGGAGTCCGAGGTCAACCGCGTCGCCGACGCCGACCTGTACCAGCGCCAGAAAGACGCCGACGCCGAGGCGTACGCGCAGATCAAGGCGGCCCAGGCGCGCGCCCAGATCGCCGAGCAGGAGGCGGCCGCCGTGCGCGTACGCGCCGAAGCCGACGCGCAGTCCGTGCGTCTCGCCGGTGAGGCCCGCGCCGAAGCAATCCGGGCGGAGGCCGAGGCCCTGTCGCAGAACCAGGAGGCACTCCTCGCCCAGCGCGCGCTCGAGGCTCTGGTGCCGATGATGGCCGAGTTCGCCAAGGGCTACGACCGCGTCGGCAACGTCACCGTGCTCGGCGGCGAGGGGGCGAGCGGTCACCTCGCCACCGAGTCGGCGACGGGCCTGCGCTCCTCGTTCGAAGCGGTGCGCGCAGCCACTGGGATCGACCTCACGCAGATCATCCAGGGTCGCGCCGTCGCCGACGCGTTCGCCGCGTCGGCGCGTCGCCCCTCGTCCACCGCGCCGACCGACGCGCCGACGTACCCGGCGCCCGCCACCGCGCCGACGACGACCGAGGACTGAGACCCACTCGCCGTGCCCGAAGTTCCGGAGGTCGAGGCGCTCGCGCTGTTCCTGCGCGAGCGCCTGACCGGTCACGTCGTGACCGGGACCGAGCTGGTGGAGGGACGGGCGCTGAAAACGCGGGGCCGCCCGCTCGATGAGCTCGTCTCGCGCGCGATCACCGCCGTGACCCGGTACGGCAAGCACATCGACCTCGACCTCGGTGGCGTGCACCTCTCGCTCGGTTTCGGGCGGGCGGGCTGGGCGACGTGGCGGGAGGCGGGCGCGCCAGAGGTCGCCGACGCCGCACCCCCGGCCCCGGTGATCGCGCAGATCGCTTTCGACGACGGCATCCTGGGCATCACCGATGCGGGCGACTGGCTGTCGGTGCAGCTGCACGTCGTCGACGCCGCGGACGAGGTGCCCGCGGTCGCCAAGCTGGGTCCGGATGCCGCGGACCCGGCGTTCTCGCGCGAGATGCTCGTGAGAGCGCTCGGCGGTCGCCGTAAGCAGCTCAAGGCGCTGCTCCAGGAGCAGGAGACCATCGCGGGGATCGGCAACGCCTACTCCGACGAGATCCTCTTCGCAGCGCGGCTCGACCCGACGGCGCACGCGGCGAGCCTCTCCGACGACGCGGTCACGCGCCTCTGGCGGGCGTTGCGCGACACCCTCGACGGGGCCGTGCGCGACCGCCGTGGAGTGCCGATCGCCGAGCAGAAGGCTGCGAAGGTGGCCGCGATGCGCGTGCACGGGCGCACGGGCGAACCGTGCCCCGGGTGCGAGGGCGTGATCGAGGACATCCCGGGGACGAAGAGCGGCGCTCAGTGGTGCCCCGCCTGCCAGGGCAGTTGAGGAGAGTCGGAGGTTGCTGCGTATAGCGGCGTACGTGACGCGGCGGACGCACGGGAAAGGCCCCGGACCGGAGTCCGGGGCCCTTCGTCGAGACGTGCTCAGGCGGTCTGGCCGGAGTGCTTGCCCTCGGCGACCTCCTCGACGAGCTTCGCGTTGAACGCGGGCAGGTCGTCGGGGTTGCGGCTCGAGACGAGTCCCTGGTCGACGTGGACTTCCTCGTCGACCCAGGTCGCGCCGGCGTTGCGCAGGTCGGTCTGCAGCGTCGGGTAGCTCGTGAGCGTGCGGCCCTCGAGGACATCGGCCTCGGTGAGGATCCACCCGCCGTGGCAGATGACGGCGACCGGCTTGTGCTGGTCGAAGAACGCACGCGTGAACGACACGGCATCCTTCACGATGCGGATGTCGTCGGCGTTCTGCACGCCGCCGGGGAGGACGAGGGCGTCGAAGTCACCGGCGGAGGCGCCCGAGACGGCCAGGTCCACGCTCTGCTCGTGCCCCTTCTCGCCGGTGATGCTGCCCTCGCTCGGCGAGACGAGAACCGCCTCCGCACCGGCCGAGGTGACGGCCTCCCACGGGCTGGTCAGCTCGCTGTCTTCGTATCCGTCGGTGGCCAGGAACGCGATGCGCTTGCCGGTGAGGTCGGTCATGGGAAGCCCTTCTTTCTCGATCGGGGATGCCTCCCACGCTAAGAACCCCTCGAGGACCCGCAACGGGGGTTGCGGATGCCGCGCCCCGGCGTTAGCGGGACGCCCCGGCCCGCGCACCCACGCGCGGGGGTAGCATGGAGCGCATGTCCGGTGACACCACGTCCGACACGATCTCCGCGTCGAAGCCGCTGATCACGCTGCTGAACGCCCCCGCCGTCGAGAACGAGACCGACGAGAAGCCCTCCGCGTCGCAGTGCTGCGGCGGCGGTTCCTGCTCGCTCTGACCTCGCCTCTGCGCGCGTCTCGTCGTGACGCCGCCGTCTCGTGACGCTCGGCGCCGATCGCGGTGACGCGCTCGGACCTCCGGTTCTGCGTGCGCGTCGACCGCGGTGACGCGCTCCGGGCTTCAGCCCGGCGTGCGCGCCACCCGCGGTCACGAGTTCCGGCCGCTCGCGGCCGCGTCCACGCCTACCGGGATCAGTGCGCGCCGACCGGCGCCTCGGCGTCGTCGACCTCGGCGGGCTTACGCACGAAGCACGCGAGGACCACGGCGGCGGTGGCGATCACCGCTCCGACGAGGAAGGACGCGTGGACGCCCGACGCGACGGAGGCGGCCTGGTCGGCGCCGCCGGCGAGCGCCATGCTCGAGAACACCGTCATGATCGCCACGAAACCGGCCGTGCCCGCCGCTCCCGCGACCTGCTGCGCGGTGCCGACCACGGCGCTGCCGTGGGAATACAGGCGGCGGGGAAGTGAGCCGAGCGCCGAGGTCATCAGTGGCGTGAAGACCAGGCCGAGCCCGAGGTTCAGGGCGAGGTACACCGTGACGATCCACCAGACGGGGGTGCCCTGTCCGAAGCTCAGCGCCATCGTCCACAGGACGGCGGCCGCGATCAACATGCCGGGGATGACGAGGGGCGTCGGACCGAAACGGTCGAAGAGGCGTCCGACGATGGGAGCCATGACGCCCATGAGCACGCCGCCCGGGAGCAGCATGAGGCCGACGGTGAGGCTGCTCAGGCCTAGCGCCTGCTGGAGGAAGATCGGCAGCAGGATGAGCGAGCCGAACAGCGCCGCCATCACGATCGCGACCAGCGGCACGGCGAGGCGGAACGACGAGCTCTGGAACACGCGGAGGTCGAGCAGCGCGGAATCGGAGCGCTGCAGGCGGAGCTGACGGACGACGAAGATGGTGACGAAGACCGCGCCGACGGCGAGGGGGATCCACACCGGCACAGAGGAGTGGCCGGATGCCGACTCCCCGATGGCGCTGAGACCGTAGACGAGTCCACCGAAGCCGATCGCCGACAGGACGACCGAGAGCACATCGAACCGTGCGTCGGGCCGGGTCTCGGTGACGTTGCGGACCCAGCGTGCGCCGAGAGCGATCGACACCAGGGCGATAGGCAGGATCAGCCAGAAGATCGCGTGCCAGGTGAGGGCCGACAGGATGAGTCCGGAGACCGTCGGGCCGACCGCAGGGGCGACGGCGATGACGATGGTGACGACGCCCATGACGCGCCCGCGCTTGTTCGCCGGGACGAGGTTGAGCACCGTGGTGAAGAGCAGGGGCATCATCACGCCCGTGCCCATCGCCTGGATGATGCGGCCCGCGAGGAGCACCCCGAACGCCGGAGCGAGCGCCGCGACGAGGGTGCCCAGGGCGAAGACGCCCATCGCGCTGAAGAACACGACGCGGATGGGGAAGCGCTCGAGGAGGAAGCCGGTCAGCGGGATGACGACGGCCATCGTCAGCAGGAACGCCGAGGTGAGCCACTGGCCGGTCGCGGCGCTGACGTCGAAGTCGGCCATGATCGCGGGCAGCGCGACCGACATGGTCGTCTCGTTGAGAATGACGACGAACGCGGCGACGACGAGCAGGGCGATCACCGGCCCGGGGCGGTGGACCGACGGGGACGGAGCGGACGCGACGGTTTCTCGGGAGACGGGGATGGTGCCGGTGGCGGCCATGACGAGGTCCTTTACGTGCGGGGGGCTTCGTGGCGCCACGGAGGGCGACTGCATCGGACCCAACCGGCGCGCGGCCCAGGGTATTCCGACATCGAGAGAACGGATGGAAGGTCATCCGCTAGCGACCCTACCGAGGGTCTCCGACATCGTCGCCCCGGGACTCGATGTCGGTGGACGGACGTAGGCTGACGAACATGAGCATGGGCGGTGTCGGCGGGAGCATGTTCCGCGGGGTGGATGCCGACTCGCAGCGCCGCCGCAACGCCGAGGCTCCGCGGGTGGCCGATCTCGGCCGTCGGGTGGTCGAGCTCTTCCGGCCGTACCGGTGGCGCATCGCTCTCACCGCGCTCCTGGTCGTCGTCGGCGCGGCCGTTGCGGTCATCCCGCCCCTTCTCGTGCAGCGCATCTTCGACGACGCCCTCTTCCCGGTAGACGGGTCGAGCCCCGATCTGCAACTGCTGGCGATGCTCGTGAGCGTGATGATCGGGCTGTTCCTGCTCTCGGCCGGACTCAACGTCGCGCAGACGTGGCTCACGGCGACCGTCGGCAACCGGGTCACGGGCGATCTCCGCACGCGACTGTTCGAGCACCTGCAGGCCATGGAGCTCGGCTTCTTCACGCGCACGAAGACCGGCGTCATCCAGTCGCGCCTGCAGAACGACGTCGGCGGCGTCTCGGGCGTCCTGACCAACACGGTCACCAGCATCCTCGGCAATGCCGTCACCGTCCTCGCCTCGCTCGTGGCGATGGTCCTCATCGACTGGCGGCTCACACTGATCGCCGTGGCGCTCATGCCGTTCCTCATCTTCGTGCAGCGACGCGTCGGGCAGGTCCGCGCGCGCATCGCCGGCGAGACGCAGGAATCGCTGTCGGAGCTGTCGGCGATCACGCAGGAGACCCTGAGCGTGTCCGGCATCCTGTTGTCGAAGTCCTTCAACCGTCAGCGCACCGAGTCGGCGCGCTTCGACGCCGAGAACGACAACCAGGTGCGCCTGCAGGTGCGCCGGGCCATGAGCGGCCAGGGCTTCTTCGCCGTGGTGCAGGTCATCATGTCGAGCGTTCCCGCGGTCATCTACCTCGTCGCCGGCTACTTGATCGGCGGCGGGGTCGGAGCGATCACGGCCGGGACGATCGTGGCGTTCACGACGGTGCAGGCCCGCCTGCTCATGCCGCTCATGGGGCTCATGCGCGTCGCCCTCGACCTGCAGACCTCGTCGGCCCTGTTCGCGCGAATTTTCGAGTACCTCGACCTCCGCCCGGCCATCGCCGACGCCCCCGACGCCCTCCCGGTCTCGGCCGCGCCCGGACCGCTGGGACGCATCGAGTTCCGCGACGTCGAATTCCGCTACCCCGACGCCCCGGCAGACGCCCGCCCGACCCTCGACGGCGTCTCGTTCACCGTCGAACCGGGCCAGCACGTCGCGTTCGTGGGGCCTTCGGGCGCGGGGAAGACCACGATCCTGTACCTCACGCCGCGCATGTACGAGGCGAGCGGGGGAGCGGTGATGTTCTCCGGCGCCGACGTGCGCGCCCTCGACCGGGCCTCGATCATCGACGAGATCGGCATCGTGTCGCAGGAGACGTACCTGTTCCATGCCACGGTGCGCGAGAACCTCCGTTATGCGCGTCCCGACGCCTCCGACGACGAGATCGAGGCCGCCTGCCGCGCGGCCAACATCCACCACGTCATCGCCGGCTTCGAGGCGGGGTACGACACGGTGGTGGGGGAGCGCGGGTACCGGCTCTCAGGGGGCGAGAAGCAGCGCATCGCGATCGCGCGCGTCCTGCTCAAAGACCCGCCGGTCCTCCTCCTCGACGAGGCGACGAGTGCGCTCGACACCGTGTCGGAGCGCATCGTGCAGGAAGCGCTCGAGACCGCCGCGCACGGCCGCACGACGCTGTCCATCGCGCATCGCCTGTCGACGGTGATCGGCGCCGACCGCATCCACGTGGTGGATGCCGGGCGCATCGTCGAATCGGGTACCCACACCGAGCTGTTGGCCGCGGGCGGGCTGTACGCGAGCCTCGCGGCGGAGCAACTGGCGGCCTCCTTCGTCCTCGCGGAGGAGCAGCACGACGCCGCGGGCCTCGCCCGCGCCGCGCTCCCCGGTCGTCGCGCCGACGAGGCGCCGGCCTGAGTCGCCTCGCCGCCGAAACGTCGCCGTCCCGCGACGGCCGAGCGATCGCTCAGGCCGGCAGCGACTCCAGGAACGCCTCCAGCGCGATGCGGTACGCCGCATCGGGGTGCGTCTCGGCGATGCGCAGCAACGGCGGCAGGTCGAGCGTGCGGATGAGGGCCGCGCGTTCGCGCACGGCCGCGTCCGCTCCCGCCGCCCGGAGAACGGCGATGCCCTCGCCGAGCGCCTCGAGGTAGTCGCGGAGCACCTCGGTCTCGGCGAGGCGCTGCGTGATCGAGCCTCCGTCACGGCGCTGGCGCCACTCGACGATCACGTCGGGGATGACGTCGAAGGTCTCCGCCCGCGTGTACATACGCTGCGCGAGCACCTGGTCCTCGTAGTAGCGCCCCTCGGGGAAGCGCAGGTCGTGGTCGTCCCAGAAAGAAGTGCGGCTCATCTTCGACCACGCGACGATGTTCCCGGATGCCGCGGGGTGCTGGGCGAGAGTCGTGCGCTCCCGTGGCGGGTCGGTGGCGGCGGCGACCCAGGGCTGCACCTCGCCCGCCGTGTAGCCGGGGGTGTCGGCATCCGGTCGCAGACGCACGTAGGCCCCGACGACGAAGCTGCTCCCGGTGCGGTCGAGCGTCTCGGCCAGGCGCGAGAGGGCGTCGGGTCGGAAGCGGTCGTCGGCGTCGAGGAACGCGGTGTAGGGGGTCCGGACGAGGCCGAGGCCGGTGTTGCGCGCGGCGCCGAGGCCGCGCTGCGTCTCGTGCCGGACGACGCGGAACCGCGGGTCCGCGGCCGCCGCGTCGGCGAAGAGGCGTCCCGTGTCGTCGGTGGAGGCGTCGTCCACGAGCACGGCCGACCAGTGCTCATGCGTCTGTGCGCGCAGGGAGTCCAGCGCTTCGTCGACGAACTCGGCGACGTCGAATCCCGGGACGATGACGGTGACCGCGGTGGAGCTCACCCGCGAGATCCTACGGCGGTCACGGCGGCAGCGACCGCATCCGCGACCGGATCGAGGGAGGCGGAGAGTCCGTGCGGCAGGGTGAAGCGCACGGCGGTGCGCGCCTCGTCGTGCGACACCCCGAGGGCGAGCAGGACGTGGGATGCCTCGTCGCTGCCTGCGGCGCACGCCGATCCGCTCGACGAGACGACCCCGCGGCGTTCGAGTTCGAGCAGGACGGTCTCGCCGTTCGTGCCGGGGAACACGAAGCTGGCCGTCGCCGGGAGGCGGCGTTCGGGGTGACCGGTGACTCGTGCCCCGGGGACGAGCGCCAGGACGCGAGCGATGAAGGCCGCGCACAGTGCCCCCACCCGGGTGCGCTCCGTCTCGCGCTCTGCCTCGGCGAGGGTGAGAGCCGTGGCGATGGCCACCGCACCGGCGACATCGGGCGTCCCCGAGCGGCGACCGCGTTCCTGACCGCCCCCGTGCAGGAGCGGTTCGAAGGGCAGGCGCCCGCGCACAGCCAGGATGCCGGTGCCCTTGGGCGCGCCGATCTTGTGTCCGGCGACGGTGATGGCATCCGCCCCGAGGCCGGCCAGCGGCAGCCACCCGGAGGCCTGCACGGCGTCCAGGTGCAGGGGGATGCCGCGATCGTGCGCGACGGCGGCGAGGGCGGGGGCATCCTGGACGGTGCCGACCTCGTTGTTGGCGTAGCCGATGCTGACGAGGGCCGTGTCGTGGCGCACCGTCTCGGACAGGGCCGCGGGCGTGAGCGTGCCGGTCTCGTCGACGGGCGCAAGGGTGACCTCAGCGTCGTGCAGGCGGGACAGGTAGTCGGCGGAGGCGAGCACCGACTCGTGCTCCATGGCCGTGGTGACCAGGTGGCGTTTTTTTGAACCGAGGACGATGCCCTTGATCGCCGCGTTGTTGGCCTCGGTGCCCCCGGAGGTGAACACCACGTCGCCCGTGCGCATCCCGAGCACCGCGGCGACGCGCGCGCGGGCGTCGTCGAGGGCGGATGCCGCGGCCGCGCCCACCTCGTGCTGACTCGAGGGGTTGCCGAACACACGCGTCAGGTACGGCGCCATCGCCTCGAGCACCTCGGGGCGCACGGGCGTGGTCGCGGCGTTGTCGAGATACAGGCTCACGCCGAGATCCGGATGTCGAGCCCCAGGTCGAGAGCGGATGCCGAATGGGTGAGGGCCCCGACCGAGATGACGTCGACGCCGGTCTCGGCGATCGCCCGCACCGTGTCGAGGTTCACTCCTCCCGACGCCTCGACCTGGGCCGCCCCGGCGATACGGGCGACACCGGCGCTCAGGTCGTCGAGCGAGAAGTTGTCGAGCATGATGGTGCCGACGCCGGCGCCGAGCACCGCGTCGATCTGGTCGAGCCGGTCGACCTCGACCTCGACGTGGGTGGTGTGCGGGAGCCGGGCGATCGCGCTTTCGAGCGCCTGCGTGATCGACAGCCCGCTCGCGGTCAGCACGGCGAGGTGGTTGTCCTTGGCCATGACCGCGTCGGACAGCGAGAAGCGGTGGTTGTGGCCGCCGCCGTCGCGGACGGCCTGCCGTTCCAGGGCGCGCAGGCCCGGGGTGGTCTTGCGCGTGTCGACGATACGCGCCCCGGTGTGGGCGACCTCGGCGACGTAGCGGGAGGTGAGGGTGGCAATCCCCGACATGCGCTGCACGAAGTTCAGACCGATGCGCTCGGCGGTGAGCACCGCCCGCGCGGGGCCCGAGACGACGGCGAGGGTGTCGCCGGGAGCGAACCGCTCGCCGTCGGCGACGCGCTGCTCCACCACGATCGACGCGTCGGTGAGGGTGAACGCTGCGGCGAACACGGCCGCACCGCTGAAGACGCCGTCGACGCGTGCGACGAGCTCGGCGCGCGCGGTCGCCGACGCGGGAATGAGCGCCTCGCTCGTGAGATCGCCCCAGGGGGCGTCCTCCTCGAGGGCGGCCGAGACGACGCGGTCGATCGTGGAGCGGTTCAGCATGCGAGGGCCTCTCGGGCGGGGGGAGCGGATGCCGCGACGGCGGCGAGCGGTGCCGACGTCGCCGTGCCGGTATCGGCGCGGAAGTGTGCGCCGACGGATGCCGTGCGGGAGCGCGCCGCGTCGACCACGTGCGCGGCGACGAGGAGCAGGTTGTCGTCCTCGATGCCGCGCGGTGCAGAGTCGGCACGCCACCCGGCGAGGATCCCGGCCGCGCGGTCGAGGCCCGCGGCATCCCGGACGAGACCCGCGTCGTCCCACATGAGCTGCTGGAGTCGCGCCCTCGAGAAGGCCGGGGCGTCGCCGACCGGCGCGGTGAGGACCGCGGGGGCCGCGGGGGCCAGCGGCCACTCGCGGTCGCGGGCGACGGCGTCGCCGGCCCGGGCGCCGAACACCGCACCTTCGAGGAGCGAATTGGATGCCAACCTGTTCGCGCCGTGCACACCCGTGCGCGCCGTCTCGCCCACCGCGTACAGTCCGGGCACCGTCGTGCGCCCGTCGAGGTCGGTGACGACGCCGCCCATGAGGTAGTGCGCCGCGGGGGTCACGGGGATCGGCTCGCGACCCCAGTCGAGGCCGCGCTCGCGCACCGCGGCGTCGATCGTCGGGAAGCGCTGGGCGAGCCGCTCGGGGCCGAGGGCGGTGGCGTCCAGGCGGACGGGTCGTCCCCCCTGCGCGGCCATCGCCCGGGCGTTCGCGCGGGCGACGACATCGCGAGGGGCGAGCTCGCCGTCGGGGTGGGAGTCGAAGGCGAAACGGCGACCGGTGTCGTCGATCAGCACGGCGCCCTCTCCGCGCACCGCCTCCGAAACAAGGAACGGCGCGCCCACGGCGAGCGCCGTCGGGTGGAACTGCACGAACTCGAGATCGGCGACGGCCGCGCCCGCTCGGATGGCGGCGGCGATACCGTCGGCCGTCGCCCCGAGGGGGTTGGTGGTGTGGGCGTAGAGCTGACCCGCGCCTCCGGTGGCGAGGATCACCGCGTCGGCGTCGAGGCGCTCGCCGTCCTCGAGCTCGATTCCCGTGACACGGCCCTCGGTGAGAGATAGGTCGCGCAGCAGCGCGTGCTCGCGCACCTCGATGCCCGCGGCCCGTACGGCGTCACCGAGCGCGGTCTGGATCGCCGCTCCGGTGGCGTCGCCGCCGGCGTGCAGCACGCGGGGGAGGGCGTGGGCGGCCTCGAGACCGCGGGCGAAGTCGCCGTCGGCGGCTCGGTCGAACGCGACCCCGCGGGCGACGAGCTCGGCGATGCGCTGCGGCCCCTCACCGACGAGCACGTCGACCGCGGCGGGGTCGTTGAGCCCCGCTCCGGCCGTGAACGTGTCGGCCGCGTGCGAGGCGACGGTGTCGGACGCCGAGGTCGCCGCGGCGATCCCGCCCTGCGCCCACCGGGTGTTGGTGTCGGGCAGAGCGCCCTTCGTGACGACCGTGACGCGGCATCCGTTCTCGGAAGCGTGCAGCGCCGCCGTGAGACCGGCGATGCCGCTGCCCACTACGACGACGGTGGTCATTTCACGGCGCCGTTCGGCTTGGCGGCGAGCATGCGCTCGAGCGCCGCGGTGGCGGGCTGGGCGACGTCGGCCGGAACCGTGATGCGGTTGACGACCTCGCCCGCGACGAGCGACTCCAGCACCCACGCGAGGTAGCCGGGGTGGATGCGGTACATCGTCGAGCAGGGGCACACGACCGGGTCGAGGCAGAAGATCTCGTGCTGCGGGTAGTGGGCGGCCAGGCGCTGCACGAGGTTGATCTCGGTGCCGATCGCGAAGGTCGTGGGCTCGGTCGCAGCGGCGATGGCCTTGCGGATGATGTCGGTCGACCCGGCCTCGTCCGCGGCATCCACGACCTCCATCGGGCACTCGGGGTGCACGATCACACGGACGCCGGGGTGCTCGGCGCGCGCCTTCTCGATCTGGTCGACGGTGAAACGGCGGTGCACCGAGCAGAAGCCGTGCCACAGGATGACGCGGCTGTCCTCGATGACCTCGGCCGTGGAACCGCCGAGCGGTCTGCGGGGGTTCCACATCGGCATCTGCTCCAGTGGGACGCCCATCGCCTTCGCGGTGTTGCGGCCCAGGTGCTGGTCGGGGAAGAACAACACCCGGCGGCCGCGCGCGAACGCCCACTCGAGCACCGTCCGTGCGTTCGACGAGGTGCAGACGATCCCGCCGTGTCGGCCGACGAAGCCCTTGATGGCGGCGCTGGAGTTCATGTACGTCACCGGGATCACGGGCACCAGGCCCTCGGCATCCGGAGTCTCGAGGTCGCCGAGCACGTCCTCGAGCTGCTCCCAGCACTCCTCGACCTGGTCGATGTCGGCCATGTCGGCCATCGAGCAGCCGGCGGCGAGGTTCGGGAGGATCACCGCCTGCTCGGGACGGGAGAGCAGGTCGGCGGTCTCGGCCATGAAGTGCACGCCGCAGAACACGATCGCCTCGGCCTGCGGGTGCTCGAGAGCGGCGTTCGCGAGCTGGAACGAGTCGCCGACGTAGTCGGCGTGACGAACGACCTCTTCGCGCTGGTAGAAGTGGCCGAGCACGACGACCCGATCGCCGAGCGTCTCCTTCGCGGCACGGATGCGCGCGTCGAGCTCGTCGTCGGAGGCGTCGCGGTACTGCTGCGGCAGCTCGCCCTGGCGCGGAGCCCCCGTGGGGATGACGTCGCCCATCGACGACCCGGGTCCGTACCCGGGGCGGGTGTCGAAGTCCCAGGGGCCGACCGCGAGGTCGGTGGTGCAGGTCGCGTCGGTGGAGGCGCCGGCGACGATGGCCTGGATCGCGTGGTCGACGCTCGGGTCGATCGCGGGACGGGGCTGCAGGGTGAGGGGTGTGGCGGACATGGGCGTTCCGATCAGTGACGGGAGGGGAGCGGGCCGCGATCGGCGAGCTCCACATCGCGGTTGTAGCGGTACAGGCGAGCGGGGCGGTGGCTTCCGGTGCGGAAGCGGTCGGTCGGGATGAGTGTGTCGGAGGTGTCGACCTGGCGGCGGAAGTTCGCCGGATCGAGGCGCTTGCCGAGGATCGACTCGGTCACCTCGCGCAGGTCGGCGAGGGTGAACTCGTCGGGCAGGAGCCCGTGCGCGATGCGGCTGTAGCCGACCTTGTTGCGCAGTCGCCACAGCGTGTACTCGACGATGTCGTTGTGGTCGAAGGCCAGAGCCGGCAGCTCGGTCGCGTCGAACCACTCGACGTTCTCGGGGGCGTCGCCCTCGCGGGCGTGGGCGGCGACCTGCGCGTCGACCTCATCGGAGCGCAGCAGCGCCCAGTACACGATCGACACGACGCGCGTGGGGGAGCGATCGACGGCGCCGAACGCGTAGAGCTGCTCGAGGTAGCTCGGGGTGAGGCCGGTCGTCTCGGCGAGGGTTCGGGATGCCGCGGTGTCGAGCCCCTCGCTCGCGTCGAGCCAGCCGCCGGGGAGCGCCCACCGTCCGTCGAAGGGGTCGCGGGTGCGACGCACCAGGGGCAGGGACAGCACGGGTTCGTCGTGCTCGTCGCGGCGGACGCTGAAGATGACGGTCGACACCGCGACGCGCACGTCGGCGTCGCGGGTTTCGGGCTCGGGGGTTCTTGTCATGGTGACCATATCTCCGCTGACGATCTTAGTGTCATGTGGACTCGAAGGGGCAACTTCGCGGGCGTCGCGGTGCGCGGGTGGCCCCGGGGCCACTTCCGACGCCCCGGGGCCACCGGCGGCCGGGGTTTGCGACGCTGAGGCGAGGTTCGAGCTGGGCGTATGACGAGGCCGCGTGCGCGGGGTGGCCCCGGGGCCACTTCCGACGCCCCGGGGCCACGGCGGCCGGGGTTTGCGACGCTGAGGCGGGGTTCGAGCTGGGCGTATGACGAGGCCGCGTGCGCGGGGTGGCCCCGGGGCCACTTGTGACGCCCCGGGGCCACCGACGGCCGACCGCGCCGCCGGCCCAGCGCGTCGAAAGGGTTCTCCCAGACGTGCGCCATAGCCTCGATGAGGACTCAGGAGGTTCGATTGCCGATCGTCGACATCGTTCTGATCGCCCTTCTGGCGATCGCGCTCATCGTGGGCCTCTCGCGCGGGTTCCTGGCCACGATCGGCTTCTTCGCCGGGCTCGCGGTCGGCGCCGTCGCGGCGTACTGGGTCGTCCCCTTCATCGGGCAGTGGGTCACGGCGCCCTCGTGGCGCGGGCCGGCGATGATCCTCGCCGGTGCCCTCCTTCTCCTCTTCGGCTCGGGCGTGGGCAGCGCCCTGGGCGGGTTCTTCCGGCGCGGCGCCGACCGCATTCGACTGCGCGTGCCCGAGCGACTGCTCGGCGGCGTGGTCAACGTCGCCGCCGCAGCCCTGGCGATCTCGTTCGCGGCCGGGTCGATCACCCCCGTCGGCGTCCCCGTCGTCTCCGCCGCGCTCGGTTCGTCCGGGGTCGTCCGCACCATCGACGACCTCACGCCGCCTCCGGTGCGCGGCGCCCTCGCCGACCTTCGAGGTACCGTGTTCGCCGACGGCATCCCGCGCTTGGGCGAGCTCATCCAGATCGGCCCGGTGCCCAGTGCTCCCGAGATCGCTCTGGACGACCCCGCGTTGACGCAGGCCGCCCAGTCGGTCGCCCGTATCTCCGGCACCGCCTACGCGTGCGGTGTGACCTCGAGCGGGTCCGGGTTCGTCGCCGCTCCCGGCCGGGTCGTGACGAATGCGCACGTCGTGGCCGGCGTCGACACCCCGCTCGTCGAACTGCCCGGACGCCCCGCTCGAGAGGGTCGTGTGGTGTACTTCGACCCGATCGACGACATCGCGGTGGTCTCCGTCGACGACATGGATGCCGCGGCCCTGCCCGTCGTGTCGACCCTGGGCGTCGGATCCGCCGCCGTCGTGCAGGGGTACCCCGGCGGGGGACCCTTCACCTCCGGCAGCGCGCAGGTGCTGCAGGAGGGTACCGTTCCGGTCCCCGACATCTACGACCAGTCCTCTACTCCGCGCGACATCTACGCGCTCGCCGCGGTCGTGCGCCCGGGCAACTCGGGCGGTCCGCTGCTCACCACCTCGGGCGAGGTCGCCGGCATCGTGTTCGCCCGCTCCGACACCGACGACAACGTCGGCTACGCCATGACCCCGGCCGAGCTCGACCCGGTGCTCGCCCAGATGGACCAGCTGTCGGCGCCCGTGGCATCCGGGAGCTGCACGCGGGGCTGATGCTCCGGGGGTGCGCTTCAACCGATGACCCGCGGGTGGCAGGGGATCACGCGATAGCGGCGGTGCGCTTCCTCGGCGGCGGCCAAGGAAACCGCAGCCGCTCGTTCGATGATTGTCAGTGGAAGGCCCTTGCTCAGCGTGAGGTGATGTACCGCTCGTTCACATTCACCCGGGTGAAGTTGTCCGCAGAACTGCTCGGGTAAGTGCGCACGACGGCTACTCTGCTGCGCATGGGGGACATTTCGATAACTGTGGACGAGGTGCGTCGCATGGCCGCGAAGATGGCCACCGTCGTGCCGGATCAGCCCCACCTCCTGGGGTTCTCTGTGACGGACCAGCCCGACCTGAATCTTGCCGTGGCCGAATTCACAGGGTGCATGAACGACTGCACCGCCGAGCGTCGCCGCGGAGTCGAGGCGCTCGTGACGGGGTTGCGCGAGGTGGCCGACATGTTCGACAGCATGGATGCCGGCGCACAGGCCGATCTGAGAGCACTGGGCGCCGTAGGAGGCTGGGTTCTCGAGTGACCGCCGAACTCGGCTCCACCCGAGATCCATCCGTTCTCATTCCCGGCGACGTCGGCGAGCTGCACCGCACCGCGGCCGTGTGGCGGGCGCACGCTCAGAGCGCGGAAGATGTGGGTTCCGCGCTGCGCTCGATGCGTACGGTTCCGGATTGGACCGGCGAAGCGGCCGATGCATACGAGACCCGCGCGGGCACGGTGGCATTACACCTACGGCTACGGCGCGCCTGCTCCCGATAGCGATCGAGGTGCGGACGCCCAGATCATCGCGGACTACTGGAAGTCTCTCGGCATGCAAGTACGCGTCGTCGATACCCCGGTCTATGTCGTTTACGCGTCCGGCGGCCCCCTGGCGGGCTTGTCCTTCTCGACCGCCCCCGGTGACTACTACATCGCCGGCACCTCCCTCTGCGTCCCCGGCGACGCGGCCGATCTCCGCGAACAGGACAACGGCTGAACATCTCACGCCACGCGCCGGTGCTCCGCTAGGCTGACCCCACAAGTCCACACCGGCCCCATGATCGATGCGGGAGAGCTCCGGCGCACGCAGCCGGGCACCGAAGGAGCAAGCCTCCCCGCCAATCTCTCAGGTACGCGTACCGCGTCGATCGGGCCACTCTGGAAAGAGACCCGGATGCACCGCCCCGGGTCCGCCGACGGTGAAAGCCCCGCGACCGCGGGGTGAAACTCTCAGGCCCATGACAGAGGGGGAGTTCTCAGGCGCCGACCGGCGTCTGTCCGTCATCGCGAACGGCAGAACTCATGACCGAAACCCCCGCTCCACCGCGCACGTCGCCGCTGCACGATCGGCACGAGGCCCTCGGCGCCTCCTTCACCGACTTCGGCGGCTGGAACATGCCCGTGCGCTACACCTCCGATCTCGCCGAGCACCGCGCCGTGCGCGAGGCCGCCGGCCTGTTCGACATCTCGCACATGGCCGAGTTCGAGGTCGATGGTCAGGACGCGGCCGAGTTCCTCGACTACGTGCTCGCCGGGCGCCTATCGACCATGAAGATCGGCAAGGCGAAGTACTCGCTCGTGCTCGCCGAAAGCGGCGGCATCGTCGACGACGTGATCGTCTACCGCCGGGGGGAGCAGAGCTTCCTCGTCATCTCGAATGCCGGCAACCGGGATGCCGTGGCCGCGGCGTTCGATCTGGCGCAGCGCACGTGGGCCCCCGTGTCGGACGCGGTCCCTGACGGCGCAACCGAGGTCCCTGAGCTCGTCGAAGGGACCGGAACCCCCGCGTCGGACGCTTCGACAGGCTCAGCGACCGACGCTCGCGGGACCCTCACCGTCGACGACGTCACCGACTCCTACGCCCTCATCGCCCTGCAGGGTCCCGAGGCGCGCGGCATCCTGAGCTCCACCCCGGGCGTCGCGATCACCGGCACCGCTCTCGACGACCTCGGCTACTACGCCTGGACCGAGGGCACCTTCGATGGGGCGCCGCTGTTCGTCGCCCGCACCGGGTACACCGGCGAAGACGGCTACGAGCTCATGATCCCCGTCGCGCACGCCGCTGCCCTGTGGGATGCCGCGCTCGCCGCGGGTGCCGACCGCAACCTCGTGCCGTGCGGTCTCGCCGCGCGCGACACCCTGCGCCTCGAGGCCGGCATGCCGCTGTACGGCCACGAACTGTCGCGCGACATCGTGCCCGCTCAAGCCGGACTCGGCCGGGTCGTGGCCGCCGACAAAGAGGCGTTCGTGGGCAAGGACGGATTGTCGTCCGGACCTGCCGACGCCCCCGTGCTCGTCGGGCTCGTCTCGGAGGGCCGCCGCGCAGGCCGTGCCGGCTACACCGTGCTGCACGGCGACGACGTCGTCGGCGAGATCACGAGCGGAGCGCTGAGCCCCACGCTCGGCCACCCCGTCGCGATGGCGTTCGTCGCCCCCGCGGCATCCGAACCCGGAACGGACCTGACCATCGACGTGCGCGGAACCCGCATCCCCGCGACCGTAACCGCCCTTCCCTTCTACCGGAGAAACGCATGACCGACCTCACCGCCCTCAGCTACACCTCCGAGCACGAGTGGATCGCCCTGGACGGCGACATCGCCACCGTGGGGATCACCGACTTCGCCGCCGACAAGCTCGGCGACGTCGTCTTCGTCGAGCTGCCCGGCGCCGACTCCGCGGTGACCGCGGGCGACGTCTGCGGCGAGATCGAGTCGACCAAGTCGGTCGGCGAGCTCTACGCCCCGCTCACCGGCACGGTCGTCGAGGTCAACGACGCCGTCGTCGACGATCCCTCCCTGGTCAACGCCGAGCCCTTCGCCGGCGGCTGGCTCATCAAGATCCGCGTCGAGGGCGACCTGCCCGGCGACCTGCTCGACCGCGCCGCCTACGAGGACCTCACCGCATGAGCACTCTCCTTCCTCCCCGCACGGATGCCGCGACCCCGGCCGTCTTCACGGACCGCCACATCGGCATCGGTCCCGACGCTCAGGCGCACATGCTCGAAGTCGTCGGGTACGACAGCGTCGAGGCGCTCGTCGAGACCGCCGTCCCGGCATCCATCCATGTCCAGCCCCGCGCGACCAGCTCGATCCCGCCGGCCGCGACGGAGGCCGAGGCGCTCGCGGAGCTTCGCGAGCTCGCCGCCGCCAACCGCACTGCCCGCCCGCTCATCGGACTCGGCTACTACGACACCTTCACGCCGTCGGTGATCGCGCGCAACGTCCTCGAGAACCCGTCCTGGTACACGGCCTACACGCCGTACCAGCCCGAGATCTCGCAGGGCCGGCTCGAGGCGCTCATCAACTTCCAGACGATGGTCACCGACCTGACGGGCCTCGCCACGGCGAACGCCTCGATGCTCGACGAGTCCACCGCCGTCGTCGAGGGCATGCTCGTCGCCCGTCGCGCGTCGAAGGCGAAGACCGACGTCTTCCTCGTCGACGTCGACGCCCTGCCCCAGACCAAGGCGCTGCTGCACCACCGCGCCGCGGCCGTCGGCATCCGGATCGAGGAGACCGCGTTCGACGGCGACCTGCCCGAGGCTTTCGGAGCATTCGTGCAGTACCCCGGAGCGACCGGCCGGGTGTGGGACTTCTCCGCCGTCGCCGAGGCGGTCCACGCCGCGGGCGGTCTCGTCGTCGCCGCGGCCGACCTGCTGGCGCTGACCCTGCTGCGCTCCCCGGGCGCGCTCGGCGCCGACATCGCGGTGGGCACCACCCAGCGCTTCGGCGTCCCGCTCGGCTTCGGCGGTCCCCACGCCGGCTACATGGCCGTGCGCGCGGGCCTCGAGCGCCAGCTTCCGGGTCGTCTCGTCGGTGTGTCCCAGGATGCCGTCGGCCACCCCGCCTACCGTCTGTCGCTGCAGACGCGCGAGCAGCACATCCGTCGTGAGAAGGCCACGTCGAACATCTGCACCGCCCAGGTGCTCCTGGCCGTCATGGCCGCGATGTACGCCGTGTACCACGGGCCCGACGGGCTCCGCGCGATCGCGACGCGGGTCGCGCAGAAGGCCGATGCCCTGGCATCCGCTCTGCGCTCGTACGACCTGATTCTCGCGAGCGACGCGTTCTTCGACACCGTGCGGGTGCACGTGCCGGGGCGCGCGCAAGACGTGGTCGACCGTGCCCGTGAGCGCGGCTACCAGCTGTTGTGGGTGGATGACGCGACGGTGGGCGTCTCGGTCGACGAAACCACGACGAATGCCGACATCGCCGCCGTGCTCGCGGCCTTCGGGCTGTCCGCTGAGGATCTGCCCGTCGGCGAAGCCCTGCGCGGCGTCGACGAGACGTTGGACCGCGACGACGAGTACCTCACCCACCCCGTCTTCCACGCGCACCGCAGCGAGACGGCGATGATGCGCTACCTCAAGACGCTCGCCGACCGGGACTACGCGCTCGATCGCGGCATGATCCCGTTGGGCTCGTGCACGATGAAGCTCAACGCGGCCACCGAGATGGCGGCGGTGTCGTGGCCGGAGTTCTCGCGCGTGCACCCGTTCGCGCCCGAGGCCGACGTGCACGGCTACCTCGAGATGATCGACCAGCTCGAGCGCTGGCTCGCCGAGGTGACCGGCTACGACGCGGTGTCGCTGCAGCCGAACGCCGGGTCCCAGGGCGAGCTCGCGGGACTCCTCGCGATCCGCGGCTACCACCTGGCGAACGGCGACACCGAGCGCACGGTGTGCCTCATCCCGTCGTCGGCGCACGGCACCAACGCCGCCTCCGCGATCCTCGCGGGTATGAAGGTCGTGGTCGTCGCGTGCGACGAGGCCGGCAACGTCGATCTCGACGATCTGCGCGCGAAGATCGCGCAGCACGCCGACGCTCTGTCGGCGCTGATGATCACGTACCCCTCGACCCACGGGGTGTACGAGCACGACGTGCTCGAGATCACGCAGGCCGTGCACGACGCCGGCGGGCAGGTCTACGTCGACGGCGCGAACCTCAATGCCCTGCTCGGCTTCGCCCGCTTCGGCGACCTGGGCGGCGACGTCTCGCACCTGAACCTGCACAAGACGTTCGCGATCCCGCACGGCGGCGGCGGCCCCGGTGTCGGTCCCGTCGCGGCCAAGGCGCATCTCGCGCCGTACCTGCCGTCGCACCCGTTCTCGCAGCGTGCCGACCACGCGGGAGGGACGTTCGATGGCGGACCGGTCTCGGCCGCCCCGCACGGCTCCGCCGGCATCCTGCCGATCTCGTGGGCGTACGTGCGCATGATGGGCGCCGAGGGCCTCCGGCAGGCGACGGCCGCGGCGGTGCTCTCGGCCAACTACATCGCCACGCGCCTGCGCGAGCACTACCCGGTGCTGTACGCCGGTGAGGGAGGCCTGGTGGCGCACGAGTGCATCCTCGACCTGCGTCCCCTCAAGGAGCAGACGGGCGTCACCGTGGACGACGTGGCCAAGCGCCTCATCGACTACGGGTTCCACGCGCCGACGATGTCGTTCCCGGTCGCCGGCACCCTGATGGTCGAGCCGACCGAGAGCGAGGACCTCGCCGAGCTCGATCGGTTCGTGGATGCCATGATCGCGATCAAGCACGAAGCGCTCGCCGTCGCGGCGGGGGAGTGGCCCGTCGACGACAACCCGCTCGTGAACGCCCCGCACACCGCCGAGACGGTCGTCGTGGGGGAGTGGGAGCACCCGTACTCGCGTGAGACCGCGGTGTACCCCGTGCGCTCGCTCATCCGCGGTAAGTACTGGCCCCCGGTGCGCCGCATCGATCAGGCCTACGGCGACCGCAACCTCGTCTGCTCGTGCCCGCCGCCGGAGGCTTTCGCCTAGACCGCGCTCGCTCCCGGGCGCACGTCCGTCGCGTCGCTGTGCGCCGTCCGTGCCGCGATGAACGCCCTCCCGAGTGAGACACGCCGCGACAGCGCGTGTCCCACTCGCGGGGGCGTTTATCGCGTCAGCGCGCACGCCGCGACAGCGCGTGTCCCGTCGCGGGGGCCTCAGCGCGCGCGGCGGGGACGCGCGCGCGACGCCCCGGGATCGCACAGGCGGCGTTTAGTACAGTTCCCCTGTGCACCACGGCCTGACGGATGATCCTCGACCGACTCGACGACGCGGTCGCCGCGCGCGTCTTCTCGCCCTCCTCGCGGCTGCGGGCGTCGTTCTCGCTGGCTGCTCCGCGCCCGAACCCGCGCCCGCCCCCCAGCAGGAAGCGCGCACGAGCCTGACCGTCGGCGTGGTGGGGTCGCTCACGAGCTTCAACGCGGCCAGCGCCACCGGCAGCACCCCCGCGAATCGTGCCGTCTCGGCGCTGCTCGACGAGAACCTCGGTTCGCTCGACGGCGACCTGCAGGTCGTCCCGAACAACGGTCTCGGCCGCATCACGCGTGTGCAGGGCGATCCCCTGAAGGTCAGCTACGAACTCTTCTCCGACCGCGTCTGGTCGGACGGTACGCCCGTCACCCTCGACGACCTGCTGTTCGGGTGGGCTGTCACCTCCCACTTCTTCGACGACGCCACGTACGACGCCGAGGGCAACGTCGTCTCGGGAACGCGCTACTTCGACACGGCTGCTCCCGCCGACCCCAACGCGCGCACGTCGCGCCCGATCCTCGACCGGGCCGACGACACCCTCACCCTGACCTACGACTCGCCGTTCGCCGACTGGAACCGGCAGTGGCTGCTCGACCGTCCCGTCCACGTGGTCGCGCAACGCGCCGGCGTCAGCGTCGAGGATCTGCTGACGGCTATCCTCACCGCGCCGGAGGGCGACCCGACGGCGCCCGTCGAACCGAATCCCGTGCTGGCCGCGGCCGCCACCGCGTGGAACACGGGGTTCGACATCGCGGCCGGATCGACGCCAGACCCCGCGAGCGTCGTCTCGGCCGGTCCGTGGACCGTCGCCGAGGCGACGGCCGACACGCTGCAGCTCGCCCGACGCGACAGCTATCAGGGCGCGCACTTCCCGGGCCTCGAAGGACTCACCGTGCGCTTCTTCCCCGACCGCGCCGCGCAGCTCTCGGCCCTCGAAGCCGGACAGGTCGACATCGCCAACGTCGGCGACGTCGACGTCGCCGAGCAGAAGACGCTCACCGACGCGGGACTGACCGTGCAGGTCGGCCCCACCACGCAGACGCTGCACCTCCGCTTCGGTGCGGGCACGGCATCCGATCTGCGTCAGGCGATGACGCTGGCGACCGACCGCGCGTCCCTGGTGAGCGAGGTGCTCGGCGCCGTGCGGCCCGACGCGCAACCCCTGCAGTCCTTCCTCTCCTCGCCCGCGACGGGTGAGCTCTATTCCTCGCTGATCTCGGGCAACGGTGCGCCGGGCACCGGTGCCGACGTCGACGGCGCCCGGAGAGCCCTCGGCGATCGCGCCGCGGTGCTGCGCGTCGCCTACGACGGCACCGACGACGTGTCCGCGATGGTCTTCTCCCGGCTGGTGTCGATGGGCGCTCGCGCGGGCATCGCCGTTCGCGCGGCGACTCCGGAGGACACACCGGATGCCACTCTGTCGTGGGTCGGGGAAGACGAGAGCCTCTACCGCTCGGCGCGGGACCGCCTGGCCGAGGGCATCGACGGCCCCAACACCGACGAGCTGTTCGACGAGCTCACCGTGCACACCGATCCGGTCGACGTGCTCGGCGAGGCGAGGGAGATCGATCGATCCCTGTTCTCGGTGTACGCGGGCGTCCCCCTGCTCGAGCGCACGGGTGCGGTCGCCACCGCCGCGGGCGTCGGGGGAGTGGGCTACACCTCCGAGCCCGACGGCATCCCGCCGGCGTTCTGGACCTGGTCGCCTCAGCCCTGATCTCCCGCCGGCGTCAGGAGGCCGGGGGCGCGAAGATGGCCGGCCACCAGGCGGCGGCGAGCGGATATCCCACGAAGGCGACGATGTCGATGATCGTGTGCGCGACGACGAGGGGCATCACGCGCCCCCACCGCTTGTAGCACCACCCGAAGACGAGCCCCATCACGACGTTGCCCAATGCCGACGGCCATCCCTGATACAGGTGGTAGCTGCCGCGCAGCAGCGCCGTCGAGGCGATGATGCCCGTCCACGACCAGCCGAGGCGCCGCAGGCGGTCGAAGAGGAACCCGAGGAAGATGACCTCCTCGGTGAGTCCGGCCCGGAGGGCCGCCAGGATCAGCAGCGCGATGACCCACCACGACGAGTCCAGGGGAGCGGGGACGACGGTGATGCTCTGTCCGATCGCGCGTCCGATCGCGTAGACCCCGATGCCGGGAGCGCCGATGAGGACGACCAGGGCGACGCCCTTCGCGACGTCCGAACCGAAGCGACGGAAATCCAGCCCGATGCGTCGTAGCGCATTGTTCGCGGGCTCCCACAGCAGATAGACCGCGAGGGCCACGAGAGCGAGCGAGAAGAAGATGTCGAGGAATTGGTAGATCGCATCCCACAACGGCTCGGCGCTGCGTGAGGGATTGAGCTGCGTCTGCTGCTGCGAGATGGGCGCCCGCGTCGTCGCGCGCACGAACGAGACGACGGAGTAGATGGCCGACTGACCCACGCTGACGAGCAGGACGAGGGCGATCTCCCACCACGGGCGGGTGCGGGAGAACCGGTCCGAGCGGTCGAGGATCGGAGGATATGTCCAGTCCGCGAGGCGGGTTGCGCGCAGCGACTTGTCAGATTGCCACATCCGGAGCCTTTCGAGTAAATCCTCTGTAACGTTTTTGCGAGAAGTTTGGGGCACCTGGGTAAACGTGCCTAGTGTGTTCTCATCCTGCCCGAACGGATTGTCACGAGCCTCGTGCTGCGTGGAAACTCGGCACGGGCGACGATCATCCCTTCCCTGGAGGAACTGTGAAGCGCAACAAGATTGCCCTCTCCGGTCTCGCCCTGCTGGGAGCTGTCGGGCTCATGCTCGCCGGCTGCTCGGGCGGCGGAGACAACGGCAGCGGCTCGTCATCGGGCGGCGACGCCTCGGCGATCATCCGGACGAACGGCTCCGAGCCGCAGAACCCGCTGATCCCCACCAACACCAACGAGGTCGGTGGCGGCAAGATCCTCGACTCGATCTTCGCGGGTCTGGTCTACTACGACGCCGATGGCGCCCCCGTGAACGACATGGCCGAGTCCATCGTCACCAACGACCCGCAGAACCTCACGGTCACCCTCAAGCAGGGCCAGAAGTTCACCGACGGCACCGAGGTCAAGGCCGACAACTTCATCAAGGCGTGGAACTACGGCGCCCAGCTGTCGAACAACCAGCTCAACAGCTACTTCTTCGAGGACATCGTCGGCTTCAGCTACGAAGCCGACTCCGAGCTGACCGGTCTGAAGAAGGTCGACGACTACACCTTCACGATCGAGCTCTCCAAGCCCGCTGCCGACTTCGCGCTGCGCCTGGGCTACTCGGCGTTCTTCCCGCTGCCCGACTCGGCCTTCGACGACATGGCCGCCTTCGGCGAGAACCCCGTCGGCAACGGCCCGTACAAGCTCGCCAGCGACGGCGCGTGGCAGCACAACGTGCAGATCGACCTCGTCAAGAACGACGACTACCAGGGCGGTCGCACCGTCGCCAACGGTGGTCTGACGGTCGTCTTCTACGCCACGCAGGACGCCGCGTACGCCGACCTCCTGGGCGGCAACGTCGACGTGATCGACGCGATCCCCTCGGCCTCGCAGGCCACCTTCGAGTCGGACCTGGGTGACCGCGCGGTCAACCAGCCCGCCGCCGTGTTCCAGTCGTTCACGATCCCGGGCCGTCTCGCTCACTTCGGTGGCGAAGAGGGTCAGCTGCGCCGCCAGGCGCTGTCGATGGCCATCAACCGCGACGAGATCACGCAGACGATCTTCCAGAACACCCGCACCCCGGCCAGCGACTTCACCTCGCCGGTCATCGACGGCTGGTCCGACTCGCTCGCCGGCGCCGACGTGCTCAAGTACGACGCCGACAAGGCGAAGGAGCTGTGGGCTCAGGCCGACGCCATCTCGCCCTGGAGCGGCACGTTCCAGATCGCGTACAACGCCGACGGCGGACACCAGGTCTGGGTCGACGCGGTGACCAACTCGATCAAGAACGTCCTGGGCATCGACGCGTCCGGCGCGCCGTACCCGACCTTCAAGGAAGCGCGCACGGCCATCACCGACCGCAGCATCCAGACGGCGTTCCGCACCGGTTGGCAGGCCGACTACCCCGGTCTGTACAACTTCCTCGGCCCGCTCTACGCGACCGACGCCTCCTCGAACGACGGCGACTACTCGAGCCCCGAGTTCGACCAGCTGCTGGCCGCCGGTATCGCCGAGACCGAGGTCGACGCGCAGAACGCCGACTTCCAGAAGGCTCAGGAGGTCCTGCTCAAGGACCTGCCGGCCATCCCGCTCTGGTACTCCAACGTCACCGGCGGCTACGCCGAGGGCGTGAACAACGTCCAGTTCGGCTGGAACTCGGTTCCGCTGTACTACGAGATCACGAAGTAACCCTTCCGATCTCAAGCCGCGAGGCGGTGACGGACTCGTCACCGCCTCGCGGTCTGCCAGCCAGGCCTCATCACGACGTGTGATAGAACGGCACGGGCCCTTTCGGGGTCCGGCCCCCAGAAACGTCGGATGAGGCGTTTCCCACGTTCGAAAAGAGAGCGGATGCTCGGCTACATCCTCAGACGTCTGCTGCAAGTGCTCCCCGTGTTCTTCGGAGCCACGCTGCTGATCTACTTCATGGTCTTCGCCATGCCGGGAGACCCGATCCTCGGGCTCTTCGGCGACAAGACCCCCGCCCCGCAGGTCGTCGAAGCCCTGCGTGCGCAGTACCACCTGGACCAGCCCTTCATCGTCCAGTACTTCCTCTACATCGCGGGCATCTTCCAGGGCGACCTCGGCACCACGTTCTCGGGCCAGTCCGTGAACGAGGTGCTCGCCCGCACGCTGCCCGTGACCGGTCGCCTGGCCGTGATGGCCCTCGCGATCGAGCTCGTGCTCGCCGTCGTCATCGGCACCATCTCGGCGATCCGCAAGGGCAAGCTGTTCGACAACGTCGCGCTCATCGTCGCGCTGCTGTTCGTCGCACTGCCGATCTTCGTGGCCTGCTTCCTGGCGCAGTACTTCCTCGCGATCCAACTCGGCTGGTTCCGGCCGACGGTGGGCGCGCAGAACGACTGGGGCGACCTGTGGCTCCCGGCCATCGTTCTCGGCTTCAGTCTCTTCGCCACGAGCATGCGCTTGATGCGCGGTTCGGTCATCGACACGCTGAACCAGGACTGGGTCCGCACCGCCTACAGCAAGGGCCTGTCGCGTCGTCGTGTCATCCCCGTGCACGTGCTGCGCAACTCGCTCATCCCGGTCATCACCAACTCCGCGACGAACTTCGGCGTGCTGCTGGTCGGTGCGACCGTCACCGAGGGCATCTTCAACATCCCCGGTGTCGGCAACACTCTGTACCAGGCCACCATTCGCGGCGAGGGCCCCACGGTCGTCTCGTTCGTGACCGTCTTCGTCATCATCTACGTGCTGGTCAACCTCGTCGTCGACCTCCTGTACGGCCTCCTGGACCCGAGGATCCGCTATGTCAAGTAGTCACTTCCCGGCGCCGCACTACGTCGCCCCCATCAAGACCGAGACCATCTCGGTCGACGCCGTGCGCGTCGCCGCCCGCAAGAGCAACCTGTGGCTCGACGCCTGGCGCGACCTGCGTCGCCGCCCGACCTTCTGGATCGCGCTGGCGGTCATGGCCGTCGTCATCCTCATGGCGGTGTGGCCCACGCTGTTCACGCAGGTGCCTCCGAACAACGACTGCCAGCTGTCGAACAGCAACGGCGGCCCGCAGCCCGGGCACATCCTCGGCTTCACGTTCCAGGGGTGCGACACGTTCTCGCGCATCGTGTGGGGTGCCCGCACGTCGCTGTCGGTGGGTCTGCTCGCCACGGCGATCGGCACGATCATCGGTCTCGTGATGGGCTCGCTGTCGGGCTTCTACGGGGGATGGATCGACGCCGTCATCTCGCGCGTCGGCGACATCTTCTTCTCGATCCCCTACATCCTCGCGGCGATCGTCGTGATGAGCGTGTTCTCGCAGTACCGCAACGTCCTCACGCTGGCGTTCGCGATCGGCGGTTTCGCGTGGGCCTCCACCGCCCGCGTGGTGCGCGCCGAGGTCCTGCGCGTGCGACAGGCCGACTACGTCTCGGCGTCGCAGGCGCTGGGACAGTCGCGCTTCAAGACGCTGCTGACGCACGTCATCCCGAACGCCATCGCGCCGCTGCTCGTGGTCACCACGATCAGCCTGGCGGCGGCCATCGTCGCGGAGGCGACGCTGTCGTTCCTCGGCGTCGGTCTGGGCGGTGACACGATGTCGTGGGGCAATGACATCAGCCAGGCGCAGCAGTCGCTGCGCGTCTCGCCCGCGGCCCTGATCTGGCCGTCGGTCGCGCTGACCGTCACGGTGCTGGCCTTCATCCTGCTGGGCGAGCTCATCCGAGACGCCATCGACCCGAGAGCGAGGGCCCGCCGATGAGCGACGCCACCATGACGCCGCTGCTGTCCGTGCGCGACCTGAAGGTCGCGTTCCAGGGAGAGGGCGGTACGCGCGAGGTCCTGCACGGGGTGAGCCTCGACGTCTACCCCGGCCAGACGGTCGCGATCGTGGGCGAGTCCGGCTCGGGCAAGTCGACCACGGCATCCGCCGTGATCGGTCTGCTCCCCGGCACCGGTCACGTCACCGCCGGCAGCATCACGCTCGACGGGCGCGAACTCACCGATCTGACGGCGACGCAGTTCGAGTCCGTTCGCGGCAAAGACATCGGCTACGTCCCGCAGGACCCGATGTCGAACCTCAACCCGGTGTGGAGCATCGGCTTCCAGGTGAAGGAGGCGATCCGTGCGAACGGCATCGCCACCGGTCGCAAGGAGGTCGAGAAGCGCGCCATCGAGGTGCTGAAGCAGGCTGGTCTGGCCGACGCGGAGCGTCGCCTGCACCAGTACCCGCACCAGTTCTCCGGCGGTATGCGCCAGCGAGCCCTGATCGGCATCGGCCTCGCGGCCGACCCGAAGCTGCTGATCGCCGACGAGCCGACCTCGGCCCTCGACGTCACCGTGCAGCGCGTGATCCTCGACCACATGGCATCCCTCACGCGCGAGCGGGGCACCTCGGTGCTGCTCATCACGCACGACCTGGGTCTGGCCGCCGAGCGTGCCGACACCATCGTGGTGATGAACCAGGGCGAGATCGTGGAGTCGGGACCGAGCCGCGAGATCCTCGAGAACCCGCAGCACCCGTACACGCAGCGTCTGGTCGCGGCGGCGCCGAGCATCGCGTCGCAGCGCATCCAGGCCAAGGTCGAGGACCGCGGCATCCTTCGCGAGTCCGACATCGATGCTCCGGCGACGGTCAAGGTGACCAATCTCGTCAAGGAGTACAAGATCCGCCAGGGCGGGTTCCGAAGCGAGCAGTTCCGTGCCGTCGACGACGTGTCGTTCGAGATCCCCCGGGGCAAGACGCTCGCGCTGGTGGGGGAGTCGGGCTCCGGCAAGTCGACGATCGCGAAGATGGTCCTCAAGCTCGAGGCGCCCACCTCGGGTTCGATCGAGGTCGACGGGGTGAACACCGGCACGCTGAGCGCGAAGGACACCTTCAACCTCCGTCGTCGCATGCAGCCGGTGTTCCAGGACCCCTACGGCTCGCTCGACCCGCTCCGCAGCATCGGCAACCTGATCGCCGAGCCGTTGAACATCCACAAGGTGGGCGACAACGCCTCGCGCCGTGCACGCGTGGAGGAACTGCTCGAGCAGGTCGCGCTGCCGCAGGAGCTGGCATCCCGCTATCCGAACGAGTTGTCCGGTGGCCAGCGTCAGCGCGTCGCGATCGCGCGCGCGCTCGCGCTCAAGCCCGACATCCTCGTGCTCGACGAGGCCGTCTCGGCTCTCGACGTGCTGGTGCAGGCGCAGATCCTCCAGCTGCTGGCGGAGCTGCAGTCCGAGCTCGGGCTGACGTACCTGTTCATCACGCACGACCTCGCCGTGGTGCGCGTCGCCGCCGACCTGGTGTGCGTCATGGAGCGCGGCAAGCTCGTGGAGCAGGGCACGGTCGACGAGATCTTCGCCCAGCCCTCGCAGGAGTACACGCGCCGACTGCTCGACGCCATTCCCGGCGCCTCCCTCTCGCTGGGCGGCGCGTGACGCGCGACGAGCGCTTCCGGGGCGCGGATCACCCGAGGGTGTTCCGCGCCCCGTCGTCGATCATCGGGCTGATCGTCGGTGCGCTGCTCGCGGTCGTCCTCCTGGGGGATGCCGCGCTCCGCGCCGGCGTGGCCGAGATGCTCCTTCTCGCACCGTGGATCCTGTTGGCCCTGTGGGCGGTGTACGCGCTGCTGTTCGCCCCGCACGTGCGCATCGACGCCGACGGCATCCGCATCCACAATCCGTTGCGGGTCGTCGAGATCGCGTGGGGCCGGGTGACCGACATCGACATGCGGTGGCAGCTCGAGGTGCGCACCGATGAACCCCGCACCTACAAGGCGTTCGGCGGGCCGGTGGCCGGTCGTCCGGGCCGCCCGCCCCTGCGCTCCGGAGGGGACCGTGCGCGGCGCGAGCCGCCCGCGATCCGTGACCTGACGGTCATCCAGGACGCGTGGGAGTCGGCCCGTGCGACGGCTCCGACGGACGGGGCGGTCCGTCGCTTTTGGGACATTCCCTCAGCGATTTCCCTGCTCGTCCTGGTCGTCTGGGTTATCATCGCTTTGTTCATTTCCGGCGGTGTCCGCTGAGCGCAGTGCTGCTCTCGACGTAACCGTTCGTGACAAAGCGCCACGTAAGGGCTTTGTTACGGTCGTGAAAAGTGTGTTCCCCCGGCACGCCGTTCGCGCAGGAGCCGACGTAGGGTCTTCTCAGATCCTTAGCCAGGCGAACGAATAGGCGGGGGTCTCGACGGCGAGAGGACCACCATGACGCTTCACCCCGGCACTCTGCGGACGGGCTCGCGCTCGTCATGACGCTGTACGTTCTGCGACGGTTCCTGAACTACGCCGTCCTGAGCCTGCTGGCGACGTGCCTGGCCTACGTGCTGGGCAGCGCGCTGCTGCGGCCGCAGGATCGCTTCTACGGCATGAACCCGCGTCCGCCGGAGGAGTCGATCATCGCGAGCCTGGACGCTCTCGGTGCCAATCCCGACGTGCCGATCATCGTGCGCCTGTGGAACTGGCTGGTGAACCTGTTCACCCGGTTCTCCCTGGGCTCCACGATCGGCGGACAGGACGTGATGTCGGAGATCGCGGTGCGCGCGGGCACGAGCCTGCGCCTGCTGCTGATCGGGTCGATCCTCGGTGCCATCCTCGGCGTGCTGATCGGCGTGCTCGGCGCCGTGCGGCAGTATCGCGCGAGCGATCAGATCACGACGTACTCGTCGTACCTCATCTTCGCGACGCCCACCTTCGTCATCGGCGTGCTGCTGATGATCGGGGCGACGTCGTTCAACAACGCGCTGGGCACGCAGGTGATCCGCTTCACCGGCGAGTACACCGCGGGGATCGAGGGGTTCTGGCCCGTGCTGGTGGACCGAGCCGTGCACCTGCTGCTCCCGACCATCGCGCTCGTGCTCGTCAGCGCGGCATCCTTCTCGCGATACCAGCGCAGCATGATGCTCGACGTGCTCGGTGCCGACTACATCCGCACCGCCCGCGCGAAGGGGCTGCCCCGCACGCGCGCGCTCTTCCGCCACGGTGTGCGCATCGCGCTCATCCCGATGTCGACCTTCTTCGCCTACAGCTTCGGCACGCTGATCGCGGGTTCGGCCATGCTCGAGATCGTCTTCTCGTGGCGCGGGATGGGCCAGTTCCAGCTGCAGGCCGTCACACAGCAGGACATCAACGCGGTCGCGGGGTCGACCCTTTTCGTCGCCGTTCTCGTCCTCATCTCTTCGACCCTGTCGGAGATCCTCTACGCCACTCTCGACCCGAGAGTGAGGAGCTGACATGACCATGCAGGAAGAGGCTCTCGACGGCACGCTGGTCGCCACCAGCCCCGTCACCCGGGAGCGCAAGCCGTTGTCGCGCGGAGCGCTCGTGCGTGCGCGTCTGAAGAAGATGCCGCGATTCTGGGTGGGTGGCGGCATCCTCGTCTTCATCGTGCTGTGGGCCTTCATCGGTCCGCTGCTGTACCCGTACGACGCGACGCAGCGCGACTTCCTCAACGTCGGCCTCGGTCCCACCCAGCTGCACTGGTTCGGGACGAACGGCATCGGGCAGGACATCTACGCCCAGACGCTCGTCGGCCTGCAGAAGTCGCTCATCATCGGCGCTCTCGCGGGGATCGGTGCGACGCTGATCGCCGCCGCGGTCGGCTCGGTCGCGGGCTACCTCGGAGGGAAGGTCGACGCGGTCATCGGGTGGGTCATCCACCTGCTGCTGGTCGTCCCGTCCTTCTTCATCCTGGTGCTGCTGAGCCCGCTCACCCGCGGACTGTCGTGGCTCGCACTGACCTTCTTCCTGGCCGTCTTCAGCTGGATGATCCTCGCGCAGGTCGTGCGCAACCAGACGCGGTCGCTGCGTAATCGCGACTTCGTGCGCGCCGCCCGCTACATGGGCATGCCCACGCGGAAGATCCTCGCGCGCCACATCATCCCCAACATCGCATCGCTGCTGATCATCGACGCCACTCTCGGCATCGTGGCGGCGATCATGGCCGAGACCTCGCTCAGCTACTTCGGCTTCGGCGTGCAGGCCCCCGACGTCTCGCTGGGAACACTGCTCGCTGCCGGCACCTCGGCCGCCGTCACCCGCCCCTGGCTGTTCGTGTACCCCGCCGGCGTGCTCATCGCGCTGCTGTTGGCCATCAGCCTCATCGGCGACGCCCTGCGCGACGCCATCGACCCCACCTCGGGAGCGAACCGTGACTGACACCCGATCCGCCACTCTGCTGTCCTCGAGCGCCCGCACGCCTCTGCTGTCGGTCCGCGACCTCAGCGTCACCTTCCCGCAGCGCGACGGCGCCGACGTGCGAGCCGTGCGCGGCATCTCGTACGACGTGCACGAGGGCGAGTTCCTCGGCATCGTCGGCGAGTCCGGTTCGGGCAAGAGCGTCTCGTCGCTCGCCGTCATGGGATTGCTGCCCTCCACCGCGCGCGTCGAGGGCGACATCGTCTACGACGGCCGGTCGCTGCTGACGATGAACGACGCCCGGTTGTCGAAGATCCGCGGAGCCGAGCTCGCCATGGTCTTCCAGGACCCGCTGTCGGCACTGACCCCCGTCTACACCGTGGGCGACCAGATCTCGGAGGGGCTGCGTCTTCACGACCGTGCCCTCAGCGCCCAGGCCGCGCATGCCCGCTCCGTCGAGCTGTTGAAGCTCGTCGGCATCCCGGATGCCGAGCGCCGGGCCCGCGCGTACCCGCACGAGTTCTCCGGCGGTATGCGCCAGCGCGCGATGATCGCGATGGCGATCGCGAACGACCCGCGCGTCATCATCGCGGACGAGCCGACCACCGCGCTCGACGTGACGATCCAGGCGCAGATCCTCGAGGTGCTGCAGAAGGCGCGCGAGGTCACCGGCGCGGCCGTCGTCCTCATCACGCACGACCTCGGGGTGGTCGCCGGCCACGCGGACCGCGTCGCGGTCATGTACGCGGGCAAGCTCGTCGAGCGCGGCAGCGTCGACGAGATCTTCCACGATCCGCACATGCCCTACACCGTTGGCCTGCTGCGCTCGGTGCCCAACATGCGCACCGCCGGTTCCCACCGTCTCGTGCCGCTCGAGGGGCGACCGCCGTCCCTCGCCGCACTCCCGAAGGGGTGCCCGTTCGCGGCTCGCTGCCCGATCGCGATCGATGCCTGCCACGACGTCGAGCCGGAGCTGGTCGGACACGGCCCCGCCCCCGACCACGTCGCCGCGTGCATCCGGGCGGACGAGATCGCGTCGGGCAGCCTCGCGCGGCCCGACATCTTCCCGCGTCCCGAGGCGCTCGGCGAGGTGCCGCCGCCCCGCCCCGACGTGACGCCCGCTGTCGAGGTCACCGACCTCGTCAAGCACTTCCCGCTGATGAAGGGGGCCGTCTTCCCGCGGCGGATCGGCACGGTCCGCGCCGTCGACGGCATCTCGTTCTCCATCCAGCCCGGACGCACGATGGGTCTGGTGGGGGAGTCGGGATGCGGCAAGACCACGACCATCCTCGAGATCATGGAGATGGTCGCCCCGCAGTCCGGATCCATCCGCATCAACGGAACGGACGTGGCCACCGCGGGTCGCAAGGACAAGGCGACCCTGCGCAAGGGCATCCAGATCGTGTTCCAGGACCCGATGGGCGCGATCGACCCGCGCCTGCCGGTCGGCGAGGTCATCACCGAACCACTGCTCGTCCAGGGCGTGCCCCGCGCCGAACGCGACCGCAAGATGACCGAGCTCCTCGAGCTCGTGGGTCTGGACCCGAACATGTCGGACCGCTACCCGCACGAGTTCTCGGGCGGTCAGCGCCAGCGCATCGGCATCGCCCGGGCGCTCGCGACCGACCCCGCGGTCGTTGTCCTCGACGAGCCGGTGTCGGCGCTCGACGTGTCGATCCAGGCCGGTGTCATCAACCTCCTCGAAGACCTCAAGGAGCGGCTCGGTCTGTCGTTCCTCTTCGTCGCGCACGACCTCGCGGTGGTCCGGCAGATCGCCGACGACGTCTCGGTGATGTACCTCGGTCGCATCGTCGAGCAGGGCCCGGTCGACGCGGTGTTCGACGACCCGCGGCATCCGTACACCAAGGCCCTCATTTCGGCCGCGCCCATCCCCGACCCGCGGGTCGAGCGCGGGCGCACCCGCATCCTGCTCGACGGCGACCTGCCGAGCCCGACGCAGGAGATCTCGGGATGCCGATTCCGCACGCGGTGCCCGCTGTACCGCCTGCTGCCCGACGCCGACCGGCGCCGGTGCGACTCCGACGACCCGGGTCTGCGCCCCCAGGCGCATTCCCGGGTGGCGTGTCACCACGCCGAACGGTCCGACCTCGTCTTCGAGCGGGCGTCGGCCGCATCCCCCCGAACGTCTCCGACCGACGGCACCACGTCGCCGGGGGCCCTCACCGATCACCAACGAGAGGAATGATCACATGATCCGCAAAGCGAAGGGCCTGGGCGCACTCGCGCTGCTGGGCGCCGCCGCCCTGGCGATCGCCGGTTGCGCGCCGGGCAACACCGCACCTCCCTCGGCCAATCCCGAGGACCAGAACTCTCTGCCCTCCACCGCGTGGCAGCGCGCCGACGCCGCCGACGTGCAGGACGGCGGCGACCTGACGCTCGCCGTCGACTCGCTGCCCGTCAACTGGAACAACTTCCACATCGACGGCAACGAAGCCAACACGAATGACATCGTCGCCGCGATGCAGGGCGGTCCCATCAAGATCGACGAGTCGGGCAAGCCCGTCGTCGACGAGAACTACGCCTCCTCGGTCGAGCTGACCAACGAGAGCCCCCAGACGGTCGAGATCAAGCTGAACCCGGATGCCAAGTGGGAGGACGGCACGCCCATCACGGTCGCCGACTATCAGGCGACCTGGAAGGCCAACAACGGCACGAACCCCGACTACGTGGTCATCTCCACCACCGGATGGGACCAGATCTCCTCCGTCGAGCAGGGCGAGAACGAGTTCGACGTCGTCATGACCTTCTCGTCGGTCTACGCCGACTGGCAGGGCCTGCTGAGCCAGGTGCTCCCGGCCAGCGTGGGCAACGACCCCACCGCCTTCAACACCGGCTACCTGACCACGGCGTTGCCCTCGTCGGGACCGTTCAAGCTCGCGTCGCTCGACACCACCGCGGGCATCGCGACGCTCGACCGGAACCCGAACTGGTGGGGCCAGACCCCCAAGCTCGACACCGTCGTCTTCCGCGCCGTGAGCCAGGACCAGCAGGGCACGTCCTTCAGCAACGGCGAAATCGACGCCCTGAACATCTCGGCCAACGCCGACCTGTACCAGACCGCTCAGAACGTCCAGGGCGCTCAGATCCAGGCATCCAACGGTCTGACCTGGACGCACATCACGATGCGCGCCTCGGACGGCCCGCTCGCCGACGTCAACGTGCGCAAGGCCGTGGCATCCATCGTCAACCGCGAGCAGATCGCCACCACAGCGAACTCGCCCGTCGGCGTTCCCGCGATCACGCAGGGCAGCTACGTCTTCATGCCCGGTCAGGACGGCTACACCGATGAGGCGCTGCCGTACGACATCGACGCCGGCGCGCAGTACCTCGAGGACGCCGGCTACACCAAGGACGGCGACTCCTGGGTCAAGGACGGCACGCCCCTGAGCTTCTCGGTCACGGTGCCGGCCGACACCGCCACCAACATCCAGCGCGCCGAGCAGATCCAGGCCGACCTCGGCGAGTTCGGCATCCCCGTGGAGCTGAACGCCGTGCCCGTCGGCGGCTACTTCAGCGAGTACATCATCCCCGGTGACTTCGAGATGGTGACGTTCTCGTGGCGCGGCACCGCGTACCCGATCTCGTCGAGCGAGTCGCTCTTCTCGCCGGTCGACTCGGCGCAGAACTACACTGGCATCACCGACGACCGCCTCGCGGGCCTGTGGGAAGAGGCCAACACCGAGCTCGACCCCGACGCCCGTCTGCAGACGGCCGAGGAGATCGACAAGGTGCTGTGGGAGTACGTGCCGATCATCCCGATCGCGCCGCTGCCCGAGGTCTACGCCGTCTCCGAGGGCCTCGTGAACTGGGGCGCTCGTCAGTTCGAGACGATCGACTGGACGATCGTGGGCTTCGCGAACGCGTAAGCCCCGTACGAGAAGGGCGGGATCCTGCGGGGTCCCGCCCTTTTTCCGTTCCTGAACGCCACCTGCCGGGAGTGTCGTGGGCGCCCGGTAGACTGTGACGGCCCGATTCCGGGCGCAACCCCGAATTTTCCTGGAGACCCTCCATGGCGCACGCCCTCCGTCCTGACCTCCGCAACGTCGCGATCGTCGCGCACGTCGACCACGGCAAGACGACCCTCGTCGACGCCATGCTCCGCCAGACCGGCTCGTTCGGCGACCACGCGCACGTCGAGGAGCGCGCGATGGACTCGAACGACCTCGAGCGCGAGAAGGGCATCACGATCCTCGCCAAGAACACGGCGATCGAGTACAACGGCGTCCACACCGAGGTCCCGGTGACGATCAACGTCATCGACACCCCGGGCCACGCCGACTTCGGCGGCGAGGTCGAGCGCGGCCTGTCGATGGTCGACGGCGTCGTCCTGCTCGTCGACGCGTCCGAGGGCCCGCTGCCCCAGACCCGCTTCGTGCTGCGCAAGGCGCTCGAGGCGAAGCTCCCCGTCATCCTGCTGGTCAACAAGACCGACCGCCCCGACGCCCGCATCGCCGAGGTCGAAGAAGAGGCGCACGACCTGCTGTTGGGTCTCGCGTCCGACCTCGTCGACGACGTGCCCGACCTCGACGTCGATGCTCTGCTCGACGTGCCGGTGGTCTACGCCTCCGGCCGTGCGGGCGCGGCATCCATGAACCGTCCCGACAACGGCGCGCTGCCCGACAACGACGACCTCGAGCCGCTGTTCGGTGCGATCCTCGAGCACGTCCCGGCTCCCGCCTACGACGACGAGGCGCCGCTGCAGGCGTGGGTCACCAACCTCGACTCCTCGCCGTTCCTCGGTCGACTTGCCCTGCTGCGCGTCTTCAACGGAACGCTGAAGAAGGGCCAGACCGTGGCCTGGGTGCGCGCCGACGGCACGACCAGCAACGCCCGAGTCACCGAGCTGCTCAAGACCCGTGCCCTCGAGCGTTTCCCCGCCGAGTCGGCCGGCCCCGGCGACATCGTCGCGATCGCCGGTTTCCCCGACATCACGATCGGCGAGACGATCGCCGACCCCGAAGACGTGCGGCCGCTCAAGGCGATCACGGTCGACGACCCGGCCATCTCGATGACCATCGGCACCAACACCTCGCCGCTCATGGGCAAGGTCAAGGGCCACAAGCTCACCGCGCGCATGGTGAAGGACCGCCTCGACCGCGAGCTCATCGGCAACGTCTCGCTCAAGGTCGTCGACATCGGACGCCCCGACGCGTGGGAGGTCCAGGGTCGCGGCGAGCTCGCCCTGGCGATCCTCGTCGAGAACATGCGTCGCGAGGGCTTCGAGCTCACCGTCGGAAAGCCCCAGGTGGTCACCAAGCGCGGCGAGGACGGCAAGCTCAAGGAGCCCTTCGAGCACCTCACGATCGACGCCCCCGAGGAGCACCTCGGCGCGATCACGCAGCTCATGGCCGCCCGTAAGGGCCGCATGGACAACATGACCAACCACGGCACGGGCTGGGTCCGCATGGAGTTCGTCGTGCCCTCGCGCGGTCTCATCGGCTTCCGCAGCGAGTTCCTCACCATCACCCGCGGCACCGGCATCGCCAACGCGATCTCGCACGGCTACGACGACTGGGCGGGATCCATCACGACCCGTCAGAACGGTTCGATCGTCGCCGACCGCATGGGCGTCGTCACCCCCTTCGCGATGATCGCGCTGCAGGAGCGCATGAGCTTCTTCGTGCAGCCCACCGAGGAGGTCTACGAGGGCATGGTCATCGGCGAGAACTCGCGCGCCGACGACATGGACGTCAACATCACCAAGGAGAAGAAGCTCACGAACATGCGTTCGTCGACCTCCGACTCCTTCGAGTCGATGACGCCCCCGCGCGTGCTCACGCTCGAGGAGTCGCTCGAGTTCGCCCGCGACGACGAATGCGTCGAGGTCACGCCCGAGAAGGTGCGCATCCGCAAGGTCGTGCTCGACGCGACCGAGCGTGGCCGCGCCGCCTCGCGCCTGAAGCGTCAGGATGCCAACGCGTAAGCGTTCCCGTCCGCGAACGGCCCCGCCCAGCCTCGTGCTGAGCGGGGCCGTTCGCCGTCTCCGCTCGGCGGTTCTGCCCCGTCGAGTGTCCAGAACACCCGGGCGTTCGTGAGATCTCTCCGGGTGTCCTGGACGCTCAACGCGCGCGCGTCGGCGCATCCGCCGTCGAGTGTCCGCGACACGCCGTCGCGCGGCGCGACCACGCGGCGTGTTCCGGACATTCGAGACCGGATGCCGTGACCCCGGCCCGACGCGAGGTCGTCAGCGTGACTCGACGACGCAGACGGCGCTCATGCCGGGCGTCAACGCCTCGAACACGTGCGGGGCGTCGCCCGCGTAGGAGAGGTAGTCGCCCGGGGAGAGCTCGTAGGGGTCGTCGGCCGGTCCCGCGAGTCCGCGTCCCGACACCATGACGAGGTGTTCGATCGTGCCGCGGGGATGGGGGTCGGATCGGCGGGGTGCGCCGGGTTCGGCGGACAGCAGGTAGATGTCGCGACGCGCGTGCGGAGGGCTGGCCGAGAGCAGGACGGCGATGTAGTCGGATGCCGAGGATGCCACGGCCGTGCCGGCCTCGCCCGCACGGATGAGCGTGGGGGAGTGGGCGCCCTCATCGACGAAGTCCGCGAAGGGGATCTCGAGGGTCGTCGCCAGCGCCCACAGCGTCTCGACGCTCGGGTTGCCGCCGCCGTTCTCCAGCTGCGAGATCGTGGCCTTGGCCACGCCCGCACGTCGGGCCAATTCTGAGACGCTCAGGTCACGGCGTTCTCGCTCGCGGCGCAGGGTGGAGGCGATGCGCTCGCCGAGATCCGTCATGCGTTCATTATGCTCGCCGATCGTTCGACTTGACGAACGATGCCGCGTCGTTCACGATGATGTTCATGCGTTCGTTCTACCGAACACCGGCGGGTGTCGCGACGCGGCAGGGACTCGCCGTTGCTCTGGCGACGAGCGCCTACGGCATCTCCTTCGGCGCCCTCTCGGTGTCGTCCGGGCTCGACCTCTGGCAGACCTGCGTGTTGAGCCTGCTGATGTTCACCGGCGGCTCGCAGTTCGCCTTCGTCGGCGTCATCGCCGCCGGAGGGCTGGCGGCGGCGCCCGCCGCGATCGCCTCCTCGGCGCTCCTCGGTGTCCGCAACGCCGCCTACGCGATGCGCATGGCCCCGGTCGTCGCCGGCGGGTTCTGGCGGAAAGCGCTGGCCACGCATTTCACGATCGACGAGTCCGCCGCGGTCGCTCTCGCGCAGGGGGAGTCGCGCGCACGCCAGACGGGGTTCTGGGTCACCGGCGTCGCCATCTGGGTCGGATGGAACCTGTCGACCCTGCTCGGCGCGCTCCTGGGCGACGTCCTCGGCGACCCCCGCGCGTACGGCCTCGACGCCGCCGCGGCGGCGGCGTTCCTCGCTCTCCTCTGGCCGCGCCTGCGCGGGCGGCAGCCGCTCGCAGTCGCCGCCGGGGCCGCCGTCGTCGCCGCGCTGCTGACCCCCGTGCTCATGCCGGGGATCCCCGTCATCGCCGCCGCCGGCGTCGCCGTCGCGGCGGGACTGTTCGACCCGCGCTCCCGCGCATCCACGCGAGAGAAGCGGATGCCATGACCCTCTGGACCGCGGTGCTCGTGGCATCCATTCTCTGCGTCGCACTCAAGGCGGTGGGCTACCTGGTGCCGGCCCGCTGGATCGAGGCGCCTCGGCCGGCCCGCATCGCCGACCTGTTGACCGTGGCGCTGTTGTCGGCGCTCGTCGTGGTGCAGACGCTCGCGGTGGGCTCGTCGATCGTCGTCGACGCGCGCGTACCGGCGGTCGGTGTCGCGGCCGCGCTGCTGTGGGTGCGGGCACCCTTCCTCCTGGTGGTCGCGGCGGCCGCGGCCACCGCGGCTCTGCTGCGCTTGTGGGGGTGGGCGGCCTGACGGGCGCTCCCAGCCGGGCCATCGGCGACGCTTCTAGACTCGGCGGGTGAGTTCCACGATTCTGCGCATCGTCGGTTGGGTCGTCGCCTTCCTCGTCGGCGCCTTCTACGGCGCCGCCGGCACGGTCGGTCAGGCCTTCCTCATCGGCCCGCTCCCGGTCGGGCTCCTGCTCGCGACCATCGGCAGCGCGGCGCTCCTCGTGGCGCTGCGCACCCTCACCGGCGACCGCGTGAACGCCCTCGCCGGCGGCCTGGGCCTCACCGCCGCGACGTACCTGTTCTCGCAGGTGGGCCCGGGAGGCTCGGCCATCGTGGCCGCACCCACCGCGGGAACGGAGTGGGTCCCGCTCGTGTGGACCGTCGTCGGACCGGCGCTGATGGTCCTCGTCGCGCTCTGGCCCGACTTCTCGAAGCTGAGCGACTCCTCGCGTCCGGCCGAATCTTAAGCTCCGCGTCACGCGGCGGGGCTCCCGCCTCGCGCGCGGCTAGACTGGGCCTGTGACTTACGTGATCGCCCTCCCGTGCGTCGATGTCAAAGACCGCGCCTGCATCGACGAGTGTCCGGTCGACTGCATCTACGAAGGCGAGCGGTCGCTCTACATCCACCCCGACGAATGCGTCGACTGCGGTGCATGCGAGCCGGTCTGCCCCGTCGAGGCGATCTACTACGAAGACGACCTGCCCGAAGAGTGGTCCGACTACTACAAGGCCAACGTCGAGTTCTTCGACGACATCGGTTCCCCCGGTGGTGCGGCGAAGGTCGGCGTCATCGCGAAGGACCACCCCGTCATCACCGCGCTGCCCCCGCAGAGCCACTGACCCGTGGGCGTCGCCGATCTCGCCGACTACCCCTGGGACGCCGTCGCTCCCTACGCGGAACGCGCGCGGCGCCACCCCGACGGGATCGTCGACCTCTCGATCGGCTCGCCCGTCGATCCGACCCCCGCGGTCATCGCCGAGGCTCTGGCCGACGCCACCGATGCGCACGCCTATCCGCAGACCGCGGGAACCCCGGCCCTGCGTGAGGGGATCGCCGAGTGGTACCACCGCCGTCGCGGCGTGCCCGACCTGAGCGCGGAGAACGTCCTGCCCACGGTCGGCTCGAAAGAGCTCGTGGCCCTGCTGCCGCTGCTCCTGGGCCTCGGCCCCGGCGACGCCGTCGTGCACCCGCGGGCCGCGTACCCCACCTACGCGGTCGGTGCGCGTCTCGTGGGCGCCGAGGCCGTGGCATCCGATGATCCCGCCGACTGGCCCGTGCATACCCGGCTGGTCTGGATCAACTCCCCGGGCAACCCCGACGGCCGCGTCCTCTCGGTGGGCGAGCTGCGGGATGCCGTGACCCGGGCCCGTGAGATCGGTGCGGTCCTCGCGTCCGACGAGTGCTACGCCGAGCTCGGCTGGGACGCCCCGTGGGACCTCGAGCGCGTCCCGAGCGTGCTCGACCCGGCCGTCGTGGAGGGCGATCTCACCGACGTGCTCTCGGTGTATTCGCTGAGCAAGCAGTCGAACCTGGCCGGCTATCGCGCGGCGTTCCTCGCCGGCGACCCGCGTCTCGTCTCGCGTCTGCTCACCGGTCGCAAGCATCTGGGGCTCATGCCTCCCGCGCCCGTGCAGCGGGCGATGGCCGTCGCCCTCGGCGACGACGCGCACGTCGCCGAGCAGCGCGAGCGCTACGCCCGCCGACGCGCGCAGCTGAAGCCCGCCGTCGAGGCGGCCGGGTTCACCGTCGACCGCAGCGAGGGCGGCCTGTACCTCTGGGCGACCGAGGGTCGCGACGCGTGGGAGAGCGTCGGACGCCTCGCCGACCTCGGCATCCTGGTGGGTCCGGGGCACTTCTACGGCACGCATTACCCCGACCACGTGCGCTTCTCGCTGACGGCCACGGATGAGCGGATCGCCGCCGCGGCGGACCGCCTGAGGGGCTGACCAGGAGGATCCCTCCATTCGATGGGGTCATCCTTTAGCGGTGTCATCTGTACGTCGGAGTGACTACTAGGCTGTAAAGGCAGGTCGCGCGGGGTCATCCTCCGTGCGCCCCGCCGACCCGGATGCCATTCCCGTGGCATCCACCGGTCGAGAAGATCGCGGGGCTCCGCAACCCCCCGCGTTCGACCACACGGGCGACCAGAAATCGCAAGGAGGCGCGGTGAGCGACGCGGGCACGCAGCAGGACAAGGCCACTCTCACGGTAGGGGGCACCACCGCCGAATTCCCGGTCCTGCGCGGCACCGACGGCGCCCCGAGCATCGACATCGCGTCGCTGACCAAGCAGACCGGGCACACCACGCTCGACTACGGCTTCGTCAACACCGCGTCGACGAAGTCCGACATCACCTTCATCGACGGTGATCAGGGCATCCTCCGCTACCGCGGCTATCCGATCGAGCAGCTGGCCAAGAACAGCACGTACCTCGAGGTCGCGTGGCTCCTCATCTACGGCGAGCTGCCCTCCGCCGACGAACTGGCGTCGTTCGACGAGCGCATCCGCCGTCACACGCTCCTGCACGAAGACCTCAAGCGCTTCTTCTCGTCGCTGCCGCCGACCGCGCACCCCATGTCGGTGCTCTCGGCCGCCACGGCGGCGCTGTCGACCTACTACGAGGCCGAGTCCGACCCGCACAACCCCGAGCACGTCGAGCTCAACACCGTCCGCATGCTCGCGAAGCTCCCCGTGATCGCGGCGTACGCGCACAAGAAGAGCATCGGTCAGGCGTTCCTGTACCCCGACAACTCGCTGTCGTTCGTCGACAATTTCCTCAAGCTCAACTTCGGCGTGCTGAGCGAGATCTATCAGGTCAACCCGGTCATGACGAAGGCCCTCGACCTGCTGCTCATGCTGCACGCCGACCACGAGCAGAACGCCTCCACGTCGACGGTGCGCCTGGTCGGCTCGACCGGCGCCAACCAGTTCGCGTCGATCTCCGCCGGCATCCAGGCCCTTTCCGGCCCCCTGCACGGCGGTGCCAACGAGGCCGTGCTGCAGATGCTCGGTCGCATCCGCGACTCCGGCGAGAGCGTCGAGCGTTTCGTGGAGCGCGTCAAGAACAAGGAAGACGGCGTGAAGCTCATGGGCTTCGGTCACCGCGTCTACAAGAACTACGACCCGCGCGCGAAGCTTGTGAAAGAGGCGGCCGACGAGGTGCTCGAGGCACTCGGCGTCAGCGACCCGCTGCTCGACCTCGCCAAGGAGCTCGAGCAGATCGCCCTCGAGGACGACTACTTCAAGGAGCGTCGCCTGTACCCGAACGTCGACTTCTACACCGGCGTCATCTATAAGGCGATGGGCTTCCCGACGCGCATGTTCACGGTGCTGTTCGCGATCGGCCGCCTGCCCGGCTGGCTCGCGCAGTGGCGCGAGGCCATCACCGACCCGCAGACCAAGATCGGCCGCCCGCAGCAGCTGTACACGGGTGCCGCCGAGCGCCAGTACCCCGGCGTCTGAGTCGCGTCGAACGCCCCGTCCCTCTCGCGAGGGGCGGGGCGTTGTGCGTGTATCGGGGTGCGTGGCGGTGGGGTCGGGCTGTCGGGCGTCCGGACGAGTGTCGCGCGGGCGTGTGTCGGGCCGGGTGCCGGGGGTGTGTCCCGAATTGTGCGGTCGGCGGGCGGCGCTGCCGGGGGTGTGTCCCGAATTGTGCGGCTGGCGGGCGGGGCTGCCGGGGCCGTGTCCCGTTTTGTGCGGTTTGGCGGGTCGCTGGGCAGCCGCAAATGGGACACGGTCCGCACAAAGTGGGACATCGTCTGCGCGGAGCGGGACGCGCCCGCGCGCGCGGGGGAGAAAGCCCACGCGCGCGGGGGAGAAAGGATGCCGAGCGGCCGGCGCTGATCCCGCGACGGCGCCCAGTAGGGTCGGGGCATGTCGCGCCTGTTCGTCCGCCGCCCCTCGCCGCTGCTCGCCGACGGTGAGCTGACCCACCTCGACCGTGTGCCGGTCGACCCCGACCTCGCGCTGAGCCAGTGGCAGGCGTACGTCGAGGCCTTCCGCTCGCGCGGCTGGGACATCGTCGAGATCGCCCCGGCCGACGATCAGCCCGACGGCGTCTTCGTCGAGGACGCCGTGGTCGTGTTCGGCGACGTCGCGGTGCTCTGCCGCGCGGGCGCAGCCTCGCGACGCGGCGAGGCGGAGAGCGTGCGCGCCGGGGTGGCGGCATCCGGGATCGAGCTCGTCGAGATCGTCGAGCCCGGAACGCTCGACGGCGGCGACGTGCTCAAGGTCGGCCGGATCGTCTACGTGGGCGCCTCCTCGCGCACGAATGCGGCGGGGATCGCGCAGCTGCGCGAGCTGCTCGAGCCGCGCGGGTGGGAGGTGCTCGAGATCCCGGTCACGAAGGTGCTGCACCTGAAGTCGGGCGTGACGGCGCTGCCGGACGGCACAGTGGTCGGGTACGAGCCGTTGGTCGACGACTCCACGCTGTTCCCCGTCTTCGCGGGGGTGCCCGAGGAGCACGGCACGGCCGTGGTGGTGCTCGACGAGGGCACGGTGCTCATGTCGGCGGACGCTCCGGCCACCGCCGAGGAGCACCGGTTCCGCGGGCTCGATGTGGTGACCGTCGACGTGAGCGAGTTCGAGAAGCTCGAAGGCTGCGTCACCTGCCTATCGGTGCGCCTGCGGGACTGACGTGGGCGGGTGAGCCTCGACGAGAAACGCTCCCCGCACTGAGGAACGCGCGCAGACGGCGTTTCTCGGTGCAGGGAGCGTCTATAGCGCGAGATCAGGCGTGCAACGCCTCGTTCAGGGTCACACCCACGCCCGCCCGGGCCGACGCCTCGACCGCGCCGGTCAGGGAGTTGCGACGGAAGAGGATGCCGTCGCGGCCCGACAGCTCACCGGCCTTTACCGTCTCGTCACCGACGCGCACCTTGGTGCCGGCCGTGACGTACAGGCCGGCCTCGACGACGCAGTCGTCGCCGAGGGAGATGCCGATGCCGGCGTTGGCGCCGAGCAGCGTGCGCGCGCCGATCGAGACGCGGTGCGTCCCGCCGCCCGAGAGGGTGCCCATGATCGACGCGCCGCCGCCGATGTCGGTGCCGTCGCCGATGACCACGCCCTGCGAGACCCGGCCCTCGATCATGGAGGCGCCGAGGGTGCCGGCGTTGAAGTTGACGAAGCCCTCGTGCATCACGGTGGTCCCGGGGGAGAGGTGGGCGCCGAGGCGCACGCGCGAGGCGTCGGCGATGCGCACACCCACGGGGAGCACGTAGTCGGTCAGACGCGGGAACTTGTCGAGCCCCTGCAGCTGGATGCCGTGGCGCTTGAGCTGCGGCAGCAGACGTGCGGCGTCGTCGGGGTGCACCGGACCGGCGTTGGTCCACGCGACGTTGGGGAGGTGGCCGAAGATCCCGTCGAGGTTGATCTCGTTGGGGCGGACGAGCAGGTGCGACAGCGCGTGCAGACGCAGGTAGGCGTCGACGGTCGAGGCGGGCGGCTCGTCGGCGTCGATCGTGAGCGAGATCGTCTCGACGACGACACCGCGGCGCTCGTCGGGGCCGGCCGTCGACTCGAGCGCCGCGCGGGCGGCATCCAGATCGCCCGATGCGCCCAGGACGGGCTCCGGGAACCAGGCGTCGAGCACCGTTCCCTCGGTGGTCCGCGTGGACAGGCCGGCAGCGCTGATGCGTCGTTCGTCACTCACGGTTCCAGGCTACCGGCGGGAGCCCGTGTGGAATGATCGGACGCATGGCCGCGCTCGACCTCACCTCCTCCTCCGTCGCCCTCACACGGGCGATTTGCGACATCCACAGCGAGTCCGACGACGAGACGGCGCTCGCGGATGCCATCGAGGCCGCCGTCTCGGCCTACGCCCATCTCGAGGTCATCCGCGACGGCGACACCGTCGTCGCCCGCACGAACCTCGGGCGCGACCGGCGGGTCGTGATCGCCGGGCACATCGACACCGTTCCGATCAACCGCAACCTGCCCGTCGAGGACCGCGAGATCGACGGCGAGGCGTTCCTGTGGGGCCGGGGCACGGTCGACATGAAGGCGGGCGTCGCCGTGCAGCTCAAGCTCGCGGCCGAACTCACCGATCCCTCGGTCGACATCACCTGGATGTGGTACGACCACGAAGAGGTCGACTCCGCCCTGAACGGATTGGGCCGTCTCGCCCGCAACCGGCCCGACCTGTTCGCCGGCGACTTCGCCATCCTCGGCGAACCGAGCAACGGCGAGGTCGAGGGCGGCTGCAACGGCACCCTGCGCGCGCTCATCCGCACCGAGGGCGTGCGCGCGCACAGCGCCCGGTCGTGGATCGGAGAGAACGCGATCCACAAGGCGGCGCCGATCCTCTCGCGCCTGGCCGAGTACCGTGCCCGCGAGATCGAGGTCGACGGCCTCGTGTACCGCGAGGGACTGAACGCCGTGAGCATCTCGGGCGGGGTCGCCGGCAACGTCATCCCCGACGCGTGCGAGGTCGAGGTCAACTACCGCTTCGCGCCCAGCCGCGACGCCGCGGCCGCTTCCCGCGTCGTGCACGACGTCTTCACGGGCTTCGAGATCGAGATCGTCGACGTCGCCGAGGGTGCGCGCCCGGGCCTCGACGCCGAGGTGGCGAAGGACTTCGTGGATGCCGTCGGCGCGACGCCCAAACCCAAGTACGGCTGGACCGACGTGGCGCGGTTCTCGGCGCTCGGCATCCCGGCGGTCAACTACGGTCCGGGCGACCCGCACCTCGCGCACCACGACGAGGAGCGGGTGCCCGTGGCGCAGATCGATGCCGTCGAGCGCGGACTGCGTGCCTGGCTGAGCCGGTCGTGACCGCCGCGGCCACGGCATCCGCCCCCGTCCGCGGGTGGACCCGTCTCCCTGTCGCGGCCCGCATCGCGATCGTCTACGTGGCCGCCCGCCTGGTGACGACGGGGTTCTTCCTCCTGGCCGCCGCGATGTCGGGACCGGGGTCCAGGTTCGGGGTGGCGCCGTCGCTGGCCGAGTTGTCGATCGGGTGGGACGCGCAGTGGTACTGGCTGGTGGCGGTGTCGGGCTACCCGACCGAGCTCCCGCTGGCCGCCGGCGGTCACGTCGCCGAGAACGCCTGGGCATTCATGCCGCTGTACCCGTTCCTCGCCAACGCCCTCGGTTTCGTGATGGGCTCGTGGGGCGCCGGCGCCGTCACGATCTCGCTGGCGGCGGGCTACGGCGCGTGCCTCGCGCTGCACGCGATGCTGCGCGAGCGCATCGGGGCGTCGGCGGCGATGTGGAGCGTCGTGTTCTTCGCCTGCGGCCCGCTCGCGGCGCTGTTCCAGGTGGGGTACGCCGAATCCCTGTTCCTGTTCGTGCTCTTCCTCGCCCTCTGGTGCGTGCAGCGTCGACGGTTCGCGTGGCTGTACCTGCTCGTCCCCGTCATGGGCTTCACCCGTCCCGGCATCCTGGCCTTCGCCCTGTTCCTCGGGCTGTACGGCATCCACCGCTTCCTCCGTCGCCGCGTCGATCCGCTGCCGCTCCGTGACGTCGTGCACATCCTCGCTCTCGGCGGCGTTTCGGTGATCGTCGGTTTCGCGTGGCAGACGGTCGCCGCGATCGTCACCGGCGACTCGGGGGCGTACCTGGCGACCGAGCTCGCGTGGCGACGCAACTGGACCGGGGAGAGCGACGGCGGCTTCGTCCCCGTCGACGGGTGGGCGCGGGCGGTCGGATTCTGGTTCACGCAGTGGGGGCTGGGCGCGGTCGCCGGTTACGTGTTCCTCGTGCTGTTGATCGGCGGCGTCACCGCGGCGCTGCTGTGGCTGCCCGAGGTGAAGAAGCTCGGCGTGGAGGTGCGCCTGTGGTCGGCGAGCTACCTCGTGTACCTGCTGCTGGTGTTCTTCCCGCAGTCGAGCGTTTTCCGTCTGCTCGTCCCGATCTCGCCCCTGTGGGGCGCGTTCGCGGTGCCGCAGAACCGGGTGTGGCGGGCGGGTGTGCTCGCCGCGGCACTGCTCGGACAGTGGTGGTGGATCTACAACATGTACGCCCTCGGCAACCAGTACTGGCAGATTCCGTGACGCCCGCGGGCGGGCATGATCACGGGTCCGCGCGGTGACCGACTAAACTACCTCTCAGACCAACGACGAAAAGGGGGCCGCGATGGCAGCCATGAAGCCGCGTACCGGCGACGGACCGATGGAGGCCGTGAAGGAGGGCCGGTTGATCATCGTGCGCGTGCCGCTCGAGGGTGGCGGGCGACTCGTCGTCTCGGTGAACGACGCCGAGGCGAAAGAGCTCTACGACGTTCTCGGTGGCGTCGTCTCCGCCTGACGACAGCGCTGAATCGCGAAGGCCGGCCCCCTCGGGGGCCGGCCTTCATCGTTGCCGGATCAGGCGTCGACCGGGCGCGTGGTCAACTGCAGCAGACCCTCGCCGGTGGTGGAGAGAGCGCCGATGACGGCCGGGGAGGACTGCACCTCCTGGATCAGCGAGCGGTAGGCGGTGGTCACGGGGTCGCGACGGACCGGGTCGGCGACGGCGCCGCCCGCCAGGACCCGCGGGATCAGCACGGTTCCGCCGGCGCGCACCAGGCGCAGACCGTACTCGACGTACTCGATGACGCCCTCGGGGTCGGCGTCGATGAAGACGATGTCGTACGAGGCCTCGTTCATGCGCGGCAGCACGTTCGACGCGCGGCCGGTGATGAATCGGGCGCGGGCCGCAGGGATCCGCGCGTCGGCGAAGGCCGCACGGGCCGCGCCGAGGTGCTCGGGTTCGCTGTCGATCGTGGTGATCGTGGCACGCGGGGAGCCGTGCAGCAGCCAGAGCCCGGAGACGCCGCCGCCGGTGCCGACCTCGACGATGTTGAGGGCACGGGATGCCGCGGCGATCACGGCGGCCTGCGCGCCGACGGCCGCGCTGATGGGGGCGGCACCGAGTTCGAGCGCGTGCGCCCGGGCGCGAGCGATGTGCTCGGGCTCGACCGTCGACTCCTGCACGAACCGTTCGTTCGCCTGTTGACCGCTCACGTGGACCTCCTCGACTCAGGCTAGACGGCCGCGCCGGTCTGACGCCCCAGGCGCGGCCGGTAATCTGGAGGCATGTTCTTCGGCCTCACGTTCGAGAAGCTGCTGCTGATCGGCGTGATCGCGGCGGTGCTCATCGGCCCCGAGCGGCTGCCGCGTTATGCGGAGGCGCTGGCGAAGTTCACCAAGCGGGCGAAGGAAACCCTGCAGGGTGCACGCACGCGCATGCGCGACGAGATGGGCCCCGAATTCGACGACGTCGACTGGAAGAAGCTCGACCCCCGTCAGTACGACCCGCGGCGCATCATCCGCGAGGCGCTGCTCGATGACACGCCCACGGCCACCATGCGCGCCGCGGGGGCGGCCGCTCTCGCCTCGCGGGAGAAGCCCGCCACGATGCCGTTCGTCGCCGGAGAGCGTCCTCCGTTCGACGACGAGGCCACCTGACCCGTTCGTTCCTGCGTCACCGGGACAAGGGATGCTTCGGGAACGGGCCGCTTCGCCCAGGAAGCGTCTGTTCTCGCGACGGTGGGGCGTCGCGCCGACTCAGAGGCCGAGACGCAGCGGCTTACCCGCCAGGCCGCGGGGGCGCGTCGCCAACGCCGTGGCGGCCTCGACGATCGCCCGAGCGGCGGGATCGTCGGGGGCCGAGAGCACGACCGGCCGGCCGTCGTCGCCGCCCGTGCGCAGCGCCGGGCTGAGAGGGACGGATGCCAACAGCGGCACCGCCGCGTCGTCGCTCGAGAGGGCACGGGCCACCTCGGCCCCGCCCCCGGCGCCGAAGAGGTCGAGCACCGTCCCGTCGGGGAGGGTCATCGCCGCCATGTTCTCGATCACGCCGATCGGGCGCTGACCCGTCTGGCGTGCGACGAGGCCCGAGCGCACCGCGACCTCGGCAGCGGCCGCCTGCGGAGTGGTGACGACCAGCACCTCGGCGTGGGGGAGCAGCTGCCCCACGGAGATCGCGACGTCACCCGTGCCGGGCGGCATGTCGAGCAGCAGCACGTCGAGGTCGCCGAAGAACACGTCGGTGAGGAACTGCTGCACGGTGCGGTGCAGCATCGGCCCGCGCCAGGCGACGGCGCCCGCGGCATCCTCTCCCGGACGACGCAGGAACATGCCGATCGAGATGACCTTCACGCCGTAGGCGACGGGCGGGAGGATGAGGTCGTCGAGCCTGGTCGGGGCCGGGGGGAGCCCGTCGGCGTCGACGAGACCGAGAAGCCCCGGGATCGAGAAGCCGTGCACGTCGGCGTCGATCAGACCGACACGCAGCCCCTGGGCGGCGAGAGCCACGGCGAGGTTCGCGGTGACGGTCGACTTGCCGACGCCGCCCTTGCCGCTGGTCACGGCGATCACACGCGTGAGCGAGTCGGGCCCGAAGGGCATCTCGCGCTTCGCGCGTCCGCCGCGCAGCTTCTCGGTCAACGCTGTGCGCTCAGCGGGCGACATGACGCCGACCCGCACGTCGACCGCATCGATCCCGGCGACCGCGGCCGCGGCATCCCGGACGTCGCGCTCGATGCGGTCGGCGGCGGGGCATCCCACGATCGTGAGGGCGATCCCGACCTCGGCGACGCCGTCGCGCACGGCGATGTCGCGCACCATGTCGAGCTCACCGAGGGGGCGACGCAGCTCGGGGTCGGTGACCGCGGCCACGGCGGCGCGCACCCTCGCGGCGACATCGACGCTCACGAGCCGGACCGCGGCGGGTCGTCGTGCTCGTCGAGGCGTTCGAGGACGGCCTTCAGCTCGGTGCGCAGCGTGTCCTTCGTGATGACCTCGTCGGTCAGGTCGCGCACGGCCATGCGCAGGGCCACGATCTCGCGCGCGAGGTACTCGGTGTCGGCGAGGTTGCGCTCCGCGCGCTGGCGGTCCTGCTCGATCTGCACGCGGTCGCGGTCGTCCTGACGGTTCTGCGCGAGCAGGATCAGCGGGGCCGCGTACGAGGCCTGCAGGGAGAGCACGAGCGTCAGGGCCGTGAAGCCGATGTCGGCCGAGTCGAAGCGCAGCTCGTCGGGCATGAGCGAGTTCCACCCCATCCACACCACGCAGAACAGCGTGAGCGAGAGGAGGAACGTGGGCGTGCCCATCGCGCGCGCCACCCACTCGGTGAAGCGCCCGAAGCGGTCGCGTGAGGGCTGCGGGGTGCGCGGGGCGAGCACGCCGGTGCGCCCGCGGGGCGCATCGAGGGCCGGCTGCTTGTTGTTGCGTGCCATCAGCGCCTCCTCGGGGTCTGCGGGATCTGGGGGATGCTCTGGGTCGTCAGCGGTCTGACGCTCGTCTTCGGTCTCGGATCGTCGGTGTCGTGCGTGCGCCAGTCGTCGGGCAGCAGATAATCGAGGACGTCGTCGACGCTCACGCAGCCCACGAGACGGTGCGCTTGGTCGACGACGGGCAACGACACGAGGTTGTAGCTGGCGAGCAGACGCGCGACCTCGGCGGCGGTCGCGTCGGAGGGCACCGGCTCGAGCGTGTCGTCGATGATCGCGCCGAGACGCTCGTGCGGCGGATAGCGCAGCATGCGCTGGAAGTGGACCGTCCCGAGCAGCCGCCCCGTGGGCGTCTCGTACGGGGGCAGGGTGATGAACACGGATGCCGCGAGGGCGGGGTGCAGCTCGTGCCGGCGGATGAGGGCTAGGGCTTCGGCGACCGTCGCGTCGGCCGAGAGCACGATGGGCTCGGGCGTCATGAGACCACCGGCGGTGTCGGGGCCGTACTGCAGGAGCGCGCGGACGTCGTCGGCCTCCTCCGGCTCCATCAGGTCGAGCAGCTGCTCGGAGCGCGACTCGGGGAGCTGACCGAGGAGGTCGGCCGCGTCGTCGGGCTCCATGGCATCCAGGATGTCGGCGGCGCGCTCGTCGCCCAGCTGCTCGAGGATGTGCACCTGCTCGTCCTCGGGCATCTCCTCGAGGGCGTCGGCCAGGCGGTCGTCGCTCAGCTCTTCGGCGACCTCGATGAGGCGCTCCTCCGGGAGGTCGAGCAGGGTGTTCGCCAGGTCGGCGGGCTTGAGCTCGGAGTAGGTCGCGACCAGCTGCTCGGCGGACTGCGCCTCGCCGGGGACCTGGTTCTCTCGCACCTCGCCCCAGGCGGCGAAGGTCGTCGCGCCCTTGGCGAACGGTGACGCGCTCGTGCGCGGACGCCGCAGGAATAGCTGACCGACGTCCCACTCGCCGAGACGGTTGCGCTCGATCGCGACGTCTTCGATGACGGCGGTTCCCGAGCCGTCGACGAGGCTCACGCGCCGGCCCAGCATCTCGGCCATGACGCGCACCTCGCCGCCGCGCTGCTGGAACCGGCGCACGTTGATGAGGCCGGTCGTGATGACCTGGCCGGACTGGATGGAGGTGACGCGTCCGATGGACACGAACACATGTCGTCGTCCGGGGATCTCGACGACGAGCCCCACGACGCGCGGTGCGGCGGACGCGCGGTAGATCACCACGACGTCGCGCACCTTACCCAGACGGTCTCCCGCCGGGTCGAACACCGTGCAGCCCGCCAAGCGGGCGACGAAAACCCTTTGCGTGCTCACCGGTCCAGCGTAGTCCGCGCCTCCTCTGCAACACCTCGGGAACGGTCAGGCGCGCGTGACAGGATGGTGAAATGAGTATGTTCGCGCAGCGTCCGGGTGCCGGTCGCGACGAGGTCGGCGAGAAGATCGCCTCGTTCCCGACGTATGAACAGGCGCAGAAGGCCGTCTCGTCCCTCATCGCCGGCGAGGTGCCCGCGCGCGACATCGCGATCGTGGGTTCGGGTCTGCGCTCGATCGAGTGCATCACCGGAAAGCTCGGCTACGCCACCGCTGCCCGCTCGGGTGCGCTGAACGGCCTCATGCTCGGTCTGCTCTTCGCCTTCATCTTCGTCCTCGGGATGCCGACCGTGCAGATCTCCGCCTTCATCGGCGTGCTGCTGGTCGGTATGGCGCTCGGCATGATCCTGAGCCTCGGCACGTACTCGATCGTCCGCCGTCGCCGCGACTTCGCCTCCGTCATGCAGGTCGCCGCCGATCACTACGACGTGTGCGTCGCGGCCACCAGCGTCCACAAGGCCCGCGGCATCGTGGGCCCGAGCGGCACGGCCGCGCGCACGGTCGTCTCGCGCCCGGCCACCTCCGACACCGCCCCGCCGCAGTACGGCGAGCGTCGCACGCCGGGGGCCCCGGGGCCCCAGGGTGAGCGCCCCGCGACGGAGAGCCGGCGGCCGGCGCCGTCCGCGCCGCAGTACGGCGAGCGCGTGACACCGGGTACCCCCGCGCCCGTCGCGCCCCCGCGCCCGCCGGCGCCCACTCCCGAGCCGGCGAACAACGACGACGATCGGCCCCGATACGGCGAGCGGGTTCCGCCGCCCAGCGATGACTCGTCGAACAAGGCCGACCGCGGTCAGTGAGCGCGCGTCCCGTCCGCATCCCGGTCGTGCTGCCAACCGGGTCGACGGAGGTGTCAGGGCTCTGGTCGCCCGCCGGTGACACGACCGTCGCCCTCGCGCACGGCGCCGGTGCCGGAATGGAGCACCCGTTCCTCGCGGGGCTGGCCGACGCTCTCGCCGCGGACGGTGTCTCGGTGCTGCGCTTCGTCTTCCCCTACGTCGAGGCGGGGCGGCGCATGCCCGGACCGGCGACGCACGCCGTGGCGACCTGGGCGGGCGTCGAAGCCTGGCTCGCCGATGCCGCCCCCGGGCCGTTCACGGCGGTGGGCAAGTCGTACGGCGGGCGCATGGCATCCGTCGCCACCGCGGAGGGCGTGATCGCCCCCGCCCGGTTGATCTACCTCGGGTATCCGCTGCACCCGCCGGGCCGGCCCGACAAAGCGCGCCGCGAGCACCTGCCCGCCATCGCGGTGCCGCAGCTGTTCGTCGAGGGCGAGAACGACCCGTTCATCGACCCGCGGGAGCAGTTCGACGAGGTGCTCGCCTCGTGCCAGGACGCCCGGGAGCATTGGATCGCGGGCGGCAACCACTCGTTCGAGGTGAAGGGCGCGCGGCGCCCGGCCGACGAGATCGGCGCGGGGCTTGCTCGCGTGGTCGCGGAGTTCGCGCGTGGGCGGTAGGCGTCAGCGCCCCGCGGCGTAGCCCTGCGCCCCGCGCGGGTTGGCAGCCGCCCACAGCACGCCGTCCGCGCCGCACCCGACCGCGGTGACCCGGCCCAGCGCCCAGTCGCCCGCGCGGCGCACCCGGTGGCCGCGCGCCTCGAGCGCCGCGACGACATCGTCGCTCAGCCGGTCCTCGACGACGACCCCGGCGGGCGACCAGGTCCGCGGCCAGAACGAGTCGATCAGGGCCGTGGTGTGCAGGCTCGGGGCGTCGATCGCCTGCTGCGGCGAGTAGCCGCCGACGATCATCCGCAGCAGCACGGGTAGCTGCCACATGTCCTGCTGGTCGCCGCCGGGTGAGCCGATCGCGATGACCTCGTCTCCCCGCGTGAGCAGCGTCGGAGTGAGGGTCGTGCGCGGACGTCGCCCCGGAGTGAGGGATGCCGGGTGCCCCGGGATCAGCCAGGTCGCCTGCAGGCGCGTGCCCAGGCAGAACCCCAGCGACGGCACCGTCGGGGAGGACTGCAGCCACCCGCCCGACGGCGTCGCCGACACGGCGTTGCCCCAGCGGTCGATGACGTCGACGTGGCAGGTGTCGCCGCGGGTCTGCCCCGAGCGGTCGACCGTCGGCTCGCCCGTCGACCCGTCGGCGACGACGGCGTCCGTGCGCAGCGGCGGCAGCACGGGCGTGCGTCCGTCGGGGGAGCCGGGGCGCAGCTCGCTCGACGCGGTCGGGCCGATCAGGTCCCGCCGCGCGGCGACGTAGTCGTCGGCGAGGAGCGCGGCGACGTCGACCGCGCCGTCGGCGTCGCCGAACCACGCGTCGCGGTCGGCGTAGGCGAGCTTCTGCGCCTCGAGCAGTCGGTGCGCGCCGTCCGGCGACGCGGGGTCGAGGTCGGCGGCGTCCTCGAGCAGGCGCAGCGTGTGCAGGAGAGCGGGCCCCTGCGACCACGCGCCCGCCTTGAAGACGTCCCACCCGCGGAACGACGTCGACACCGCGGGTTCGAAGGACGCGCGCCACGACGCCAGGTCGGTGGCATCCAGGATGCCGGGATGATCGGCTCCGTCCGCGTGCCGGTGCGGCTGCTCGAGGAAACGCGCGGCCTCCGGCAGCACCACCGTCATCCACCGTTCGCGCGCCGCATCGATCCGCGCGATCCGGTCGGCACCGCCCGCCGCGGACAGGTCGTCGAGCACGTCGGCCCACGCCGGGTTGCGCACGAGCGTGTCGGGCGCGGGCGGCGAGCCGGTCGGCATCCACCGCTCTGCCGACGACGGCCAGTGGTCGCGGAACAGCTCCGCCACGCGGGCGATCGTGGCGGCGGCGCCCGCGACGAGCGGATGGCCGTCCCGCGCGTAGCCGATCGCGTAGGCGAGCACGTCGGCCAGCTCCCACGTGCCGTGGTCGCGCACGAGCAGCAGCCAGGCGTCCACCGCGCCGGGGACGGCCGCGGCCATCCCTCCCGCGCCGGGGACGAGGTCGAGCCCGCGCGCGCGGAAGCGCTCGATGCTCGCGCCCGCCGGGGCAGGACCCTGGCCCATGAGCACGACCGGGGCCTCGGCGCCGGCGGGCCGGACGAGCGCGACGAGGTCGCCCCCGGGGCCGTTCAGATGCGGTTCGACGACGTGCAGGACGAAGGCGGCGGCCGCGGCCGCGTCGAACGCGTTGCCGCCGCGCTCCAGCACCGACTGCGCGGTCGCCGTGGCGGTCCAGTGCGTCGACGCGGCCATGCCGAACGTGCCCCGCAGGGTGGGGCGGGTGGTGAACGGCTCCGGGGGAGTGAACGTCATCGCGAGAGGCGCGCGATCCACTCCTCGACCTCGTCGGCGGTACGCGGGATCCCGGCCGAGAGGCTGACCGGGCCGTCCGCCGTCATGACGATGTCGTCCTCGATGCGTGCACCGATGCCGCGGTACTCCTCGGGGACGGTGAGGTCGTCGATCTGGAAGTAGAGCCCGGGCTCGATCGTGAACGCCATGCCGGGTTCCAGCAGACCGTCGTAGTACATGTCGCGACGGGCCTGCGCGCAGTCGTGCACGTCGATGCCGAGGTGGTGGCTCGTGCCGTGCACCATGTAGCGGCGGTGCTGACCGCCCTTGTCGGCGTCGAGCGCCTCCTCGGCCGTGACGGGGAGCAGGCCCCACTCGGCGACGCGTGCGGCGATGACCTCCATCGCGGCCTCGTGCAGGCGGCGGAACGGCACCCCCACCTTCGCGGCGGCGAACGAGGCGTCGGCGGCCTCGCGGACCGTCTCGTAGATGCGGCGCTGGATGTCGGTGAACGTGCCCGAGACCGGGAGCGTCCGCGTGATGTCGGCGGTGTAGAGACTGTCGACCTCGACACCGGCGTCGACGAGGATCAGGTCGCCGGGCGTGACCGCGCCGTCGTTGCGGGTCCAGTGCAGGTAGCAGGCGTGGGGACCGGATGCCGCGATGGTGTCGTAGCCGACGCTGTTGCCGTCGGAGCGGGCCCGCTGATGGAACACGCCCTCGACCACGCGCTCCCCGCGCGGGTGCTCGATGATGCGGGGGAGCTGGGCGACGATGTCATCGAAGCCGCGGCCGGTGACCTCGACGGCGAGGGCGAGCTGCGCCAGCTCGTAGTCGTCCTTGACGAGACGAAGCTCGGAGACGAACCGGGTGACCTCGTCGTCGGCGCCGACCGTACGGTCGTGCTCGCCGGGCTGGAAGTCCTCGAGGTGGGCGGTGGCCAGGGCCAGGTCGGCGGCGACGCCGTCGAGGGCGGGGCGGGGACCGATCCAGAACTCGCCGACCGTGGCATCCGAATAGAACTCGGCGGTGGTGCGGTCGGCCCGCTCGCGGAAGTAGAGCACGGCTTCGTGCCCCTCGTCGCGGGGTTCCAGCACGAGGACGGCGTCGGGCTCGGCGTCGCTGCCCCAGCCGGTCAGGTGCGCGAACGCGGAGTGCGCGCGGAAGGGATAGTCGGTGTCGTTGCTGCGCTGCTTCAGGCCGCCGGCGGGCACGACGACGCGCTGGCCGGGGAAGGCCTCCGACAGGCGCTCGCGTCGCTTCGCGGCCCACGCCGCCTGTTCGCGCGCCTCGGGCAGTATCACCGGGTGCTCGGCCCACCCGGTCGAGATCGTGTCGAGGAAGCCTCGCGGGAACGGCGCCTTGCGGTTGCTGGGGGCGTCGAGCTTCGCCTCCTCGGCCTGGGGCTCGGCGGTCTGTGCGGTCGTGTCGCTGGTGGAGGGGGCGTCCATCGTTCCAGTCTCGCACCGGATCGTGTGCGGCGCACGGATGCCGGGATGCTCCGGCGTTCGTGAACTCGCCCGTGGGTGCCGCGCGGGTCGTGCCGGGCTCCGGAACCTCTTCGCGCCGTCGACGGGTTCCGGCGCGTCCCGGCCTCGTTTCCGGAGGCCGGCACACGCGGACGCGGCTCAGCCGCCGGTGCGCTCGAGCTGCACGACGATGGGGCGGTGGTCGCTGCCGGAGCCGTCGAGCGAACGCATGACGACCGAGCCCGACACCGTCCAGTCCGGCGTCGCCATGACGTGGTCGATGGGTGCGCCGAGCAGCGCCGGCGCATCCGTCGGCCAGGTGCCGACCCCGCCGTTGCCGCTCGCCGACGCGGCGTCGTGGCAGCGTCCGAGGGTGCCGCCGTCGACGCCCATGCCGGTCATGTGGTCGAGGGTGGCGTTGAAGTCTCCGGCGAGGATCACGTTGTCGCTCGCGCACTGGTCGGCGAGCCACTGCAGGTCGCTGCGCCACTGCGTCATGTACTCCTGCCGCGGGGCGACGGCATGGGCGGCCACGATGATGGGCCCGTCGCCCGACACGGGCATGGCCACGGCGCTGGGGACGGTCGAGGTGTTGCTGGAGCCGTCGAGCGAGGACTGGATGACGGAGTAGTCGCCGAGCTCGGGCCGGATCAGGACGGTGGTGGAAGTGGCATCCCATCCGGTGATGCCGTACTCGCCGTACTCGGCGTGGTGCGCCCACATCGGGCGACCCATCTCGCGCATCATCTCGGCGACGTCGGCGCCCGTCTCGATCGTCGTCTCGGGCAGGGTGACCACGTCGGCCTGCATGCCGACCGCGAAACGCGCGATCTCCGCCGACGAGGTCGCCTCGCCGGCCGTGTTCCACGTCATGACGCGCAGGCTCGTGTCGGTCTTGTCGGGCAGGCCCTCGGTGCCGAGGCCGCGCTGCGACAGCAAAGCGACGTTGACGCCGCCGGAGACCCCGAAGACGAGAGCGAGCACGAGGGCGAGCGCACGGATCGGGCGCAGCAGCGCGAACAGCAGCATCAGCACGGCCGCGGCCAGGAACGCCGCCGCCACGGGGGCGCGGAACGAGATGACCTGCGCCAGCGGGAACGACCGCTCGAGCCCGAACGCCGACGGCCACGTGAGCACGGCGGCACCCGCCGCGAAGACGAGCGCGACGAGGAAACCCAGCAGTCGACGCACGAACCCGACCCTAGGCGAGCCGACTGGGAGAACCACGGATGCCGCCTCGGCATGCCCTCCGCATCGGCACCGCCGTCCGCGACCGGCGCGGAGCGCTACGCTCGACGGGTGCCGCAGGATCGTCGTTTCACCGGACCGAGCGATCTGCACCTGCACTCGTCGCACTCCGACGGCACGGAGGCGCCCGCCGCCGTCATGGCCGCGGCGCACCGGCACGGCCTGCACACTGCAGCCCTTACCGACCACGACACGACGTCGGGATGGGCGGAGGCGGCCGAGGCAGCGACCTCGCTCGGCATGACGTTCGTGCCCGGCATGGAGCTGTCCGCCCGGCACCGCTGGCGCAGCGTCCACCTGCTGGCCTACCTCGTCGACCCCGACGATGCGGCGCTTCGGGCCATGACCAATCGCATCCGCTCGTCGCGGCTCGACCGGGCGCAGATCATGGCCGAGCGCATCTCGCACGACTACGACATCGGCTGGGACGACATCGTCGCCCAGACCACCGACGGCGCGACCGTCGGTCGACCGCACATCGCCGATGCACTCGTCGCCCGCGGCATCGTCGCGGACCGGACCGAGGCCTTCGCCGGCATCCTGCACCCTTCGGGCGACTACTACGTGGCGCTGTTCGCCCCCGATCCGGTCACCGCCGTCGAGCTGGTCGTCGGCGCCGGAGGGGTGCCGATCGTGGCGCATCCGGCCGGTCGCGCCCTGCTCCCCGATGGGGTGCTCAGTGCCATGCTCAGCGCGGGCCTCGCCGGCTTCGAGCTCGCGCACCGCGAGAACCTCCCCGAGCCCACGGCTGTGCTGGCCGCCCTCGCCGCGGAGCGCGACCTCATCGTGACCGGCTCGAGCGACTACCACGGGCTCGGCAAGCCGAACGTTCCCGGCGAGAACACGACGGCCGACGACATGGTGGCGCGCATCTTCGCCCGGGGCCGCGGGACGGCACCGGTCTTCCCCTGACGGCGGGTCGGCGCGGGTCTTCTTGACGGCGGGTCGGCGCGGGTCTTCTTGACGGCGGGTCGGCGCGGGCGGTGGCGGCGGTCCGCTGCTGCTGCGGCCCTAACTCGGCTGCGAGAAACGCTGGGGGCAGTGAGAAACGCCGTCCGGCAGCGTTTCCCGCTCCAGGAAGCGTTTATCGCGGGGAAGGTGCGGCCTCGCGCTTCGGCTCGGGTTGCGGATGCCGGCACCCCGACGTCGCGTGAGGCGGCGCAGACCCCGCGATAAACGCTGGGGGCAGTGAGAGACGCCCGACAGCGTTTCCCGCTCCAGGAAGCGTTTATCGCGTGGAAGGTGCGGCCCCCGCGCTTGGGGCGTGCAGTTCCGGATGCCGGCACCCCGACGTCACGCGAAACGGCGCCGACCCCGCCGGGTCGGCGCCGTCTCAACGTGAAGGCGTCAGGCGACAGGAGCCGTCGGCGTGCCCGAGCTGCCGCTGCCGCGACGACGGCGGCGACGACGCGGGGCCGCGTTGCCGTCGTGGTGCTCCTTGCCGGCGCCGTCGTGGGTGCCGGCGCCGCCCTCTTCGCGCGGCGCGGCGTCACCGGCGGGGGCGCCACCCTCGGCCGACGACGATCCGCCGCGGCGGCGGCGACGCGGAGGGCGGGTGCCCCCGGCATCCTGGCCCTCGCTCTTCTTCTCAGCGCGGGGCGCGACGGCCTTCGGAGCTGTCACAAGACGACCCTTGGTGCCCTCGGGGATGTTCAGGTCGGTGTACAGGTGCGGGCTCGACGAGTAGGTCTCGGTCGGCTCGGGCTGGCCGAACTCGAGGGCGCGGTTGATGAGCGCCCACTTGTGCACGTCGTCCCAGTCGACGAAGGTCACCGCGATACCGGTGCGACCGGCGCGACCCGTGCGGCCCGCGCGGTGCAGGTACGTCTTCTCGTCGTCGGGGATCGTGTGGTTGATGACGTGGGTGACGTCGTTGACGTCGATACCGCGCGCGGCGACGTCGGTGGCGATCAGGACGTCCTTCTTGCCGGCCTTGAACGCGGCCATCGAGCGCTCGCGCGCCTCCTGGCTCATGTCTCCGTGCACCGCTGCGGCGTTGAAGCCGCGGTCGCCGAGCTCGTCGACCAACTTCTGGGCGGCGCGCTTGGTGCGCGTGAAGATGACGGCCTTCTCGCGACCTTCCGCCTGCAGGATGCGGGCGATGACCTCGTCCTTGTCGAGCGAGTGCGCGCGGTAGACGAGGTGCTTGATGTTGGCCTGCGTGAGACCCTCGTCGGGGTCGTTGGCGCGCATGTGGATCGGGTTCGACATGAAGCGGCGCGCGAGAGCGACGATGGGGCCGGGCATGGTCGCCGAGAACAGCTGCGTGTGACGCACCGCGGGCACCTTCGAGAAGATCTTCTCGATGTCGGCGAGGAAGCCGAGGTCGAGCATCTTGTCGGCCTCGTCGAGGACGACCTCGGTCGCGTGCGACAGGTCGAGCAGGCGCTGGTTCGCGAGGTCGATGAGGCGACCCGGCGTGCCGACGACGATCTGCGCGCCGGCCTTGAGCTGGTCGATCTGCCCCTCGTACGCCTTGCCGCCGTAGATGGCGACGACGCTGGTGGGGCGGTTCGACGTCAGCATGTCCATGTCTTCGTAGACCTGCACGGCGAGCTCGCGCGTCGGGACCACGATCAGCGCTTTGACGCCCGGCTCGGGGTTGAGCCCCAGGCGCTGGACCACGGGGATGCCGAAGCCGAAGGTCTTACCGGTACCGGTCTTGGCCTGGCCGATGATGTCCTGGCCGGGAAGACCGAGGGGGATCGTCTGCTCCTGGATGGGGAAGGCATTGTGGATGCCCTTGGATGCCAGGGCATCGACGATGTCCTGGTCGATGCCGAGCTCGGCGAATGTCGTCATGAGCGTGCCTGTTTCCGGCGGCGAGAGACCGCCTGGGGAGTCGTATCCACGCCTCACTCGTCCACAGGCGCGGGGCCCCGATCCGACGCCGGGGCGGTCCCACTCTACCCGGCGTGTCTCCGGAGCCCCCGACGCCTAGGCTGTGATCTGTGTTCGAGTGGTTCCGTCGTCGTCAGCGCCCGGTGGGCCGCACGCTGCAGTTGCGTTCGCGCGGAGACCTCGGTGAGGCCATGCGGGTCGACTTCGCGGAGCTCGCCCCCGAGGTCGAGACGTTCCTCGGTCAGGCGGCCTATCTGCAGCTCGGCTTCTTCGAGACGCTCAGCGAACTGATCGCCCTGACGCCCGAGCTCGCCGAGAAGGAGTCGCTCTCGCGCGCGGCCGGCGCGGCGCTCATCAAGCACCAGGAACTGGTCGCGCTCATCCGCGAGCGCGGGGCCGACCCGACGCAGCTCATGCTGCCGTTCCGCGAGTCGCTCGACGCTTTCCGGCGCAACACCCACGGCGTGCGTCCGCAGGAGACCATGCTCACGGTGCACATCACCGCGGGTCTTCTCGACGACTTCTACCTCGCCCTCTCGTCGAGCTACGGCGACACCGGACGCCGGGTCGCGCGCATCCTGCAGGCCGACGACGACCGTCAGGCGATCGTCGACATCCTCGCCGCGACCATCGAGAGCGACGAGGAGTGGCGGTGGCTGCTCGCACTGTGGGGGCGGCGGCTCGTCGGCGACACGCTGCTGGTCGCGCGTGCCGCCCTGCGCCACGGACACCTCGATCGCGCCGAAGAGGCGAAGGTCGAGCCGGTCTTCAGCGAGCTGATGGGCGCTCACGCCCGTCGAATGGATGCCATGGGGCTGGCGGCGTAACGAGCCTGCGCCGAGGCCGGGCCGCCGCTCCGCGACAGAGCCCGCAGCCGAGGCGAACGTCGGTCGTTGCGCGATGCGACGGTCGCTCGCGGGGGCGCCCGTCAGTTGCGGGCGATGCGACGCCCGTTGACGAAGCGACCCTCAGCCGTGGCACGGTCCGACGACCAATGCCGGAGCGACCACCAGCCGTTGCACGGTCCGACGACCATTGCCGGAGCGACCACCAGCCGTCGACGCCCGTCGGCCGTCAGACGCCGAGCCGGAGGCGATCCGCCTCGTCGCGTGCCAGGCGCGTGCGCGTGAGGAACGGCACGAGCGCGAACGTCGTGACGGCGGGCGCGAGGATTGCGACGATCCACAGGATCGGGGAGTCGACGCCGAGACCCATCCAGGTCATCGCCGTCCACACCACGGCCGCGGAGGCCGCCCCGGCGAGCGGAGCCAGGGCGGCGCCGCGAAGCTGTCGCTGCGGCAGCGAGAAGTGCGCGGCGAGCCCGACGACGGCCCCGATGATCAGTCCGAGCAGGATCTGCACGGCGGTGGAGATCAGGCGACGAAGCCGACGCGACGCGCCTCTTCGGTACCGAGTTCGATGAACGCGAGGTTGGCGGTCGGGACGATGTAGGAGTTGCCCTTCACGTCGGTGAAGGTGACGTGGCTGGCCGAGCTGTCGAGGGCGCCCGCGACGGCGGACTTGACGGCGTCGGAGCTGTCGTTGGTCTCGAAGTTGAGTTCCCGGCCGGTGTTGGTGATGCCGATGCGGATCTCCACAATGCGTCCTTTCCCCGCGGGCCGCGGTCGGCCCGGCGCGTATTCCGACTCTAGGGCAGGCCTCGGACACGACGACCCGGCGAGGGCGCCGCTTCGCGGACGGCGAACGCCGCGGCTCGATCTCTCCCGCGCACACCGCCCGTGTGCCCGGGAGGGCGATGTCGGAGGTCCGGTTTAGCGTGGAGATATGCAGATCCCGGATGCCGCCGCCCCCGGTGCGCCGACGCGCTCGGGCGCGCTCCTCGACGCCGAGCAGAGTGCGGTGGTCGGCTGGGGTCCCGAAGTCAGCGGCGTCGTGGTGGGTGCACCCGGATCGGGGAAGACCACGACCCTGCTCGCCCGGGTGCGCGAGCTCGTGGCATCCGGGGTCGACCCCGACCACCTTCTGGTGCTGACCCCCACTCGTCCGGCGGCGACGGCGCTGCGCGACCCGCTCGCCCTGGCGGTGGGGCAGGCCACCTCGGGTGCTCTCGCGCGCTCCGTCGCGTCGTTCGCGTTCCAGCTGGTCCGCGGCGCCGAGGTGCGCCGCGGCGCCGAGCCGCCGCAGCTGCTCACGGGCGGCGACGAAGACCAGATCATCCGCGATCTCCTCGACGGAGATGCGCTCGACGAACTCGAGGGGGCGTCGCGATGGCCCGAGTGGCTCAGTTCCGCCATCCGCGCGACGCGGGGTTTCCGCGGCGATCTGCGCGCCTTCCTCGCCGAGTGCACCGATCTCGGCATCGATTCCGCTGACCTCCTCGCCCTGGCCGAGCGGCACGAGGTGCCGGTGTGGGCGGCCCTGGCCTCGTTCTCCGACGAGTACCGAGCCGTCCGCGCGTCGATGCGCGGAGCTCACCGTGATGCGGCCGATCTCGCGCGCGAGGCGGTCGCGGTGCTCGACGAGGCGCTCATCGACCGCGGCCTGCTCGGACGCTTCGAGACGCTGAGGTGCGTCCTCGTCGACGACGCTCAAGAACTCACGGCGGGCGGTGTCGATCTGCTGCGCGCCTGCCGGGCCCTCGGGATCGGCGTCGTCGCGTACGGCGACCCCGACGTGGGGTCCGGGGCGTTCCGCGGGGCCACGCCCGAGAACTTCGCCCGTCTGGCGCGCGAGCTCGGGACGACAGCTTCGCTCGGCACACCGCACCGGGGAACGCCCGAGCAGATCGACCTGGTCCGGCAGGTGGCCTCGCGGATCGGGGCCGCGGGCGTCGTCGCCCACCGTCGGGCGCCGGTCGGCGCCGCGCCGCAGGGGTCGGTGCGCACGTACCTGCTGCGTTCGCCCGCCGAAGAGGCCGACGCGATCGCGCGGCTCCTGCGCGAACGCCACGTGCTCGAGGGCGTCCCCTGGGCGCAGTGCGCGGTGATCGCACACGACTCACGCCAGGTGGCCACGCTCGAGGCCGAGCTCGCGGCACGCGAGGTGCCGGCGCGCGCCAGCGGCCCCGGCCTCGCGCTCGGCGTGCAGCGACCGGTGCGCGATCTGGTCCGCCTCGTCGAGCTCGGCATGACCGCCCCCGACGACTGGGCGCACGACGACGTCGTCGATGCGCTGCTGGGCACGTTCGGCGGGCTCGATCCGATCGAGCTGCGGCGCCTGCGCACGGCTCTGCGGCACGATGAGGTCGCGGGTGGGGGGTCTCGCTCCGCGACCGAGCTGCTGGTGTCGGGCGTGCGGTTCCCCCTCGAGTTCGAGACCATCGACTCCCGCGAGGCCCGCCGCGCCGCCCGCCTCGGCGAGACCCTCGCGGCGTTACGCGCGCAGACGCTCTCTCGCGCGACCGCCCACGAACTGCTGTGGACCGCGTGGGAGCGCAGCGCCCTCGCGCGCACCTGGCGTGAGGCCTCGCGCGGGCACGGACCGCTCGCCGAGCAGGCCGACCGCGACCTCGACGCCGTCGTCGCGCTCTTCCAGGCGGCGAAGCGGTACACGGAGCGCGAGCCCGACGGCGAGGCGTCGACGTTCTTGCGCGCGGTCCTCGACAGCGACGTCGCGGAAGACCGCATCGAGCAGCCCGCCGTGGTCGATACCGTCCGCGTACTCACCCCCGCAGCGGCCGCGGGCACGTCGTTCGACACGGTGATCATCGCGGGCGTGCAAGAGGGCGTGTGGCCCAACACGAGGCTGCGTGGCGGTCTGCTCGAGACGTGGCGCCTCGCCGATGCCGTGCACACCCCCGACCTCCCCGCCGCAGGCATGCTCGATCGTCGCCGCGCCGCGATGCACGACGAACTGCGCCTGTTCGTCCGGGCGATCAGCCGCGCGGGCGCCCTGCTCGTCGTCACGGCGGTCGACGACGACGACACCGGGCCGAGCGTGCTGTTCGAGATGCTCCCCGCGGCGGAGCCGGCGGCATCCATTCCCGAGCACCCGCTGTCACTGCGGGGCCTGGTGGCCCGGCATCGGCGGTCGCTCACCGCGCCGCGCGTGACGGGGGCCGATCGCGCCCATGCGGCCGGTCAGCTCGCGCTGCTCGCCGCTGCAGACGTCGCGGGCGCCGCGCCCGAAGAATGGTACGGCGTCGCCGCGCCCAGCTCATCGGCCCCGCTGCGCGACCTCGCCAAAGAAGACGTGCGCGTCTCGCCGTCGCGCCTGCACGCCCTCGAGGAGTGCGAGCTCGACTGGGTGATCGCCGATCTCGGCGGCGACCGCGGGGGCACGACGGCGGGGATCGGCACGATCATCCACGCCGCTCTCGAGACCGCGGGGTCGTCGTCCGAAGAAGACCTCTGGGCCGTCGTCGACGACCGCTGGGGCGAGCTGGTCTTCGACGCGGCGTGGCGCGAACGCGCAGAGCGCACGCGCGCGCGTGATCTCGTGCGCCGTCTCGCCGCGTACCTGCGCCGTTTCGACGACGCCGGCGGGCGTCTGATCGGCGCCGAACGGCACTTCGAGGTGCCGATTCCGCTCGCCGATGCGGGCGAGCACGGGGCGGTGCTCAGCGGTGACATCGACCGCGTCGAGGTCACCCCGGCCGGAGAGGTCGTCATCGTCGATCTCAAGACGGGCAAGAACGAGCCGCAGACGGATGCCAAGGTCGCAGACAACCCGCAGCTCGCGGCCTACCAGCTCGCCTTCTCGTCGGGCGCCATCGAGCAGGTCGCCGGGATGCCGGCGGGCGGAGCGAAACTGCTCGTGCTGCGCCCGACCGCGGCGACGAAAGACTACGCCGAGCCGACGCAGCAGCCCTTCGACGCCGAGCAGCGCGGGGAGTTCGTCGCGCGGGTGCAGCGGGCGGTCGGCGTCATGCGGGGAAGCAGCTTCGCCGCACCGTACGAGGTGCACTGCCGTGACGAGTTCTCGTACGGGCTGTGCCGGATCCACACGGTCTCGGCGGTGAGCGCGTCGTGAGGGTCGTCCTGTCGGCCGCGACGATCGCCGCGGCGCTCGGGCAGTTCCCGCCCACCGCCGAGCAGACCGCCGTCATCGAAGCACCGCTGGAGCCCGCCCTCGTCGTGGCCGGCGCGGGCAGCGGCAAGACCGAGACCATGGCCGGTCGCGTCGTCTGGCTCGTCGCCAACGGCCTCCTCCGCCGTGACGAGGTGCTCGGTCTCACCTTCACCCGCAAGGCGGCGGGGGAGCTGGCCGAGCGGATCCAGCGCCGGTTGCAGCGGTTGTCCGAGTTCGAGGCCCGCGGCCTGCTGCCGGCTCTGCCGTCCTTGCACGCCGAGGGGCGCCTCGCCGTCTTCGCCGAGCTCGCCGCGGTCGAGGGGGCGCGAGGCGATGCGGCGCGACGCGCGGCTCTCGATGCCCTCGCGGCCGAGGTCGGAGCGACCGACGCGGAGGCTCTCGACGCCGACCACCTGCTCCACCGCCCGACGGTGTCGACGTACAACAGCTTCGCCGACTCGATCGTGCGCGAGCACGGACTGCGCATCGGTCGCGATTCCGAGTCGGCGGTGCTGTCTGAGTCCGCGGCCTGGCTGCTGATGCGACGCGTCGTGTTCGCCTCCGACGATCCGCGCCTGGAGGAGCGGCAGGAGTCGCCGCGCACGATCATCGACGCCGCCCTGCGCATCGCCCGGGACGGGGTCGACAATCTCGTCGACCTCGACCGTCTCGCCGCCTTCCCCGAGGACTTCGGGCGCATCGTCGAGCGCCCGTCGACCTCGTCGCGCGTGAGCGTGTACAAGGAGGTGGTCGACGCGGCGACGAAGGTCTCCGCTCTGTCGCTGTTGGCCTCGCTCGCCGCCGCGTACGACCGCGAGAAGGCGCGTCTGGGTGTGATGGACTTCGCCGATCAGGTCGCCGGCGCCCTTCGCATCGCGACCGAGCATCCCGCCGTCGTCGAAGAGCTGCGCGCCCGGTACCGTGTCGTGCTGCTCGACGAATACCAGGACACCTCCGTCGTGCAGACCGATCTGCTCGCCACGCTCTTCGGTGGCACCGGGGTCATGGCCGTCGGCGATCCCCACCAGGCCATCTACGCCTGGCGAGGAGCCAGCGCGGGCAACCTCGGCGGCTTTCCCGACGCGTTCGCCCCCGGAGGTGGGTGCCAGCGTTTCGCCCTGCTGACGAGCTGGCGCAACAGCGCACGCGTGCTCGACGCCGCCAACGCGGTGCTCGCCCCGCTCGCGGGTCGTTCCGCCGTCGCCGTCGAAGAGCTGCGATCCCGCCCCGGCGCACCCACGGGCCTCGTCGAGACGGTCTTCGAGAACGATCTCGACGCCGAGGCCGACCGCGTGGCCGCATGGTTCGTCGGCGTTCGCGCGGCGCGCGCGGCCGAGGGGCGCGCCACGACCGGCGCCGTCCTGTTCCGCAGCAAGAAGCACATGGTGCGGTTCGGCGACGCGCTCGGACGCCGCGGCATCCCTCACCGCATCCTGGGCCTGGGCGGACTCCTCACGACCCCCGAGGTCGTCGACGTCGTGTCGGTGCTGCGCGTCATCAGCGACCCCGAAGCGGGGTCGGCCCTCATCCGTCTGCTCGCGGGCCCCCGCTGGGCGGTCGGACTCGCCGACCTGCGCGCCCTCGCTCAGCTCGCGCGTCGCCTCGCCACCCACGACGTCGCCCTGCAGCCGCTCGCGCCCGAGGTGGTCGATCGCCTGCGCTCGACGCCCGGGGCCGACCGTGCCTCGCTGGTCGACGCCCTCGATTTCCTGACGCGTCAGACCGACGGCCACGGCTGGCTCGCCGACATCACGCCCGAAGGACGCGCGCGCCTGCGCGAAGCGGGCGCCGTGTTCGCGGGTCTGCGCCGCAGCGTCGGCGCACCGATCCCCGAGCTGATCCGGCTGATCGAGGCCGAGCTGCGTCTCGACATCGAACTCGCGGCGAACGAAGCGCGCGGTCCCGCCCGCATCGCCTCCGCCCAGCTGCGGGCGTTCGTCGACGAGATCCGCGGGTTCCTGGCGGCCGACGAATCCGGGTCGGTGGCGAGCCTGCTCGCCTGGCTCGATCATGCCGAGCAGGCTGACGAGTTCGCGCCGCGCACCGAGCCCCCCGAAGACGACGTCGTGCAGCTGCTCACCATCCACGGTTCCAAGGGACTCGAATGGGATGCCGTGGCTGTCGTCCGCCTGGTCACCGATGAGCTGCCCTCCCTGCCCCGCGACACGAAGGGGTGGCTCGGTTTCGGCATCCTCCCCTCGGAGTTCCGGGGCGATTCGGCGTGGCTGCCGGTCTTCGGCTGGCGCGGAGCCGAGACGCAGCAGGACCTGAAGGCGGCGATCGAGGACTTCGTGGCCGCCAACCGCGCGCGCCAGCTCGATGAGGACCGTCGTTTGGCCTATGTCGCGTTCACCCGAGCGCGCGATCATCTGCTGCTGTCGGGTTCGAGCTGGTCGGGAACGAAGAAGCCGCGCCGGCCGAGCGTCTTCCTCGAAGAGGCTGCCGAGGCGCTCGAGGTCGAACTCGCGGTCGACGACCCCGGCGATGACCCGTACGATGGAGAGCGGCGGCTGCTGCACTGGCCGCTCGACCCGCTGGGGTCGCGTCGCACCGCCGTCTCCGCCGCGGCGGCTGCCGCCCGCACGGCGCGCGATGCACCGCCGGCGGCACCCGATGCCGATCTCGAATTGCTGCTCGCCGAGCGAGCCGACCGGTTGCGACCCACGCACACCCCGGCGCCGACGCGGATCCCCGCGTCGCGCTTCAAGGACTTCGTCGCCGACTACGGCCGAGCCGTCGACGATCTGCGGCGTCCCATGCCGGAGCGTCCGTATCGTCAGACGCGCCTCGGAACGCTCTTTCACGCTTGGGTCGAGCAGCGTTCCGGTCACGTGGGCGCCGGTATCGGTCTCGACGACGACGGGTTGTGGGACGACGACGAGGTCGGCGCCTCGGCGGCCGACGCGGCCGAACTGCAGCGTCTGCGTGAGTGCTTCGAGCGTTCGGAGTGGGCCGACCTGCGCCCGCTCGAGGTCGAGACCGAGATCGACTTCGTCACGACGCGCCTCGACGGTCGCGAGCACGTCGTCATCTGCAAATTGGATGCCGTGTACCGGCGCGGCGACCGGTACGAGATCGTCGACTGGAAGACGGGGCGTCCGCCGACCACCGAGGCGGACCGCCGCGCCCGGATGTTGCAGCTGGAGTTGTATCGCGAGGCGTACCACGCCAAGCACGGGATCGACGTGGACCAGATCGACGTCGCCCTGTTCTACGTGGGCGACGAGTTGGTGCTGCGCGGCTGATCCGGGTGCGCCAATGGGGCCGAATGTCCGGTCGGCGGCGCATTACGGTTGGTGCGCTCGGCGCGGGCGTGGGCTGCTTTCGGGCCGGTCGGCGCAGCATCCCGGTCGGTGTGCTCGGCGCGGGCGTGGGCCGCTCTCGGGCCGGTCGGCGCGTCGATCCCGTCGGTGTGCTCGGCGCGGGCGTCGGCTCTTCTCGGGCCGGTCGGCGCGGCATCCCGGTCGATGTGCTCGGCGAAGCCGACGGCGCGTTTCGGCGGGGTCGTGAGACCGAGGAGCGCGGTGGGGGTAGTGGCCGTCTCGGGAGCGAACATCGTGGCGATCACGGAGACGACGACGATGGCGATGGTGAACCACGCCACTGCGGGCCAGTCGCGGTCGTTCCCGGGCCCGGTCACGAAGGTCTGCGCGATCGCCGGGGTGAGTCCGGCCAGCACCAGGCCGAGCATGAGGCTCACCGCCATGCCGGTGAAGCGCATCCGTGCCGGGAACTGCTCGGGGAAGTACGCCGGGTAGACGGCGTTCGACAGCGTGTAGGCCACGCCGATGAGAAGGATGCTCAGGGCCCAGACCAGCGGCATGATGGCCGCGTCGACTGCGGCGAGGAGCGCGTAGATGAGGGCGCACTGCAGCACGAGACCCGCGAGGAAGACCGGCTTGCGGCCGACGCGGTCCGAGAACGCCCCCGCGACGGGCCCGACGACGACGGCAGTGAGGTTGGACACGGTGATCACCGCCAGCATCTCCCCGCGAGGGATCCCCGCCACCGAGGTGCCGTAGGCCAGGGCGAAGACGTTCACCATGGTGTTCACGGCGGTGTACAGCGACATCAGGGTCACGCGCACGACCGTTCCTCCGTGGTGGCGGAGCAGCGTGAGCAGGGGCAGCCTGCCGGCGGCCTCGCCGTGAGGCGCCGTCGCAAGGACCTCCGGTTCGTCGAGGAGGCGCCGCAGAGCGATCGCGACGACGGTCACGAGCAGCGACGCCCAGAACGGCACGCGCCAGCCCCAGGACAGCAGGTCGTCTTCGGGCATGCTCGCGATCGGGATGAAGACGAGGCTCGAGACGACGATCCCCAACATGATGCCGCTCATCGTCCAGCTGGTGAAGAACGCCCGGCGATGGTCGGGAGCGTGCTCCAATGTCAGTGCGCTCGAGCCCGGGGATTCGCCGCCCGCCGACACCCCCTGGACGAGTCGAAGCGCGACGACGGTGATCGGCGCGGTGATACCGACCGTGTCCCAGGTGGGCAGGCATCCGACGAGGAACGTCGCGACGCCCATGATGGTCAGGCACGCCAGCAGCGCCCTCTTGCGGCCGAACCGGTCGCCGATGTGCCCCCACAGGACGGCGCCGAACGGGCGGGCCACGTAGGCGACGCCGACGGTCGCGAACGACAGCAGCGTGGCGACCCCGGGTTCTCCCTCCGGGAAGAACAGGCGGGGGAAGATGAGCGCGGCCGCCGAGGCGAAGATGAAGAAGTCGTAGTACTCGAGGGCGCTGCCCACGAATCCCGAGACCGCGGCGATCCGGGCGTTGTCTTTACGCGGATGCGGGGTCGTCGTCGACATGCTGCTCGCCTTCGGGTGGTCGTCGGAGAACCACGGTCCCGTGGGGGAGCCGGGTTCGGGACGAGCCTGCCAGAAAGCACGCGAACATGCTGTCGGTGAGGGGTGATTTCACCCGAAGAGCGCGAAAGTTCACCCGCCGCCCACGGTGATGCTCACGACGGAGCGGCGGGTCGACTGCTGGATCTAGGCCGAGTCGCCGGCGACGCCCCATCGGCGCAGGGCAGCCCGACTGGCGCGCGCGGCGTCCTCTTCATCGTCGACGGCGGGATCGCCGCCGAGCCGGTCTTCGTCGCGATCGCGCACCGCCGGACCGGGGGCGTGCGACGCGTCGCGGATGGCCGGCTCGGGCGCGTCTGCGTCCCGCTCCGGCCGTGACCACAACGACGTCGCGTCGGTGTCACCGCTGAGCGCGGGACCCCGATCGTTCACCGGTCGCTCGGTCCACCCGTCGAGGTCGACGGGTGCGGTGGCTTCGGGATCGACGCTGTCGGGTTCGGGCAGCCGGTCGACGTGGATGGCGCCGGTCTCGGCATCCGGATTCTCGACGTCGAGAGCTTCGGCGAGCGCATCGGCAGATGCGGCGCGGTCGCGCTCGGCCGAGAGGTACAGCGACAGCGCCTCGGGGTCGTAGGCGTCGGTCTGCATCGACGTGTCGACGTCGACCGCCAGGGCGGCCGGCGGCACGCTCTCGACGAGCGCCATCGCGTCGTCGATATCGCTGCGGCTGTCGGGCACGATGTGGTCGCCCCGCACACCCTCGGCGAGGGCGTCGAGCAGGGCCACGGCGTCGGCGACGACATCGGTCTCGCCGGCGTCGTGCCCGTGGACGAGCCACCGGGCGAACTCGAGCTCGGCGTACAGGCGGGCGCGCTCGCGAAGCAACGGATCGGGGGAGCGGTCGCCGGCCGCCGCGTACCCCTCGTGCACGTCGTCGGCGGCGAGGGGAGCGGATGCCAACCACCGCAGGTCGACCGCCGGGTCGCCGACGCTCAGTCCCGCCCAGTCCAGGATGCCGACGACCTGGGGGATCTCGTGCTCGTCGTCAGCGAGGAGGATCGACGCGCTCGTCGCGCCGCCGAGGATGACGGCTGCTTCGAAACGCCACAGCTCGTCGACCTCGAGGGCCCGACGCCAGCGCAGCATGAGGTCGTCGCTGACGCGTCCGGTCGCGTCGGCCCGGTCGAGCAGACGTTCGACGTCGTCGCGCACCTGCTCGGGGGAGCGGACGGGGAGGCCATCGGTGCGGACGAACGACACGGGGAGGGCGTGCACCGCGGCGAGCGCGCCGCCGATGGCGGGGGCGTAGCCCGGCCCCTTCGGGAGGTGAGCGGGGTCGATCCGGTACCCGTCGATGTGGTCGACGACGAGGACGCGCTGAGTCCCGGAGCCTGCTTCGCCCAGGACCTCGGGCACCGCGAAGGGCAGGAGCGCGCGGACGCCGGCCGTGAGCGCGTGCAGGGCGCGCGACTCGGCGGCGAGGTCGTGGGCGCCGTCTTCGCCCGCCGGCATCCGGATGACGACCTCCCGGCCGTCGTCGGTGCGCGCGAGGGCGGCGTCGAAGCGTCCACCCGCGTTCTCGGTCAGCGCGCGAGCACTCGTGAAGGCGGTGCCGGGCAGGGCCGTTGTCGCCGACGCGGCTAAAATGAGGGGCGAGCGTGCCATGTCCCCCAGGGTAGGTCGGGCCCTCGCTCACCCGCCCGCGCCACGCCCTTGACGGGGCAGGTCGCCGCATTCCCGCCCGTCAGAGAGGTGCTCGATGCCGCTTCCCGCCTCGTCGTCGTCGGCTGTGCGACCGTCTCTCCACGTCGACCGATCGGGCGCCGAGCGCGACGATGCCGATCTGCTCGCCCGCGTCTTCGTCGAGCCCGCGACGCGCGTGCTCGCGATCCGTCGCGACGCGGCGCCGCTGGTCGACGGTCGTCTGGCCCTCCTTCCGGTCTCTCGCTTCCTTCCCGTCGCGACCATCCCCGGCGCGGCGGCCGTCCGCGACGACGAGCCGGCACCCGATGGCGCGACCACCGCCCGCGGCGCCCGACCGGAACCCGATGGCGCGTCGATCGCCCATCGCGTCGACTCGGCGCCGAACGCAACCGCGACCGTCCCCGGCGACCACCCGACTCCCGACGTCCTGGAGTGGGCCTTCCTCGGACGCGCCGATGACGGCGCCGCGATCCTGCTCGCCGTGCTCGCGGACGACGCCGCCGGTGAGGTCTCGTCCGCACCAGGCACCCTCGCACCGGATGCCACCTGGATCGGGCTGCGCGCGGCGGGTGGAGACCTCCCCGAGGGGGAGGCGGAGCTGCTCACCACCGCGGTCGCCCTCGCCGGCTGGCTGCGCGACGCGCCGTTCTGCCCGGCCTGCGGCGCCCGTACGCGGGTGGAGCACGCAGGCTGGTCGCGGCATTGCCCGGTCTGCGGGCGAGAGCACTTCCCCCGCACCGACCCGGCGGTCATCGTCCTCGTCACGTCGGCGGAGGCGGACCGGGTGCTCCTCGGGGCCAACGCCGCCTGGGGTGGGGCGCGGTACTCGTGCTTCGCCGGTTTCGCCGAGGCGGGGGAGTCCCTCGAAGACGCGGTCGCGCGCGAGGTGAACGAGGAGTCGAACGTGCACCTGCACCGCGTCGAGTACCGGGGGTCGCAGGCGTGGCCGTATCCCCGGTCGCTCATGCTCGGTTTCCGGGCCGAGGTGGTCGATGAAGCTGCGGCGCGAGCCGACGGCGACGAGATCGTGGAGGTGCGCTGGTTCACCCGCGACGAGGTGGGCGCGGCCCTGCGCGGGGAGGCGGCGGTGCAGCTGCCCGGCGCGGCATCCATCGCCCACCGCCTCATCGACGAGTGGTACCGGGGGATCGCATGACCAGTCCTCTCGACGGCCTCGACGAGCACCAGCTCGAGGCGGCGCGCGCGCTGCGCGGACCCGTCTGCGTGCTGGCCGGCGCAGGCACCGGCAAGACCCGCGTGATCACCCGGCGCATCGCGCACGGTGTCGACACGGGGGCGTACTCGCCGCAGCGCGTGATGGCGGTCACCTTCACGGCGAAAGCGGCCGGTGAGATGCGCGGACGCCTGCGCGCGCTCGGTGTCGCGGGGGTGTCGGCGCGAACGTTCCACGCCGCAGCCCTCGCGCAGGTCAACTTCTTCTGGCCGACGCTCGCCGGCGACCAGGCTCCCTCGATCATCGACAACAAGGTGCGCATGCTGGCGCATGCCGCCGACGGGGTGGGTCTCGCGCCCGACACGGCGACGCTGCGCGACGTGGCCGCGGCGATCGAGTGGCGCAAGGTCACCCTGCGCTCGATCGAGCAGTATGCCGCCGATCGTCCGGAGGGCGTCGGTCGCCTGGGCGTCGACCAGGTCGTCGCGCTCCAACGCGCGTACGAGAAGCTCAAGGACGAGCGTCGGCAGATGGACTTCGAAGACGTCCTGCTCACCTGCGCGGGCATGATCGAGGCCGAGCCGCGGGTGGCCGCGGCCGTGCGCGAGCAGTACCGCCACTTCACCGTCGACGAGTTCCAAGACGTCTCGCCCCTGCAGAATCGCGTGCTCGAGCTGTGGCTCGGCGACCGGCGCGACCTCTGCGTGGTGGGCGACGCCAGCCAGACGGTCTATTCGTTCACCGGGGCAGACTCGCGCTACCTGCTCGAGTTCGAGCGGACCTACGAGGACGCGCGGGTCGTGCGGCTCGAACGCAACTACCGATCCACGGCACCCGTGCTGGCGGTCGCGAACGACCTCATGCGGGGTCGCGCCGGCGCGCTCGAGCTCGTGGCCGCGCGCGGCGACGACACGCCCACCCCGACGGTGCGCGCCTTCGACGACGACGAGAGCGAGGCCGCGTCCGTGGCCCGCGCGATCGCCGATTCGCTCACGCGCGGCGTGGATCCGCACGACATCGCCGTGCTGTACCGCTCGCACGCCCAGTCGGCGCTCCTGCTGTCGGCCCTGTCGTCGGTGGGGGTCGCCGCCTCGGTGCTCGGCGGGCGCAAGTTCTTCGACCTGCCCGAGGTGCGGCAGGCGCTCATGGCGTTGCGCGCCGCCTCGGTCGCTCCGATCAACACCGGCTTCCTCGCCACCGTGCGCGACGTGCTGCGCGGTGTCGGGCTGACCGACGACCCGCCCGAGGCGGGCGGGGCCCTCCGCGAGGCGTGGGAGGCGCGCGCCGCGCTGCTGCGTCTGGCCGAGGAAGCGCCGGAGGGCACCGACCTGCGTTCGTTCACCGACGATCTGCAGGCCCGCGCGAAGGATCAGCACGAGCCGACCACGCGCACGGTGACGCTCGCGACGCTGCACGCGGCGAAGGGGCTGGAGTGGGATCACGTGTACCTCGTGGGGGTCAGTGAGGGGCTGCTGCCGATCTCGTACGCGAAGACGTTCGAGGCGGTCGACGAGGAACGGCGACTCGCCTACGTGGGCGTCACGCGAGCGGCTCGGACCCTCTGGGTGAGCTGGGCGAGAGGACGAGGTCGGATGGAGCGTGCTCCGTCTCGCTTCCTTCAAGAGATCGGCAGCGGCAGTCTTCGCTCGGCCGATGCAAGGCCCAGGCCCGCCGGAACGAATCGGCGCGCAACCGCAGCGAGCGCGTCGACTCCCCGATCGGGGCGCTGACGAGGAACCGCGCGGCCCGTCCGGCCTCCGCGGCGAGCGCGACGTCGACCGCCGGTCGGGGTCGCGCGAGGAGTTGCGAGACCACGGTCGTCCATTCCGGGTCGCCTGCGCGGTGCGCGGCGTCGAGACACGCGAGACAGGCGGTGCGGCCGGGGACCACGACCGGGCCGATCGTGGCGCTGGCGCCGTCGAGCACGAGCGGGGCGTGAGTGATGTCGTCGCGCATGAGCCCGGACACGCGCCGAGGGTCCACCCGGTGCGCGGCGAGCACCACGACGCGGGTTCCCACCGGAACCGCCTCGGTCGCCTCGCCCGCCCAGTGCAGCACCGGCGTGCGTGCGGCGAATGCCGCGAGCACGGCGCGCACCACCCGGGCGGGCAGATCGTCGGCCGTCTGCACGGCGATCGGCGCGTGACGATGGCGTCGCGCCAACGCGGGCAGGACGGCGACGAGGAACGCCTCGATGTCGCCCTCTGCTGCGCCGTGCAGTCGAGCGAGCGCCCGCACCTCGGCGCGCGAGGTCCCACCGACGAGTGAGGCGACGACCACATCGACCCAAGGGGCGGCGATCGGTGCGATGGCCACGGCCGGTGCACCGAATTGCACGCGCCCGTCTTCACGCCAGAGCGGGGGATGAGCGGAATCGAGTCGGATCATCGCCCGATCATGTCGCCCCCGCCGGTTCCGGATGCCGCTGTCCCCAGCGCCGCATCGCCTACCCGCCGTGGGGAGGAGCCGCCATGTCGCCCCCGCCGGTTCCGGATGCCGCTGTCCCCAGCACCGCATCCCCTCACCGCCGTGGGGAGGAGCCGCTATCTCCGGAAAACGGAGAACGCCCGCGGGACACCGTCCCGCGGGCGTTCTCGTACGATCACACCGGCCGCTGGTCGCCCGGAGCACCCTGGTCGTCGTCGCCGCCGGACCCCTGCCGGTCGCGAGACGCATCCGGATCGATCGAGCCGTCGCCCTGCGCCGGAGATCCGGCGCCGTCTGCGGCATCCGGAGTCTCGTCGGCGGAGCCGGACCCGGCGGAGGGCTCGGACGCGGCCGCCTCCTCCGCGAGCAGCTGGGCGAGCGCGTCGTCCATGGCGTCGGAGGGAGCGGCCTCGCCGCGCGACTCGGCGGTCAGGCGGGCGATGAGCGCGGCCGGGTCGTCGATGTCCTCCGAGGTGGGCATGAGGTCGGGGTAGTCCCACAGCGCATCGCGGCCGGAGGCGCCGACGGCGTCGGTGACGGCGCGCCACATGGCCGACGCCTCGCGCATGCGGCGCGGGCGCAGCTCGAGGCCGACGAGGGAGCCGAGCGCCTGCTCGGCGGGACCGCCCACCGCGCGGCGTCGACGCACCGCCTCGGCGATGCGGGCCGCGGCGGGAAGTCGCGAGGTGGCGTCCTCGGTGACGACGTCGACCCAGCCCTCGATCGTGGCGAGCAGGTTCTCGAGGCGGGTGAGGGCCGCGGTCTGCTCCTCCGAGCGCTCCGGCAGCAGGGCACCGCTCTCGAGCGCCCTGCGCAGTTCGTCGGGCTGCGACGGGTCAAAGCGCGTGGCGAGTTCCTCGAGGGCGTCGGTGTCGACGCGGATGCCGTGGGCGAAGTCGCGCACCTGCGAGATGACGTGCAGGCGCAGCCACCGCGCGTGGCGGAACAGCCGGGCGTGCGCGAGCTCGCGGGTGGCGAGGTACAGCGCCAGCTGGTCGTCGGGGATCTCGAGGTCGCGGCCGAAGTCGGCGAAGTTCTGCGGGAGGATTGCGGCGTCGCCGTCGGGCATGAGGGGGATGCCGACGTCTCCGCCGCCCACGACCTCGGTGGAAAGACGGCCGACGACCTGACCGAGCTGCGTGGCGAAGAGCGAACCGCCGACGGTGCGCATGAGACGGCCGGCACCGGCGATCATCTCCTGCATGTCGTCGGGAGCCTGCTGACCCAGGGCGGCGGTGAGCGCGTCGGCGATGCTGGTGGCGACGGGCTCGGCGAGCTCCTGCCACACCGGCAGCGTCGCGCTCACCCAGGCGCCGCGGGTGACGGCGCGCGCCGGGCGGGGGAGGTCGGAGATGGTGGTGGCCTCGCCGAGCCACAGGCCCGCGAGGGTGAACGCCTGGTCGAGGTCGGTGCGCTGGCCGCTGGTGACGCCCAGGCCGTCCTGGTTGGCGATGTGCAGCGCCTGGCGCTCGGTGACGCTCCAGTCGATGCCGTCGCTCGTGCCGTTGAAGGCCCCCTGCAGCTGCGCCATGACGGCCTGCAGCATCGCGGGGTCGATCTGCATGCCCGACAGCCGCGAGAGCTGCTCCGGGTCGATGCCGCTGACGTCTCCCGAGAGGAGGCGACGCATGAGCTCCTGGAACTCCTCCTCGGGGTTCCGGTCGTCGTCTGCCACTTCAGCCGCCTTTCAGCCAGGTCTGGGGGAACGGGTTCTACGCTAGTCGCACGCTTCCCCGCATCAGTCGGCTCGGCCTCTCGCCGCTTACGCCGCGCGCGAACGACCCGGCAAAGGATTGAGACCGTGACCCTGTTCGATGAGAACGTCTCCGTCGTGCCCGCACCCCGACAGAAGTGGCGCCGCGGCACGGTCATCGGCGTCTGGTCGCTGACGCTCGCGGTCCTCATGCTCTTCGTGCTGACGTTCGTGCCCTCTGCATACGTCATCCAGCAGCCCGGCCCGGTGTACAACACCCTCGGCAGCACGACGAACGCCGACGGTCAGGAGGTTCCGCTCATCTCGGTGCCGAACGAAGACGACGACACCACCACGGGTCAGCTCGACCTGCTGACGGTGCAGGTCAGCGGCAACCGCGAGCGCACGCCGTCGTGGATCGAGCTGGCCATGGCGTGGTTCGACCGGTCGCGCGCGGTCGTGCCGATCGACCGCATCTTCCCGGCCGGTCAGAGCACCGAGCAGCGCAACACCGAGAACGCCGCCCTCATGACCGACTCCCAGCGCGAGGCCAGCGCCGCCGCCCTGCGCGAGCTCGGGTACGACGTTCCCCAGCAGATCGGCGTCATGTCGGTCGACGACTCCGGCGCCTCGGCCGGGGTCCTGCAGCAGAACGACGTGATCACCTCGATCGACGGCGTCGCCGCGACCAGTGTCGACGCCGTTCGCTCCGCGGTCCAGGATGCCGCCGGAGCCCCCGTCACGGTGGGCTTCGAGCGCGACGGCAAGGCGTCCACCGCGCAGGTCACCCCGCGGGCGAGCGACGCCGGCGACGGGACGCAGCAGTACCTGCTCGGCGTGGGGCTGGTGGTCTCGTTCGACCTCCCCGTCGACGTCACGATCCAGCTGAACGATGTGGGCGGCCCCAGCGCCGGCATGATGTTCGCGCTCGGCATCATCGACAAGATGAGCCCCGGCGACCTCACCGGCGGTCAGCACATCGCCGGCACCGGCACGATCGACGCCGACGGCAATGTGGGCCCGATCGGTGGCATCCGTCAGAAGCTCTACGGAGCTCGGGATGCCGGTGCCACCTGGTTCCTGGCACCCGAGGCGAACTGCAACGAGGTCGTGGGCCATGTGCCCGACGGCATCCGGGTGTTCTCCACCGCCACGCTCGAGCAGTCGCTCACCGTGCTCGAGACCATCCGCGACGGAGGCGACCTCGACGCCCTGCCGACGTGTGGTTCGGGATCGTAGCATTCACGGCTTTCCCCGAGAAGGCCGCGCCTAGGATGGTCGAGTGACCACGACCTCAGCGCCGAACCAGGCCACGCCGCCGAACAGATCCCGTCGGATCATCTCGATCACGTTGGCGGTGATCGCCGCTCTCGTCGTGGCGTTCTTCGTCTTCGCGAACCTGTACTCCGATTGGTTGTGGTTCTCGCAACTGGGCTTCACCGGCGTGCTGACCACCCAGTGGATCGCACGCACGATCATGTTCGTCGTGGGCTTCCTCGCGATGGCCGTGCCGGTGTGGGGCGTCATCCAGCTGGCCTACCGCCTGCGTCCGGTGTACGCGCGGCTGAGCTCGCAGCTCGACCGCTACCAGGAGGTCGTCGAGCCGCTACGTCGCCTGGCGATGTGGGGCATTCCGATCTTCTTCGGCTTCTTCGCCGGTTTCGCCGCCTCCGCCCAGTGGGAGACCACGTGGCTGTGGATCAACGGCGTCGCCACGAGCGTGACCGACCCGCAGTTCGGTCTCGACACCGGCTTCTACCTGTTCGGGATGCCGTTCTACGCGGCCGCCCTCGGGTTCGCCTCCGCGGTGGTGCTGGTCTGCCTGCTGCTCACCGGCGTGGTGTCGTATCTCTACGGCTCGGTCCGCATCGGCCAGCGCGAGCTGCGCATCTCGAAGGCCGCGCGCATCCAGCTCGCCATCCTCGCCGGCGTGTACCTGCTGCTGCAGGGTGCGAGCCTGTGGCTCGACCGCTTCCGCACGCTCGTCGAGCCGGGTGAGCGCATCACCGGTCCCGGCTACGTCGGCGCGAACGCCGTCATCCCCGGTCAGACCATCCTCGCCATCGCCGCGATCATCGTCGCTCTGGCGTTCTTCGTCACCGCGTTCGTGGGCCGCTGGCGCTACCCGCTCATCGGCACCGCGCTGCTGGTCGTCTCGGCGATCGTGGTGGGTGCGGCCATCCCGTGGGCGGTCACCACGTTCCAGGTGCGTCCGAACGAGCTCAACCTCGAGAGCCAGTACTACCAGCGCAACCTCGACGGCACGAAGGCCGCCTACGGCATCGACCGGGTCGAGAAGGAGAACTTCCAGGCGACGACCCAGGCCGAAGCCGGTCAGCTGCGCAACGACGCCGAGTCCACCGCGCAGCTGCGCATCATGGACCCGGCGATCATCGGCCCGACCGTCCGACAGCTCGAGCAGTACCGCGCCTACTACCAGTTCACCAACCCGCTCGACGTCGACCGCTACACGATCAACGGTCAGACGCAGGACACCGTGGTGTCGCTGCGCGAGCTGAACATCGGTCAGCTCGGCGACGCCGCGTCGTGGCAGAACACCACCCTCGTCTACACGCACGGCTACGGCATGGTCGCGGCCGCCGGCAACGAGCGCACCGCCGACGGCGACCCGGTGTTCCTGGAGCAGGCCATCCCCGGCACGGGCTTCCTCACCGACCTCAACTACGAGCCGCGCGTCTACTTCGGCGAGAGCTCGCCGCAGTACTCGATCGTCGGCGCACCCGAGGGCACCGACCCGATCGAGCTCGACTACCCGCTCGGCGCCGACGGCGGTACCGAGACGCGCACGACCTTCGCCGGCAACGGCGGGCCGAGCGTCGGCAACGTCTTCAACCGTCTCATCTACGCGCTGAAGTTCCAGTCGGAGCAGATCCTCTTCTCCGACAGCGTGAACGAGGACTCGCAGATCCTGTACGACCGCGACCCCAAGGAGCGCGTGCAGAAGGTTGCCCCGTACCTGACCCTCGACAGCGACCCGTACCCGACGGTCGTCGACGGACGCATCAAGTGGGTCATCGACGGCTACACCACGAGCGCGAACTACCCGTACTCGTCGAGCGTCTCGCTCTCGCGTGCGATCGCCGACTCGAACAACCCGGCCCCGACCTACGCGCTGGATGACATCAACTACATCCGCAACTCGGTCAAGGCCACGGTCGACGCCTACGACGGTTCGGTGAACCTCTACGCGTGGGACGATCAGGACCCGCTGCTGCAGGCGTGGCAGAACATCTACCCGTCGTCGCTCAAGCCCTGGAGCGACATGTCGGCCGACCTCATGAGCCACGTGCGCTACCCCACCGACCTCATGAAGGTGCAGCGCTCGATGCTCGGCGTCTACCACGTCGACGACGCGGTGTCGTTCTACCGCCAGGACAACCGGTGGACCACGCCGAACGACCCGCAGGACCCGCAGACCTTCCAGCCGCCGTACTACCTGACGATGAAGATGCCCGGTCAGGACGACCCGAGCTACTCGATGTTCACGAGCTTCATCCCGGCATCCCAGGGCGGTCAGGCGCGCAACGTGCTGACCGGCTACCTCGCGGTCGACTCCAACGCGGGCGCCGAGCAGGGCACGAAGCGCGACGACTACGGGCGTCTGCGCATGCTCGTGATCGACTCGGCGACGACCGTCCCCGGCCCCGGTCAGGTGCAGAACACCTTCGACTCCGACACGGCTGTCTCGTCGCAGATCAACATCCTCCAGCAGGGTCAGTCGCAGGTGCTCAACGGCAACCTGCTGACGCTCCCGGTCGGTGGCGGTCTGCTGTACGTGCAGCCGGTGTTCGTGCAGTCGTCGGGTGACACGAAGCTCCCGCAGCTGCGGCGCGTGCTCGTGGCCTTCGGCAACGAGATCGCGTTCGAGAACACCCTCAGCGAGGCCCTCGACACGCTGTTCGGCGGAGACTCGGGCGCCAACACCGGAGACGAGACGGTCACCCCGTCCGATCAGGGCGAGGGCGGCTCCACCGGAGGCGACACCGGAGGCACGGTCACCGTTCCGGCCGACTACGCCGCGGCTCTGCAGGAGGCCAGCTCGGCGCTGCAGGCGCGCCAGGCAGCGCTGACGAGCGGCGACCTGGCGGAGTTCGCCGTTCAGGATGCCCGCCTCACCGCGGCCGTCCAGCGCCTGCTCGACCTCGAGGCCCAGGGCCAGGGCGGGGCGAACTCCGGTTCGACGTCCGAGTCGACCCCCGGCACCGACGCCACGCCCGCGGGCTGACACGCTCCGCCGACGCCGGCGCTCCGCTCGCGCGGGGCGCCGGCGTCGTCGTTCCGCCGCTTGCGCGGGCGCCGGCGTCGCTGACGTTCCGCCGCTTGCGCGGGGTGCCGGCGTCACTGACGTTCCGCCGCGCGTTTCCCCGCGCATCGCTATCGCCCGCGCCCCTCCCCGCGCATCGCTATCGCCCGCGCCTCTCCCCGTCGAGTGTCCAAGACACGCCGCATCCCGCGCCCCCGTCGAGCGTCCAGAACACCCGGACGCGTTCCGAAAACGTCCGGGTGTCTTGGACACTCAACCCACAGAAACCCCGGGCGGCGCGGCCCCGACGCCGCGGAGAACACCGCCACGCCTCACGCGCTGAGGAACCACCACCAGATCAGCAGCATCGTCGTGCCGAACCCCGCGATCTGGTTCAACCACAGGAAACGGTTCCAGCCGGCGGTGGCGCGGTCGCTGTCGGCATCCGTCACGTTCCGGTAGGGCCAGCACACGACGAGGTACGGCACGACGAGCACCGCCGCCAGCGGCCCCGGCCACGCGGTGAACAGCATGGCCACGCCGGCCAGGGCGTACGCGACGAGCGCGAAGCGGACGGTCCACCGGGCTCCGCGGGCGGTGGCGATCGACGAGATGTCGGCGGCGCGGTCGGCCTCGACGTCCTGCACGGCACCGAAGGCGTGCGAGGCGATGCCCCACAGCGCGAACGCCACGAGCACGAACACCAGCTGCGGCGTCCACACGGCCCCGGCCAGCACGAGACCGTACACGGCGGGCGAGAAGAAGTGGATGCTGCTGGTCATCGAGTCGGCGAACGGCCGCTCCTTGAGCCGCAGCGGGGGCGCGGAGTAGAACACGACGAAGAACAGGCTCAGCGCCAGCACCAGCCACGACAGCGGCGACCCGATGATCACGAGGTACACCACGAACGGCAGGCACGTCAGCGCCGACGCCCACAGCGTGATGGGGTGCATGCGCTTGTCAAGCACGGCGCCGTGCGTGCCGCCCTTGCGGGGGTTGCGCAGGTCGGACTCGTAGTCGAACACGTCGTTCACCCCGTACATCGCGAGGTTGTACGGCACGAGGAAGAACAGGATGCCGACGATCAGTGGCGCATCGATCTGCCGCGTGGTCAGCAGGTAGGCGGCGGCGAAGGGGAACGCCGTGTTGATCCAGCTCACCGGACGCGACGAGACGAACAGCTCCCGGACGATGCGCCCGGGGGTGAGGGCGGGGAGGGTCATGCGGCATCCTTCGGGGACGGGGGAGCGGAGAGCAGCGTGCACACGGCCGGCACGAGGAACGCCGCGCACAGGGGATAGGCGAAGTCCTCGATCGGGGCGAGCCCCAGCTTCAGGCCGCTGAGATGCTCCTGAGGATACGAGAACAGGTCGACGGCGATCATGAGGTTGTCGAACACGAGAGTGAGGCCCACGAGCACGAGGGCGGTGAGCCCCGAGGATGCCATGCGCTCACGGAACCGTGGACGCCTCACCGTCGCGAGGGTCACGAGCACCGTCACGACGACGAACGGCAGCACGATCAACGGGTAGGTCATGAGCGCCGCCGCCCCTCGGCATCCGACGCCCCCGCGGCACCGGACGCCCCGGCGACACCCGAAGCCCCGGCGCCCCCCGAAGCCCCGCCAGAATCCTCGGCGCCACCCGAGCCCCGACGCCCCCGAGCCACCGCCCGCCGCTCGAACACGGCGAACATCACCACGGCCAGGTAGCTCAGGAACAGCAGGAAGAAGATCTCCTCGAGCGGCAGGTGTGGTGCGAGGACCACGCCGACGAACAGCGGGCTCTCGCCCTTGACGAACACGCCCGTGACGATGCCGACGAGGTCCCACGCGAGGAAGAACGCCGTGCCCACGAGGACCGCGACGACGGTGCGCGCCGGAGCGACCCGCAGCGCGAGCGAGTACTTCCAGTCGATCAGCATCATGCCGGTCAACGAGAAGAGGATCGCGCCGAGGTAGATCCCCGGCATGTCAGACCGCCGCGCGCGCGGGTTCCGCCAGGGGGCCGGGGGTCTTGTCGCCGGTCATGCGCTTGACGACGAGCTCGGCCGAGATGAGGCACATGGGCAGGCCGATCCCGGGCAGCACCGACGTTCCCGCGTAGTACAGGTTGTCGACCTTGCGCGAGCGGTTCTTGGGGCGGAAGATCGCGCTTTGATTGAGGGTGTGCGCGAGTCCCAACGAGTTGCCGTGCCAGGCGTGCAGGTCTTCCTTGAAGTCCTCCGGCGCGATCGTGCGGCGAACAACGATGCGTTCGGCGAAGTCCGGGATGCCGATCCACTCGCCGATCTGCGCGATGACGCGGTCCGCGGCCTTCTCGATGCGGTCGTCGCCGGCGCCCGAGACGCCGCCGCGGCCGCTGTCGGGGTCGGCGGGCACGGGGACGAGCACGAAGAGGTTCTCGTGGCCCTCGGGCGCGACGGAGTCGTCGGTGGCGCTGGGGCGGCAGATGTAGATCGACGCGGGGTCGGGGATGCGCTTGTTCTCGCCGAAGATGTTGTCGAAGTTGGTGTGCCAGTCGTCGGTGAACAGCAGCGTGTGGTGGGTGAGCTGGGGGAGCTCGCCCTTCACGCCGAGCAGCAGCAGCAGGGCACCGGGGCTCGGCACCTTGTCGTCCCACCACTTCTCGGGGTACTGGCGGTCCTTCTCTTCGAGCAGGTGGTTCTCGGTGTGGTGCAGGTCGGCGCCCGAGACCACGGCATCCGCCGCGATGACCCGGCCGTCGGCGAGACGCACTCCGCGCGCGGTGCCGGCTTCGGTGATGATCGCCTCGACGGGCGAGGACGCCTCGATCTGCACGCCGCGCTCGCGCGCGAGCCGTTCGATGGCCTTGATGATCTCGGTCATGCCGCCGCGGGGGTAGAGCACGCCGTCGCCCAGGTCGAGGTGGCTCATGAGGTGGTACAGGCTCGGCACCTCGAAGGGGGAGCCGCCGAGGAACACCGCCGGGTAGGCGAGGATCTGCTGCAGCCGCGGGTTGTGGAAGTCGCTGGTGATGCGCTTCCACAGCGAGCGGGTGAGCAGCGGGATGAGCGTGGGCAGGCGCTTGACCAGCGAGGGGTCGCGCAGTCCCTTCGTCGACGAGTACGGGTCGTAGAGGAATTTCGACGTCGAGAGCTCGTAGGCGTCCTTCGCGGAGTCGAGGTACGCGAGCAGCTTGTCGCCCGAGCCGGGCTCGTGCTTCTCCCACAGTGCACGTGCGGCCTCGCGGCCCGAGACGATGTCGATCGGCTCGCCCTTCCCGGGAGGGCCGAAGACGCGGTAGGCCGGGTCGAGGCGGACGAGGTCGAGCTGCTCGTCGGCGCTGGTGCCAAGCAGACGGAAGAAGTGGTCGAACACCTCGGGCATGAGGTACCAGCTGGGGCCGGTGTCGAAGCGGAAGCCGTCGGCCTCCCACGATCCGGCGCGTCCGCCGAGCGCGTCGCGCGCTTCGAAGAGCTGGACGTCGTGGCCGCGGTCGGCCAACAGGGCGGCGGTGCCGAGACCGGCGATTCCGCCTCCGACGACGACGATGCGCTGGGCGCTCATGGGCGGGGACCTTTCGGTGGACGCCCGAGGAGGGCACGGGCGGCGAGGGTGGCTTTGACGCCGTCGGGGACGCGCACGCGGGGCGCTCCCGCGGGCGAGAGGCGAAGGCGGCGCGACAGTTCGGCGAACAGGTCGTGAGCGGTGGTCACGGCGGCGCGGCAGTCGGGCGGCAGGTGGGGGATCACGGATGCCGCGGCGGCGAGGTCGGCGTCGATCCGGTCGAGCACAGCGACGCGGCGGTCGTCGTCGGCGGCGCCGTCGAGGTAGTCGCGGCCGAGGCGGTCGGCGTCGTCGTCGAGGTCGCGCAGGAAGTTGACGTCCTGGAAGGCCGCGCCCAACCGGCGGGCGCCGTCGACGAGGTCGGCGGCCGGGCGGGCGGGGGCCGACATCCCGGCGTTGAGGAACACCTGGAGGCACATGAGCCCGACGACCTCGGCCGAGCCGTAGACGTACGCGTCGTGCGACAGGTCGTCGTGGGCGGCGGTGTCGATGTCGGTGCGCATCGATGCGAAGAACGGCGCGATCAGCTCGTCGGTGATGCCGCACTGGCGCGCGGTCCGTGCGAAGGCGTGCACGACGAGGTTGGCGCTGAAGCCGGTGGCGATGGCATCCCGAACCTCGGCCTCGAGACCGTCGAGCACCTCGCGTTCCCGCTCGGGGGTGAGCCCTGCGTCGTGGGCGGGTCCGTCGACGATCTCGTCGGCGACGCGTACGAGGGCGTAGATGTTGCGCACGTGCGGGCGGGGGCGCGGGCCGAGCAGGCGCGCCGCGATGCCGAACGAGGTGGAGTAGCGGTTGATGACGGCGGCCGCGGCGTCGTCGGCCGTCTGCGAATAGAGTTCGAGGCCCGTGGGAGCCGTGCTCACGGAACGCGCTCCGTGACGGAGTCGACGAGGTCGAGCAGCATCATCTGGCACGGCGAGGGCAGGGTCGATCCGGTGACGATGAGGGTCGCCTCCTCGAGCGTGTCGTAGACGAGGCGTTCGAGGGCGAGGCGGGCTCCGGATGCCGAGAGCGCGGCCTGCGCGGCACGGATGGCCACGGGGCCGGTGTGCGCCTGCGCGAGCGCCTCGCTGACCTCGGGCCAGTTCTCGGTCTCGCGGGCGAGCGAGATGAGGTGCGTCTTCTTGGCCTCGCGGAGGTCGCAGCCCTCGTCTTTGCCCGAGACGGCGGTGGAACCGAAGGCGCCGATGAGGTCGTCGATGAGCTGGTAGGCGAGGCCGAGGCGTTCGCCGAAGCGCTCGAGCGCGTGCTGCACGGCGTCGTCGGCGTCGGCCATGACGGCTCCGGCCTGCAACGGCGCCGAGAACGAGTAGACGGCGGTCTTGTCGCGCGTGGCCTTGAGAACGGTCATGGGGTCGACGTCGCCGGCCGAGACGGCGTTCTCGACGTCGGCGAGCTCTCCCGCGGCCGAGACGAGCACGGCGTCTTCGACGAGGGTCATGAGCGTGGCGCGCATCTTGGCGGGGATGTCGGCGAGGGCGACGAGGCGTCCGGCCTCGTGCAGCAGCAGGTCGCCGGCGAGGATGCCCGCGGCATCGCCGAGGAGCGCTGCGCCGTGGTCGTCGGCGCCCTTGTCGATTCCGCGCTGGCGGAACTCGCCGCTGATGTTCGGGATGCCGCGGCGCTCGAGGTCGTGATCGATCACGTCGTCGTGCACGACGAACGCGGTGTGCAGCAGTTCGAAGGCCGCGGCCACCTGGTACAGGCCCGACAGGGGCACGGCGTCGCCGTCGAGCGTGTCGTATGCGGCGGCGACGAGAAGCGGGCGGAAGCGCTTTCCGCCGGTGGTGGCGCGGCGGATCGCGGATGCCAGGGCCCGGGCGCCTTCGCCCTGGGAGATCATGCGGTGCTCGAGGCGCTCGAGGGCGGTCTCGATCGCGTCTTCGATCTCTTCGCGGGCAGTGGGGGCGGCGGGAAGGATGATCACGAGGCTCTCCTCACGGCGGGTGGGGTCTCGAAGAGGTGGAGTTGCTGCGCCTGCAGCACGAGCCAGGGGCTGAACGCCCACGGGGTGGCCTCGAGCGACGCGGCCAGATCGAGGGGGTCGACCCAGCGGTACTCGGCGACCTCGTCGGGGTTGGGCTGCGGCTCGTCGTCGGTGCGGGCGATGTAGACGGGGCAGATCTCGTGCTCGACGATGCCGGAGGCGTCGACCGCGCGGTAGCGGAAGAGCGGGAGGGCGAGTTCGAGGTCGCGGACGGTCAGGCCCACCTCGAACTCGGCGCGGCGGTGCACGGCGGAGAGCACGGGTTCGGCGGGGCCCGGGTGGCCGCAGAACGAGTTGGTCCAGACGCCGGGCCAGGTCTTCTTGTGCAGCGCGCGGCGGGTGACGAGCACCTGGCCCGCGCTGTTCATCACGTGGCACGAGAACGCGAGATGCAGCTGGGTGTCGGTACCGTGGACGTCGGCCTTGAGTGCCGTGCCGATCTCGTTCCCGAAATCGTCCAGGAGGACGACATACTCGGTCTCGCTCATCGTGCCTCCTGTTTGCTAGTTTAGCTAGCGATGTGAGCCCGACTATACCGACGCGGAAAGGGGGTGTCCACTGTGGCAGAAGTGGTCTCGACCTCTGATAAAAGAACGGCCGTGACCGACACCCTGCGGTCGGTGCAGACCCTCGGCGACGCCCTCGACCGCATGAACAGCGGCATGAAGGGCGACATGGACATGAACGCCAGCGACCTCGCGACGTTGCGCATGTTGACCATCCGCGAGCACCGCGGGCAGATGGTCAGTCCGCACGATGTCGCGACGCACCTGCGCATCTCGACCGCGTCGACAACGAAGCTCATCGACCGGCTCGAGAAGTCCGGTCATCTCGAGCGTCGGCCGCACCCCTCCGACGGGCGTGCTCGCGTCGTGGTGCTGACCGACAAGTCGCGTCGCGAGTTCTTCCGGCATTTCGGCGTGCACCTCGCCGCCATGCGTCAGGTCGCCGCCGGTTTCGACGACGCGCAGCTGGAGACGATCGTCGACTTCCTCGACCAGCTCACCGAGTCGATCACCACCACCGACTGACCCCGCACCCCCCGCGAGGCGGCTGCGCCCTCCGCGAGGCGGCTGCGCCCGCAAGCGAGGTGGCTGAGCCTGTCGAAGCCCCCGAGCCCCACCCGAGGTGGCTGAGCCGCAACTGAGGTGACTGAGCCTGTCGAAGCCACCGCCACCACCCCTGCGCCTCACCCCCGCGCCACACGCACCCCGACGTCGTCGAACGCGTCCCGCGGCCGCCCACCCCGCCGTGCCGCCGCGCGCACCATGGCGGGCGCATCCGACCACCCGCCGCCGCGGAACACCCGCGCGTCGCTTTCGCCCTCGGGGTCGTACGGGTCGAAGCACCACTCCCACACGTTGCCGAGCGTGTCGAAGAGCCCGTGCAGATTGGGCAGCCGAGCACCCACGTCGGAGGGGTGACCGACGCCGTCGGCCGCGGTCCACGCGACCTCCCGCACGGGGCCGAAGGCGGCGCCCTCCGAACCGGCACGGCACGCGTACTCCCACTCGTCTTCGGTGGGGAGGCGGAACCCGTCGGCGTCGGCATCCCCGTCGACGACCTCTCCGTCGAACGAGTAGACCGGGTCGAGGCCCTCCCACTCGCTCAGCGCGTTGCACAGGCGGATGGCGCGGAGCCAGCTGAGGTGGGTCGCCGGGCGCCGCGGGTGCGATCCCGGGATGCCGAGCAGCTCGGAGAGCTGCTCCTGCGTGATGGGGTAGACGGCGATCTCGAAGGCGTCGACGACGATCTCACGTCGGTCGGGTCCGCGCTGGTCGCCGCGCAGCACGCTCCCCGCGGGGATGCGTGCCATCTCGACGTCGCTCACGCGAGCTCCACCATCCACAGGTCGCTGTCGCCGGTGATGAACAGGCGCTTTTCGTCAGCGTCGAAGGTGCAGTTGCTCACCACGTGCGGGGTGGGGATGACGCCGAGGCGCGCCCCGGTCTCGTCGACGATGATCACGCCGGCTTCGCTCGAGATCCAGAGCCACCCGCGGCTGTCGACGGCGAAGCCGTCGGGGATGCCGGCATCCACTCCCGCGAAGAAGGTCGGGGCGCCGAGGTTCTCGCCGTCCCAGGTGCACGCGACGACGCGGGGGAGCCCGTCGGCGTTCGATTCGGCGACGTAAAGGATGCGTTCGTCGCGGCTGAAGGCGAGGCCGTTGGGCTGGTCGAGGTCGATCATGCGCCGCAGGCCCTCGTCCTCGCGCCAGCGGTAGACGCTGTGGTGGGGGAGGGCGGGGTCGGCGGGGTAGCCCTCGCGCGGGTCGGAGATGCCGTAGGTGGGGTCGGTGAACCAGATCGCTCCGTCGGAGGCCACGACGAGGTCGTTGGGGGAGTTGAGGGGCTCGCCCTCGAACGCGTCCACGAGCAGCTCGGTGCCGTTCTCGTCGGTGCGGCTGATGCCACGGCGGCCGTGCTCGCACTGCACGAGGCGGCCCTCGGCATCCATCGCGTTGCCGTTGGCGAAGTTGGAGCGGTCGCGCACGGTGATGATGCTGCCGTCCTCCCGCCAGGCGAGGGTGCGCCGGCCGATGACGTCGCTGAAGACGAGCGCGCTCTCGGCGGGCCACCACACGGGACCCTCGGCCCACGTCGCGTCGGCGTACAGCGACACCAGCCGAGACGACGCGGGCAGCACCTGGGCGAGGCGGTCGTCCCACCGGCGCGGCGGGGCGACGTCGACCGGCTCGGGGGAGCGGGGTCCCTGCAGGATCTGTCCGTCGAGAGGGATGCGCGCGGGGTGGTGGGGCATGCGTCCAGTCAATCGGCTCTGCGAAGACCCCGGAGCCGGGTTGACGCGCTCACCCGAAGGGGTGAGGCGTGGGTGCCGCGGGCGAGTCGGCGAACTGGATGAGCACCTGCAGGCAGGGTTCGTCGCCGATGGTTCCGGAGAGGTGTCCTTCGCGGCCGTCGATCTCGGCGGTCTCGGTGTCCTGCCCGAAGTGGATGTCGCCCGGACCCATCTCGACGCGCGATCCGTCCTGCGTCTCGAGGAACCACCGCCCACGCAGCGGAATCACCCACTGCGGGTGTGGAGAGGGATGCCACTGACCCACCCATCCGACCGGCAATGCCGCGAACATCACCGCGGTGACCTCGCCGGGAAACGGCCGCATCCATTGCGGATCGGCGCCCCCGCCGACGCTCTGCAGCCCGAAGCCGCGCATCACGGATTCGTCGAGCCGGCTCTTTCCGTCGAGCCCGGTCCACATGTGCGTGAAAGGCAGGACAGGCGGGTCGTCTCCGTGTCGTCCGTCATTGTCGAGCGGCGCGGTGGTGGTCGTGTGCATTCTTCGAGTGAACCGGCGAGGAATTCACCGCAGGGGAGGGTTGACGAGTGGATGCCGGCACCCGCCGCCGCGAAACGGAAAGAGGCGCCGTCGACCGGAGTCGACGGCGCCCCTCGCGAGACGCGGCTGCGTCAGGCCTTGGTGCCCTGGCGGTTGCGGCGAACCGTCGTGGCCACGGCGACCGTTGCGCCGGCGAGGACGAGAGCGCCACCGCCGACCCAGAAACCGAGGAGCGAGTTGGCGTCCATACCCGTGGCGGGGAGGGAGTTGCTGCCGCTGGCGTTGGTGCTGCCGCTCGAGCCGCTGCCGCTGCCGCTGCCGACGACCGTGGTGTCGGTGCCGACGCTGCCGTCGGCGCGCGCGCCGGTTACCGCGAGAGTGTAGGGCCCCGACGGGTTGTCGGGGAGAGTCACGTTGAAGGTCACAGCGCCATTGGCGTCAGTCTTCTTCGTGATGCTCGTCGAGGTGACGGGGAGATTGGCCGTCGCGAGGCTGCCGGGACCGATGCCTCGACCGGACAGCTGGGCCGTAGCGTCGACGTTGGCGGCAAAGCCCGGCACCGGCACCGGCCCGCTCTCCGTGATCTCGATGACCACGGTGCTGGGGTTGCTGGGCGGGTACGTGGGCGCCTGTGTGGCGGCCTGAGCTGCGACGGGTGCTGCGAGAAGCAGCGCACCTGCGACCACGGACGTTGCCGCTGCCTTCTTGAGGTTGAGCTTCATAGTTGCCTGCTTTCGAATCCGGGCTACCGGTGGATTGGTGGTCCGCGTTCGTGCTATCCCGTTGAATGCAAGGGGAGGACAACAGTACAGCGGTGGGTGATTTCTGAGAGCGTTCTGAGTATCGCCTAGGTGAGCGCCTGACAGCAAATTGGCTGGGTTTCCGTCACGTAAATTTTTGCCTCCGCGCAGCCGTGGCCCAGCTCGGGTGAAAACTCGAGTGAAAATACGGGTCACTCGAGCGTCGCGGCGGGAACCCTCTCACACTCCGCGGCGACGGTTGGATTCAGTGTCGTGTCAGCTGTGGGCGTCACGAACGCCTCGGCCTTCGATGCGCTGGTACGTGCCTGCACGACCACAGTGAGGGACACGGAGGATTGTGGCTGCACGACGAAACCGTATGTCAGGACGGTGCGGCCCTCGAGAGCGCCGGGAACGAAGGATGTGCCATCCGACGTCGTCGATGAGGCGACCTGGTAACCCGGCGGTAGGTAGAGATTGGGAACGATCGACACGCTGCCGGGAGCGATGCCGTAGGCACCATTCCCCGTGATGTAAGGCGGCAGCGTCCTTTCGGCGTCGGTTGGCGCTGTATTCGTCAGCGTTAGCGTCAGAGTAAGTTCGTGAGGGGTGTCGCCGAGGCCTCCGCCACATTGCCCCCAACTCAGCTGCACATCTGGTTTGACGTAATAGCTCATCTTTGAACCCGTGCCGTCGTTGAGGAAAACCCCGAAACGGGAAGTTCTGCTGTCGCTAGACGGCAGTTCACCCGCCAAGGGTGTTCCAGCGATGAGAGCCTGCTCAGCAGAATCCGCCGACCAGACCAATATCCGTCGTTCGTTGACAGCTCGCGAGATTGCAGACAACGTGCTCGCTGTGTCTCCCCCTCCATTGAGGAAGGATGAAAAGATCGATTGAGCCGCGGACGAGAAGAAGGCATCTTGGTCGGCCGGATTTTTATAGCGCAGGTAAACCTCGTTCATCAACAGCCCGGGCGCATTGCGCGACGTGAGTTGCTCACCATCCGGAAGCCTGACGGGACCGCTGGCCTGCAATAGGTAGGACAGAGCGATCGGGTCAATCACGATGACGCCGTCCACCTGGACACCCGTCCGCACGCGGTACATGTCACGCGCAATGCGCCCACCGACGGTGAAATCTGGCAGTTGCGTAAGATTTTGGAAGTACACGGCGGGAGCGGCCCCATATATGTCGAGGGCGTCGTCAGGCAGACGCACCAGGGGCGCGGTTACGCCGCTGGACAGCGATGACGCAGGCTCCGCGGTCGCGAGTGAAAAAGAACCGTGCCTTGCGCGAAGCAGCATGGTCGACCCCGTAATGCCTCCCAGGGATCGCCATTCAGCATTATTCTGGACCAGCAGCAAATAAGTTCGGTCGCCGTCCTTCCCGAGCATTTGAGGCAACAGCTGCGTTGACCGAGAGACAGAGTCAAGTGTCCCCGCCAGCTTCTGTAATGTCGCGTCAACTTGATCGACACCAGCTGACACGACGCCAATCAGGGGCGTTCGATCTACGTTCTTGATGGCATTCGCCGCCCTCAGCGCGCTTGCGGCGGCATCGGTAACTAGGCCCGACAAATCCTGCACGGCAATGACGTCGATGGAACCGGCGGTGGGTCGCAAGGCGTCGAACGTACTCTCCGACGTTTTGGTCAGCAACGGCAGGACACTATCGTTCAACACTTCACTAGTCGATGCAGAGATGATGCTCAGAGCTTCGAGCTGGGGTCCCACCCATGGAAGGCCCCGCGATGCCTCCCATATGGGGTCAGAAGTCAAATCTCTAGCTGCTAAGGCCGCTTCCGCGGCTCGCTCCAACGCCCGTCCTTGGTCCTGGGGGGAGTACGCAATATCAGCCGATACGGCTGAGGCCTGCGCTCGTACTATCTGCAGTTGCTGGACTGCCAACGTGCCCCTGACGGCGAGCCAGCCGATAAGCACGAGTCCGGTGATGACGACTGCGGCTGCACACCAAAGGACTAAATTCTGCCCTCGAAGAACACCCATACGGCTATCACCGCTCTGCAGCTTTGAGCCTGATCTACCCGTCACTTCTTCTGGCATAAGTCGCCTCGTCAATCTTGCCGGGCCTAAAAGACGCGTGAATACGCGGTCTGCATCAGAAAGTTTCGCTGTCCGTTTCCCGCGCGGTCCGCCGGGATTTGAACCCCAGCTCATCAAGGGCGGACTCAGCTGATGTGACCGGGCGGGTGTCAGCGTCCCTGATCTTCAGCTTCTTGGCTCGACGGGGATTCGCAACTGGATCCCCGTACCTATACGTGTAGCCGTAGCCGTAGGACGCGTAGTAAGAGTCCGGTCCGCGCGTCGGCACCATGGACATGACCGAACCCGCCACCTTTGCGTCGACGGTCTTGAGGGCTTCACTCGCAGCTTCCAGCTGACGCTTTGTCGTGCGCCCCGCAGCAATCACCATGAGGGCGCCGCTCGTAGCGCGACCAAGGATGGCGGCGTCTGTGACCGGGAGTAGCGGAGGTGCGTCGCATAGAACGACGTCGAACTGCTCCTCGAGTCTCGCTAGGAGCTCACTCATACGATGCGAACCCAGCAACTCGCTTGGATTTGGGGGGATCTTGCCTGCGGGCAGAACGTAGAGGCTCCGGCCTCCCCAAGGGAGCATAACGTCGTTCACTTCGGCACGTCCGATCAGGACGTCTGTGAGACCAGCGCCTCCTTCGATGCTCAAGTACTCAGCAACCTTTGGCTTTCTGAGGTCCGCATCCACCAAGGCGACGCGCTTGCCTGCATCAGCGAGAGCGATGGCCAGGTTGATTGTCGTTGTCGACTTGCCTTCGCTTGGGACGGAACTGGTCACGACAAAGCTCGACCGCCCACCCATGTCGAGGAACTGAAGGTTTGTTCTGAGCGCGCGGAACGATTCGGCACGTGGACTTAGGGGATCCGCGTGCACGATCAACGGTCGTTCCTTAGCTTTCGCATCGAAGGCAATTGAGCCAATGCCGGGGGCGCCTGTGGCATTTTCGGCATCCCTCGGAGTGCGCACTCGGTTGTCGAGTGCCGTTCGAAGCACAGCGGTGGCGATGCCGATCGCGAAGCCAACGAGGAGTCCTAGACCAAGGTTCAGGGGGATGTTTGGTGTCGCGGCGTGGACGGCGGGCTGAGCATCGCGGACACGGCTGATTCGCACTGTGCTGTTGCCATCAGCGCCGGCAGGTTCGAGCTGCGGCACCACCGTCGCTAGGCTCGCAGCTACCTCGTTAGCGACGGCCGCAGCCTGCGAAGCGCTTGTGTCGGTAACGGTGAGCGTTATCAGTGTCGAATTGGAGCTGGCCGTTGCCGTCACGTGAGTCGCTAAAACCTCGGGCGTTTCCTCCAGGCCCAGTCGGCCAATGACCGGGTTCAGCACCGCGGGGGTCTGAACTAGTCCCACATACGTATTTATGCGCGCCTGAGCAAATACGGACCCCTGTTGCAGCTCGGCGGTGGTGCTCCCGGCCTGGGTGGAGACGAAGACCGTGCTTGACGACTCGTAGGTTGGGACCCGCGTGAATGTGTACGCTGTCGCGGCTCCGAGCCCAACGAGGGTCGTCAACACGATCACGAGCCAGTTCTTTCGAAGAATGCGGACGTAGTCGCTGAGCTCCATGGTGCCTCTCGAAGACGCGACGACCTGTGGTCCTCGCTCGGAAAATCGTCATTAGTCTGACACACGCATTGTTTCGATCCGGTGTCGGGCCGAAATAATCTCCGGCGGGTCGACTCCTGGTCGTGGCGCCAGCCGGCACGAACCGACCCAAGCTCCCGCAACGTCGCGAGTCCTAGACCGAATTGGCTTCTCCAAGCGCGATTCGCGCAAGCCTCTCAACCGCAGGCAGGCTCGCGTCGATCTGCGCTGCTGACAACTCGTACGTCGACGTCGACCTGCCGTAGGGGTCCACGACGTCCGCGTCGTTCGGATCTAAGGGAGGAACTATCACGCCTCGCCGGTCTGCAAGCATTTGGAGGATGTTGGCGAGTCGATCCTCGGCGGAGTCGGCCATGCTTCGCTGACGAAGCTGCGCATCCGTCACGGAGTCCGCTAAGAAGCTCAATTCGCGGAGCGTAAACGCACGGCGGACAACGGTCGGATCCATTTCCACGCACAAGCGGCGATGTGTTCGATCCATCGCGATCACCAGGTGCGCTTGTGCAAGGTAACTTTCCTGGAGTGGACGGGCCACATGTTCCTCGACGAGCGAGCGTGAGACCGACCTCTGCGTTGCCAGCAGAGCCGCCTCCGCAGGCATTCGACCTCCGAACCTGGCACGCGTGCCAGCGCTACTCACGGCGATGTCGACGTCCTGCAACCGCACTGCGAGTATGGCGGCCGCCAGCGCGGAGCGACAGATGTTCCCTGTGCAGACTATGAGAATGTTGAGCACGTTCTGTTCCAATGCGAGGAAGTGGACAGATTTGAGGGACGTTCCGAAGTCCGGTGGGGGTTGACTTGCACGACGATGATAGCTGCGCCGTAGCTACCTATGCGCCGGGTAGCGAGCCAGAGGTCACTGCCAAGTACAGCGCGATCGGTGCACCGTCTCGGCGGGCTCGTCGGCGTTCCCGATCTGATTGGAGGCAAGGTGGCCGCGCCGTTCGAAGGTGGAACGGTCACCTGCTTCTGGTAGCGATTCTGTCGGTCGCTGGCGGCATTCTTGCGGCGACTCTCGTAGGGCAGCAGGCTCCCGAATCAGTGCGGTCACTCGCTTCGAGCCTCACCCTGTGGGCTTCTCTTGCGATCGTCACAATCATCGCTCTGGCCCGGGCCAGACCTGCCGGTTTACTGCGCTTTCAAGCCTCGGATCTGGTCCTCGGACTAGCCGCGGGCGCGCTCTTACGACTAGCTCAAGGACTGCTCAGTGGCGCGAATGCAGTGGCGTTTCCTGTGCTCACAGCTGGGGGCGACACTCAAACATGGCTCTGGTGGCTGGATGCATTACTACCCGCTGTCGCCGTGGGGCCAGTCTTGGAGGAGTTCGTTTTCAGGGCGGTAGTTCTCGTCGCCGTTTACCAGGTGCTCCGTCGTCCGATAGGCAGCCGATCTGCCGGCCTGACCGCGTTGTTGGCATCGACGGGCGGCTTCGTCATCCTGCACGCGGCGTTCGCCTCGCTCTCGCTAGCCGATGCTATGAGCTTCGTACTCGTGGGGGCGGCGTGCTCAGGAATTGTCCTCTATACAGGGCGTATTTGGGGGGCCGTCTTCGCGCACATGTGCTACAACGGTCTGTACCTGCTCTTAGCCAGTGCGGGAACGATACTAGCTGTGTAGTCGTCTGACACACAGTCGTCGAAATCGCTCTGTCCTCTGCGGGACGGCTCTGAAACGTCCCGTTCACCATTAAGTGACATTGAGTGGTGCGCCGAACTGTTATCGTTCGTCCGGAGATGGTGGAGGCTCGGACTCGGCGAAGAACGAGCCCCTTGATTGTGTTGACGCCACCCACGCGCGGGCAGCGTGCAGGCAGGAGAAAATAGATGAGCGACGTGCCTGGCGAACGCACACAACCTAGGAAGTCGTCGAAGCTGCGGGTTGTCCTGCTCTGCGTTGGTTGGCCTGGGCGGCACGAGGTCGGCGGAGCTGCGCGCTACGCGTGGCGCTTCGCGGAGATGATTCGCGATCAGGTGGAGCTGCACATCATCACCTCCGAAGGCGGTATCCCGCTTCCCGGAGCTACAATGCACGTGATCCCTAATCGCGGTGGTCGATTCGCGCACTATTACCTGTTCCCGTTAAAGGTCCGCCGACTACTTCGAAAAATGAACTTTGATGTGCTTCATGCTTTTGGAGACGATTGGGCGATATCGCACCGGCGGTTCGCGTGGGTGCGAACATTTCACGGAAGTTCGCGGTCGGAAGCTCGTGCCTCCTCTGGTCTGAGACGGTGGAATCACTACCTCCTGGCAGCCCTTGAGCACAGCGTGCGACGCCGATGCGATGTTGCGTTGGCGGTTGGACCAGAGGGGGAGACCGAATTCAGAACGGACGCCCTTGTTCCTCCCGTTCTGCCACGCTCGGTGCGCTTCTCCGCGCCCGTTCCCTCCGCCTGTCCGACGGTCGTCTTCATCGGCACTTATGCGGGTCGCAAGCGAGGAGCACTTGCGGCAGACGTAGTCAAACAGGTTTCCCGCAACCTAAATCGGAGTGTCTCCCTGCGCGTCGTCGGACCAGCTGCTGATGCGGATCACTGGCCCCCGACTGTCAAGCACTACGCGAACCCAACCGATGCGGAAGTGCGCGAACTTGTGGGCCAGTCCTGGCTGCTGCTGGCTCCCTCAACTTACGAAGGGTTTGGGATCCCAGCGTTTGAGGCTGCGAGTCTTGGCGTTCCTAGTATCTCGAGCCCCAATCCCGGAAGCGAGTTCCTCGCCAGGCACATCCAGCTAGACGATCTGTTCTCCGTGGTGAACGACCACGATCTAGTCGACGCTGTGCAAAGACGTATCGCACGGGGCCCCTTACCAACCTCCCCCGAGGTGAGGAGCGCTGTCGCCGCTGCTGATGCGCTAGCGGACCGAGCGTCGACAGATAATCTTCTTTCTCTTTATTCAGAGACGCTTGAGAGGGCGCTGGGGCATGAACGCCCATAGCGGGGCGCGCAGAGCGCTCGAGGGTGCAGTTACTTCGAAGTCGTTGGCTGGTTTGGTCATTTTCGCGACCGTAGTCATTTTCACGGTTCTAAGTCTGACCATTGGTGGTCCCGCGGTTTTGTTGATCTTGGCGACTTTGCTTGCCATGATTCTTTCGGTCAAGAGCCCGGACATAGGGTTTGTTTTCGCGACGGTAGTAGGCGTTGGCAACGGTGCGATCCGTCGCGTAGCGGGTTGGCTCGACCCATCGGGCGTGGCGACTCAGATAGTGCCTGTTCTTCCCGCAGTGGTTCTGGTCTTTCTCTACATCACGTATTTCGTTCTCGGTCGTCGATCCGGAGCGGACGCGAATGCCCCCAAGCCCTTCATGCTGATCGCAGTCGTTGTCGTCCTAGCCGGGGTTCTGCCTGCGGGAGCTGGCCTTCTGAATAACATGCTGGCATCAGCGCTACTGCTCGCCGGGATGCTGGCTTTTCTGTTGACCTATCACCGGGTGATTTCGCGGGGGAGTGTGATTCGGGTCATTGCATGGCTCGGGTCGCTCAACGCGGCATACATGATCGCGCAGGAAATTAACGGTCTTACCCCTTGGGATGCGTACTGGGTCGATCGCTTTGGGTATTCAGCCCTCTACCTCGGCCCTAATGTCGTGCGGCCCCTGGGCTTTGGAGCGAGTGCTGCCGAGAGTGCTGCTATGTGCGCCGTTCTCGTTGGTGTGGCGGTCGCTCGCCTTCGAGTGACACGGAACCCCATCTGGTTCGTCCCCGTGAGCCTGGGGCTATACGCCGTGCTGACGAGCGGTACCAGAACCTTTGCTCTCCCTGCTCTTGCAGCAATCCTTCTCGGATTGGCGATTGGGAGAAGACGGCCCCTTTTGGTCGGATTGATTGCGGTCGGCATCACGCTCCCTCTTGTCGTTGTATTCGCCGCCCGCCTTCTGCCCGCAGTGTCTTCTCCAGGAGCCGCTCGAGTTCTGACGATGCTGAGCGGCGAAGAAAATGAACAGACAAGCACTGTCGGTATCCACCAGGACCTCATCCTGACGTCGCTTCTTCGTGGTCTCTCCAGCATCATCGGAACCGGCAGTGGCCAGGTGTCAATATTGGCCTCGGCTGGTCTCGGCAGCTCGGAGCAAGACATTTCCAATATGGCGCTGATGGGTGGGGTTCTGGGCGTCATCGCCATGTTGACGATTTACATCTCATTCGTGAGGCGTGTCCCGGCGGCGTTTACTGATGAGCAAGTTGCACCTTTTCTCTTCATCGCAATCGCGACCGCAGGGCAATGGATGAATGTGGGATATTACGGCGTCACTCCGCTCGTCTGGGCGGCGCTCGGGGTTGTATTTACGGTGAGGAAGAGGCGTTATGAAGTGGATAGTGATTGGGAAAGAAGAGCCTGGGGAAAAGACGGGTGGTCTGAACAGGTACGTCGAGGGTTACGTGCCCGCTCTCAAAGCGGTAGGTGAGAGCGTTGAAACCCGATTCTTTGGAACTCCCGGGTCGGGTTCTTCGAGTTCCGCGTCCGTTCGAATGCTTCGTGCTTTCGCTGACGGGTTTCGAATTTCAGATGCAGACGTTATTGACGTTCATTTCGCGATGTACGGAATGCCCTATCTCGTCTCGGCGCTATCCAAAACGTGGGCCTTTCGAAGGAGAAGGCCGAGAGTGGTAATCCATTTTCACGGCCCTTGGGGTGATGAGTCGGCGGTGGCGGCCGGCTCGAACAAGGGTTTGAGTGTTTGGGCCAAGCGGGGCATGGAGCGCTGGGCATTGTCTAGGGCAGACACCGTGATTGTTCTGACCGAAACCTTTGCGCGCGAGGCGGTGCGTGCCGGCGCAAGATCGGACGCGGTGGTTGTCATATCTCCGGGCGTTGACGATGTGTGGGGTACTGTTTCTCGTCGGATCGCCCCAGGGTCTGACAAGATTGATCTGCTCTGCGTTCGCCGACTGACCGCTCGCATGGGGCACGAGGCTCTCATCCGCGCGCTGCACGAGGTCGGTTTTACGGTTGATGGTCGTGCCGTGCGGTTGCACATCGTTGGTGTTGGCGAACTACAGCAGGAGCTCACGACCCTTAGTTCGAATCTTGGTCGAGAGCAGAATGTGCTCTTCCATGGGCGTCTGAGCGACCAGGACCTCCGTGATTTGGGCGCTTCGTGTTCGGCCGCAGTTGTCCCGACCCTCGCACTCGAAGGGTTTGGTCTGGTCGTGCTTGAGGCTATGGCGATGGGCCTACCAGTTATCAGCACGGGACAGGGGGGTCTTAGCACCGCTATGGGACCCTGGGCCCGACATCCCTTCATTTTCTCGTTGTACGAGCCTACGTCGCTCGTAGACGCAATCTCATCGGTGATGCCCGAAGAGTCACCGGACCTCGCCAGCGAAGTGAAATCGTACGCGTCCGCACACACCTGGTCGAAAGTCGCCCACGAAACTGTCGTGGCGGTCTCGGCATGACGAGAAGGACCGTTCTCTACTGTCACACCTCCCGGCCTGGAGGCGCCGAACTCGCAGCCCCGGCCTTAGCGTCGTCGATTGGTGCCGAAATTTGGAGTCGTGGTGAAGGTCTCACCACACGCTATGCGACCGCAATTGGTGTGCCTGTGAGCGTTCTCCGACAGATATCCGACCGCAGACCGAGTTCGCTGCGCGAGAGGTTCAACGCTGTTCTTTCTGTCGTCACGGCGCAGGCCGAGGTCTCGCGCCTCCTTCGGCGACGTACACACTCGAAGGTCATTAGCAACACTCTCCAAGGTGTCCTTCACCTAGGAATCCCGGCTCGCCTGCGTCGTGTGCCGCTGATTGTCTACGTTCGAGACCTAGGCGACGGCGGCAACAGGCCTATGTTCGAGGTTCTGGTGTATCGGTTTCTGCTGGCCGTTTGTGCGCGCGGCGTGATATTCAATAGCGAGACTACTCGGGATAGCTGGCGGCTGCGTCTTCCGAGTATTGTGATACCAACAGCGGTTGATGAACGATATTTTGCCGCACCTGCCCGCGATCGAAATGGCGGTGTGATCATGGTTGGTCGAATCGCACGATGGAAAGGTCAAGCCGAGGTAATCTCCGCAATGAACGCCCTCGCGGATTCAGGCTTCTCGACGTCATTGACCATTGTTGGCGAAAAGACTTTCGATGATAACGTCGGGCTTCCAGAAGCCCGGTTTCCGGTTCACCTTGCTGGCTTCAGCGACCCCTTGGACTATCTATCCAGCGGCGAACTTCTCGTTCATGCGAGTACGACTCCTGAGCCATTCGGCCAAGTACTTGCCCAGGCGGCTGCTGTCGGTATCCCGATAGTTTGTGCCGACCGTGGCGGGCAGACAGAGTGGCTAACGCATAACGCATCGTGCCTGATGGCAGATCCGACACGCGTCGACGAACTGGCATCGGCTATCGGCGAGGCTTTATCGGACAGGCTGGGAGCTGAGGAGCGCGCAGTGGAGGCCCGTTCGAAGGCTCAGATGTTTCGCGCTGAGGTCGCTTATGAGCCCGTAGGGAAGTGGCTTGAGGAGGTTTGTGGCAGATGAGTGAGTTGTCTATTGACGTAATCATTCCCTCCGTGGGTAGACCGGACGATGCGAGAGCCGCCATCCGTTCTGTCGCGGAGGCTTTGGCGCTCACGGAGCCTGGCCAAGTACGTGCGAACATCATGGTCGTTCACCGGCAGGATGACTCCGCAACTCAGACGGTGGCCATCGAGTCAGGCGCTCGGGCCGTCCGTGTATCTCGACCCGGTCTAGCATGGGCGATGCGGGCCGGAGCGGAGGCCTCGATGGCTGACATCGTCGCGTTCATGGATGACGATGCGCGTATGAGACCCGGATGGTTCTCGAAAGCCGCTCAGCACTACGCGGATCCGCGGATCGGCGGGGTTGGCGGTGCAGACATTCAGCCGGACGGCTTTCCAGTGCGCGTCCGTCAGTCGCGAATCGGCACGATAGACCGATGGGGCAGAGTCCTCGGCGGCCACCATCAGGCGGAAGGACACTGGCGCCTCGTCGACCACCTTAAGGGCGCGAATTGTAGCTTTCGTCGTGAACTCTTCTTGGCCCATCATTACCAAGATCGCGTTGCTGGTGGTGGCGCGCAGGCTCGAAATGAATTCATCGCGTCGCTGGCCATTAAAGAGCAAAAGTTTGCGCTCCTTCTCGACCCTGAAATGATCGTTGACCACTACCCGGCACCGCGAAGCTCCGATGATGCACGTTCTTCAGTGAGTAAGGCGTACGAGACTGCTTTCAACGAATGTTTCGCTTTCGCAGTTGTCTGTCACCGGAGGCGCCTTATGAATCGAGGCTTTCTGCTTCTGCTGGGATATCAAAACACGCCCGGATTGGTACGATTGGTCATTGGTCGGGCTCCACTTCGACAGGTGGTAGCCACTTTCCGTGGAGTCATCAGCGGGTGGTCCGTGGGACGTCGTCACCGTAAACGGAAATCTGCTGTTTGGGGCAATCAATGACCGAGGATTTTCTGGTAGTTGTGGCGCAAGGCACGGGAAGCTTCGATGCGGAGCGAGTTCGGCATCTCCTGAAGGCGAGCGGTTTGTCCGCGAAAGAGGTCCACCTCGAACGGTCGGCCGGTGCTGTGGCCTCGATGTTGGCAACCTTCAAGGCGGTTTGGAACTCACAGCAGAAGCTGATCTTCATGGAAGGCACCGGGCTTCGGGTTGGTTTACCAATAATCATCGCGCGTGTGCTGAGAGGGCGTCGCCTGAAGTACGTTGTCTCCAGCGGTGACGCGATAGATCGCTTCATCCGTAATCGGTACGGTTATATACCTGGGCTGATAGCGCGTTGTTATGAAACGCTCTTATACAGAAATGCGGCGCTCTTCATCGGCTGGACGCCATATCTCGTTGGACGTGCCATCAGAATGGGCGCGCCGACAGGACTCACAATAGAAGGACAGGCTCCACAGAGCGTCGGTGACACCGTGGGGCCTCGTAGAGCTGAAATAAGGTCAAGGCTGGGGGTCAAGCCAAACAATTTATTGGTGGGAGTAACTGGGAGTATAAATTGGTCTGTCCGCCAGTCCTACGCGTACGGGTTGGAGCTCGTAGAGTCTGCGGCGCTCGCAACTCGGAAGGACGTCCAATTCATCGTCGTGGGAAGCGGCTCGGGCCGAGCGAAACTCATCGCTCGCGCTGCGTCGAACGGAGCGCCGGTAATCTTCGTGGAACGCGTCCCTCGACAAGAGCTGTTGGCTCTGATGGCCGCTCTCGACGTGGCGGTCGTTGCGCAAACGCCCGACGAGGTTGGACTTCTCCGGCTGACCACAAAGCTGCCGGAATATCTTGCAGTAGGAACTCCGGTAATAATGCCCGCCATGCCGGGAGCTTTCGACTATTTGCCTGCTGGTTCTGACTCGCCTGCGATATTAGTGCCAGCCACGCACCCTGGCCGTAGAGAATTCTGGCGAAGGCTTGCTCTGGTAATCGACGAACTCGATAGAGAAAACTTACAAAAGAGAAGTGAGGCGGCATTGAGTGCGGCGAAACGCTTCGGCACTCACGAAGCGGCCGGGAAACTTAAACGCGCGGTGTCTATGCTTACGGAGGAGGGCCAAAATGGCGGGTTCTGATAGTTCCCTCACGGTTTTTATTTGCACACGGAATCGGCCGGTCGAGCTGGCGTCCGCGCTTCAAAGCATCGAAGCTGGATCCCTGCGGCCAGCAAGAGTTGTTGTCAGCGATGACAGTAATGATACAGATGCATCAGCGACGCTAGAGGTCGCGAGCCGCTATGGTGCGGATTATCAACGCGGACCGCGGCGCGGATTGGGAGCCAATAGAAATGCTTGCGTTGCAAACCTCACGACGCCCCTTTGTGCGTTTATCGACGACGACGTAAAGGTCTCTCGGGACTTCGTCCAGAGGGCCAGCATGGCGCCGGTCGGACAGATCACGACAGGCTGGGAACTGAATTTCTCGCACAGACCGCCTCGGGCTGTTCAGGCAAGTAACTCTAGTTTTCTAGGTTTCCAGAAGGTATCGACGCACAGGAGGCTCAAATCCATCGTGATCAATGCCACCGTCATTCCTGCTAGAATCTTCCAAAGTGCGCAGTTCGACGAGCTCACGCGGTACGGCTATGAAGAATTAGATTTTGCTCGTCATGCATATTCGTTGGGTTGGCAGATCGTGTTCGACCCGCACCTTTGGGTTGAGCATCATCCTTCGAGTCTCGGACGCTCCGACCACCACGACCAACGCGATCAGTCACGTCTGTATCTGACGCGATACGCATACGCGACATATGAGAAAAATATCTTGAAAGCCCTCGTCTTTCATCGTGTTGCTGTGCTGCACCTGCTTCTTTCGGGTTTACGGAGGGGGCGGGGTGTTCGCAAGTCGCTGACGGTTGCGAAGAATGCTCAAGAACTGTACGCGCTGAGGCAGGCGCGGAAAGTCTCGACTTGAACGCTCCTCTCGCTCGACTGCTTCGGCTAGCTCGCCATCCAATGGGGCGGCGGGTTGCGGCGACATCGCTTGTTACCTACACCGGTATGGCGCTCAGTCTTCTGTCGTCACCGGTTGTCGCTCTCACAATCGGGGCAGATGGTCGTGGTGTCGTTGCGGGGTCTTTCGCTCTTATTCAAACCTTGTCCTGGGTTGGCTTCTTGTCACTCCCGCGTGTGCTAGCAAGAGATACAACGAGCGGTTCCGGGACGTCGCGACGAGGCATGATATGGCTGACAGCACTCGGCCTCATGAACACCCTCATCGTTCTAGTTCTGGCAGACGCATTGTCAAATGGTGACTCACGTATCGCGCTTGGAATGCGATTAGCTGCAGTTGTGCTGTGCCTTAATGGAGTTGGCCAGTTGGGAGTGGAACTCGCGCTGGCGAACGGACACATCACGCTCTTCAATCTGTCTCGGCTTGGGTACACGGTCTTACCTTCCTTGATCATTCTTGGTCTGGGTGCGTCAGGCACGTTGACGACTGTCACCGCCTACTGCGCAACACTCGCGGGCCAGGTCGCGACAGTCGTGGTAGGAGTTGTAATCACGCTAGTTCTTGGGACTAAAGGGTCGGCCGCGCCGACGCCATGGCGAGATTCGCTACATCTTTGGTCTGCGAGTGCCGTCGACAGTGTCGCGGGGCAACTGGGACAGCTTGTACTTGCGGCGCTGTCCACGGCATCACAGGTCGGCATTTACTCCATTGCTGTCATGCTTGGAGCGGTAGCCGGCGGGTTGGCGCAAGCTCTGACGCAGGTCAGCTACTCTCGGTTCCTTGCGCAGGCACGCAGTGAGGTAGTCACGTCTGCAAAGTCGTTGGTGCGTTTGACTATCATCGGAGTTGCGTCGACACTCATCGTTGGTGTACTACTGATCGCATTTGTCAAGCTGTTTGGCACGGTTCTTTTTGGGCCCACTTTTGACGGGCTAGCCCTCGTGACGGCCGCGGCCATGTTCTCTCAGATATTGAGCGATCAATGGAACCTTCGAGTTATGTTCGATACGGCAAATCGACAAGTCTCGCAACTCATAATTGCCTCAGCTGCCGGTGCTGTAACAACGGGCGTGCTAACAGTGATTCTCGTTCTCACGGAGTCTCTTGCTGCTCCCACTATGGCTCTCGCTCTCGCGGGCGGCGCCGCATCCAAGATTGGCGCTCGCGCACTCATCAGCCGAAAATTGAGGTCTGGCCCGCATGCGGTTTCGGGCGGCTCGCGCTCGCGTGATCTCGGAGAACAAGATTAATTGCCGCGGAGGCGCACCATGTCCACAGTAATAGCGCACGACTATCTAACTCAACGCGGCGGCGCGGAACGCGTGGCTCTAACGCTGGCGGAGGGATTCAGTGCGAAAGAGATTGTGACATCTGCTTACGTACCATCGCAGACATTCCCGGGCTTCTCCTCTTTCGCCATACGTGAAAGTACCCACTTGGGACTAAAGATATTCAAGAGTGATCCGCGGCGAGCGTTACCGTTTCTGGCTCCTGCATGGGACGCAATGAATCCAGTAAGCGCCGACGTCGTCATCTGCAGCACGGCGGGCTGGTCCCATGGCGTGCCGGTCGCAGACGGGACGCGTAAGGTGGTCTACTGCCACAATCCCGCGCGGTGGTTGTATCAAACAGACGACTTTCTGCAAGACCAGGGATTCATTGCACGCGCAGGTCTTGCCGTTTTGCGCGACGGGTTGCGAAGGTGGGATGAACAAGCCGTTCGAAGCGCGGACGCTTACATTGTAAATTCTACGGCGGTTGCCGATCGTGTCAGGCGCGTTTACAACTTGGACCCGACGGTAATTCACCCCCCTGTGTCAGTGGACGTTTCGGCGGATCGAGATCCAGACGAGAAACTGAACCCAGGCTTTTTCTTAAGTGTGGGGCGCGCTCGGGGTTACAAAGGCGTCTCGCGATTGATTGATGCGTTCGCCAGGACACCATTGAAGCAGTTGGTCATTGTCGGTACCGAGCACCAGCCGACTTTTCCATCCAATGTCGTAGGGCTTGGCCGGGTTTCCGAGTCAAGACTTAGGTGGCTGTATGCAAATGCGTGTGCTTTGATATCGGTGTCCCGTGAAGACTTTGGGCTTACCCCTATTGAGGCCAACGCATTCGGGACGCCATCCCTGTTGCTTCGAGCCGGTGGCTTCCTCGATAGTACCGATGTCGGTGTCAGTGGTCTTTTCATCCAAGACGAAGGTCGGTCGTCTATAATAAGAGCCATCGAGGCTTTCCCTGAATATTGGGACGCAACGGCGGTTATGGCCCATGCGCAGAAGTTTTCGATCGAGCGTTTCGTTAGTCAAGTCGCTGATGTCGTGCGTGATGCATGAGGGAAGTCAAACGATGAAACCTGAACTAATCTGGCAATTCTCGCAATACCTGCACCGGCGAGGATTTCGACGATCTGCGCGGTTGGCGAAGTTTGTGAATTACTTGCTTTTCCGGGTGGTCTTACCGCCGCAGGCTACGTCGGGTCCAGGTTTGCGTTTAGGTCACCTCGGCTTAGGAGTGGTCGTGCACCCAAACGTCCGAATCGGCGCGAACGTCCTGATTTGGCATGGAGTAACCCTCTCTGTAACCACGTGGGTGGGCTCTAATGTCGAATTGCGAGTAGAAGACAACGTCACAATCGGAGCTGGAGCGGTAGTTGTCAGCCGCACGGAGCGGTCCTTGACAATTGGTGCCGGAGCGACAATCGGCGCGGGTAGCGTCGTCATCGGAAACGTTCCGGCTGGTGCAACAGTTGCGGGAAATCCCGCGAAAGTGTTGGCGATGAGGCCGACGTCGCCCTCATCCCACTGACCTAGTTCAGTCTAGAGCCTGCGCCGGGTTGTCGGCGGCAATTGCTTAACCACGCGGGCAGGGTTGCCCGCGACGACAGTAAAGGGTGGGACGTGTGAAGTCACCACGGCACCGGCGGCGATCACGGCGCCGTCTCCGACGCGAACTCCGGGCAGAATAATTGCTCCTCGGCACACCCAGACCTCGTTGCCGATTATGGTCGGATGTGATTTGACACCGTTGCCGGGATTAGTTTCGTGCGAATCGGTGTCCGCAATGGAAGCGAATGGTCCCAGTTTGAGGCCGTGACCGATACGCACTTCGAGCGCCGCGTGGATGCTAGAGCCTGAATTCATCATGAGTCGATCACCAATCATGAGGATGGCTCCGTCGTCTGAGCGTATGTGTGCGCGGGCCTCGAATCCGTAGATGACGGCTCGCGCGCCGATGACGGTGATTCGTCCGCGGGCGTCGATGTAAGGCCCCCGTCCTTTTAGGAGCGGACGCTTGCCTGACTTTAGGCCGTGAGTCAGGAACCAAAGTCGAGCTTTGACGATGCGCGCTTCCCTAAGTATGCGTTCAATCATGTCGAGCCTCCCTGGCGAGGGACACGGAGTCGCGTCTCGAGTGCCTCACATGTCGCGGGGTCGTCGGAGCAGGTGGGTAGTGTTTAATCATGCAAACGCGTCGGGCGGTCAACAGGTTGTGGTCCTTTTGTGTCAACACTCTGGGCGGGTCATCTCTGCTTCATGGGCATGTTCGCGAACGGTTCCTGCGACTGGGGGGCATCCAAACCAATGGCACCTCGGTCCGGACCGGGGTGTTCTTCGCTTCCGACCAGATCACGTTCGGCAAGGGTGGTCTTGTGGAACGTGGAGTTCAGTTCGAGAACCGAGAATCCATCACGGTGGGCTCCAATGTTTATATCGGCCCTGATTGCTACATCGGAACTTCCTCCCACACTATCGGCGCGGCGCATCACCGGGCGGGAACGTATCAGGGCGCGTCCGTTTCTATCCATGATGGATGTTGGCTCGGCGCCAGAGTCATGGTGCTCCCGGGGGTCGTCGTCGCTCGAGGATGCGTCATCGCTGCAGGAAGTGTTGTTACGCGCGACACTACAGAGAACGGGCTCTACGCCGGTATTCCTGCGATCCGAAAACGTGACTTGACGTGACGGTACTCCTGTAGGTGGCATGTGATCGTTGCGCGCCAATCGCTGGCTCTTGCTAAGGCGGCGGGCGCTCACATCTGGATCGCACTTGGTCCGCGCCCTTGGCCCTGAAAGGTGTTCTCTCGGTTCTCAAATCGCGCGGGGCGTAGGTCGGTGTCCGATCAGCAGGACGTCGCCGTCCGCCACCTATGTGAGCCTGGCCGTTTAGCTGGCGCCCGCCATAGATTTGCGCAACGCTGTCCGATCGGAGAACAGGAGTCGCAGCATCGTCGCCCCGGGTTGCGTCCGATCGTGCGTGTGAAGGGCGTCGCAACCCAGACTAGGGGCGCTCATTGCATGATTGAGTCGGGGTGCTGTAAGCATGACCGGGTTGCCCGGACGGTTTTTGTGTGTTGATCATGTCGCGATTTCGGTGGCGGTGTGAGGGGCTTCACCGAGTGGGACACGACGAAGCCCGACGGCACCCCGCAGAAGCTCCTCGACGTGTCGAAGCTCGCCGAGGCCGGGTGGACGGCATCCATCTCGCTCGAAGAGGGCATGGAGCGCACCGTCGCGTGGTACCGCGACCACGTGGATACCATTCGCGAGTAGATGTTCCGCCACATCGTGCTGTTCCGGGTCCGTGACGACGTCACGGACCCGGACGTCCTTTCCGCCATCGATGCTCTGCGCGGCCTCGGGAATGAGCCCGGCGTGGCCACCTGGACGATCCAGCTCTCGCTGGACACCCGCAAGGGGCGCATCATCGTCGAGGACGGGACGTTCGTCGACGCGGATGCCTTCACGGCATGGCGCGGAGGAGAAGCTCACCGGGTCGTGGCCGAGCGGATGTCTACGATCGCCGACTGGTGGGTCGGGGATTGGGAGGAGTGACCGTTAGCGACGTCGCCTCCATGTCTCGCGGATTGAAGACGCGATGACCCCGAAGAACAACGCCCTGGCGCGCGCGGTGCATGACGGCGACCTCGCCTGCTACGACAACGCCGTGCTCCCGGCGCGCGGACGCAGCTCGGCCAGATTTCTCATCGAGCTCTCATGCGGCCACCACGACGAGCCCGGTAGCGTCCTTACCGGAACAGCCACTCCTGGGTCAACGTCCCCCAAACGGGGGACAAACGCCGTAGCATGATCGGACTCGGCATCCAATCCGAACAGGGGAGGGTTCCGAAGACACAGCGGGACATTTCCGACTCGAAGGTGAGCGATCATGCGAAGCGAGTATCTGCACCACGGCGAAGGTCGCCCGCTCTGGGCGACGCCGATCGCCACCGCGGTCCTCTGGACCGCCGTCATCGCGCTCGCTATCGCGGGCGTTTTCATGCTCACGGTGCACGGCGACACCGGGGTTCTCCTGATGGTCGCCGCCATGATCATCGCGGCTCCCGCTGCCGCGGCGAGTCGGTATCGCAATACCGTCTGACGACCGCCGCTCTCGGCGCGGGGTGGGGCCCGGAAGCCGAGCGGTGGTGTCTGTCCGCGTGGGGGCGCGGACGACAATGGTGGGGGGAACAGAAGGCTCCGGATCCGAGGATCCGGGGCCTTCTGTCGTTCAGCGGGATGCCTCCTCGTGCGCGACGCGGAGCAGCAGCAGTTCGTCGTGCCGCCAGCCGTAGTACCGGTTGAGGCGGCTGCCGATCTCGCGGACGGCTCCGCTGCGCCGCGTGGCAATCCCGTGCGGAACATCGACGGCCGACGGGTCCAGCTCGCGAGCCGCGAGCCGGAGCTCGTTCACGAGATCATGCGTGCGAGCGACGCCGAAGGCCGACGCGACCAGCGTGACGTCCCCGATCACGACCGTGCTGTGCGCCTCTGTGCATAGACGCGTGGCGCGCCTCTCGGCTATGGCGACCAGCAGCACTGCCGCGCCGGTCAGCAGGTTCACCACGACGGCGACCAGCGCCGCGGGGACCATCGAGAACGGCCCCAGGTCGGTGTCAGGTGTCGCCCCGGAGGCGAGTGTCGTGACGGTGCGACCGGCCGAGTACATCGCATACGCGACCATCGCCACGGCGATGAGCCGCATCGATCGGTGGGGAAGCGAGTCGTTGCGCATCGCCAGAACCGCGCACACCGCGCACACGACGACCAGCACCAGCGACCGTAGGGCAATCGCCGCCGACGCGGAGAAGGCGATGGAACCCAACGCCGTGAGCAGCGAAGCCGTCGCCGCAAAAACCGCCGCCCCGCGGGCACGCCGCCGCGAGGTCGTCGACACCGCCACGCACATCAATCCCGGCGTGAGCACCAACGCGGTGTTCGAGGCAATAGATACCACCCTCCCCGCGCCGTGCTCACCCATCACCACGAGACTCGCCGCGCCGAGCGACACCACCCCCGCAGCGACCGCGGTCCGGAGGAACGCGCTGCGGGCCGCCGAGCGCTCGCCCCGGGGGAAAGCCGCAGCGACAACGCCGGCGATCACGCCGAGACACACCAGGACGAGTCCGATCGACAGAAGCACGCGCTACCCCCTCGTCACAGAATGGCGTAAGGATCCCGGCTCCGCATGGCGCGCGGGCGCGCTGCCGCGGTAAGGGTGCGTTGGGCTTTGTTTCGGCTCCGGTCGTGACCATCAGAGTGCCCCGGATTTCTCGGCCCGGGGCACACGGCATCCACTGTTCGGCTACCCATCGCCGAGGCCCAGACGCCTGCGACGCGGGCGCGGGGGTGGGCTGCGCAGCGCCGGTACGGGAGGCTCGAGTGCGCGTCAAGCATTCCGGTAGAGAGGGAAGGAACTGAGCGGTCTCGAGAGCTCTTTCTCGCCAGCGTCGGTCAACTTCCCCAAGGGCACGATGGTGGAAGCCGTCCACTCGATGAAGTCGCGCCATTGCGCATCCAGGGCTCCTGGCGGCAGTTGCAGAAGCACGTTCGTGAGGAAGCGCGCTCGGAAAGCCGCCTGCTGCCGTCGCCGCCGCAATCCGGGTCGCGTCGCGCTCAGGCGGTCGTAGAACGTGGCCAGATGGCTATAGACGTGAGCGGCGACGATTGATCTGTCGACGTCCCACGCCCACGTCTGACCGGTCGAGCGCCACCACGGCACGTCGATGAAGTCGAGGGACTCCGGAGCGCTCACCTGCTCGAACGCGCGAAAGATCCGGTATGACTTGCTGTGCGCGGCCTCGTGCAGGAGGCATTCAGCGAGATGTATCCGGTCTGCCTCGCTGCCGGCATCCCCCGAGACGGAGCTCACGAAGATGGCGCCGCCCGTGTGGTCGAGGGACGCACTGCTCAGGCGATCCGAGGGGATGTCAAAGACCCGTGTGACGAAAGAAGCGGTGTTCTGCCATACCTCGGGAACGGTCGCGGTGAGCAAGCGATATGCACCCGTGAGCCGGTGTGCGAAGTGCGCGTCCGGGGTGCACGGTTCATCCGCGAGTTCCAGATCGGAGCACACTGCGGCACGGAGATGCGCAGCCAGTGCAGAATCCGCAGGATGGTCGCGGCGAAACCAACGGGCGGGGGAGTTGAGATCGCCCGCGACAGGGACGCGAAGGTGGTCGGCAGCTGGTTCCGTCCATCCCGACGTCAATGCCTCGCACACGAAGTTGTCGAGGAGCGGATGTACAGCGAGGGCGGAGGCCCGCTGGGAGAAGCCGGCCGTCGCGTAGGCGGCGCGGCTTCGTCGACAGATCTCATCCATCGCTCCGTAGATGCCTGTCCAGAGAACGTCTCTCATAACCACTTGCCCTTCTTCCGGAGCAGCTGCGCGGTGAGGTTGGCTGTTGCCAGTCGGCCGGTCGGGATGATCGGCCGCCCGAGATCGATATCTGCGAAACGTTCAGCGCCGGGAATGAGCACCTGGACGACTGAGAGTGTCGGTGAGCTCCAGACCTCCCGGCTGAGATAGAAGAAACCCGCGGCGGCGAGCCGAGACCCGGGGTGCGGATCGCTTTCCGCTTCTTCTTGCGCTCGGACCGCGTCGATCGTGACACTGATCCGAGGCGTAGGTCTCGGGGGAACCGCCAAGGAATGCAGGACGGGATACTCCGCGAGATTGTCGCGATGCTCCCCGCCCTCCGACACCCAGGAGGCACCGAGTCGCTCGGCGACGAGTTCTTGATGCGTTTCCGTGAGCGCCCGCATGACGGCACCAGTCACAAATGAGCTGCACCCGATACCGGTGACGACAGCGCCATCAGCAGACATGCACCATGCGAAAACGACGGTCGAGACGAGGGACGGCAATCTGACGATCACTAGCTCCCGCGCGCCCAGATTCTGCAGTGTCCTGATGACGCCGATCGCGGGTGGCCATGACATGACATCCAGCTCGACTGGCGCATCCGCCTGGGTGAAGTGTGAGAGGAGGTAGGCAGAGAGGGCGTCATGCTCGATCAGCTCGTTCAACGCGTGAATCTCGGCCTCTCGCCTATCCGACCCCGACGCGTACCCCTTCGTCGTAGAGACGCGGTCGAGGTAGCCCAGGTCGCGGTCATCAGCAGTGATGGCGAAGCCGAAGTCCGCAGCGATAGCCGGGTACAGCACCGGCCTGTGTGTCACCGGATCCTCGAACTCGACGACAGGCTGCGCTGAGTCTCCGCGAATACGTCGCGCAAACCTGTACACCAAATCGCGATCTTCTAAGGCAGATTTCGGGAGCGCTCGCGACGAGTATAACGGCGATTGCCCAGGAAGCTTGTACTCCGAGGCGGCATGTTCTAGGGCCTCGTAAAGGCCGCTCGCCCACGCCTGCCAATCTATGCCTTTTCCGCATGCCTCACTGATGCAGCGATCTCCGAGGAAAATCTTCGTGGGGACGACATAGCTGGTCGCGGATGAGGATAGGACCAGATCGGGCTGTTGAAGAGTGAGTCCGAGATCGCTGAGTAACGTCAATCCGCTTCGCCAAGCCGTGAATGGCGGTAGCGTTCTATCGTGATCGAACATGTGTCGAACCAGGGTGCCGCGTCAACTGCCGCGGCACCCCGAATTGTCAGTTCTCTTCCTGTTTAGCCTGCTCTTCCTCTGCCGACGCGAAGAATTCGTCTTCGGCTGAGCGCGTCTCCTGAGGGTTTCGGAAGTTCGTCTTGCCGCTCTTGGTCTTCGTCTTGCCCATAGGGTCCTCCGTACTGTTCGTGTACAAGTGCTGGGGTTAGTCAGCACGGTTAAGGTAAGTGACTCGGCACCGCGGATGCAAGAACTCAACGATAAGATCCAACGGTGACGGTAAGCAGTGTCCCTCTTCGTACTCTTCAGCGCGCTCGACGCTGGATGACCATCGGCCTTGTCGTATCCGTCATCGGAACGAGGACCATCGAGGGTGGGTCGGATGGTGCGGTTGCCGGTGGGCTGCTACCGGTCTTCTGGGTTGCCGCGCTGGTCACCGTCGGGGAGCTGATCTCCTTCTCCTCCCCGCTGATAGCGGCCTCCGCCGCGCGGTTCAGTCCGGCGAAAGTCCTGGTGAGCGCTGACTTCGCCGAGGCTGCTCTCAGTACGGTGGCGGTCCTTCTGCTGGTGTTATGGCCAGGCGGCACCGTGCCGATCCTCGTCACCTATTTGCTTGTTGCCGCGATATTCCCCGCCGTAGGAGACGTCGTCGAGGAGTTTTATGGACAGCAACTCGCTCAAGTAGACGTGCATGAAGCACTGACATTCAATGCGTCCATCTACTCGGCGCTTGCATTTGTGGGAATTGTGGTCGCCATGCCGTTCGGCAGCATCCTCTCCGGCGTTTCCATCGTGATGCTTATTGGTGCGAATGCTGTGTTCTCTTGGCTTGGTGCGTCGTTCAGGATTGTCAGCGCGCGAACCGTGATAACGCCTCCACTCCTGAGTCAGGATCCGGAAGAATTCGACGCGCTCGGCAGTCGAATGCCAGTGCGTGAATTCCTGCATGATCTCTGGCGGAGCGGCTTTGCTTCCCCGCTATACAGTCTCATCGAGCAGATGGGCGCTACTCTTTCGGGGGTATTCGTCTATTTGGCAATCGCGAGACAGTCGGGCTTCGATCCCTCGGTCGCGCTGGCAGTTGTGATCGCGACTTTCGGAGCCGGTGCGACGATCGGTCCATGGATCGGCAAAGCAATGGCCGCGCGCCTCAACCCCCGGGCCCTCCTCATCGGGGTGACCGCTTCGACGGTCGTGATGCTGACCCTTTTCGCCCTCGCCATGACGCTGATCGGTGGGCAGTGGTTCTGGTGGATAGGGCTCGCGTACGCGCTTCTTCTGGGCGTTGCATCGCGAGTTCGAGAGGTCGTCATAACGACTCTGAGGCAACGAGAATATCGAGGTAAGAGATTCTCGAGAATCATGAGTTGGTCATTCTCGGCTACGGCCCTCGGCGCGATCGTGGGCAGCTGGATCGCCGTAGCGATCCGGGCGGTTGAATCCCCGTCAGCCGCAATCCTCTCCGCTGCGGCCCTCTTGTTGATCGCGGCGCTGATCGCGTCCATGAATCGGCCGAAGACCATCACGAGACGGGACACGACAGCGGCAGGATGATCAGACCACCCGTCCAGGTGGCTACGTCGAAATGCGCTGCACAACGGTCTCACCCGGCCCTGGCGGCCCAGTCGAGGCGCACTCTGGATGAATGAGCGTCACAAACCCGGCTGACGAGTACGAAGCGCTCGTTCATGTCCTCGTGCGGGTTTCACGTCGATTTCCGTCCGTGCCGGAGGACAGGCTTGTCGAGCTGATCGCTGGCGAGGTCAGCCGGTTCGGCCGCGTGCGACTGCGTAATTATGTGCCGGTCCTCGTAGAAGCCAACGTCGTGAGGACATTGCGCGGAACAACTCGCTCAGGAGGGTAGTCAACGGCGCACAGACAAACGACATCGAGCTCGGTGAGGACGGACTCGACAGCGGCGGCGCGGTTCCCCATGACGTGAAGATGCTTCGTCGAAGCGTGATTGGTCGAAGCTGATGGTCATGGCGGCTCTTCTCATGAGGGGTCATGTAGGGAGGCGCGAGCGTCGGTCGACTTTCCAGGTCTGCCGCGTCGCCCTCGGAGCAGAGCGAGGTGGCCGTGAGGTAGTAGCGGCCCGGTCCGGTGCTGAAGGTCATTCCCTGGAAGCCGCCCCCGGTCGCGAACACGACGGGGTGCGGCCTCTCGACGAGACGCACGGTCGTTCCGAGTTGCTGCCACCTTTCGGAAATTCGTTGAGCGTCGCCAAGGAGGATGACGACGCTGACGATGAGTCGCTTGCCGTGGACACCTCGTCTCATCGAAGGTCCTCCGGAATCGAACCGCGGGCAGGGGCGACAGCATCACCCTGGCCGATCGGGGCCATCGCGATGTCCCGCAATGGTCCGGTGAAATGGTGCAGGTAGCCGTCGCCGCGCGGCGTACTGCTGCTGTGGCTCCCGATAGCCGCCGGCTCCCCTCTCCCCGAATCCGTTCCGCACGTACGCGCTCCGAAAGTCGGATTCATCGGGGCTGCGGGATGCTCGGGGGCGTAGGGGACGCTCCAGGGAGGGGCGCACGAGGTGGCACCGTCGGTCGGTCTTCCAGGTCCGCGGAGTCGCCCTCGGCGCACAACGACGTGCCGTGCACCGCGTAAAGAGATGGTCCGGTGACGAAGGACGCGCCCTGCACGCCGCCGCCCGTTGCGAAAACGGAGGGAATGGGGGCCTCCACGAGGCGCGTACGCATGCCGAGTCCTGACCAATAGGACGCGATGCGCTTAGCGTCCGCTAGTGGGTCGGCGCCACGAGGTGCCGAGATCGACCAGGAAAACCTGGCCCGATAGTCCCCGGGGCATGGACCTGGTGCTGGGCGGCCGCCCACCGGCTCCCACTTACCAACCGGCAACTGCGCCGCCGCATCCGTCATGAGGGAAATGAGCGCTTCCTCTACTTCGGAGGCGCTACTCGGTGCCACGTCCGGCTCTGCGCAGCTTCCGAGGAGGAGCGACAGCATGGCGAGGGCGCTGATCGATAGCCGGCGCCGTGCTCTCATTCGATGGCTCTCACTCTCTCCTAGCGCCACTTGCGCGCGGCGACATGTCGTCGTTGTTGCCGGTCGTTGCGTACGCGATCGCCCGGCGACTTGAAATCGCGGTCGAGATGACCGCGCGCGAGTAGGGAGCACGGGGTGGTCCGACGTCCCGCCGATTCGCGCCCAAACGTCGGGTGTCGCCCGCGACGCAACAGGGTCGGGCTGCGGCTTCAGTGGAGCGGAAAGGTGAATCAGCCCTTCGAGAGGCTTTCCCATTTCTTGGTGACCTCGGTGTTCGCACAGACCAGGATCTCCGCGGCGGATCTCGCTGCGGACGCCGCGTTCTCGAGCAGGGCGCGGCGATTGAACATGGTCCAGGACCACTGGGCATGCATGCTCTCGTAGGCCCTCTTGGCCTGCCCGTCCCACTCGGTGCGCAGCAGTTCTGACTGCTCGTCGAGCTCGGCGAGGACGGACTCGACAGCGACCGCGTGGTTCGCAATGGCCTTGAGATGCTCGTCGAAGCGAAATTGATCGAAGCTTATGTTCATGGCGGCTCTTCTCAGAAGGGGTCATGTGGGGAGGGCGCGAGCGTCGGTCGACTTTCCAGGTCTGCCGCGTCGCCCTCGAAGCAGAGCGAGGTGGCCGTTATGTAGTAACGGCCCGGCCCGGTGCTAAAGGACATTCCCTGGAAGCCGCCGCCGGTCGCGAATACGACGGGGTGCGGCCTCTCGACAAGACGCACGGTCATCCCGAGTTGCTGCCAACTCTCGGAAATTCGTTTAGCGTCTTCGAGGTGGTTCGTCCCCGGATCCGCAACGAGCGTCCATCCGAACTCCGCCTCATTCTGATCCGAACACGTCCGCGGCGCCGGACGCCCTGCGAGTGGACGCCAGTCTCGGTCAGGAAGGAGGTCGGCCGTGTTCTCCACAACGGCCACCAACCCCCGTTCGGCCTCCGTGTGAGAAAGCGGAGACTCATGCTGCGAGCTGCAGGACGCCGCCGCTAACACACTCAGGCAGACGACGACAGCTACCAGCCGCTTACCGTCGACACCTCGTCTCATCGAAGGTTCTCCGAAATCCAACCGCGGGCAGGGGTGACAGCTTCACCCTGCCCGACCGTGGCCATCGCGATGTTCCGTAAGGATTCGGTGTGCTGGTCCAGGTATCCCTCGCCGCGCGGCGTGTTCGTGACATGGCTCTCGACGGGCGCAAGCTCGCCTCTCGCTGAATCCGTTCCAAATGTATGCGCTCCGAAGGTCGGGTTCATCGGGTCTATGGGATGTTCGAGCGACTTGCGTCCAATCCAAGCCCATTCGTCCCCCGTTACGGGCGGGAGGGGAAACGCGCTGCGCGCTTGTCCTGCGAATACCTTGTCGGCGTTCAGGTCGCTTGCATCGTTGATTGTCGTCGGCAGCCCGGCACTCCCGATGGCCACAAACGCGTCGATCCGAACGTCGGTCGAAGCCAATGCGATGGACGACGTTGTCGTGCCGTAACTGTGAGCGACGACATTGAGCGAGGACTCGGAATTCGCGCACGTCAGGCCGTGCAGTGTCTTGTTCAATCGGGCCGCTCCTTCTTCAGCGAGTTCGTTTCCGAGGACGGCGAAGTCGCCGTCTTGAGGAGAGGGGGGCGCCTTATAACCGATCCAAGCGACAACTGCATGCTGACGGCTGGCGTCGAGCGCTGCCTGCATCTCTTGCAGCGCTGAGACCGAATCCGCCCACTCCCGCATCCCCGCCGCCTCCGAGGTCATCCCCGGAACCGCGACGGTGATGTTGTCGGCCGTATCGAGATCACCGATGGAGACAGCGGCGAGCGGGGGATGGTCGTCCGTCAGGCTGACCAGAAAGCGCGGCGGACGGTCGGGGTCTGTCTTCAGCCCGTCTCGCACGCCTTCGAGTGCGGCGAGGTCCTCGCGAGCGGACTGCTCTCGCAGGTGCCGCTCGTGCATCTCCTCGGCGGTCGGGGGCGGCGACTCCGGGAGGGGCTTGAGCGCGTCGGAGAGTTCCTTCTCAACCTCCGCCAAGCGCGACGTCAGCGCCCGCCGATTCGCCTTGTCGCGGGCGCCGTACGGCACGCCCTCGAGGTTGCCGATCACGCCCGGCAGGGTGCGGATGAGCGCGCTCTGCGCGGCCGGTGCCAGTGCGCTCCACCAGGTCTTCGCGGCTTCGGTGTCGAGAGCCTTCACAAGGTCGACGAGCTCGGGGCGGGCCGTGAGAACGTCGTCGAGTTCAGCGGGGGACAGTGAGGAAAGCAGCGCGGCCGCTTGCGCAGACGTGGTGACGGTTTGACCCATGCGCTGCCACGTCTCGGCGCTCAAGGTGGGCTGTGCGGCCGCCGTTCGGATGATGCCGGCCGCGCGGTCGCCCGCCTCGGCGACGCGGGACTGTGCGTGGCGGAGGATCTCCCACGCCTTGGTCCGCAGCGCGCTCGCGTCGAACGCGCTTGGCGAGGGGGCCGGCAGCATCGACACCTGGCTCTCGGCTCGCTCCGCCTGGATCCAGGTGTCGATGGCGACGCCGGCTTGATCCCGCGCCCAGTCGAGCGTCGAGCTGTACTCCTGCAGGGCCCCGGATGCGACGGTCAAGGAGTTCTGCAGGAGCGTCCAGGATGCGGCGACCTTCTCGACGTGCCTCCGGAAGGCCCGGGGCGCCGAACCCTCCCACCCCTCGGGTGCGGCGAAGGCTCGAAGCGACAGCGCGTTCTGGTCGGCCCTGTTGGCTCGTCCCTTCCACCCGGCGATCGCCTGCTGAATCGAGACGGGGGAGCCGGGGATCAGCACCGACGGATCGGTCGACATCGTCAGCATGATCAGATGTGCCCGTCCGCCTGACGGAGGACGGCGGCCGCCTCGGCGTCGGCGTTCTCGTAGGTCGATGCGCTGTCAGCGAGTGTCGTGGGAATGGCGTGCAGGTCGTCGACCCGGGCTTTCCACGCCTGGTCGACCTCGGTGGCGAAGTGACGGATGGCATCGGCGAGACCGTCGTGACCTACGTCGGAAGGATGCTCGACACCCGCGGTGGGTGTGGCGGCATCCGCCATCTTGCGTGCGGCGGTCGCCGCTGCTTCGAGGGATTCGGGATCGACGGAGAACGCGGACATGCGATCCAGTGAACATCGCGAACCGCGTCCGGGGAAGCTTTTCCACAGGTGAAAAATACTGCCTGAGCGGGTGAAAAAGCGGGTGAGGGGGCGGCATCCGGGAAAAGCAGAAGGCCCCGGATCTTGCGATCCGGGGCCTTCTTCTTGTTGCGGGGACAGGATTTGAACCTGCGACCTCTGGGTTATGAGCCCAGCGAGCTACCGAGCTGCTCCACCCCGCGGCACAAGAGAAAACATTACGCCGAGATGAACGCGATGGCAAATCCGGACGTGCCGCCCGGGAGTGTCGCGGGAGAATCACCTGGTGAGCACCTCTCTCGACGATTTCGACGACGGCCGCCCCGAGAGCCCCGCGCAGCGTGCGGACCGCAACTGGAACGAGATCCTGCAGGAACTCCGCGTGCTGCAGACAGGCACCCAGATCCTCACTGGGTTCCTTCTCGCGCTGGCCTTCCAGCCGTCGTTCGCCGAGCTCGACGGTGGGCAGCGGATCCTCTACCTGACCCTCATCGCGTTGTCGGCGCTCAGCGCCGTCCTCGCCCTCGCACCGGTGGCCCTGCACCGCGCGGTGTTCCACCTGCAGGTGAAGCCGGCGCTGGTGCGCTTCGGGCATCGGTCGCTGCGCGGAGCGCTCGCGCTGGTGTCGCTGCTGCTGGTCGGCGTGGTCGTGTTCGTCTTCGACGTGGTCGTGACCCTCGAGGCGTCGATCGCGGCGGGTGTCGTGCTCGGCGCGGTCATCCTCGTACTGTGGATCGTGGTGCCGCTGATCATCCGGCGCCGCGGGAGGGAGACCGCGCAATGACCCACGACACCGTCGGCATCGCCGTCGCGCAGTTCGCCCCCACGGCCTCGCGGCAGGGCAACCTCGCCGACATCGACGCGGCCACGCGCGCGGCCGCCGCACGCGGCGCGCGCATCGTCGTCTTCCCCGAATACTCCAGCTACTTCGTCGACCCGTTCGACGCGTCCCTCGCCGAGAACGCCGAAGACCTCGACGGCCCTTTCGTCGCCGCGCTCACCGCGCTCGCCGCCGAGCTCGACGTGGTAGTGGTCGCGGGCCTGCTCGAGAAGGCCGACGACGGCCGGCGGGTGCGCAACGCGGTCGTGGCGGTGGCGGGGGATGGCATCCGGTCGGTGTACCGCAAGCTCCACCTGTACGACGCGTTCGGCCAGCGCGAGTCCGACTGGGTCGAGCCGGGCGAGATCGTCCCGCCGCAGACGTTCGAGGCGCACGGGCTGCGCTTCGGCCTAATGACCTGTTACGACCTGCGCTTCCCGGAGGTGGCGCGCACGCTCGCCGACGCAGGAGCCGACGTGGCGCTCGTGCCGGCCGAGTGGGTGCGGGGTCCGCTCAAAGAGCACCACTGGCGCACGCTGCTGCAGGCCCGGGCGATCGAGAACACGTTCTTCGTCGCTGCGGCCGACCACCCGCCGCCCCTCGGCGTGGGTCACTCGATGATCGTCGACCCGCAGGGTGTGGCCCTGGCTCAGGTGGGCACGGCGACCGATGTCGCCGTCGCGCACGTCGATCCCGAGGCGATCGCTCGGGTTCGGCGGGTGAACCCCGCCCTCGAGCTGCGCCGGTTCCGCGTCACTCCGCGCTGCACCCGTCGACGGGAGGCTGCCGACGGGTGAGTCGGATCTTCACCGACGCCTCGGCGCCCGCCTCGGCGATGAACAGCAGCTGACCCTTCGCGCTCAGCGTGAGACCCACCTCGATCTCGTTCACACCCCACCGGGAGGAGTCGTCGTCGATACCGTCGCCGATCGCGGTGAGCGCGCGCACGGTGTCGGCCCAGTTCTCGCGGAGGGCCTCGACGCTGGCCTCGACCACCTCGCCGCCGCGCTCGCGCAGACCCGGTCGAGCGGTCGGCGTGTAGATCTGCACGGTCCAGTCGTCGGTCATGCGGTGCTCCTTCGGGTGGGGGTGGCTTCGACGGGCTCAGCCACCGGCGGCTCGGGGTCGGGCGACGGTGGGGGTGGCTTCGACGGGCTCAGCCACCGGCGGCTCGGGGTCTGGCGACGGTGGGGTGGCTTCGACAGGCTCAGCCACCGGGGGCGGGGCCGCCGACTTCAGCGGGCCATGCCGGCCAGCCGCTCGGCGGCGTTGGCGAGCACCTCCACGCGCTTGCACGCGGCGAAGCGGACGAGCGTCGCGTACCGATCGCGATGCGCGGGAGTGACGAACGCGGTGAGCGGGATGCCGACCACCCCCGCGCGAGCGGGCAGTTCGCGGCAGAACGCGTCGGCGTCGGTCGCGCCGAGCGGGGCGGCATTCACCACCGTGAAATACGACCCGCCGGGGGAGGAGACGTCGAAACCCGCGGCACGGAGGCCGGTGCCCAGCAGGCGCGCCTTCGCGGCCATCTCCGACGCGACCGAGGCGAAGAAGGTGTCGGGCAGGCGGAGCCCCACCGCGGCCGCGGGTTGGAAGGGCGACCCGCCCACGTACGTGAGGAACTGCTTCACCGCCATCACGGCCGACACCAGCTCCGCCGGTCCGCTGACCCACCCCGTCTTCCACCCGGTGAGCGAGAAGGTCTTGCCCGCCGACGAGATCGTGAGCGTGCGGTCGGCGGCATCCGGGTGCGTCGCGATCGGCACGTGCGGGCCGTCGAACACGAGGTGCTCGTACACCTCGTCGGTGACGATGATCGCGTCGTGCCGGTGCGCCAGACGCACGATCTCGTCGCGGGCCTCGCTCGAGAACACCGAGCCGGTCGGGTTGTGCGGGTCGTTCACGAGGATCACGCGGGTGCGATCGGTGACAGCGGATGCCAACTGCTCCAGGTCGGGCTGGAAGTCGGGCCAGCGCAGGGGGACCGGCACGAGCTTCGCCCCCGACAGGGCGATGCAGGCGGCGTAGGAGTCGTAGTAGGGCTCGAAGACGACCACCTCGTCGTCGGGGCCGTCGATCAGCGCCAGCAGGGTCGCGGCGAGCGCCTCGGTTGCGCCGACCGTCACGAGCACCTCGCGACCCGGGTCGAGGTCGATGCCGTAGAACCGCTTCTGATGCTCGGCGACCGCGGCGAGCAGGTCGGGGAAGCCGCGGCCGGGCGCGTACTGGTTGATACCGGCGGCGATCGCCTCGCGCGCGGCGTCGAGCACCGCCTCGGGGCCGTCCTCATCGGGGAACCCCTGCCCGAGGTTCAATGCGCCGGTGGAGGCCGCGAGGGCGCTCATCTCGGCGAAGATGGTCGGGATCGCGGAACCGTCCGGTGCGAGGAGGCCCGCCCCGCGAGCCGTTCGCTGCCAGGCGCCGGGAATCTGCTGCATGGATCCAGGATGCCGCACGGGCACGTCTGCAAGGGGGGAATGCCTCGCGGGGTTCTGCTGCTAGACCCATAGAGGCGGCTCACTTCTGTCATAGGTGACCCACAGCATCGGTGGTCATCGTAGAAGCGCCTGGAAGAAGGAGCATCCCATGAGCGACACCACGGACAACCGTCCCGAGGGTAACGACAACAGCCACAACACCGAGTCGGCCGCGCACGGCGCCATCCCCACGTCGCCGCAGCAGTCGGACTCCTCGACCCCCACCGCCTCCGCGCCGCACGAGGGCGCCGCGACGTCGACGCCGCGCGCCGACGTGCCGCCCATGCCGACGCGCTCGCCCGCCGCGGCCGCCGCCGCGTGGCCCGCCCCCGTCGCCGGCACCAACGTGCCGCAGCAGGGAGCCGCGCAGCCCGCCCACCCCGGCTACGCCTCGGCGCCCTCGGGCGCCACCTCGCCTACCGGTCACGCCTTCGGCCCCGCCGCCACGAGCGCGCACCCCACGCTGACGCTGCCGGACTCGGCATCCTCCACCAAGCCCCGTAAGAAGAGCGCGACGCCGCGCATCGCGGCCCTGCTCGTCGCGGCGGCCCTCGTCGGCGGCGGCGCCGGCCTCGGCGGCACCTACGCCGGTCTCAGCCTGTGGGGCGGCTCGAACGCCTCCAGCGTCGCCGGTCCGTCCACGGTCACGGTGAACAACCCGCAGGACGTCAACGCCACCGCCGCCGTCGCGAGCAAGGTCGTGCCGAGCGTCGTCACCATCAGCGCCACCGGCACCAACTCCGGCGGCACCGGCTCGGGCGTCGTGCTGAGCAGCGACGGCTACGTGCTCACCAACACGCACGTGGTCACCCTCGACGGTCAGACCGGCAACGCCAAGATCTCCGTCACCACGAGCGACGGCAAGGTCTACGCAGCCACCCTCGTCGGCACCGACCCCACCTACGACCTCGCCGTCATCAAGCTCGACAACGCCTCGGGCCTGACCCCGATCGAGTGGGCCGACTCGTCGAAGCTCAACGTCGGCGACGCCACCGTCGCGGTCGGCGCGCCCCTCGACCTGCCCAACACCGTCACCACCGGTATCGTCAGCGCGCTGAACCGCTCGATCCAGGTCGCCTCCTCGGCGGCGCCCTCCGACGGCTCCGACGAGCAGCAGAGCGAGCCCGGGCAGGAGAGCCCGTTCCGCTTCGACTTCGGTCAGGGACAGCAGTCGCAGACCGCGAGCGAGACCATCAAGATCGCCGTCATCCAGACCGACGCGGCGATCAACCCCGGAAACTCCGGCGGTGCGCTCGTCGACGACGAGGGCAAGCTCATCGGCATCAACGTCGCCATCGCGAGCGCCGGCGGATCGTCGTCGGGCGGACAGTCGGGCAACATCGGCGTCGGCTTCTCGATCCCCTCCGACATCGCCAAGCGCATCTCGACGGAGATCATCGACAACGGCGCCGCCACCCACGGTCTGCTCGGTGCCTCGGTTCAGGATGCCGCCTCCCAGCAGGGTGCGACCACCACCGGCGCGTACGTCGCCGAGGCCGTCAGCGGCGGCGCCGCCCAGGCTGCGGGTCTGCAGAAGGGCGATGTCATCACGCAGTTCAACGGCATCCCCGTGACGAACTCGATCGACCTCACCGCCCAGGTGCGCGCGCTCGCCGCGGGCGCCAAGGCCGAGGTCACCTTCCTCCGCAACGGTCAGACCAAGACCGCCGAGGTCACGCTCGGGTCGATGCCCACGAACTGACCCGATCCATCACGTCGCAAGCGCCATCCCGCGGACCGCGGGGTGGCGCTTCGTCGTGCCGCGCGGTGCGGCCTCTCGCGCGGGACGGGGGTCCCTGAGCCCGTCGGAGGGACCGGGCGCCGTCGCTCCCGCGAGAACCGGAGGTCCCTGAGCATGTCGAAGGGACCGGACCCAGCTTCTTCCCGCGAGGAACGGAGGTCGCTGAGCCTGTCGAAGGGACCGGACCCGCCTCCGCCGGTTACGACAGCGGCGCCAGCCGACCGATCGCCGCGAGCGGGATCCCGATCCAGTCCGGCCGGTTGCGGGTCTCGTAGATCGTCTCGTAGACGGCCTTGTCGAGCTCGAACGCCTGCAGCAGCAGATCGTCGTCGGTGCGAGGGATGCCGGCGGTCTCGGCGTAGCCGTCGAGGAACGCCTGCTGCGCGGCGATGACCCACCGACGCACGGTGTCGCTGTCGTCGTTGGCGATCGCGCCCGAGACGTAGTCGAACGAGCGCAGCATGCCGGCGACGTCGCGCACGGCGACATCGCGTTGCCGGCGCTCGGTGATCGGCCGCAGTGGCTCGCCCTCGAAATCGAGCAGCACCCAGCCGTTGCTCGGCGTGTAGAGAACCTGCCCCAGGTGCAGATCGCCGTGCACGCGCTGCAGCGGCGGCCATGCGGCGTCGGCCGCGTCGGCGTACACCTGACGGATGCGGTCGGCGTACGGCGCGAGCGCGGGCACCTCCGACAGGGCGATGTCGAGGCGGCGCTGCCAGGCGCCCGCGACGGCGGAGCGGTCGGTCGTCGCGGCCTCGGCCGTGTCGAACGCCTCGGCGAGCGCGACGTGCATACCGGCAACGCTCGCCCCGAGCGCGCGCGCCTTGTCGGCGAAGTCCTCGCCGCTCGCCGCCGCGTCGAGCGCGACGCGCCACGCGTCTTCGACGCCCTCGAAGAACTCCTGCGCGAAGGCGAGCGATCCGCTGACCGGCTCGCCGTCGGCGGCGGTCCAGCGTCCGCGGATCTCTCCGATCGCCGCGGGCACGAACGCCGCACCACCCGCCGCGAGCGCGGACTGCAGCTCGACGTCGGGGTTGATGCCGGTGTTCACCTGCCGGAACAGCTTGCAGATGATCGGGATGCCGTCGCCCTCGGGCCGGAAGATGAGCGAGGTGTTCGACTGCTCACCGCTGAGGACACGCGCCGTCGCGCGCGACGCGATCGGGCGGTCGGAGGAGGCCGCGAGAGCGGTTCCGAGGAATCCGCCCTCTTCACCCCCCACTTCGCCCCCGACGGTCACCCACCCGTACAGCGCGTCGGTGAAGGCGGGGTCGGTCGTGGCATCCGCCCACACGTCGTTCTCGTCCGCGGCGCCGATGAGGCTGCCCGGAGGAACCGAACCCTCCGGACGCCGCACGACCGGCACTTGATAGACGACCGGCGGCTGCGCGGCGTCGTCGTGCACGAGCAGCACGTGCGCGTCGGCCGCGTCGACGGCCCAATCGGCCACGACGCGGAGTCGGGGATCGCGGCCCTTGGTGCCGTACCAGCGCTGACGCGGCATCCACACCGCGAGGAGATCGAGGAGGTCGCCCATGCCGCGAGGCTAACGCGCCCATCCCGGCGTCGCGCGGGACTTGCGCGCGGGGGTGTGCGGGTGAGAAGGGTCAGGATGCCGAACCGGCACCGTCCGCGTCGTCGTCGGCCTGATCGCCGTCCTCGCGTCGGCGGTGGGGGAGCGCCTTGCGCGCCACCGATCCGGTGCGTCGGCCCGCCGAGCCCACGGCGTCGGCGATTGCGGTGCGGGCGCGGCGGACGCCGTCGAGAGCCGTGTGCTCGAGGCGTTCGGAGCCGGGACGCGGTTCGAGATCGACCGGGAGGGCGACCGGAGGCGCTCCGAAGGCCCGACGCGCATTGACCAGCACGCGGCGCCCCAGGATGTGGTTCCCCGTTCCGCCCACCACCGCGCCCACGCCGAACGGGAGAGCCTTGCCGATCCACGATGCTCCGCCGCGCGTGGCGAACTGACGGACGAACGAGGTCTTCAGCCGATCCAGCAGCGGTCCGACGGCTGCGCGGGGGAGGGTCTTGGTGACCATCTCGCCCCAGTAGCCCTGCCGCGAGACGCCGCGACCGGAAGCCTGCGCGGCGAGCTGCGAGACGAGGTCCACTCCCTCTTTGCCGAGCATGAGCGCGAGCACGAGGGCGCGGGCCCGGTCGGGGTTGTCGACGACGACTCCGTGCACCTCCGCGACCGACTGCGCGTAGAGCGCGGTCGCCTCGAGGAACCCGAGCGTCTCGGCCCCGCTCAGCGCGAGCGTCACACCCGTGCCGATGCCCGGGACCACGGCGGTGGCCCCGACGGCCGCGCCTCCCGTGGTAACGGCGGCGAGGTAGCGCCGCTCGAGGATCTTCAGGATGTCGGGGACGGTGGCATCCGGATGCCGCAGACGGACGCTGCGGAGGTGGGCGAGCACGACCGGCCGCTGTACCGAGAGCACCCGGTCGAGCATGCGGATCATGCGGGGGTGCTCGTTCGAACCGACGGGCGGCAATCCGCCCTTCCATGGGGCGTCGTCGGACAGGGAATGGATGCGATGCACCTTCTCAGCCATGTGCACATCTTTTCGCGCGTGCCTGAGCGTGAGCGGAGCCTTGACGGCACAGCGGATCGGGGACGCCTGAGCGCGTGCCGCACGTGCGACTCGGCGTCCATCCCGTCGGGGAGTGTCGGAGGGGATTGGTAGTTTGGAGCGATGACTGCTTCGCTGCCCGAACCCCGGGACACGCCCTCCGAAACCGAGGGTGTCGCGGCGAGCGTCGAACCCTCGGCCGCTCCCGCCCCTCCGAAGCCGCGTGCCCCGCGGCGCCCCGCCGCGCCGCGCACGTCGTCGGCCGCGAAGGGGCGCTCGACCGCGGCGTCGAAGGCTGCGTCCTCCGAGGGTGAAGCCGGCGCCGAGGCGAGCGACAGTGCCGCCGCGCCCAAGACCACCGCGGCGAAAGCGAGCGGTGCCAAGGCGTCGGGAACCGGAGCGGCCAAGCCCGCAGCCAAGCCCCGCGCTCCGCGCACCACCGCCACGCGGTCGACGACGAGCAGCGGTACCCGCACCCCCGCGGCGAAGAAGCCCGCGACCCCGCGCACTCCCGCGGCCAAGAAGCCCACGACCCCGCGTACCCCCGCAGCGAAGAAGCCCACGACCCCGCGCACGACGGCCGCGGCGAAGAAGGCCGTGACCGACGCGGAGCGGGTGACCCCGGCCACGCCCGACGTGGTGGTGGCCCCGGCCGACACGCAGGGTGCGAAGCCCTCGACGCCGCCGGTTCCCCCGCTCGTGCTCGATGACATCGTGGTGCCGCCGCGTCCGCCGCTGCCCGGTGTGGTTCCGGCGGTCGTGTCGGATGGCGCTGACGATGCGGGTGACGCGGTTCCTGCTGGTGCGGCTGTCGCGGCCGGGGATGTCGTGGTCGATCCGACTCCCGCCGATGTGGCGGTGGAGGAGCCGGCCGTCGAGGTCGTTGACGCCGAGGCGACCGACGACGCTCCCGTCGCGGCCGAGGATGTCGCCGTGGATCCGACCCCCGCCGATGTGGCGGTGGAGGAACCCGTCGCGGAGGCGGCCGACGCGGTGACGCTGGTCGACGCGCCCGCCGACGACCGTGAGTCCGGAGCGGCGGCCGTCGCCTCCGATGCCGAGCTCGTGATCGAGACGCCCCTCGAGGAGGGCGCCGTCCAGCAGCCGGTGACCGCGACGGACCATGTAGCGGAACACGAAGACCCGACGCCGGCCGACGTCCGCGTAGACGAGCCGGCGGTCGAGAGGTCGGCCCTCACGGTGGAGGATGCCGCGCAACCTGTCGGCGACGGATCCGCGGAGGCAGTGCCCGCCGATGTCGACGTTCCGGTCGAAGACGCGCCTGTCGAGGTGGCACCCGCCGACGTCGACGTGCCGGTCGAGGACGCGCCCGTGGAGGCGGTACCCGCCGGTGTCGACGTTCCGGTGGACGACGCCGACGTGCTTGTCGAGGCGGCACCCGCCGACGCCGATCTGCTGGTCGAAGACGCGCCCGTCGAGAGTGCCTCTGCCGACGATGAGCGGGCCGAAGACGACGCGATCGCTCGCGCGGACGGTGAGCCGGTCGCTGACGTTCCCGCGGCATCGACCGGGACCGCCCCGGCCCTCACCGAGACCGCGGCCGACAGCGCGGAAGCGGTCGCCGGTCCCGCCTTCGCGGTCGAACCTGCCGTGGACGCCGCCGCCGCCCGGACCGCCGTCGACGAAGCCGTGCCCGCGCTGAGCTTGCGCGCGGTCACCAAGACCTTCGGTGACCTGCGCGCCGTCGACGCGATCGATCTCACCGTGCCGGCCGGGTCGTTCTACGGTCTCGTCGGCCCCAACGGCGCCGGCAAGACCACGACCCTGTCGATCATCGCGGGCCTGCTGCGCCCCGACGCGGGTTCGGTGACCATCAACGGCGTCGACGCGCGCAAGCGTGCTCGAGAGGCCAAGAAGCTGATCGGTGTGCTCCCCGACCGTCTGCGCACCTTCGACCGGCTCACCGGCCGACAGCTGCTGTCGTACTACGGAGCACTGCGCGGACTCCCCGGCGCCCTCGTCGAGAGCCGTATGGCCGATCTCGCCCGTGCGTTCGATCTGGTTGACGCGCTCGCCCGGCCCGTGTCCGACTACTCCGCCGGTATGACCAAGAAGGTCATGCTCGCCGGTGCGATGATCCACTCGCCGCGCATGCTCGTGCTCGACGAGCCGTTCGAGGCGGTCGACCCCGTCTCGAGCGCCGTCATCCTCGACATCCTCGGCACCTACGTCGCGCACGGCGGAACGGTGATCCTCTCGAGCCACGGTATGGAGCTCGTCGAGCGGGTGTGCTCCCGTGTCGCGGTGATCGTGTCGGGTCAGGTGCTGGCCGAGGGCACGGTCGACGAGGTCCGCGGAGAGGGCACCCTCGAGCAGCGCTTCCGCGAGCTCTCCGGTGGACTCGGCGACGTGGAGGGCCTCGAGTGGTTGCACACGTTTTCCGCCTGAGACTGGCGATGATGGTCGGCGCCCTGCGGGGCGACCGACGCGACGTCATCCGCCGCGTGATCGGCGTCGTGGTGCTCGTCGCGGCGACCGTGATCGCCGTGATCAGCGCGGCCGGGCTCGCGGATGCCGATCGCCTCACCACGGCTGTCGTCACCGTTCTCGCCGGCTCCGCGGTCACCCTCGGCTTCGTCGTCGCCCCACCCGTCACTGGGTCCGTCGATCCGCTCGACCCGCGCCGTTTCGCCGTCGTCGGGTCCGAACCCCGGCCCCTCGCCGGCACCCTGATCCTCGCGGGCTTCCTCAGCGTCCCGGTGCTGGTCGTGCTCGCGCTCGCCATCAGTCTCGCCGTCGCGTGGGGCGCCCATGGGGCCTCGATCCTCGGGAGCGTGGCATCCATCGTCCTGGGGCTGGCCACGTGCGTGCTGTTCGCGCGCGTGAGCATGGCGCTCGGCGCGCTCGTGCAGCGCCCGCCCCGGCAGTCGCGCGAACTCATGGGCGTGTACCTGGTCGCGGTGCTCGTCGTCGTCGTTCCCGTCGGGGTGTTCCTCGGCTCCCTCGAATGGCGCGGTGCCGTGCCGTCGCAGCTCGCGTCCGCGGCCGAGATCCTCGCGTGGACGCCCATCGGCGCGGCGTGGGGCATCGCGCTCGCGCCGAGCGCCGGGGCCGCCGTGGGAAGCGTCGTGGTCGCCGTCGCGACCGTCGCCGCGCTCGCCTTCGCCTGGTTCGCGCTCGTCGAGATCCTGCTCACCACCACCCGCCGCCCCGTCGCGGTGCGCGAACGCGGCGGACTCGGCTGGTTCGCGCTGCTGCCGGGTACGCCCGGGGGAGCGGTCGCCGCCCGCAGTCTGTCGTACTGGCTGCGCGACCGGCGCTACATCGTCAACGTCGTCATCGTGCCGATCGCCGCGGTCGTGTCGATCGTGCCGCTGCTCGTCGCCGGCGTCCCGCTCGAACTCGCCATCCTGCTGCCGGTGCCCATCATGGCCCTGTTCTTCGGCTGGCTGCCGCACAACGACCTGGCCTACGACTCCACCGCCCTGTGGATGCACATCGCCAGCGGCATGCGCGGTGCGCCCGACCGTATCGGTCGTCTCATTCCCGTGCTGCTCATCGGCATCCCGATCCTCGCCGTGAGCCTGCCGCTCGCGATCGTCGCGCACGGGCGATGGGCCATCTTCCCGGCGATGATCGGTGTGTGCGCGGCGCTGTTCCTCGCGGGGCTGGGGCTCTCGAGCATCTCGTCGGTCGTCGCGCCCTACGCGGTCTCGCGCCCGGGAGACAGCCCGTTCCAACAGCCTCAGCGCACCGGCTCCGGCGGGGTCGTCGCGCAGGGTCTCGTGATGGTCGGCGCGATCCTCGCGGCGCTGCCCTCGATCCTGCTGACCTGGCAGGCGATCGACGGCACCGCCATCGACTCCATGTTCGCGATGTGGGTGGGGATCGGGGCCGGACTGTTCGTGCTCGTGGTCGGTGTGGCGATCGGCGCGTTCCTGTTCGAGAGGCGCGGAACCCGCCTCATGGAATTCGCGGAAGCGACCTGATCGTCGGCCTCCCCGAGCCGTGGGCGCGGTCCGCGGCTACACTGGCTCTCCATGAGCACGCCTCTCGACAGTCCTGACAGCGGGGGTCTCGCGACCCTGGATCGTGAGCTCGAAGAGCTCATCCGCGAAGAGAACATCGAGCCCGGTGATCATGAGCGCTTCTCCCATTACGTGAAGAAGGACAAGATCCTCGAGTCCGCCCTCAGCGGCAAGCCGGTGCGCGCCCTGTGCGGCAAGAAGTGGACCCCGGGGCGCGACCCCGAGAAGTTCCCCGTCTGCCCCCAGTGCAAAGAGATCTACGAGTCCCTCGTCAACTGATCTTTCCGTCGCTGCCCCTGCCGCACCTCGCGTGAGTCGCCAGAGTTTGTCGCTTCAGGAGCACCTGAAGCGACAAATCTTGGCGACTCACGCGGTGGATTCGCGGTACTCGGTCGGCAGGGCGGGGTCGGCCTTGCTCAGCGCGAGGGCGCGCACGGGCAGCTCCTCGCGCACGCGCGCGTGGTGAGCCCGAGCGGCCTGCACCCCGTTGGAGCCGAGGGCGCCGGCATCCGCTTCTCCTCCCTGTATGAGAGTCGTCTGGAGGGCGCGGGCATCGGGGTGCTCGGCCGCGATCGACAACTCCTCGAAGCCGTCGCTGACGATGATCAGCTCGCTCGTGGCCGTTCCGGCGTCGAGGGTGCGGAACGCCGCCTTGCGGCCGCCGTGAGACGCCTTCTGCGCCGACGCTTTCGCGACGCCGACCCACGAACCGTCGGCCGCCTCGCGCGCGACGAGCTTGAAGACGAGTCCGGCGGTCGGTACGCCCGAGCCGGTGGCGACCGATGTGCCGACGCCGTAGCTGTCGACGGGTGAGGCCGCGAGCGCCGCAAGTGCGTACTCGTCGAGGTCGCTCGTGACCGTGATGCGCGTGCCCGTGGCGCCGAGCTCGTCGAGGAGCGCGCGCACCTCGCCCGCGACGATCGGCAGATCGCCCGAGTCGATGCGCACACCGCCCAGCTCGGTGCCGGCGACGCGGACCGCCGTGCGGACTCCCTCGGTGATGTCGTACGTGTCGATGAGCAGCGTCGTGCCGCTGCCGAGGGCGTCGATCTGCGAGCGGAAGGCGTCTTCCTCGGTGTCGTGCAGCAGCGTCCAGGCGTGAGCGGCCGTGCCCATCGTCGGCACGCCCCACCGGCGGCCGGCCTCGAGGTTGCTCGTCGCGGAGAACCCGGCGATGTACGCCGCGCGCGCGGCGGCGACGGCCGCGTCCTCGCTCGCCCGACGAGAGCCCATCTCGGCCAGGGGACGATCGCCCGCGGCGACGCTCATACGCGCGGCGGCGGTCGCGACGGCCGAGTCGTAGTTCAGGATGCTGAGCGCGAGCGTCTCGAGCAGGACGGCCTCGGCGAACGTGCCCTCGATGGTCAGCAGAGGCGAGCCGGGGAAGTAGATCTCCCCTTCCCGGTACCCGGTCACCGAGCCCGTGAAGCGGTAATCGGCGAGGAAGTCGAGGGTCGTGGCATCCACCACCCGGTTGTCGCGGAGATAGCGCAGCTCGTCGTCGCCGAAGCGGAAGTCGCGGATCGCCTCGAGCAGCCGCCCCGTGCCGGCGACCACGCCGAACCGACGCCCACCCGACAACCGACGCCCGAACACCTCGAACACGCAGCGGCGGTTCGCCGTGCCGTCGCGGAGCGCCGCGTCGAGCATGGTGAGTTCGTAACGGTCGGTGTGCAGGGCGGTGCTGCGGCTCATGGCGCCAGCCTATTGCGGGGGCGCGGGTCGTCCCGTGCGCCCTCGAGCTCTTGACACCCACCGAACTCCTGAGTTCTCGGGCCGCCAGTCGGGCATGGATGCCGAGGGACGGCCCGCCGTCGTGTTTCTCACGAGTTCGGCGCGGGCCACTCGGGTCCCGGGTCAACGCGCGCCGGGCCCTGCCCGCGCCGCCGCCCCGCCCGCTGCGTCCGCACCTCCGCCCTGGCCCGCGGAACTCCTGAGTTTTGAGCCGAGCCGCCCCCAGGTGGCCCGAAAGGCAACGCTATGCGTCATTTCTCCGGAGTCCGGCAACCCCTCTACCGGGGACCCGACCGTCCCGGCGCCGCCCGTTAGGCTGGACCCCTATGGACGACGCGCCGATCGGGATCTTCGACTCAGGGGTCGGCGGACTCACCGTCGCACGGGCCGTCTCCCGGCAGCTCCCGCGAGAGTCGATCCTCTACATCGGCGACACCGCTCGCTCGCCCTACGGCCCGAAGCCCATCGCCGACGTCCGCAAGTACTCGCTCGAGGTGCTCGACACCCTCGTCGAGCAGGGCGTCAAGATGCTCGTGATCGCGTGCAACACCGCCTCCGCGGCGATGCTGCGCGATGCGCGCGAGCGCTACGACGTGCCCGTCGTCGAGGTCATCGGCCCCGCCGTGCGCACCGCCATGTCGACCACCCGCAACGGCCGCATCGGCGTGATCGGCACGGTCGGCACGATCGGCTCGCGCGCCTATCAGGACATGCTCGAGGTCAACGAGCGCCTCACGGTCTTCGCCGAGGCGTGCCCGCGCTTCGTCGAGTTCGTCGAGGCCGGCGTCACCGACTCGCCCGAGGTGCTCGCCACCGCGGAGCAGTACCTCGCACCGCTGCGGCACGCCGGCGTCGACACGCTCGTGCTCGGCTGCACGCACTACCCGTTCCTCGAGGGCGCGATCAGCTATGTGATGGGCCCCGACGTCAGCCTCGTCTCGAGCGACAGCGAGACCGCGAAAGACGTCTACCGTCAGCTCGTCTCGCGTGACCTGCTGGCGGGACCGGATGCCACGCCCAGGCACCGCTACGAAGCCACGGGCTCGTCGGCCGACGACTTTCTCCACCTGGCGCACCGGCTCATGGGCCGCGAGGTGCGCGACGTGCAGCTGGTGCAGACCGGCGCCATCGACCTGCCGCGCTGAGTCGCGGCATCCATTCGTCCGAGGAGGACACATGACCCGCAAAGACGGTCGCACCAACGACCAGCTCCGTCCCGTGACCATCGAGCGCGGATGGTCGGCGCACGCCGAAGGCTCGGCGCTCATCACGTTCGGCGGCACGAAGGTGCTGTGCACCGCCTCGTTCACCAACGGTGTTCCGCGCTGGCTGACGGGCAAGGGCAAGGGATGGGTCACGGCGGAGTACGCGATGCTGCCGCGCGCGACGAACAGCCGCAACGACCGCGAGAGCATCAAGGGCAAGGTCGGCGGCCGCACGCACGAGATCTCCCGGCTCATCGGCCGCGCGCTTCGCGCTGTCGTCGACACCAAGGCGCTGGGCGAGAACACGATCGTCATCGACTGCGACGTGCTGCAGGCCGACGGCGGCACCCGCACCGCGGCGATCACGGGCGCCTACGTCGCTCTCGCGGATGCCATCGCCTGGGGCCGCGAGAAGAAGTTCATCGGTCAGCGGGCCGAGGTGCTGCGCGACTCGGTCGCTGCGGTGTCGGTGGGCATCATCGACGGCGAGCCGATGCTCGACCTCGCCTACGTCGAGGACGTGCGCGCCGAGACCGACATGAACGTCGTCGTCACCGGCCGTGGCCTGTTCGTGGAGGTGCAGGGCACCGCCGAGGGCGCTCCGTTCGACAAGAGCGAGCTCGACCGTCTGCTCGAGCTGGGCGTGAACGGCTGCGCCGAGCTGCGCGGCATCCAGACGACGGCCCTCGAGGGCTGAGATGGCCCGCGTCGTCCTGGCCACGCACAACCCGCACAAGGTCGAGGAGTTCCAGGCGATCGTCGCTGCGGTTCGCCCCGACCTCGAGGTCGTCGCATACGACGGCCCGGAGCCCGTCGAGGACGGGGTGACGTTCGCCGCGAACGCCCTCATCAAGGCGCGCGCGGCCGCGGCGCATACCGGCCTGCCGGCGCTCGCCGACGATTCGGGCGTGGCCGTCGACGTGCTCGGCGGCTCGCCCGGAGTGTTCTCGGCGTATTGGGCCGGACACAAGAAGGACGCCACAGCGAACCTCGAGCTGCTGCTCGACCAGCTCTCCGACGTCGCCAACCCGCACCGCACGGCGCAGTTCGTCTCGGTGATCGCGCTCGTGCGTCCCGACGGAACCGAGGACACCGTCGAGGGACGATGGCCCGGACGCCTCGCGACCGCCCCCGCCGGCCCCGGCGGCTTCGGCTACGACCCGATCTTCGTCCCTGACGGACAGGTCGCGGGCAAGGAGCGCACGGTGGGGGAGTGGACGGCCGCAGAGAAGAACGCCGAGTCCCACCGGGCGCGGGCGTTCGAGTTGCTGACGCCGTTGCTGTCCGCGCTCTGAGCTCGCGCGGGCTGTCGGCTCATTCCTGTCGGAAGTTCCGACGAGCGCACCGAGACCGACACCCGTTCTCATTCCCGACTGCGCCCAACACCCGCACCTGACCCTGTGCCCGGCCTAGCCTGGAGCTATGCACGATCACGCGCCGGCGGGCGGCATCCGGGATGCCAGCAACAGACGCCTGCTCGCGACCGCTCTCGCGCTGACCGCGACCGTGATGGTCGTGCAGATCGTCGGCGCGGTGTTGTCGGGATCGCTCGCCCTGCTCGCCGATGCGGCCCACATGTTCACCGACACCGCCGCTCTCGTCGTCGCGCTCGTCGCGACAGCGATCGCGGCGCGCCCCGCCGACGATCGCCGGACGTTCGGATACCAGCGCGCCGAAGTCCTCGGGGCGCTCGCGAACGGCGTCATCCTGATCGTGCTGTGCGCGTGGGTGGGGATCGAAGCCGTTCAGCGTCTGCTCGCGCCGGCGGAGGCCGAGGTGCAGGGCGGGTTGATGCTGACGGTCGCGATCATCGGAATGGTCGCGAACGCGATCTCGATGTGGCTGCTCGGACGCGCTCAGAAGCGCAGCATCAACGTCCGCGGCGCGTACCTGGAGGTTCTGGGCGATCTCGTCGGATCGGTCGCGGTCATCGTCGCGGCGATCGTGATCGTCACGACCGGGTTCGCGCAGGCGGATGCCATCGCCTCGCTGTTCATCGCCGTACTCATCGTGCCGCGGGCGATCGGTCTGCTGCGCGAGGTGGTCGTGGTGCTGACGGAGTCCGCGCCGGTCGGGGTGCACGTCTCCGAGATCCGGGACCACATCCGCGGGGCTGACGGCGTGGTCGACGTCCACGACGTGCACGTCTGGCAGCTCACGCGCGGGGCCCCGGTCTTCAGCGCTCACGTCATCGTCGACGACGCGGCCTTCGCGGACGGCCGGGCCGCCGGCATCCTTTCGTCTCTTCAGGAGTGCTTGAGCGATCACTTCGACGTCGAGCACTCGACCTTCCAGCTCGAACCGGCGGGCCACGTGGAGCACGACTCGCGTCACGCGTGAACTGCGTCGCGGTCCGACCATCTTCGGAAGACCTCTGCGCCCGGTAGCCGGGTGAAGACACGCGCGCCTTCGCCGCTCCGGAGGTGAATCTCCGGGTGGTCTTGTCGTCTCGAACCCCTGGATTCCCGCGTCCAACGCATTTTGCACCGCGTCGCGAACGCAATCCTGTCGTGTGCCTTCACCTCAATTTTCCGCGTCCGTCGCGGTCCTCCTCGGCCTCGTCGGAGCGCTGACGCTGTCACCGGTCGCTGTCCTCGCTTCAGGTGCGATCGGCTCCGTCAGGACTCCGATTCGTCACGCGCGGAGGCATGCACGATGAAGTTAGGGGAGATCGTCTCCTGGAGGGAACAGCCAACAACGCTGGCCGACATCATGGGGTCTTGGACCGCCCACGTTCTTCAGATGGCGGCGGACATGAGAAAGTATCCGTCCGAAGTTGTCGGGGACTTCGGTTACGACGATTACATCGGCGCTCTCTTCGCTCGGAATCATCTGCGTCGCGCAATGGACGAGTTGTCCGTGACACGGCTCGACGTTGAATGGCACTTCGCTCAAACGGCTGATGAGTACTTTCGGTCCCTGACCCGTGATGATCCGGGTGGTGTTGTCATCGAGTCTGAGCCATTGTTCGCTGAGCATCAGCACGACGAATCCTTTTGGTGGCTTCGACGCATTCCCCATACTGGGGCTCTCGGATACGAGGTTGCGAGAGTGGCTCGCGCGAGGGCTGGTCTCGTGTACTGAGTGGGGATCGAATCCGTTTTCAGGCGAGCGCTCGTGACCCACGCGCCAGCGCCTCGCCCACTTGAGCGCCTCCGGCGGTTGCTCCCTGCCGGGAAAGGTTCGTTCAGATTTAGGGCGTTCTCAGATAACCGGAGGTGGAGAACATGTCGAAGTTCGACCAATTTGTCGACTGGCACGATGAGAGGGTCACACTCGGATCTGTGATCGGTCTGTGGTCCGCGCAAGTTGTGAATATGTCCGCGGACATAAGGAACTTCCCTGCCGAGATGGTGGGCAATTTCGGTTATGACGACTTCATCGACGCGTTATTCACACGCACCTTTCTCGAAAAGGCGGCGCTGGAAACAAAGATTACGGAAAGCGACCATGAGCACTACGTCATCAAGGCTTCTGACGAGCTGTTCAGTAGCCTGACGCGTGATGATCCGGGTTTCGCCGTGATCGACTCCGAGCCCCTGTTGGAGAAGTACCGAGCGGATCCTCAATACTGGTGGACACGTCGAATCCCGGCCGGCGGTGCGCTCGGGTTCGAGGTCTGTCGGATGGCTCGGGCGGTCCGCGGCTTGAAGTACTAGGTGTGAAGAACCGAGCGTCTGGTCCGTCCTGGGATGAGGCTCGAATGGACCGTGAACGACGACTCACGCGTCGCGCGCGCTCGCTGGGCGACAACTGGCAAGCTGGTCGGAGCTCGAGACGCTCAGCGGTCAGTCCTCGCGAACCACCTCGCCCGGATGCTTGTCGGGCCGCAGGCCGCGCCACCGCGCCTGGCGCAGGATGCCGCCCGGGGTGAACTCCGCGAACTCGACCTCGCCGACGAGTTCGGGGCGCACCCAGAGGGCGTCGCGGGCGTCCTCGCGCGGTACGCCGATGAACGGGTCCGTGTCGACACGCAGTGGCTCGAGCAGCGCGGTGAGTCGCGCGAGGGTCTGCTCGCCGAATCCGGAACCGACCCGACCGGCATACTGCAGCCCCTCGGCGGTGGGCACGCCCACGAGCAGCGAGCCGATCGTCCCCGAGCGGTTGCCCTTACCCGGCCGGATGCCGCCGATCACCACCTCCTGGGTGCGGGAGTGCTTCACCTTCAGCCACTGCTCCGACCGCACGCCACGACGGTAGATCGAGGCCGGGTCTTTCACCACGACCCCTTCGAGGCCGAACCGGCCGCTCGTGGCGACCGCGGCATCCACGTCGTCGAAGACCGGCGGGACGACGACCGGGGCGCCGGCGTCCGCGGCGAGTCGCTCCAGGATCTCGCGACGTTCCTGGAGGGGGAGGGATGCCACGTCTCGCCCCTCCGCACTGAGCACGTCGAACAGGTAGAGCTGCACCGGGGTGCGCTTCGCCTCCCGCTCGATCTCGCGAGGCTGCGCCAGATTCATGCGCTTCTGCAGTAGGGGGAAGCTCGGGCGGCCCTGATCGTCGAGCGCGACGATCTCGCCGTCGAACACAGCCGGAGCGGGGCCGAGCTCGAGGTCGGCGGCGGTCAGCTCCGGGTAGGCGGCGGTGAGGTCGTTGCCGTTGCGGGAGCGCAGGCGTAGTCGCTCCCCGTCCCACAGGCCGATGCCGCGGATGCCGTCCCACTTCATCTCCACCCACGCCCGGCCCCAGCGCTCCGCGGCGGCGCGCGCCAGCCCCGGGGTCGCGGAGGTGGCGAGCATGGGCCGCAACTCCGCCGCGGTCGGCGAGGCGGGGGAGGCGGTCCCAGGTGTCGCGCCGGTGTCGCTGGGCGTCGCCGCGCCATCGGCCGCCGGCGCTGCGGCGCCGCCCGGCTGCTGCGCCACCGCGGCGCCGTCCGCCCGCGGCACCACGGCGGCGCCGTCGTGCTGCGGTGCGCCGGTGGCATCCGTCTTCATCCGGTGCAGCAGCCACTGCGACTTCTCGCCCGATCCCTGCGTGCGGATGAGGGCGAGGCGCACGCGTCCGAGCGGGCCGTCGGGGCGCCCCTCGAAGGTGGCGATCACCTCGTCGTCGCGCCACTTCTCGAGCTCGTAGGTGCCCGTGTCCCAGACCGTCATCGACCCCGCACCGTACTCGCCGCGGGGAATCTCTCCGGCGAAGTCCAGGTACTGCATCGGATGATCCTCGGTCTGCACGGCGAGGCTGTTCTTCGCGGTCGTCGAGGGCACGCCCTTCGGCACGGCCCAGCTGGCGAGCACGCCGTGGTGTTCGAGCCGCAGATCCCAGTGCAGGCGCGTCGCGTGATGCTCCTGGATGACGAAGCGCGGCAGCCCGTCGGGAGCGGGATCGCCGTGCGGGGCGTCGGGCACGGGCTCGGGCGTCTTCCCGGCGGTGCGCTTGGAGATGTACGACCGCAGGGGTCCGCTGTCGCGCTCCACCGGCGCGAGCGGGTCATCGGGACGCTCCAGGACCTCGCTGAACAACAGGTGACGCAGGTCGGGATCGTCGAGCTCGGCCCAGGTGCGCGGCGCGGCGACGGTGGGGTGCGCGCGCCCCCGGAGCGAATACGGCGCGATGGTCGTCTTGGAGCCGTTGTTCTGGCTCCAGTCGATGAACACCTTGCCGGGGCGGGCGGCCTTGGCCATCTGACTGACGACGAGGTCAGGATGGTCGGCCTCGATGGCGCGGGCGAGCTCCTTCGCGACGGCGCTGACCGCATCGCTCGACTGCGAGCCGTCGAGGTGCGCGTAGAGGTGGATCCCCTTGCTGCCGCTGGTGACCGGCAGCGGCTCGAGGCCGATGTCGGTGAGGATGGCGCGCGCCCACCGGGCGACCTCGGCGCACTCGGCGAGACCCACTCCCGGGCCCGGGTCGAGGTCGAGCACGATCCGGTCGGGGTTCCGCCTGGTCCCTGCGGCATCGAACCGCCACTGCGGCACGTGCAATTCGAGGCTCGCGACCTGCGCGAGATAGACGAGGGTGGGCAGGTCGTCGACGAGCGGGTAGTCCTTCGCCCCGGAGGAGTGGTCGATGGGGAACCGCCGCACCCACGCGGGGGCGCCGGGCTCGAGGGCCTTCGCGAAGAACGCGTCGACGGGATCGGCCTCGGTGCCGACGCCGTCGGGCCAGCGCTTACGGGTGACCGGACGGTCGCGCACGTGGGGCAGAAGCAGCGGGGCGATCCGCGAGTAGTAGTCGATGATCTCGCCCTTGGTGGTCCCCGTCTCGGGGTACAGCACCTTGTCGAGGTTCGACAGGCGCAGCCGGCGGCCGTCGATGCGCACCGTCTGCTCCGCCATCGCCCCAGCGTAGGGCGGGTGAGGTCCCGGATGCCGAGGGGGTTGCGGTCCGGCGGCGGCCGCGGAACTCCTGTCTTCCGGCGCCGGAGAGCAGAAAATCACCGCCGTGTGGCCGGGCTGACGCATTTCTCCGGAGTTCGGCGAGGGGCTGCGGGCCGACGGCGGCGCCCGGGAGCGCAGACGAGGCGCGGCGTTAGGCGCGAGTTCGGCGGAGGTGCGGCGCAAGGGTCTCGGCATCCGCCCCGCTTTCGGTGTTCACTGTCACCATGCGATCGATCTGGAAGGGCGCCCTGACCTTCGGCCTCGTCAACGTGCCCGTGAAGGTGTACTCGGCCACCGAGGACCACGACGTCTCGCTGCACCAGGTGCACAACAAGGACGGCGGGCGCATCCGTTATCAGCGCATCTGCGAGATCGATGGCGAGGTGGTGCCCTACCCCGACATCGACAAGGCCTACGACGACGGCGAGCAGACGGTCGTGCTGACCAAGGACGACCTCGCGTCGCTGCCGAGCGAGCGCAGCCGCGAGATCGAGGTGGTCGAGTTCGTGCCGAGCGACCAGGTCGACCTGTTGACGCTCGACAAGGCGTACTACCTCGAGCCGGATTCATCGTCGCCGAAGGCGTACGTGCTGCTGCGCAAGACGCTCGAGCAGACCGACCGTACCGCGATCGTGCGGTTCTCGCTGCGGCAGAAGACCCGCCTCGCGGCCCTTCGCGTGCGCGGCGACGTACTCGTCCTGCAGACGCTGCTCTGGGCCGACGAGGTCCGGGAAGCGGCGTTCCCGTCGCTCGACGAGAACGTTCGCATCTCCGCCAAGGAGCTCGAGATGTCGGCATCCCTCGTCGACAGCTTCTCGAAGGACTTCGACCCCGAGGAGTTCACCGACGAGTACCAGGCCGAGCTGCGCACCCTCATCGACGCGAAGCTCGAGCAGGGCGACGCCCTCGACACGGATGCCACCTTCGGCAAGGCCGAAGACGAGGACGGCGGTGAGGTCATCGACCTGATGGAGGCCCTGCGCGCGAGCGTCGAGCGCAGCCGCGCGGCGCGCGCGGAGAAGACGGAGGACGCCCCGAAGAAGAAGGCGCCCGCGAAGAAGAAGACGTCGAAGGCGTCTTAGCGGGTCGGCTGGTCGCCGTCCTCGAGGGTCTTCGGGTCGAGGGTGAGCGACTCGGCCTCGGCGGGAGTGACGGCGCCCTCGCGCTTGGCGGCGGCGCGCTCACGGAAGTAGTGGATCGCGATGAACAGCGCGGTGCCGGCGACGGCGGCGAGCAGGATCACGTCGATGTACTCGGTGACGATGTCGCGGATGAAGGGGATGTACCCAACCGCGTAGCCGAGCATCGTCAGGCCGATGCCCCAGATGATCGCGCCGATGAGGTTGTAGAGCGAGTACTTCTTCCACGGCATGTGGCCGACGCCGGCGGCGATGGGCGCGAAGGTGCGCACCACCGGCACGAAGCGGGCGAGAATCACCGTCAGGCCGCCGAAACGCTCGAAGAAAGCGTTGGTGCGCTCGACGTTCTTTTTGCTGAAGAGGCCCGATTCTTTGCGCTCGAAGATCGAGGGACCGGCCTTGTGGCCGATGAAGTAGCCGACCTCGCCGCCGATGAAGGCCGCGACACCGATCGCGAGGGCCACCCACCAGGCGTTGAGACCGAAGACGCCGTTCGGGGCCGCGGGGGTGGAGTGCGACAGCAGACCCGCCATGATGAGCAGGGTGTCGCCCGGCAGGAGGAAACCGATCAACAGGCCCGTCTCGGCGAAGATGATGAAGCACACGACCAGCAGGGCCCACGGCTGCGAGTTGGTGATGATGGTCGCCGGGTCGAGCCACGGAAGCAGTGCGGCAGTGGTGTGGATCACATCGGTCCCGTCGGGTCGGAGAAACGGTGCTGGGTACAGCAGCTGACGTGCGGAAGGGGGGACTTGAACCCCCACGCCCGAAGGCACAGGAACCTAAATCCTGCGTGTCTGCCGATTTCACCACTCCCGCGAGTGGGATCAGTCTAAGCGGGACGACGCCGCACACGATGTGAAGCTGCCGTCAACCCCGGACCCGCCCCATCGCGTCGACACGCCGACGGGGAATGCTGGACGCCATGGCATCCGTTCTCTCCTCCATGAAGGCGATCACGTACTCCCAGCCCGGCGACTCCTCCGTCCTCTCGCTCGCAGAGCGACCACTGCCCGAACCCGCCGCGGGAGAGGTGCGCGTGCGCCTCACCGTGTCGGGCGTGAACCCGACCGACTGGAAGGCCCGCGCCACGACTGGCCGGCCCCTGCCCTTCGACGAGGTGACGCCCAACCAGGACGGAGCGGGAGTGGTGGATGCCGTCGGCGACGGCGTCGACACGCTCTCGGTGGGCCAGCGGGTGTGGGTGTACCTGGCGGCCCATCAGCGTCCGACCGGCACCGCCGCCGAGTACACCGTGCTCCCGGCCTCGCGTGCCGTGCCGCTTCCCGATGAGGCGTCGTTCGAGCTTGGGGCGAGCCTCGGCGTTCCCGCGATGACCGCGCACCGTGCGCTCACCGTGCACGAGGACGGCCCCTCGCGCCTCGCGCCCGGCGCGCTCACCGGCCGCACCGTTCTCGTGCAGGGTGGCGCCGGAGCCGTCGGTCACGCCGCGATCCAGCTCGCCGCCTGGGCGGGCGCCACCGTCATCGCCACGGTGAGCAGCGACGAGAAGGAGGCCCTGGCCCGCGCGGCCGGCGCGCACCACGTGCTGCAGTACCCGAGCGAGACGCTGGCCGATGGCATCCGGGAACTCGCCCCGAACGGCGTCGAGCACATCGTCGAGGTCGCGATCGCCGACAACGCCGGTCTCGACGTCGAGGTCGTCGCCAACCACGGGACCATCGGCTACTACGCCGACAACGGCGGCGCCGAGTTCACGGCGCGCGTGCGCGAGAGCTTCGCGAAGAACGTCCGCTGGCAGGGCCTGCTGCTGTACACGGTGGGGGAGCGGGCGCTGCTCGCCGCCGCGGAGGACGTCGCCGCGGCGGTCGCCGACGGCGCTCTGCCGGTCGGTGAGGACGCGGGTCTCCCGCTGACCTTCTTCGACCTGGGCGACACGGCCGCCGCGCATGACGCCGTCGAGCAGGGAGCTCTCGGGAAGGTCCTGATCCGCGTCGCCGATTGACCGGTTCTCGCGCAAGAGTCGCCAGGAATTGTCGCCTTGACGCGCCCCCAAGCGACAAAATCTGGCGACTCACGCGGAAGGACGGGCGGGGTCAGCGGGTGCGGGGGACGTAGCGAGGGACCCAGCGGATGAAGCCGGCCGCACCGAGGACGGCGATCAGCCCCATCGCGCCGACGCCGATCGACAGGGATGCCACGGCGGTCAGCGCCGACACGATGAGCGGGGCGACGGCGCCGCCGGCATCCGTCAGCGTGCGCCACGAGCCGAGGAACGCCGCGGGATCGGTGGGCGGCGCGATGTCCGCACCGAGGGTGAGCAGGATGCCGCTCGACAAGCCGTTGCCGACCCCCAGGACCGCGGCGAACATCGCGTACCACATGGCCGCCGACGCGAGATCGTGCGTGAACGACAGCGCGAGGAACCCGGACCCCATCAGCACCATCGCGGGGAGCGCCGCCCACAGCCGACCGAAGCGGTCCATCACCTGGCCGCTGGCGTAGAAGAGGGCGAAATCGATCGCCCCCGAGACGCCGACGACGACCGCGATCGTGCCGGCATCCAGTCCGAGCGACACACCCCACAACGGCAGGACCACCTGGCGGGCGGAGCGCACCGCCGACAGCGACGCCGCCGCGAGCCCGAGTCGCGCCAGCACGCCGCGGAAGCGCCACATCGTGCGGAAGACGCCCTCGCGTTCGACCGTGGGGATCGATCCGGTGACGGGCTCGCCGGTGTCTTCCGCGTCGCGCGAGTCGCCGCGGTGGCGCGGGGCGGGCGCCCCCACCGGCACCGCCTTCTCGGGGTCGGGGCCGAAGAACACCAGCAGGATCGTGGCGACCTGGCAGACGGCGAAGAAGACGATGGATGCCGTCTCGGCCCCGAAGATCGTCAGGAGCGCCGCCGACACGAACGGGCCGACGAACATGCCCAGGCGGAACGTGCCGCCCAGCAGCGACAGGGCGCGCGCCCGGAAGGTCAGGGGAACGCGCGTGGTCATGAACGAGTGACGGGCCAACGCGAACGAGGCTGCGCAGAAACCGATCAGGAACACCGCCGCGGTGAAGAACGCGAGCGACTGCGCGAAGACGATGCCCAGAAGCCCACCCAGCACCACGATGCCGGCCACACCCATCGTCAGGCGCTCGCCGAAGCGGGCGACGGCCCAGCCCGCGGGGATGTTGCCGCAGAGCTGGCCGACCACGAGGGCGGCGGCGACGAGCGCCGCGACGGCGACGTCGGCACCGAGGCGATTCGCGATCACGGGGATGAGGGGGATCACGGCGCCCTCGCCCAGCGCGAAGAGCAGGGTGGGGCCGTAGATCATCGGTGCGAAGCGCACCAGCACGTTCCGGGGAGAGTCGGCTGTCACCGTGTCCACGATAGGCTTGTCCGCAAATGCTCGAACTCGATTTGACCGCCGACATCCAGGCGCTGCGCTCGACCTTCGCCGATATCCAGGCCGTGGTCGACGTCGACGCACTCAAAGCCGACATCGAACGCCTCAGCGAAGAGGCCGGTGCCCCCGACCTCTGGGACGACGTCGACAACGCTCAGAAGGTCACCAGCCGTCTCAGCCACCGCCAGGCGGAGCTGAAGCGCGTCTCGGAGATCGAGCAGCGCCTCGACGACCTCGAGGTGCTGGTCGAGCTCGCGATCGAGATGGACGACGAGGAGTCAGCCGAAGAAGCGCGCCGCGAACTCGCTTCATTGAAAGACGTGATCGGCCAGCTCGAGGTGCAGACGCTCCTCGACGGCGAATACGACCCGCGCTCCGCGGTCGTGACGATCCGCTCCGGTGCCGGTGGCGACGACGCCACCGACTTCGCCGAGATGCTGTTGCGCATGTACCTGCGCTGGGCCGAGCGTCACAAGTACCCCGTGAAGGTCATGGACACCTCCTACGCCGAGGGCGCCGGCATCAAGTCGGCCACCTTCGAGGTCGACGTGCCCTATGCCTACGGCACGCTGTCGGTCGAGGCCGGCACGCACCGTCTCGCGCGCATCAGCCCCTTCGGCGGCGCCGACAAGCGCCAGACGAGTTTCGCCGCGGTCGAGGTCATCCCCGTCATGGAAGAGGCCGTCGAGGTCGACGTCCCCGAGGGCGACATCCGCGTTGACGTGTTCCGCTCCTCGGGCCCCGGCGGTCAGTCGGTCAACACGACCGACTCCGCCGTGCGCATCACGCACCTGCCCACGGGCCTGGTCGTCTCGATGCAGAACGAGAAGTCGCAGATCCAGAACCGCGCCGCCGCCATGCGCGTGCTGCAGACGCGCCTGCTCCTGCTCAAGCGCGAAGAAGAGGCCGCGAAGAAGAAGGAGCTCGCCGGCACGATCACGGCGAGCTGGGGCGACCAGATGCGCTCGTACTTCCTCTACGGCCAGCAGCTCGTGAAAGACCTGCGCACCGGCTATGAGGTCGGGAACCCGGCGGTGGTCTTCGACGGCGACCTCGACGGCCTGATCGCGGCCGGCATCCGCTGGCGCAAGCGCAAGGACGACGACGACTGACACGTCTCCCGATCCGACGGGAAGCCCTATGGATGCCGGCACCTCGGCATCCATAGGGCTTTCTCCGTTTCGCGACACGGCGCGTCCTGTCGGCCTGCCCGGGACCCGCGCTTAGGCTCATCGAGCCATGATCCGGTTCGAGAACGTCACCAAGCGGTATCGCGGCACCGCGAAGCCCGCCCTGAACGCCGTCGACTTCGAAGTGCAGCGCGGGGAGTTCGTCTTCCTCGTCGGCGCTTCGGGCTCCGGCAAATCGTCGTGCCTGCAGCTCATCCTGCGCGCCGAGACGCCCAGCGACGGTCGTGTCGTGGTGCTCGGTCGCGACCTGCGCACCCTGTCGAACCGCAAGGTTCCCTATTTCCGCCGCCACATCGGCTCGGTGTTCCAGGACTTCCGTCTGCTGCCGAACAAGACGGTGCACCAGAACGTCGCCTTCACCCTCCAGGTGACCGGCGCTTCGCGCGGCTTCATCCAGCAGGCGGTGCCCGAGGTGCTCGCGCTCGTCGGTCTCGACGGCAAAGAGAAGCGTCTCCCGCACGAGCTGTCGGGTGGAGAGCAGCAGCGCGTCGCGATCGCGCGCGCCCTCGTCAACCGCCCGCAGGTGCTGCTGGCCGACGAGCCGACCGGAAACCTCGACCCCGGAACGTCGATCGACATCATGCGGCTGCTGGCACGCATCAACGCCGGCGGGACGACCGTCGTCATGGCCACGCACGAGGCCGGCTTCGTCGACCAGATGCAGCGCCGCGTGATCGAACTGCGCGGCGGCGAGATGGTGCGCGACGAGCGTCACGGCGGCTACGGCGACACGTCGAGCCTGCCGCGTCTCGCCCCCGAGGTCGAGCGCGGTGCGGCGGCGGTCGCCGCCCTCACCGCGGTGCTCGAGGTACAGCGCGAGGTGACCGGGCTCACCGGCCCGGTCGAGCCGCTGCGCACGGAGGTCGCCCCGTCGACGCCGCGTACCGAGAGTGCCGCTCCCCGCGCCGCCGCTTCGCGGCAGGCGTCGGACGACGCGGCATCCGCCCCATCCGCCCCATCCGCCCCCGCGGAGGAGCCGAGCCGCGAGCCGAACACCAACACGCGCTCCGTGCCCGTCACCACGCCCGACGTCGACGCCCTCGGCCTCGCCGACCGTCTCGGGCTCGGCCGCACGACAGACCGCAACGACGAAGTGGGACCCACGTCATGAGGTTCGGGCTCATCCTCTCGGAGGCCTTCACCGGTCTCCGCCGCAACGCCTCGATGGTGATCTCGGTCATCCTCGTCACGTTCGTCTCGCTGACGTTCGTGGGCGCCGCGATGCTCATGCAGATGCAGATCGGCAAGATGCAGTCGTACTGGGCCGACCGTGCACAGGTCGCGGTGTTCATGTGCGCCACCTCCTCGAACGCCCCGTCCTGCACGGCGGGGGAGGCGGCCTCCCAGGAGCAGATCGACCAGGTGACGGCCACGCTGAACGGCCCGGCGCTCGCTCCCCTCATCCGCGACTACACGTTCCTCACCGCCGACCAAGTGTTCGAGAACGCGAAGCAGCAGCTGCCCGACGACATCCTGGGTGTCGTCACCGCCGACCAGTTCAACGCCACCTTCAACATCAACCTGGTGGACCAGAACCAATCCGACGTGATCGCGGAGGCGTTCGGCGGTCAGACGGGCGTCGAGTCCGTGACCGACCAGATGCAGTACCTCGAACCGCTCTTCCAGGCATTGACGGTGGCCACCTACGTCGCCGTCGGCATCGCCGGCCTCATGCTCATCGCCGCGGTTCTCCTCATAGCGACGACCATCCGTCTTTCGGCGTTCGCCCGACGGCGCGAGCTCGGCATCATGCGTCTGGTCGGGGCGTCCAACCGTTTCATCCAGACGCCGTTCGTCGTCGAGGGCGTGCTGGCGGCTCTCATCGGGTCGGCGCTCGCGAGCGTCGCGGTCTGGGCGATCGTGGGCGTCGGAGTCAACCAGTACCTACGCGACCGGATCAGCTTCATCACCTCGTGGGTCAACCTGGCCGACGTGGCCGTGGTCATCCCGGCGCTCGTCGTGATCGGTGTCATCCTGGCCGCGCTCAGCGCCAGCTTCGCGATCAGACGCTGGTTGCGCGCGTAGCACGCGCCGCCCGGTGGCGGGTGTTCCGGTAGACTGTACGGCTCTGTGTGCCCATGATCATGAGGAGGTGGCACCATGCCTCGTGAGCAGGGTGAGAAGCTCATCGCGTCGAACAAGAAGGCGCGCCACGACTACGCCATCGAGAAGACGTACGAAGCCGGTCTCGTGCTGACCGGTACCGAGGTGAAATCGCTGCGCCAGGGGCGCGCGAACCTCACCGACGGATACGCCTACATCGACGGTGGGCAGGCCTTCCTCGACGCCGTCCACATCCCCGAGTACTCGCAGGGGCACTGGACCAACCACTCCGCCAAGCGCACGCGCAAGCTCCTGCTGCACAAAGACGAGATCATCAAGCTCTCGCACGCGGTCGCGGCGGGCGGCTACACGCTCGTGCCGCTGCGGTTGTACTTCCTCGACGGTCGGGCGAAGGTCGAGATCGCGGTCGCCAAGGGCAAGCGCGAGTTCGAGAAGCGTCAGACCATCCGCGAGCGCGAAGACAAGCGCGAGGCCGAGCGGGCGATGCGCACCAAGAACCGCCTGGGCGAGTAGAGCCTCGTCGTCACTCGGCGCGGAAGCGTCCTTCGACCACCGAGGTCACCTCGATCTCAGGCGGCTGCAGGATGAACGACGGTCCACCGCCGGCTGATGCCGCCATCATGCGCGGGGCGAGCGGCTCGGGTTGTTCGGGCCGGATGCCGAGCAGCCCGGCATCCGCGATCTCGACCGCCGCCACCGACGACAGGCCCAGTGCGTCGGCGTACGCTGCGGCGCGTTCGACGGCGACGTGCACCGCTTCGGCCGCGACCTCGCGCTCGACCCGCGCACGCGTCGCGGGGGAGAGGCGCCACTCGACGGCGGTGACCTGCACGTCGTCGGACTCGGCGACGTCGCCCAGCCACCAGGAAAGTGCCCCGGCATCGGTGAACGTCGCCGACAGCTCGACGCTCGCGTGATGCACGAGCGGCAGCTGCGCCCCCTCGTTGTTCCACGGGCGGTCCGACCACACCGACACGCGCGCGCTCGACCACTCCGACACCTCCCCGGAACGGAGGTGCGCGACGAGGCCGTCCTGCACCGAGGCCGCGCGCTCCTGGGCCCGTTCGACGACCGGCCCACGGGCGGGGCCGTCGGTGGAGACCGTGACGCGCACCGCGGCCTCCTCGGCGCGGACGCGGGCGTTGCTCTCGCCCCGGACGGTGATGACGACGTCGCTCATGGCGTGAGCATAGACGAGGCATCGTGGAGGGCGCGGGGGATGCGTCGGGCGTTGGTGGCCCCGGGGCGTGCGGAGTGGCCCCGGGGCCACCGAGGCGCGGGGTGCTTCGGGCGCGGGTGGTTACGGCGTACGCGTCGAGCGTAGGTGGCCCCGGGGCGCGGAAAGTGGCCCCGGGGCCATGACGCGTGGGGTGCTTCGTGCGCGGGAGTCCGCGGGATCCGCGTCGGTCGTATGTGGCCCCGGGGCGCGCAAAGTGGCCACGGGGCCACGGGGCTACGGGGCCACGCAGGCGCCGAGCCGACGTTCCGACGCGAACGCGCAAGGGGCAGCGGGGAATGGCTGGAGTCGCTGATCCGTTATAGACTGTGACGCTCGGGTGCTCCGGCTCCCGAGATGGTAATTCAACAGTGTGACAACGGCCGCTCCTACACGGAGTTCCCGGGGCTGATCGGTTTCGACAGCGCCTGCGAACCCGCGAGCAGCGGGCCGAGGATGTGGGGTTATCTCGTAAACGCTCCCTGCAAACCAATAAGTGCCAATGCTAAGCGCACTGACTTCGCCCTCGCTGCCTAAGCGAGCCCGATAGTCCGTCAGACCGTGTGTGACCCCGCCACGGATCCTGGCGTCATTTAGGGGTCTTGCTGCGTGATGGCGTCTGGACGTCACGCGGGACTTTTCCCAGGCTGGGCTCGTCGACCTAGGTGTCTGTGACGAAGGTCGGAGCCGAGCAGAACGCTTTCACAGACTGCGCCCGGAGAAAACGCGGAGACCCAGCGTTGGACGGGGGTTCGATTCCCCCCAGCTCCACGAGCCGTTGTCACACGAGAAAGCCCCTGCTCCCGCCCGTTTCGGCGGGGGCAGGGGCTTTCTCCGTCTCAGGCAGCGGTGCGCGTGTGGATGTCGCTCTCGCCGGCGACGTCGTTCAGTTCGAGATAGAGGCGCCCCTCCGTGCGCGTGAGCGTGGCCGTGTTGCGGCGCTCGATCGCCTCGGCGAGGCGCTCGACGAAACCGGGGTCGAAGCTGTGCAGCAGCACGTCGTCCGCGCGGTGGATGCGCTTGCCGGCCCACGGTGCGGCGACCTTGTCGGGGTCGCGGTGCGTGTAGACGGCCACCCGCTCGGACTTCATGCTGCCGGTGTGCAGGCGGGCGGCATCCGGAGCCCCCACCTCGACCCAGGCGACGAGCGCCCCGGTCAGGTCGCGGACCATCACGGCGGGCTCGTCCGTGGCGGCGACGCCTTCGCTGAAGGCGATGCCCTCCTCGAACTCGAGGCAGTAGGCCAGCACGCGCGTCAACATGTACGGCGCGGTCTCGGAGGGATGCCGCGCGACGCGCAGCTGCAGTTCGTCGTAGACGCCGCGATCGACGTCGGAGAGCTGCACGGTGAACGTGTGAATGGTCGAGCCGATAGCCACGGGATACGAGCCTAGGCGGTCACGGCGACGGCGCCCGCCGGGCGGGTGTTGCCCGGGCTCTCACGGGACGTCTAGCGTCGAGGGATGCCAGATCCCCGCGCCTCGCGTATCGACGTCGGTCCGTTCCACCTCGAGCCCACACCCGACGCCGCGACCTGGACCGCCTCACCGCGGAACGGCGCCGGGCCGGCGGCATCCGGGATCACCGGCGGGTGGAGCGACTGGGTCGCTTTCGCTCAGCGGGTGCTGCGGGCCGACGAGCTGTGGCGCGGTCTCGAGGCGCGCGGGGACGCCTGGGATGAGGGGTTCGCCGCCGCGCGGGACGCCGCCGCGGTCAACCCGTACCGGTGATCGAGGGTCAGCGCGGGCTGTCGACGAGTAGCAGGCTCTGCCGGGTGTCAGCGAATTTCACCCAGCCGTCGCCGAAGAGGTAGGTCAGGCCGTAACCGTCCACACCGCGACCGCCGAGCCATTCCGGGTTCTCGGTGACGTAGGTGCCTTCGTCCTCCCGCTCGACCTTCCACCCCGAGGCGGTGAGCTCCTTCTCGGCCGCGGCGGCCTCGGCGTCGTCGATCGGCGCCCATCCGAAGATCTGCACGCGATCGGACGCGACGTTCTGGTCGCCCCACTTGCACTGGATGCCGTCATCGAGCGCGGTCGCGCCGATGCGGAACGGCTCCTGCTGGTAGCTCCAGCCGAGGCTCGCGAAGTCATCGGCGGTGGCCTGCGGGATGATGTTCTCGCAGGTCGGGGCCGGCGCCTCGGTCTCGGATTTCGGCGTCGCCGTGGTCGCGGGCGCGTCGATCGCGGGGCCCGTGGCGGTGGCGGCGACGCTCGGCGCGGCGTCCGGGCCCGCGGTGCTCGAACAGCCCGCGAGGGCGAGTACGGCCGTGAGAGCGGCGGAAGCGGCGAGCTGCGGTCGGCGCGGCGACGTCATCGGTCGTCCTCCTCGTGCAGGAGCGTCAGGAAAGCGTCGTGCAGCACGCCGTTCGTCGCGAGGGAGGACTCGGCATCCAGACGATCGGTGCCGTCGAAGGCGGTGAACCGTCCACCGGCCTCGCGGACGATCGGGGCGATGGCGGCGATGTCGTACTCCTTGACGCCGAACTCCGCGACGAGTTCGAGCCGGCCCTCCGCGAGCCACATGTACGGCAGGGCGTCGCCGTAGGCGCGGTCGCGCCAGACGGCGCGAGTGAGTTTCTCGAGGGTGGGGACGAGGTCGACGTCGTCCCACTGCTCGATGCTCTGGAAGCTGATGCTGGACGCCGCGATCTCGTCGATGCCCGAGACGCGGATGCGGCGGGTCTCGCCGGCCGCAGTGGTGGTCCAGGCGCCCTGGCCGGTGGCCGCCCACCAGCGGCGTCCGATCGCGGGCTGACTCACGACCCCGACCACCGGGACGCCGTCAACCGTGAGCGCGATCAGCGTCGACCACACGGGGATCCCGCGCATGTAGTTGTGGGTGCCGTCGATCGGGTCGATCACCCAGCGTCGGGACGTGTCGCCCGACGACCCGTACTCCTCCCCGAGGATGCCGTCGTCCGGACGCTCGGCGTCGAGGATGCGCCGGATTGCCCGCTCGGTCTCGAGATCCGCCTCGGTGACGTGCGTGCGGTCCGGCTTGGTGTCGATCCGCAGGTCGGCCGCGTCGAAGCGCGCCATCGCGACGGCGTCCGCCGCATCGGCGAGCCGGAGGGCGAGGGCGAGGTCGTCGGTCGGCTCCGCGGGGCGCGCAGCAGGCTCTTCGGTGGGGGGCACGGCTCCAGGATAACCGCGCCACCCCAGCCGATTTGGCGCGTGTGCGTCATCCCTGGTAACGTAATTCCTCGGTTCGGAAAGAGATTCTCGGGCCGAAACGGAACGCACCTCTAGCTCAATCGGCAGAGCAACTGACTCTTAATCAGTGGGTTCTGGGTTCGAGTCCCAGGGGGTGCACCACAAAGAAACCCCCGGTTAGACGCCCAAAGCGTGACCGGGGGTTTCTTGCTGTCTGCGACAGTCTCGCCGCGATGCTAGCTGATTGCTAGCTGACGTCCTGAGATCGGGTCGTCTCGAGGGTGCGCGGGCGCGACGGGATCAGCGCGGTAGCCGCCTCGGCGTCGGCTCGGGCGGCGCTTTCGACGAGGTGCCCGTACAGGTCCGAGCTGACCGTGATCGACGAGTGCCCCAATCGGCGCTGCACGGCTTGTAGGCCGCGACCGGATGCCAGCAGGATCGAGGCGTGGAGGTGGCGCAGGGAGTGGAACGTCACCGCCGGCAACGGCGTGCCGGTGAGGTGCGCGTCCGCGCGGATGAGAGCGAGCCGCCGAGCGCCCATGCCGTGGGAGCGGGCGAGTCGCTCCAGCTCGGCGGCATCCGTCTCGGCTGACAGCTGCGCGACGCGCAACTCCTCGTTGAACCGGCGGATCGCGCGGGGGAGCGCTCGCGTCAGCTGCTCGGGGATGAGCGGCGAGCCGTCTTCGTTCGTGAAGACGAGCGCGGCGTCGTTCTGGTAATCCGAGCCCCAGGCTCGGGCGTCGCGCGCCTGCTGCGCCTGGACGCCGCGGAGGGTATCGACCGTGCGCTCATCCAGCATGACCACGCGCCCCTCTCCCGCCGCCGTCTTCGGCGCACCCACGATGACCTCACGCCCGACCTGCACGGCCTGCTGAGCGACGACGAGCCGACCCGCGGAGAGGTCGACGTCGATCCAGCGCAGGCCCGCGAGCTCGCCGCGGCGCAGACCTGTCGCCGCCGCCGCCCAGAACACCGGCGCCATACGCTCGCCGCGGTCGGTCATCCAGTCGACGAGGCGGGCGAACTGCTCGGGCTGCAGCATGGTCCGACGCGTCTTCGGGGCGCGTACGGCGTCCCGGCGGCGCGTGGGGTCGTCGGCGATCATGCCGCGTCGGAATGCGTCCCGCACGGCGCTCTGCATCACCGCGAACACGCGGGCGTGTGTGGTCGCCTTCCCCGGCAGGGTCCTGTGCAGGTGCCGCTCGAGGTCGTCGAGGGTGTCGGCCGTCACGTCGCGCAGACGCTCCCCGCCGATCGCGTCCCGGATCACGACAGCGAGCCGCCGGTACTCGGCGAGTGTCGCGGGGCGCAGAGCGTTCGATCCCTCCGAACGACGCGCGAGCCACGAGTCGAGCCAGTCGCCCAGGGTCTCGCCGCGGCGGGCAGCGGACGGTGCGCGTCGGAGGGTGTCGACAGCTTCGGCGCGCGCCCGGAGCGCTGCAGATCGCGAGGTGTAGCCACTGCCGGTCGCCTGGACGCGCTTGCCTGCACGAACGGCGCTCGCCGCGAAGGACCACGGGCAGTGGCATGCCGTCTTGCCGTCGGGGCGTATGCGGTGCGCGCACTTCGCGCCGTGCTCACGCGGGCACCGGCAGCCTTCACCGCTGCATCCGGGGGAGTGTGTGCGGTCGCAGTCGCATGCGGTGTGCCGCTGCGAGACGCCGCCGCCGGTTCGGGTGTTCGGGGTCATCACGATTCCTTCGTGGTCGAGGTCTTGCGGGGGCGTCCGCGCCTGCCGGTCAGCTCGGGGAGCAGGCTGACGCCGTCGGGCCCCGTCGTCTCCCTTGCGGCGGTCGCCCACCGTCGGGCGGTCATGTAGGAGACGTGCCAGAGGTTCGCCGCGACCCATTCGAGAGATCGCCCCGCCTGCAGAGCGAGTCGCACGTCGGACGCCACAACGGAAAGCGGTGGCCGGCCGGACTGCCGAATCAGTTCGGTGAGTTCCAGGTCGTGCCAGCCGGCGCTGACCGCGCGGCTCTCGTCGGCACTGAGGCCCTGTTGCCACGCCTCGCGGCGGCGCAAATACGCGGCGGCGAGGGCGACAAGCTCGGCGTCCGAGATCCAGGTGACATGAGCGAACGCTCCGCGAATCGGCGCCCGCCATGCTGAGGTGAGTGCTGGGTTCGCGGTGTTGTGATCGTCGAGGGTGACGACGTAGCTACCGCCTCCGTCGTGATCCACGATGCGCACGCCGAGAACGTCGGCCCGGCCCGGTTGCCAATCAGTTCCGTCGAAGATCGGGGCCGGCCCGCCGAATGCCTCGTGCGAGATGGCGACGCGGATCGATGACACGCGGCGACCTGACTGTGCGGGTCGGGCCGCCGCGATTGTCTCGGAATTGTTCATCGGGGTAGAACACTTTCTAAGTGGACTAATTGATCACTGTTCGACCACGGTAGCAGTATGACGAACACCGACACCACACCACGGCGGACAAGTCGCCTCGCTGATCTGCGGGCCCTACCCCCGACCGTCACCATCCCCGTCGCGGGCAGGATCGGCTGGGGACTCTCCCGCGCCGCCGCCTACCAGCTGCACCAAGCCGGCGCGTTCCCGTGCGCCGTTGTCAAGGTCGGCGCCCGCTTTCACGTCCGCACCGCCGACCTCGCTCGCGGACTCGGAATCGACCCCGCACTGCTCCTCGCCGAGGGGGCCTCGGTCAACGAACGGGCCGAGCCATGAGACGCAGCGGTGACGGTCTGCGTGACCTCGTCGCGTTGCTCGCCGTGCTGGGAGTCGTCCTCACCGGGATGATCATCGGTGCCGCGCTCGTCGCGGGACTGATCGTCCGATGAGCGGCGCGAGCGTGGACGCCCCCACAAAGAGCACACGCGCCGAGGTTCACATCTCCGAGGCGGCAGACGGCGGCATCCTCGCTCGGTTCCCGTTCGATTGCGCCGCGGTCGACGCGATCAAGGCCGCGCGCACAGGTGACACATGGGCCGCATGGCTCGACAACGTCGGAGCTTGGCAGGTGCCCCGCACGATGTGGCGCCGGGTCGAGCAGCGCCTGCGCGCTCTCGGCTACTCGATCGTTCACCTCTCCCAGCCGGACCAGGAAGCCGAGGAGGCACCATGACTTGGACAAGACTCAGCGACGGGTTCGCGGACTCTCCGCGCGTCATGGCCCTGTCCGATGGCGCCTTTCGGGCGCACGTGACGGCGCTGATCTGGTCGAATCGTCAGCTCACTGACGGGGTCGTGCCAGCGAATGCTGTGCGCCTGTTCACGAGCAGCCCGGACCCGTCCGGCATCGTGCGTGAGCTGGTGAGCTCCGGCCTCTGGGCCGAGGGCGACGGGGTCTACCAGCTCGACTGGACCGAGCAGGAATCGGCCGCCGCCGTGACCGAGCGTCGAGACGCAAATGCAGCGCGCGTGAAGAAGCACCGCGACCGTCAGCGGCGTCACGGACTCGGCGATCACTCGCTCTGCGATCGGTGTAACGCATTACGTGCACCGTTAGCAACGCCGTTAGTAACCCCGCCAGTAACCCCCCTCCCGTCCCGACCCGTCCCGACCCATAGGGAGGGACGGGGAAGGGACGTGCACGAGGTGCACGATTTCGAGCGAGTCGACGACGACGGGGCGGCTCTCGCTACGCCCCAAGGGGCTCCGCTGCCGCCGCCTGCTGAGAAGAAGGTGGCGGGGTTCTGGGGCACGGTCCCCCTCCCAGAGGAGGGCCACCAGTCATGACCGGCGAACTGATCCCCGAGGACCTCAAGGGGCGGCTCGCCGAGAGATTCCACGAACTACGAGAAGGGCACACTCCATGAGCACCAACACCCCGCGTCCCCGGGCTCCACGCCTCGACACCGTCGCGCCGAACTACGCCCGGATCCAGAACGCGCGCACGGCACTGAACGCGATCACCGAGGCGGGCGCTCGCCCGGCGCTGAGCGCTGTCCGCGCCGATCTCGCGGCGACGCTCGGGGAGGCGCGAGCGCGGCGCACGTGGGAGCGTCTCGTTGCTGCCGGTGCTGTCTTCGAGCGCGTGCGGCCCATGTCCGTTACGACGGTCGAGGTAAATCGGGCCCGGTTCGATCGCTACATCGCCGCGGAGAAGGCCGCGCCGCTCGAGTCCCTGCGCGGGGCGCGGCGATGAGCTCCGCGAAGGCTGGCGCCTCACCGTCGCACGTCGAGGTCGAGCGCCACGCGGGCGCGCCCGTCGCTCCGCGCACGGCTGCCGTGCTGCGGGTGCTGGCATCCCGTGCCAACGCGAAGGGTCGTGCCGCGCTCGACTGCGACGAGATGTCGAGGATCACCGGGCTCGACGCGCTCGACGTCGAGATCGGCCTCGCGGTCGCCCAAGGTCGTGGCGTCATCGAGCGCGTCCGCCTCACCGAGGTCAGCCCCGGGCGCATCGTGCTCTCCGCGCACTTCGCGGGGCTCTCGTGAACGCCGGCCGTCCGGTGGGGCCGACGCTCGAAGAGCTTCGGGCGGACCTCATCGCCGAGCTGCAGCGCCATCCGCTCCTGACCAGAGGCGCGGTCGTGATGCGCTCGGACCTCGCGACCGCTCTCGGCGTGGACGCCGAGACGGTCGAGCAGCTCACCACGCACACCCTCGCAGCCGGCTATCTGGCTGCCGCGACGTGGATCACCCCCACAGACGGCGAGGACGCGGCCCTGGTCGCCCTCCTCGCCTCCACAGACGCCCGGCTGGTCCCCGGGTAGGGCGGGGAAGCCGGGCGTTTGGAGGAACGCCCGGTGGGGCTCGCTCAGTCGGGGGCGGCGTGAGGGCATCCGCCGCCCCCGACCCTCAAACCACACACCACACGAAGGAGAAACATCATGGCATCTGGCCCCACACTCGAGGTTCCGGCCCCGAAGCGAGCACCGCGCGAAGGCGGCATCTTCACCGTCGCCGAGGTGCGCCCGAACGACCGCCTGGCGCACGTGGAAGCGATCGTCTTCCAGAGCGACGGAAACGACTTCGCGCACACCGAAGAGAGCCGTTGCTACGCGGTCCAGCCGGTCGCGGACAAGACATTCGACGTGACCGAGATCATCGAGGGTCTCGGCACGCCGTTCACGATCTACGCCGGGGTGAAGTGCTTCGAGGCACCCGACCCGGATGAGGTCGAGCGGGCACGTCGCGCCCTCGAAACCGGACGCGAGCGCGTCATCGAGGGCCGCCTCGCCGCCTGGGCGGCCGGCGGGACCACCCTCGCGCCGGGTGCCACGGCACGCGCCGCGGTCGGTCGCGTCGATCAGGCTCTCGACGACGGCTACGTAGCCCGCGGCGTGATCCTGATCTCGCGCTTCGACGCCGCGGATGCCGGCCTCGAGTATGCCGAAGGGGAGCCGCTGCGCACGAAGACTGGAACGCCGGTCATCGCGTCCGGTCGAGTCGCCCCGGGCACGGTCTACGGCCTGGGCGCCGTCACCGTCGAGCACGGCGAGATCGTCGAGCGCGACGTCCACCAGGTCCGATACAACCGGCACTGGGCCCTCGTTGAGCAGCCGCACGCGCTCATTGTCGACGCCGAGTTCCGCGTCTCCGCCGCCATCACCAACGCCTGACCAAGGGAACGGACATCATGACGAAGCAGAACACCCCGTCCAGCGCCGACGAGCTGGCCCGCGCCCGTGCGGTCGTCGCGGGCGTCGAGCGCGAGGCGGTCGAGCGACCGCGCGCCGTGTGCGCCATGTGCGGCGGCATCGTCCGCGCCGGTCGCGATCTCGTCACCGGGGAGCCGACCATTGCGGACCGCCGCCTCGACCTCGAGCGCAAGCACGCGGGTCTTCCCGCGCTGCACGGCTGGCAGAGGCGGCACGAGGCATGTATCGACGGCCCCGCCATGGTGCGCGCGATCACCGGGCGTAAGGTCTCGCCCGCGGTCGCGAACGCCGCGCTGAACGCTGCCAATCCGCCGATTCCGGGGGGCGATCCCCAGGCGCCTCTGCCGCTGTATGCCGAGCTTCGGTCCGGCCACGTCGAGAACTTCGCCAGCTGGAACGGCAAGGCCTGGGGCCACCTCAGCAGCGAGGAGCGCCGCGCGTTCGCCGAGACGGTCGACGACGAGGCGCGCGAGTACCGTCTCCGCAACGAAGATCACCGCTGCCTCGACGGAGCGTGCGGTTTCTGCGGCGTCGCGCTCGCGCGGAAGTGGTACGAATCCCGCCTGAAGTGGTCGGACGGCACCCCCGCTCCCGCGTGCGGCGCCTGCTACTCCGTCGCTCGACGTCGCCCGGACACCCGCGACATGAGGGCGCTGCGACGGATCGGCATCGAGGCGCTCAGCGGGGCGAGCGGCGCCGGCCTCGATGAGTACCTCGGAGACGACATGCGGCTCTATGTCGAGGTTGCCGGAGGTGACCACTCGGGAACGGCCGAGCCGTGGACGTTCGCGCCGGAAGCCCTCGAAGATGTGCGCGAGGCCGCCCGCCTGGCGCTGCCCTGGTCGCTGCCGGAGCCGCTGCGCACCGAGTACCGCGCGAAGGTAGCGGCCGCGCGTGAGGCTAGCCGCCAGCGTGCCGCCGAGAAGCGGGAAGCCGAGCGCCGCGTCGAGCTCGCCGGCTGGGCCGGCTGACACCAGCACCGCCAGAGGCCCCCGGCCGCCCACACGGCGCCGGGGGCCTCTGGCGTGTCAGCCCTCGATCACGTCCGCATCGAGCACGTCGTCATCCCAGATGCTCGCCTCGATCGCAGCGCCACCCTGAGCGACGAGCAGCAGATCGACCATGCGCGCCAACTCGGCGTTGTCCGAGTTCACGAGGACCTGCGTCGGCGCGTCGAGCCCATCCATCGCCGCCGCGCGCTGAGCGATCGCCGTGCCCGCGCGCAACGCCCCCGGCTTGCCGATCTCGGCGTCCCGAGCCGCGTACCTCCACAGCAGCTCCATCCGCTGCCGCCACAGGTCGCGCAGATCATCCCGCTCGACGACGGGAAGCGCGCCGAAGTAGTTCTTCACCCCACGGCAGGCCGTCGCGGCATCCGCGTAGCCCGCCAGCTGCGCCGCCTCATCCCACGTCGAGCCGGACACGCGAGCAGTCCACGCCCGCTGCGCCCTCTGTGCTGCGTCAGCACGGACGACGGCGGAGGGCCTGGGCCCCTCGGTTTGCATTTGGTTGGCATCCCCACTCATGCGAGCAGGGTACCCCCTGGGGGTATCGCTTCAGGCTGTCGGTCGTCGGTCACGCGGGAGTGCGCCCTCATGTCGCCCTCGGGAGCTCTATCGTGGCGCTCGTGACTGTTCTCGGTTTCCTGGCGGCGCTGGTCCCCATCATCGGCTCGTTATGGGCGGGCGGATGGTTCATCGCTGATCAGGTCGAGGCGCGGCGGGAGTATCGAGTGCGGATGCGTGTCGCGAACATGGTCGAGGAGCGGATGCAGCGATCGTACGAGCTGCCCTCGGGAAGCCCAGAGCATCATCGGGCCCAGCGGAACGCTCGGGAGTTCGGCGAGATGATGTTGCGCGTGCACGGAGTGAGCCTCAGCGAAGCGAGCTATACGAGCATGGAAGTTGAGGCGGCGATGACTCATCCTGTCGAGTCGGCAAGTGAGCTTCGGCGCCAGTGGCTCGTGCTCGGTTCGGCCGTCGCGGGGCTCGTGTTCCTGGCGCTCGATCTCATCTAGTAGTCGCGCGCTCAGCGCCACTCTCGCGCGTCGAGCGGTGCGGGCGGGTCCTCGGGCGCTCTCGGCGTTTTCTCGCGCAGGTGAGGCGCACGGCCTGCGCCAAGGAGGGTTTCACCCCTAGGGGTGACTCAGATCGCGATCTTCCAATCGGGTCGTGTCCATTGCGCCGGCCATCGACCGCCAGGACGGCCGGTGCATTCGAATCGGCGGGGGTAGGGGGGTGAGTCAAGGGCTATCCCCGTGGCTAGCTGCGCGCTAGCTAACTGCTAGCAAACGGAGGTCTACTCAACCGTCATCAGGTGAGCACCTCCGACCGGCTCGACACCAGTCGTGGAGCGGGATCGCGGACGTTCCGCGCACGCCGCCGTGACGACGGATATACACCGCTCATCTCACTCTTAATCAGTGGGTTCTGGGTTCGAGTCCCAGGGGGTGCACCAATCGAAAAGGCCCGGGCAACCGGGCCTTTTCTGTGTCTGGCGGGGTGGTGCTCGGCGGAAGCTCGCAAAGACCGACGCCCGAACGCAAGGCCTCGGGTTCTGCGGCTGCCGCCGATAACGTGCCGTCGTGGACTCACGGCAGAGCGACGACCGGACGGCGCTGTACGACGTGTCTCGAATCGCGGAGATGGCCGACGCCGATCTCGGCGAACGGCGGCGCGCACTGCTGCGGATCGAACGCGCGGAATTCCACGAGCACCTGAGCTCGCGGTCGTTCCTGGGCACCGTCTCCCATTCCGTGAACCCGGCTCTCGACGATGCGCGGTGGGCCGTCGAGAAGGAGATGAAGCGGCGCGGCATCTGGCCGCCTCGCGATGCCGAGTGATGTGCTGGCAACCATGACGGAGCGCTGCTACTGATGGCCGACGACGAGATCTGGGACGTCACCGACATCCACGGAACGCCCACCGGCGCCCTCCACCGCCGGGGCGACGGCCCCGTGCCCGTCGGGTCGTTCCACGTCGTGGCATCCGTGTGTCTCGTGTCGACGACCGGGCGCGTGCTGCTCAGCCGGCGCGCTGAGGGCAAGGACTACCCGCTGGCGTGGGAGTTCCCGGCCGGAAGCGCGCTGCGCGGCGAGACGAGCCGCGCCGGCGCCCGTCGCGAGCTCGAAGAGGAGACGGGCATCGCCGTTGCGCCGGACGATCTCGTGCTCGTCGGTCGCGTCGTCGAGGAGCGCGCCCTGTTCGACCTGTGGTCGGCCCCGGTCGACGGCGAGCCGGAGCCCGCACCCGATCCGGAGGAGGTTCTGGATGCCGAATGGGTCGGCCTCGACGAGGTGTACCGCCGGTGGAAGGCCGGCGTCTTCGCGACGCCGTGGAACGCCCGCTTCGACCAGCTGTGGGACGTGCTGAGCGAGCGGGTGGCGTCCAGCGGGGGCTAGGGCGCTAAAGCATGCTCCGCCACCGGTCGCGGTAGCTCCCCGTTCCTTCCAGGTTCGCGCCCCACGCGCTGAGCTGGTCGGCGATCCCCTCGAGGTCCCACGCCGGCGTCGACGACCGGCCGGGGCGCAGCGTGCGTCCGAGCCAGCGCTGCAGGGTGCGGGGGTCGCCCACCACTGGGGTCTGCGTGCGGCCGGCGACCCGACCCGGGCTGGTGCTGGTCGCGGGGGTGTCCGCGACCAGCACGCCGTCGCGGTGCGAGTAGTACACCGCGGGTGTGACCCAGGCGACGTCGTGGCCTGCGGCGACCAGGGCGTCTTTCAGGTGCGCGGCGTGCGCGCGAGCCTGCGCCCGCGGTGGCCGGTTGGTGGTCCCCGCGGCGAAGGTGGCCGTCGACGTGAGGCGGACCGCGAGCGTGCCTCCCGGACGCCTCGTGAGGTTGAGGGCGAACTCGCCCGACAGGTCGTCCTCGTCGAAGAGCGCGCCCAGACCCGCGTGCGCCTCGTGCGGCCGCACCCCGTCGAACGTGAGCCCCGTCCAGTGCTTGCCCTCGATGACGACGGCGTCGCGGTCGGTGAGCAGGACGTGGTCGATCTGTGCGACGAAGGCGCGTCCCTCGGCCGCGACCGTACGGACGACGTTCGTCGCGACCACCGCATCGATCCGCTCGGCCTCCAACGCCGCGACGATGTCGGCGTGGGCGACCTGATCCCACGTCAAGGCGCGACGGGCGTAATCGAGGATGGCTTCGGCGCGCTGGCGCTCGGCTTCCCTCGCGGAGGCCTCGGTGACGATCGCGGCGCTGAGGCTCGCCCTCAGTTCCTCTCGTGCCTGCACGTGCTCGGCTTCGAGGGCGGTCATCGCGGCGGCGTGGTCCCGCCGCGTCGCATCAGCTGTGGAACGGTACCTCCGTCGCATCCACAACGGCAGGGCGAGGGAGATTGCGGCGGCGACGGCGCAGACGGTCCAGGCGAGGGCTTCGGTCATGGAACAAGTCGACCAAGTCGAGTCGCAGCCAGGCGTCCAGCGACACGGGTGAATTCCGGGGCCGCTGCGGGTGATCCGCGACTACTCAGCAGCAGCGCCGCCCGCACGAGAACGCCCCGCCCCCGCGCACGAAGCGCGAGAGCGGGGCGTCCGGAATGGCGTCAGGCCGCGTCGCCGACCAGCACCGCGGCGCCCTCGTCGGCGGCGTCCGGGTGCGCGCCGTCGATGTGGGCGAGCAGACGCCGACCGAACAGGATGCACGCGGCCGAGATCGCGACCGAGACGGCGGCCATCACGTAGGGGACGCCGGCGCCGTAGGCGTGCCAGAGCAGAGCCGCGAGCGGGGGAGCGACCGCACCGCCGAGGAAGCGCACGGCGGAGTAGGCCGACGAGGCGACCGAGCGGGGCAGGTCGGTGGCCTCCATGACGGCCTCGGTGAGCGCGGTGTTGACGACACCGAGCACGAGACCGCCGACGATGATGCAGACGACCAGGACGGCCGCCGACGAGACGATGAACGCGGCGACGAGCAGGTCGAGACCCAGCAGCGGCAGGGCGATCAGCAGCACCGTGGTCAGCCGCAGGCGATGCAGCAGCAGAGGAGCCACCCAGACGCTCGTGATCGCCAGGCCCACGCCCCAACCGAAGAAGGTCAGGCCGATGCCCATCGCCCCGAAACCGAGGGGGAACGGCGAGAACGCCAGCAGCGTGAAGAACCCGATGTTGTAGAACAGCGCGGTCGTCGCCAGGATCGCGAGCGCCGGGCGACCCAGCGCACGGAACGGCGCGCTGAAGGGGAGCGGCGTGCGCGCGGGCTTCGGTCCGCGCAGGAGAGCGAGCACGGCCACGAACGCGATCGCCATCAGCACCACGACGCCGAAGAACGGCCCGCGCCAGCTGACCTCGCCCAGGATGCCGCCGAGCAGCGGCCCCACGGCGATGCCGAGGCCGAGAGCGGCTTCGTAGAGGATGATCGCTGCGGAGCTGCCGCCGGAGGCTGCGCCCACGATGGTCGCCAACGCCGTGGAGATGAAGAGGGCGTTGCCCAGGCCCCAGCCGGCGCGGAAGCCGATGACCGCGTCGACGCTCCCGCTGACGGCGCAGAAGAACGCGAAGACGACGATCAGACCGAGACCCACGAGGAGGGTGGCCTTGGCGCCGATGCGGCTCGAGATCCAGCTCGTGACGAGCATCGCGAGGCCGGTGACGACGAGGTAGCTGGTGAACAGCAGCTCGGTCTCGACCGGAGACGCCTCCAGCGACTCGGCGATCGCCGGCAGGATCGGGTCGACCAGGCCGATCCCCATGAACGCCACGACGCACGCGAACGCCACCGCCCACACCTGAGCGGGCTGTTTCCAGACGCTGGGCGCCTTGCTGACTGCTGCGGTACCGGCACTCACCGGACCACCTCCTGTTCTTCTGCGGCTCCCACGAGGGCTCCGCGATCATCGGTCGAGTCGGCGTCGTCTTCGTCGTCGATGTCTTCTTTGCGACCCGGTCCGGTCGGCGCCATCCCCACGCGCAGCGACAGCGCGGCGGCGGCGACGCTCACGGCATCCCATTCGCTCTCGGAGAGGTCGGCGACGTGGGGGGCGAGGGCGGCGCGGAACTGCTCGTACCAGCCGGCCAGCGCGGCCAGGCCCTTCGCGGTCGCGGCGATCACGCTCACGCGCGAATCGTCGGGGTGCCGCCGACGCTCCACGAGCCCAGCCGCGTCCATCTGGTGGACGAGCCGGGTCATGCCCGGCTGGGTCACACGGCTCAGCGTCGCGAGATCACCGAGGCGTTGCGGACCGTGGTCGCGCAGCAGCGTCAGCGTGCGCCACTGTGCGGCGGGCGCCTCGGTCTGCGTGTCGAGAGCGGCGATGCGGGTGAGCGCGTGGACCGCGAGCAGCAGGGTCTGCAGGTCGTCGTCACGGGTCATGCAAAGAAGTATACCGCAGGTATATACCTTGGGTATTGATCACTCGGAGGTCAGCGCCCCGAGACCCGCGTCGACAACTGGTGAGCGTGCGCGAGGAGGATCCGTCCCAGCTCCGCCAGGCGCTCGCCGCCGAAGCGAAACTCCACGCCCGTCAGACTCAGCGCCCACTGCGGATCGCCCGTGCGCGTGAAGACGGCGGCGCCCAGGCCCCAGCTGCCCTCGACGATCAGTCCGGGGTTCACGGCGTACCCGCGGGCCTGCGTGTCGCGGATCCGCGTGCGAAGTCGCGCGGGGGAGTGCGACGCCCCCCACTTCTCGCCGAGCTCTGGATGCCGCTCGAGATACGCATCGACGTCGTGCGGCGGCAGGAACGCGAGGATCGCCAATCCCGCCGAGGCCACGCCGAGGGGGAAGCGCACCCCCTCCGACAGGACGAACGAGCGGATCGGGAAGCTGCCGTCCTCGCGGACCAGGCAGACCGTCTCATCGCCCCGCCGCACTGACAGGAACGCGCTCTCTTCGGTGCGCACCGCGAGGGAGCGCACGATGTCGCGCGCGGTCGCGGTGATGTCGAATCGGGATGCCGCGACGCTCCCCATGAGATAGAGCTCCGGCCCCGGGAGCCAGTGGCTCGTCGCCTCATCGCGGTCGACGAGTCCCTCGACGCGGAGCGCGCTGAGCAGGCGGTGGACGGTGGGGCGCGTCAGATCGCTCCCGCGCGCCAGGTCGGCCACCGTCGCGCCCGTGGCACCCGCCGCGGTGACCAGACGGAGCAGATGGGCGGCGCGGGCGATGGCCTGCGCTCCGGGAACGGTACGAACGGCGTTGTCCACGATGTGGACGCTACGCCCAGCGGCATCCACATGACAAGCGCCCGCTCGACGCTCGCGGCGACGGCGGCGCACCGTGGGAGAACGCACAGACGAAGGAGTTCGCGTGATCGACAAGACCGTCGCCACCGCCGCCGAAGCCGTCGCCGACATCCCCGACGGGGCCTCGCTCGCCGTCGGCGGCTTCGGGCTCTCCGGCAACCCCATCGCCCTCATCGAGGCGCTGCTCGCGCAGGGCACCCGCGACCTCTCGGTCGTCTCGAACAACTGCGGCGTCGACGACTGGGGACTCGGCATCCTGCTGGGGGCCGGTCGCATTCGCAAGATGACCTCGTCCTACGTAGGCGAGAACAAGGAGTTCGAGCGCCAGTTCCTCTCCGGGGAGCTCGAGCTCGAGCTCACGCCGCAGGGCACCCTCGCCGAGAAGCTCCGGGCGGGCGGCTCCGGCATCGCCGCGTTCTTCACGCAGACCGGTGTGGGCACCCAGGTCGCCGAGGGCGGCCTGCCCCGCCGGTACGACGGCGACGGCGGTGTCGCCGTCGCTTCCCCGCCGAAGGACGTGCGCACGTTCGCCGTGAACGGCGAGCCGCGCGAGTTCGTGCTCGAGGAGGCCATCACCACCGATTTCTCGCTCGTGCACGCCTGGAAGGGCGACCGCCACGGAAACCTCGTCTTCCGCAAAGCCGCGCGCAGCTTCAACCCGCTGGCCGCGATGGCCGGACGCACCTGCATCGTGCAGGTCGAGCACCTCGTCGAGCCCGGAGAGATCGATCCGGATGCCGTGCACCTCCCGGGTGTGTACGTCCACCGCGTCGTGGAGGTCGGCGAGGTCGAGAAGCGCATCGAGAAGCGCACCGTCCGCGAGGGTTCCGCTCAACCGGGCACGGTCCCTTCGACAGGCTCAGGGACCTCCGTCCCGTCCATGAAGGAGTCGTGACCATGCCTCTGTCCCGCACCGAGATGGCCGCTCGTGCCGCTCTCGAGCTCGCCGACGGCTCGTACGTCAACCTCGGCATCGGCCTGCCCACGCTCGTGCCCAACCACGTCCCCGACGGCGTCACCGTGGTGCTGCAGTCCGAGAACGGCATCCTCGGCGTCGGCCCCTACCCGACCGAGGACGCGGTGGATGCCGACCTCATCAACGCCGGCAAGGAGACGGTCACGACGCTCTCCGGCGCCGCGTTCTTCGACTCGGCCCTGAGCTTCGGGATGATCCGCGGGGGCAAGATCGACGCCGCCATCCTCGGGGCGATGCAGGTGTCGGCATCCGGAGACCTGGCGAACTGGATGATCCCCGGGAAGATGGTGAAGGGGCCGGGCGGGGCGATGGACCTCGTTCACGGCGCCGCCCGCGTGATCGTGCTGATGGAGCATGTCGCCCGCGACGGCTCGCCCAAGATCGTCGACTCCTGCTCCCTGCCCCTCACGGGTCGCGGGGTGGTCGATCGCATCATCACCGACCTCGCCGTCATCGACGTGACGGAGGATGGACTCGTGCTCGTCGAACTCGCCCCCGGGGTGAGCGCCGACGAGGTGCGGGATGCCACCGAGCCCCCGCTGACCGTGAGACTCACCGAGGAGATCGCATGACCACCGACCACGACGTCGTCATCGTCGCCGCCGCCCGCACCCCGCAGGGGCGCCTGAAGGGCCAGCTCGCCCCACTCACCGCCGTGCAGCTGGGTGCCGCCGCCATCCGTGGAGCGCTCGAGCGCGGGGCCATCGCGGCCGAGTCCGTCGACGCCGTGCTCGTCGGGCAGGTGCTGCAGGCCGGTGCCGGGCAGAACGCCGCCCGGCAGGCCGCGATCGCCGCGGGGATCGGGTGGGATGTCCACAGCGCCACGATCAACAAGGTCTGCCTCTCGGGTGTCACCGCGATCATCGACGCCGTACGCATGCTGCGCTTGGGTGACGCCAGCGTCGTGGTCGCCGCCGGGATGGAGTCGATGACGCGCGCCCCGCACCTGCTGATGAACTCGCGCGAGGGATACGCCTACGGCTCGGTCGAGGTGCTCGACCACCTGGCCTTCGACGGCCTCACCGACGCCTACGACCGCGAGAGCATGGGCGCCTCGACCGAGCGCGCGAACGCCCGGTACGAAGTCACCCGGGAGGTTCAGGATGCCGTGGCCGCCCGCTCCCACCAGCGCGCTGCCCGGGCCCAAGCCGACGGCGTCTTCGACGCGGAGATCGTGCCGGTCGAGATCCCGCAGCGCAAGGGCGACCCGATCGTCGTGAGCGCCGACGAAGGGATCCGCGCCGACACGACGGTCGAGACGCTCGCGAGACTGCGTCCGGCCTTCGCCGAGGGCGGCTCGATCACCGCGGGCAACGCCTCGCAGATCTCCGACGGCGCCTCCGCCGTCGTCGTGACCACCCGCGGAGTCGCCGAGCAGCACGGCTGGGACGTGCTCGCCGTCGTCGGCGCCGCCGGACAGGTCGCCGGTCCCGACAACTCCCTGCACGATCAGCCGGCCCGCGCCATCGCCCGGGCGCTCGAGAAGCAGGGCATCTCGGCATCCGACCTCGACCTCGTCGAGATCAACGAGGCATTCGGTGCGGTCGTGGCCCGCTCGCAGGCGGAACTCGGGCTCGATGACGACGTCGTCAACCCGCACGGCGGCGGCATCGCGATCGGCCACCCCATCGGTGCCTCGGGCAACCGCCTCGTCGTGCACGCCGTGCACGAGCTCGTCCGGCGGGGGAGCGGTACGGCCGCGGTCGCGCTCTGCGGGGGCGGCGGTCAGGGCGATGCGCTGATCCTGACGCGCTGAGCCTGACTCGGCGCTGATTCGGCGAGATCACACGATCGGGTCGAGATCACCCGTTCCTGCGGCGTCGGTTCGTGAGCGCTCGCGCCGATCGTGTGATCTCGACGCCCCGCGACGACGAACGGATGCCGCGACCCCGGGGCCGCGGCATGCGTTCGATCACGTCGGGGCTCAGCGCCCGAGGCGCTTCTTGAAGAGCTTGTCCTGCTTCTTGGCGATGGGGGAGTCGCCGGCGATGACCTTGCCGCGGCGCGCACGACGGGTGTCCACCACCGACCCGATCGCGAGGGCGAGCGTGATGCCCCAGCTCAGCCACGCGAGCGCGGTCCGCCAGGTGAAGGGCTCGTCGTTGCGCAGGGCGCGCAGGAGCGTGACGCCGCCGGTGATGGCGCTGAGGAGACCGGTGCCGAAGATGTACTGCCGCATGCGCCCAACCTATCGAGCGGCGGGATCGCCCGCCGGACCTTGACAGGCGCGCGCGATGGGGCCGGAATGGTGGACCGGCCGCGGCAACGTGAGTCCGGACAGGAGGCGTGTATCGCATCCCGTCCACCCCCTCGACCGCATCCGGCCCGCTGTTAGCCTGAGGACGATTCCCCGAGGAGGACCTGTGACCCAGGCCGATTTCGTCGTCGTCGCCAACCGACTGCCCGTCGATCGCACCCCCGACGGAGAGGGGTGGAGACGCTCACCCGGCGGTCTCGTCACCGCTCTCGAACCGGTGATGCGCCGTGCCGAGGGCGCGTGGGTGGGGTGGGCCGGTCGGGCCGACGCCAGCGTCGAGCCCTTCGACTTCGAGGGCACGCACCTCGTTCCCGTGACCCTGTCGGCCTCCGACGTGCAGCTGTACTACGAGGGCTTCTCGAACGACACCATCTGGCCGCTGTACCACGACGTCATCGCCGCGCCCACGTACAAGCGCGCCTGGTGGGACGCCTACGTCAAGGTCAACGAGCGCTTCGCGAAGGCCGCCGCCGACGTCTCCGCCGAGGGCGGGATCGTGTGGGTGCAGGACTACCAGCTGCAGCTCGTGCCGAAGATGCTGCGCGAACTGCGGCCCGACCTCACGATCGGGTACTTCCACCACATCCCCTTCCCCGCGTATGGCCTCTACTCGCAGCTGCCCTGGCGCAAGCAGGTGCTCGAGGGCCTGCTCGGCGCCGATGTGATCGGATTCCAGCGGGTGGCTGACGCCGGCAACTTCGCCCGCGCCGTGCGGCGCCAGCTGCGGTACGAGACCAAGGCGAGCGGCATCCTGGTGCCCGACGTCTCGGGTGGTACGCGCGTCGCTCTCGCGAAGGCGTTCCCCATCTCGATCGACGCCGACTCGTACATCGAGCTCGCGCAGAAGCCCGAGATCCAGCAGCGCGCGAAGGAGATCCGCGAGGGACTCGGCAATCCGCGCAAGATCCTGCTGGGCGTCGACCGTCTCGACTACACCAAGGGCATCCGCCACCGTCTCAAGGCGTGGGGCGAGCTGCTCGAAGACGGTCGGGCGACGGTCGAGGACGCCGTCCTCGTGCAGGTCGCGAGCCCGAGCCGCGAACGCGTCGACGCCTACGTGCAGCTCCGCGACGAGATCGAGATGACCGTGGGCCGCATCAACGGCGACTACGACACGACCACGCACACCGCGATCCGCTACCTGCACCAGTCGTACCCGCGTGAGGAGATGGTGGCGCTGTTCCTCGCCGCCGACGTGATGCTCGTCACGGCGCTGCGCGACGGTATGAACCTCGTCGCGAAGGAGTACGTGGCCAGCCGCATCGATAACCGCGGCGTGCTTCTGCTGAGCGAATTCGCCGGCGCCGCCGACGAGATGGGCAGCAGCCTGCTCATCAATCCGCATGACATCGACGGTCTCAAGGACCAGATCGTGCGGGCGATCGACATGCCCGCCGCCGAGCAGGGACGCCGCATGCGGGCCCTGCGCAAGCGCGTGCGCGACCACGACGTCGAGGACTGGTCGCGCGAGTTCCTCGACGCCCTGTCGGTCTTCCACGAGAAGGCGTCCAGCGCGGCCGCCGCCGCCGAGGTCGGCCGGGACGACGACGGTTCGGCCCCTGAACGGGAGCCCATCGACGAGACGGATGCCGAGTGACCGCCGCCGACGCGGCCGTCGAGGCCGTAGCCACCACCGACACGCTGCTGGTCGCCCTCGATTTCGATGGCACCCTCTCGCCCCTCGTCGACGAGCCGATGTCGGCGCGGATGACGCCCGGCGCACGGGCGGCGATCGACGCCCTGGCGGCCCTGCCGCGCACGGTCGTCGCCCTCGTCTCCGGTCGCTCGCTCGGACACCTGCGCGAGATCGCCGAGCACGACGACGCGTCGCCGATCTGGCTCGCGGGCTCTCACGGCGCGCAGTTCTGGGTCCCCGGGTCGGGAATCGAGGCCGCCGGTGACGACGCCGCCGACCTTCAGCTACGCGACCGCCTGCAGGAGGAGGTGGGCCAGCGCACAGCCGACATGCACGGCGTCTGGATCGAACCCAAGGAATACGGGCTCGGCGTTCACACGCGTACGGCGGATGCCGACACGGCCGCGGCCGCGAGGGAGCTCGTCGACCGTCTGCTCGCGGCGGAGGCGCCTGCGTGGCGCCGCCGCACCGGTCACGACATCCTTGAGTTCTCGTTCCGGCACGAGGGCAAGGACTCCGCCGTCGCGCACCTGCGCGAGCGGATCGGCGCGACGGCGGTGCTGTTCGCCGGCGACGACGTCACCGACGAAGACGCCCTGGGCTCCCTGGATGCCGGCGACCTCGGCGTGCGCGTCGGCGGGGGAGAGACGTCGGCGACCCTGCGCGTCGCCGACATCGATGCCTTCGTCGCGGTGCTCGACGACGTCGCGCGCCTGCGCCGCGCCCACATCAGCTGACCCGACGCCTTCTCGACCGGCTCCGTTCGCATCACGGCCTCGGCGCGCGCAATAGACTTCGAGAATGCCCGCACCGCAGAATCCGAACACCGGCGAGTTCGACATCAAGCCCCGCAGTCGCGTCGTCACCGACGGCATCGAAGCCACCACCTCGCGGGGCATGCTCCGCGCGGTCGGCATGGGTGATGAAGACTGGGACAAGCCCCAGATCGGCATCGCGTCGAGCTGGAACGAGATCACCCCCTGCAACCTCAGCCTCGACCGCCTCGCGCAGGGCGCGAAAGAGGGCGTGCACGCCGGCGGCGGGTACCCGCTGCAGTTCGGCACCATCTCCGTCTCCGACGGCATCTCCATGGGCCACGAGGGCATGCACTTCTCCCTCGTGTCGCGCGAGGTCATCGCCGACAGCGTCGAGACCGTCATGATGGCCGAGCGACTCGACGGGTCCGTGCTGCTCGCGGGCTGCGACAAGTCGATCCCCGGCATGCTCATGGCATCCGCTCGCCTCGACCTCTCGAGCGTCTTCCTCTACGCGGGCTCGATCGCGCCGGGCTGGGTCAAGCTCAGCGACGGCACCGAGAAGGACGTCACCATCATCGACTCGTTCGAGGCCGTGGGCGCGTGCCTCGCGGGCAAGATGAGCGAGGAAGACCTCAAGCGCATCGAGTGCGCCATCGCCCCGGGTGAGGGGGCCTGCGGTGGCATGTACACCGCCAACACGATGGCCTCCGTGGCCGAGGCCCTCGGCCTCAGCCTCCCGGGCTCGGCCGCCCCGCCGTCCGCCGACCGCCGCCGCGACTACTTCGCCCACCGCTCGGGCGAGGCTGTGGTCAACCTGCTGCGCCAGGGCATCACCACGCGCGACATCCTCACCAAGGAGGCGTTCGAGAACGCCATCGCCCTCGCCATGGCGCTCGGCGGCTCGACCAACGTCGTGCTCCACCTGCTGGCCATCGCCAACGAGGCCGAGGTCGAGCTGACGCTGCACGACTTCAACCGCATCGGCGACAAGACGCCGCACGTGGCCGACATGAAGCCCTTCGGTCAGTACGTCATGAACGACGTCGACCGCCACGGCGGCATCCCGGTCATCATGAAGGCCATGCTCGACGAGGGCCTGCTGCACGGCGACGCGCTCACCGTCACGGGCAAGACGCTCGCCGAGAACCTCGCCGACCTCAACCCCGACCCGGTCGACGGCAAGGTCATCCACTCGTTCGACAACCCCATCCACGCCACCGGCGGCATCACGATCCTGCACGGGTCGATGGCCCCCGAGGGTGCTGTGGTGAAGTCGGCCGGTTTCGACGGCAACGTCTTCGAGGGTCCCGCGCGCGTGTTCGAGCGCGAGCGCGGCGCGATGGACGCCCTCGAGGCGGGCGAGATCAACGCCGGCGACGTCGTCGTCATCCGCTACGAGGGCCCCAAGGGCGGTCCCGGTATGCGCGAGATGCTGGCGATCACCGCCGCCATCAAGGGCGCGGGGCTCGGAAAAGATGTACTACTCTTGACGGACGGTCGATTCTCAGGCGGCACAACCGGCCTCTGCATCGGCCACATAGCTCCCGAAGCGGTGGACGCAGGTCCCATCGCCTTCGTGCGCGATGGTGATCTGATACGGGTCGATATCGCCGCTCGCACTCTCGACTTGATCGTCGATGACGCCGAGCTGAGTTCCCGCCGCGAAGGCTGGGAACCGCTTCCCCCGCGCTATACCCGTGGCGTTCTGGCCAAGTACTCCAAGCTCGTGCACTCCGCCGCGGAGGGCGCGGTCACGGGCTGACGGCCGTCCCCCTTCTCACCTTCTCCCGGTTCTCGAGGTACTCCCATGTCCATCGATTCCCCTACGGCCGCCATCCCGCGGCCGCCCGCCCGCACCGCACCGGCGCCCGTGATGACGGGTGCGCAGGCCGTGGTCCGTTCGCTCGACCTGCTCGGCGTCACCGACGTGTTCGGTCTGCCGGGCGGGGCGATCATGCCCGTCTACGACCCGCTCATGGACGACGAGCACGTGCGGCACATCCTCGTGCGTCACGAGCAGGGCGCCGGCCACGCGGCCGAGGGCTATGCCGCGGCATCCGGCAAGGTCGGCGTCGCCATCGCGACGTCGGGCCCCGGCGCCACCAACCTCGTCACCGCGATCGCCGACGCCTACATGGACTCGGTGCCGCTCGTCTGCATCACCGGGCAGGTTTTCTCCACCCTCATGGGGACGGACGCCTTCCAGGAGGCCGACATCGTCGGCATCACGATGCCGATCACCAAGCACTCGTTCCTGGTGAAGTCGGCCGACGAGATCCCCGGCGCGATCGCCGCGGCGTTCGAGATCGCCTCGACCGGTCGCCCCGGCCCCGTGCTCGTCGACATCACCAAGGACGCCCAGCAGGCCGAGGCGCCGTTCGTCTGGCCGCCCAAGATCGACCTGCCCGGATACCGCCCGGTGACCAAGGCCCACGGCAAGCAGATCCAGGCCGCGGCCCAGCTGCTGGCCACCGCGAAGAAGCCCGTGCTGTACGTCGGCGGCGGTGCCATCCGCTCGAACGCGTCCGCCGAGCTCAAGGTGCTCGCCGAGGCGACCGGTGCGCCCGTCGTCACGACGCTCATGGCGCGCGGGGCCTTCCCCGACTCGCACGAGCAGCACCTCGGCATGCCGGGCATGCACGGCACCGTGCCCGCGGTCCTCGCCCTGCAGGAGAGTGACCTCATCGTGTCGCTCGGCGCCCGCTTCGACGACCGCGTCACCGGCAAGGCGGCGCTGTTCGCCCCCCACGCCCAGGTGGTGCACGTCGACATCGACCCCGCCGAGATCTCCAAGATCCGCACGGCCGACGTGCCGATCGTGGGCGATTTGCGGGAGGTGCTCATCGACCTGGATGCCGCTTTCCGCACCGCCGACGCCGAGCACCCGCACGACTACAGCGAGTGGTGGACGTACCTGAACGGGCTTCGCGAGGAGTTCCCGCTCGGGTACACGCCGACCTCGGACGGTCTGCTCTCGCCGCAGCACGTGATCCAGCGCATCGGAGAGATGACCGGACCCGAGGGCGTCTACGCCTCGGGCGTCGGCCAGCACCAGATGTGGGCCGCGCAGTTCATCAAGTACGAGCGTCCCAACGCCTGGCTCAACTCCGGCGGCGCCGGAACCATGGGCTACGCGGTGCCCGCGGCGATGGGCGCCAAGGTGGCCCAGCCCGAGCGTGCCGTGTGGGCGATCGACGGCGACGGCTGCTTCCAGATGACCAACCAGGAGCTCGCGACCTGCGTCATCAACGACATCCCGATCAAGGTCGCGATCATCAACAACTCGTCGCTCGGCATGGTGCGCCAGTGGCAGACGCTGTTCTTCGACGGCCGCCACTCGAACACCGACTTGAACACGGGACACGGGACGCGTCGCATCCCCGACTTCGTCAAGCTCGCCGAGGCGTACGGGTGCCTCGCCATCCGCGTCGAGAAGGAAGACGAGATCGACGCCGCGATCCAGCTCGCCCTCGACACGAACGACCGCCCGGTGGTGATCGACTTCGTGGTGAGTGCCGACGCGATGGTCTGGCCGATGGTCCCGCAGGGCGTCAGCAACAGCTACGTCCAGTACGCGCGCGACCACTCGCCCGCCTTCAACGAGCAGGAGGACTGAGATGTCTCGTCACGTTCTGAGCCTCCTCGTCGAGGACAAGCCGGGTCTGCTCACCCGCGTCGCGGGTCTGTTCGCCCGCCGCGGGTTCAACATCGAGTCGCTCGCCGTCGGCGTCACCGAGGTGCCGGGACTCTCGCGCATCACGGTCGTCGTCGACGTGGAGGGTCTCCCGCTCGAGCAGGTGACCAAGCAGCTGAACAAGCTCATCAACGTCATCAAGATCGTCGAGCTCGATCCCGCCAGCTCCGTGCAGCGCGAACACGTGCTCGTCAAGGTGCGCGCCGACAACGCCAGCCGCTCGAACGTGCTCGAGGTCGTCAACCTCTTCCGCGCCTCGGTGGTCGACTACGCCCCCGATGCGATCGTGATCGAGATCACGGGCGACTCGGGCAAGGTCGGGGCCTTCCTCAAGGCCATCGAGCCCTTCGGCGTGAAGGAGCTCGCGCAGTCGGGCCTGCTCGCCGTCGGCCGCGGCGGCAAGAGCATCACCGAGCGCGTCCTGCGCGGCTGAGCCCCGTCGGTCCCTGAGCCTGTCGAAGGGCCCGACACCCCGAACTTCACACGTCCCACAACCCCCGGTCCCTTCGACAAGCTCAGGGACCTGACACAAGGAGAAACATCCTCATGGCAGAGATCTTCTACGACGACGACGCCGACCTCTCGATCATCCAGGGCAAGAAGGTCGCGATCGTCGGCTACGGCTCGCAGGGTCACGCGCACGCGCAGAACCTCCGCGACTCGGGTGTCGAGGTCGTCATCGCGCTCAAGGACGGCTCGAAGTCGGCCGCCAAGGCGCAGGAAGACGGCTTCGAGGTCAAGAACGTCGCCGACGCCGCCGAGTGGGCCGACCTCATCATGATCCTCGCGCCCGACCAGCACCAGCGGTCGATCTTCGCCGACTCGATCAAGGACAAGCTCACCGAGGGCAAGACGCTCGCCTTCGCGCACGGCTTCAACATCCGCTTCGGCTACATCGACGCCCCGGAGGGCGTCGACGTCATCCTGGTCGCGCCCAAGGCCCCCGGCCACACCGTGCGTCGCGAGTACGTCGCCGGCCGCGGCATCCCGGACATCATCGCCGTCGAGCGCGACGCCTCGGGCTCGGCCTGGGACACTGCCCTCTCGTACGCGAAGGCCATCGGCGGCACCCGCGCCGGCGTCATCAAGACCACCTTCACCGAAGAGACCGAGACCGACCTGTTCGGCGAGCAGGCCGTGCTCTGCGGTGGCATGAGCCACCTCGTGCAGGCCGGCTTCGAGACCCTCACCGAGGCGGGCTACCAGCCGCAGATCGCCTACTTCGAGGTGCTCCACGAGCTCAAGCTCATCGTCGACCTCATGTGGGAGGGCGGCATCGCCAAGCAGCGCTGGTCGATCTCCGACACCGCCGAGTACGGCGACTACGTCTCGGGCCCCCGCGTCATCTCGCCCGACGTCAAGGAGAGCATGAAGGCCGTCCTCGCGGACATCCAGTCGGGTGCCTTCGCCGAGCGCTTCATCGCCGACCAGGACAAGGGCGCCCCCGAGTTCCTCGAGCTCCGCGAGAAGGAGCAGGGTCACCCCATCGAGGCGACCGGCAAGGAGCTCCGCGGTCTGTTCGCGTGGAAGCAGCAGGACAGCGACTACACGGAGGGCAGCGCTGCGCGCTGACCTCCGCCGAAGGCTGCGTCATCCATAGCGATCGCCCAGGCGATCGCGGTGGGCTCGGCCGCGCGCTGATCCTCACCCTCGAACGCCCCGGGACCTCGCGGTTCCCGGGGCGTTCGCCGTCTCCGACGGGTGTCTCGTTCCCGGATGCCGCGGACCTTCGCCGACCGGCGGGGCGCGGCCCGGTGGCGGGGGAGCGCCGCTACCGTGGAGCCGTGAGCACTCCGCGCGATGACGACGCCCTGTCCTGGGGCGGTGACGACGATCCCACGCTCGACGTCGGCGAGAAGCACGCGCCGACGCGCGAGACGGGCGCCGAGCCGCGGGTCGAGGCTGAACCCCTCGAGCCGCTGCAGCCCGAGGCTCCGGCGCCGGTGAACCGGCATCCCGAATCCGCCGCCGCGAAGCCGGCCGTCGCCGAACCGACCCTCGCCGAGACGGGTGACGACGACGATCCGGATGCCGAGCATGCGGCGCCGCTCGGCAACGTCGGCCTCGTGGGCATCGGCATGGTCGCCGCGACCTTCCTGCTCTTCGCGATCGGGTGGCTGCTCGCGGGCTTCCGTCTGAACGGACTCGGTCTGCCCATTCCGTCCGTCACTGTCATCGCGCTCACCATCGGGGCGGCTCTCGCACCCCTCGTGTGGTTCGTGGCGGTGCTCGCCCTGACCCGCAACCGGCGCACGTGGCAGCGCTTCCTGCTGCTGATCGTGGGGATCGTGCTGCTCGTTCCCTGGCCGTTCCTGTCGCTGGGAGCCTTCGCATGAGCACTCCGGCCCGCACCCGTCACCTGCCCACGTGGCTGCTCGTCACGATCTCGGGGCTGTTCGGTCTGTTCTACGCCTACGTCGTGTGGAGCTCGGTGGCCCTGCTCGTGCAGCAGGTCGACGGCCCGCTGGGGCTCAACGGCCTGGGCTGGTTCGTCTACATCCTGCCGATCGTCTTTCCGCTCGCGGCGTTCGGGGTCGCTTTCGCGATCGGGCAGCGCCGCAAGGCCGGGGAGCTCTCCATCGCCCTGCTCGCGGGGCTGACGCTGTCGGCGGCGTTCTGGCTCGCGATCGTGGGGTACGGAACGACCTCGTACGGACTGTACGGCGGCTGATCCGCCGGGGTCCCGGCATCCGGGGTCCGTCGCCCGCCGTCACACGGTCGGGGGCGGCTCCGCCTCCGCGCTAGGCTGACAGACGGCCCGCACGGGTCGCGCGCCCGGCTCGCGCCGGTGGTGTGCGGCGGTGCGCGCCGATCCCCAGCACCGTTTCGAAGGACGCATCCGTGACGAAGCCCGTCGTGCTCATCGCCGAAGAACTCTCTCCCGCCACGATCGACGCGCTCGGCCCCGACTTCGACGTGCGCAACGTCGACGGGACCGACCGCCCCGCGCTGCTCTCGGCCCTCGCCGACGCGCACGCGGTGCTCGTGCGCTCCGCCACGCAGATCGACGCCGAGGCCCTCGCCGCGGCGCCGTCGCTCAAGGTCGTCGCCCGCGCCGGCGTCGGTCTCGACAACGTCGACATCAAGTCGGCCACCTCGGCCGGCGTCATGGTCGTCAACGCGCCGACCTCGAACATCATCTCGGCCGCCGAGCTGACCGTCGGTCACGTGCTGAGCCTCGCGCGCCGCATCCCCGCCGCTCACGCCTCGCTCGCTCAGGGCCTGTGGAAGCGCAGCTCGTTCACCGGCACCGAGCTGTTCGAGAAGACGATCGGCATCATCGGCCTCGGCCGCATCGGCGCCCTCATCGCGGCTCGTCTGCAGGGCTTCGACATGCGCGTGATCGCGTACGACCCCTACGTCACCGCCGCCCGCGCGCAGCAGCTCGGCGTGCAGCTCGTCTCGCTCGACGAGCTGCTCGAGCAGAGCGACTTCGTCACCATCCACATGCCGAAGACGCCCGAGACCACCGGCATGATCGGCGCCGAGCAGCTGCGCCGCATGAAGACGACCGCGTACGTCGTCAACGTCGCCCGCGGCGGCCTCATCGACGAGGAGGCGCTCTTCGAGGCCCTCAGCACCGGCGAGATCGCCGGCGCCGGTCTCGACGTGTTCTCGACGGAGCCCCCGGCCGAGGGCGGCCCCGCGCGCAAGCTCCTCGACCTCCCCAACGTCGTCGTCACCCCGCACCTCGGCGCGAGCACCGAGGAGGCGCAGGAGAAGGCGGGCGTCTCCGTCGCCCGCTCGGTGAAGCTGGCGCTCGAGGGAGACCTCGTCCCGGATGCCGTGAATGTCGCCGGCGGCGCGATCGACCCGTTCGTGCGCCCCGGCATCGCGCTCGTCGAGATGCTCGGCCAGTTCTTCAGCGGCCTCGCCGACAGCGCCCTGACCTCGCTCGAGATCGAGGTGCGCGGCGAGCTCGCTCAGTACGACGTCAGCGTCTATCGCCTCGCGGCCCTGAAGGGCTATTTCAGCCGGATCGTCAGCGAGAGCGTCTCGTACGTCAACGCTCCGCTCTTCGCCGAGCAGCGCGGCGTCGATGCGCGCCTGGTCGTCGAGACCGAGAGCCCGCTGTACCGCAACATCACCATCCTCCGCGGCACGCTGGCCGATGGCTCCACCCTCGAGGTCGCCGGCACGCTCGCCGGTACGCGGATGGTCCCGAAGGTCGTCTCGATCAACGGCTACGAGATCGAGGTGCCCATCGTTCAGCACCACGTCGTCATGCGCTACGCCGACCGCCCCGGCATCGTCGCGATCTACGGTCAGAAGCTGGGCGAGGCGGGCATCAACATCGCGGGGCTCCAGGTGGCGGCTCCGGATGCCACGGGCCGCGCGCTCTCCGTGCTCACGGTCGACTCGCCGGTGCCCGACGAGATCCTCGGCGCGATGCGCGAGGCCGTCGGCGCCGACCTGTTCCGACAGATCGAGATCGTCGAGGGCTGAGTCCTCGGAACGTCGTGGGGGAGGGGGTCGCTTCGGCGGCTCCCTCCTCTCTTGCTCCGTGCGCAGGCGCCGTGAGATCGCACGTGCGGGTGTCCCGGGGCGGAGGAGAGTCGGGCGGTGGAGGATGCCAGGGGCCTGATCGGTCCTCCCGTCGCTGTTTCTCCTCCCGTCGCGGGCTGCGCGCCGGCGAAAGTGATGCGGGGTGTTTCGGGTGGGGGCGGAGGAGAGTCGGGCAGTGGAGGATGCCGCGGGCCTGATCGGTCCTCCCGTCGCTGCTTCTCCTCCCGTCGCGGGCTGCGCGCCGGCGAAAGTGATGCGGGGTGTTTCGGGTGGGGGCGGAGGAGAGTCGGGCGGTGGAGGATGCCGCGGGCCTGATCGGTCCTCCCGTCGCTGCTTCTCCTCCCGCAGCGGCCGCTGCGATGCAGTGCCAGGGAGACGCCTAGTCGCGCCAGACCGTCGGGGCGCGCGCGGGATGGCTGCGGTTGCGCGCGAGTCAGGTGGTCGCCGCGACGACCGCGTCGATGAGACGGTCGAGGTCGGCCCCCTCGAGCTGGGGCCCGGGCACGGCGTTCAGATCGAGAACCGCGTTGAAATACAGGCCGTCGCTGACCAGCAGGACCATCTGCAGAGCGGTCTCGTCGCGGGTGTGCGAGCGCAGGCTGTCCTCCCAGAGCTCGCGGACGCGACGCAGGGAGGCCGAGGCGGCATCGCTGCCGTTCTGAGCGAGTCGCGAGACGGCGAGGATGGTCACGTCCAGCGGTGACCCGGTGTTCTGAGACGACCGCAGATGTGCGGCCACGACGCCCTCGGTCGAGCGTTCGATCTCGTCGACGTCTTCGCGCGCGAGCTGTTCGAGTCGGTCGACCAGCGCTGCTTCGAGGGCGCTCTTGGACGCGAAGTGGTAGAGCAGTCCGCCCTTCGAGACACCCGCGGCCTTCGCCGTGGCATCCATCGTCGCCGCACGTTCGCCGTCGTCGACGAGGATGCGGGTGAAGGCGTCGAGGACGGCTTCGCGGGCGAGAGGGGGGCGGCTCATGACTCCTCGATCGTACTGGCGGCATTCGTGCGCCGTCTGTTACTATACCGGCTGGACGGTTTAGAAACGGATCGGAAATGCTCACCACGTCGTTGCCCACCTCGGAGATCAGCGTGACGCGCGCCGGCTGGCGCGGATGGTTCGCGCTGGCGGTGCTCATGCTGCCCGTACTGCTCGTGTCGGTCGACAACACGGTGCTGAGTTTCGCACTGCCCGAGATCGCGCTGTCGCTGCAGCCCTCGAGCATCGAGCAGTTGTGGATCATCGACGTCTACCCGCTCGTGCTCGCGGGCCTCCTCGTGACCATGGGCACCCTGGGTGATCGCTTCGGTCGTCGCCGCATGCTGCTGATCGGCGCGACCGGTTTTGCCGCGGTGTCCGCGTTGTCGGCGTTCGCGCCCACCGCGGCGCTGCTCATCACGGGTCGGGCCCTCATGGGCGTGTTCGGCGCCATGCTCATGCCCTCGACGCTGTCGCTGCTGCGCAGCATCTTCCGCGACCGCGACCAGCGCCGCATCGCGATCGCCGTCTGGGCCTCCGGCTTCTCGGCGGGTGCGGCACTCGGGCCCATCGTCGGCGGATTTCTCCTCGAGCACTTCACCTGGGGCTCGGTCTTCCTCATGGCCGTGCCGGTTCTCGTGCCGCTGCTGGTGCTCGCCCCGTTCTTCGTGCCCGAGAGCCGCGACCCCCACCCGGGGCGCTTCGACCCCGTCAGCGTCGTGCTCTCGCTGGCGACGATGGTGCCGATCGTCTACGGCATCAAGAAGCTCGCGGTCGACGGGCCGCTGTCGCTCGCCCCGGTGCTCTTCGTGGTCGGAGTCGTCTTCGGCTGGCTCTTCGTGCACCGCCAGCGCCGCCTCTCCACGCCCATGCTCGACATGACGCTGTTCCGCCAGGGGACGTTCTCGGGCGCAATCCTGGTCAACCTGCTCAGCGTGGTCGGTCTCGTCGGGTTCCTGTATTTCGTCGCGCAGCACCTTCAGCTCGTCGTCGGTCTCTCGCCGATGGTCGCCGGCTTTGCGCTGCTGCCGGGGCTCGTGCTCATGATCATCTCCGGGCTCGCGGTCGTCCCCGTCGCGAAGCGGTTCCCGGCGCGCATCGTCGTGCCCGTCGCCCTGTCGTTCTCGGTGGTGGCGTACGTCATGGTCGCCCTGTCCACGGCCGACCTCGTCCTGCTCATCGTGGCCTTCGGTCTGCTCGGCATCGGAATCGGCGCCGCCGAGACGGTGTCGAACGAACTCATCCTCTCCAGCGCGCCCTCGGCGAAGGCCGGCGCGGCCAGCGCGGTCTCCGAGACCGCCTACGAGGTCGGCGCCGTCCTCGGCACGGCCGTGCTCGGGGGCATCCTCGCGGCCTTCTACCGCGCGCAGCTCGTCCTTCCCGCCGGACTCCCGGATGCCGCTGCCCAGGCGGCACGCGAAACACTCGCCGGGGCGGTCGCCGTGTCGAACACCCTCGACGACGCCGCACTGGCGGAAGCCCTGCGTCTCGCCGCCGCGCACGCCTTCGACGCGGGTGTCGTGACCACCGCCCTCATCGGCGCGGCGCTGATCGTCGTGGCCGCCGTCATCGCTGCCACTACCCTGGGAGGATCCCGTAGCGCGTCGACGAAGTGACGCGCCCGAGCTCTGAGGAGAGCGATGTCGCGTGTCGTGAAGCTGGCCGTCATCCCGGGCGATGGCATCGGTCCCGAGGTCGTCGCGGAGGCCGTGAAGGTGCTCGATGCCGTCACCGCCGGCGCAGACGTGTCGTTCGAGAAGACCCCGTTCTCGCTCGGCGCCGGTCGCTTCCTCGAGACGGGCGACACCCTCACCGACGACGACCTGAGCGCGATCGCCGCGCACGACGCGATCCTGCTCGGCGCCGTCGGGGGAGTGCCCGGCGACCCGCGCCTGAAAGACGCGAACATCGAGCGCGGTCTGCTGCTGAAGCTCCGCTTCGAGCTCGACCACTACGTCAACCTGCGTCCGTCGAAGCTCTACCCGGGTGCCGCGGGCCCCCTGGCCGAGCCGGGCGAGATCGACTTCGTGGTGGTCCGCGAAGGAACCGAGGGGCCCTACGTCGGCAACGGCGGTTCGATCCGCCGGGGCACCCCCCACGAGGTCGCGAACGAGACGTCCGTGAACACCGCCTACGGGGTGGAGCGGGTCGTCCGCTACGCCTTCGCCCTCGCCGAGCGTCGCCGTCACAAGCTCACCCTCGTGCACAAGACCAACGTGCTCGTGCACGCCGGCGGCATGTGGAAGCGGATCGTCGATGCGGTGGCATCCGAGTTCCCGGGGGTCGACGTAGACTACCTGCACGTCGATGCGGCAACCATCTTCCTGGTCACGAACCCGGGCCGTTTCGACGTGATCGTCACCGACAACCTATTCGGCGACATCCTGACCGACCTGGCCGGCGCCGTCACCGGAGGCATCGGCCTCGCCGCTTCGGGCAACATCAACCCCGACGGCGCGTTCCCCTCGATGTTCGAGCCCGTCCACGGATCGGCGCCCGACATCGCGGGCACCCAGACGGCCGATCCGACGGCCGCGATCCTCTCCGTCGCCCTGCTGCTCGATCACCTCGGGCTCGTCGACGAAGCCGCCCGCGTCACCCGCGCGGTCGAGACCGATATCGCCCGTCGCACCGGCCACCGCAGCACCGCCGAGATCGGCGACGCCATCGTTGCGGGCCTCCAGGCGTAACCTGGACCGCACGGCCCGCGTCGCCCCGCACACGAGAAGTTTTGGATCACAGATGACCACGATCGACACCGACCCCGACACCGGACTCGACCCTCTCGAGTTCGCCGTCACCCGCAACCTCGCCGCGAAGAGCCCGGCCGAGCGCGACGCCATCCTCGCCAGCCCCGGTTTCGGCCAGAACTTCACCGACCACATGGTCGACATCTGCTGGTCGGTCCGCGGCGGTTGGCATCGCCCGCGCGTCTCGCCCTACGGTCCCATCTCGCTCGACCCCGCCGCGGCCGTCCTGCACTACGGCCAGGAGATCTTCGAGGGGATCAAGGCGTACCGTCACGCCGACGGCTCGGTGCACACCTTCCGTCCCGACCAGAACGGTCGTCGCCTGCAGCGCTCGGCGCGCCGGCTCGCCCTGCCCGAGCTGCCGGTGCCCTATTTCCTGCAGTCGCTCAAGGAGCTCATCGCGGTCGATGGCGCGTGGGTGCCGTCCGGCGACGACCAGAGCCTGTACCTGCGCCCGTTCATGTTCGCGAAAGAGGCGTTCCTCGGTGTCCGTCCCGCGCACAAGGTCGCCTACTACCTGATCGCCAGTCCCGCCGGCGCCTATTTCAAGGGCGGCGTGCAGCCGGTGTCGATTTGGCTCAGCGAGGACTACTCGCGCGCGGGCAAGGGCGGCACGGGCGCGGCGAAGACCGGCGGCAACTACGCCGCGAGCCTGCTCCCGCAGTCCGAGGCCTACGAGAACGAGTGCGACCAGGTCGTCTTCCTCGACCAGGACCGCAACGTCGAGGAGCTCGGCGGCATGAACGTCGTGTTCGTCTACAGGGACGGCACCATCGTCACCCCGCAGTCCGACTCGATCCTCGAGGGGATCACGCGCGACTCCCTCCTGCAGCTCGCGCGTGACCGCGGGCACCACGTCGTGGGCCGCAACGTCTCGCTCGACGAGTGGCGTCAGGGTGTGGCATCCGGGGACATCGTCGAGGTGTTCGCGTGCGGTACCGCCGCGGTCGTCACCCCGATCGGCGTCCTCAAGGGTCGCGACTTCATCGACGAGCAGCCGTCGGGCACCCTCGCCCTCGAGCTGCGCGAGGAGCTCACGAACATCCAGTACGGCCGCGCCGAGGACAAGCACGGCTGGCTGTACCGCCTCGACGCCTGAGCGCGACGCGATCGGAGGGGCTCCCGGATGCCGGGGGCCCCTCTGCCGTTCGCGGGCGCGTCGTGGCGGCTGCGGTGGTCGCCTCCCGCGCGTGCCCCCGGCAGCGGCAACAAACGCTGTCCCGGGCGGGAAACGCTGTGGCACCGCGTTTCTCACGACGGACGGCGTTTCTCGAGGGGGCGCACACGACGCCGTGGCCGCGCCGCACCCCGCGGATAGGCTGGCACGGTGAAGATCGCTCGATTCAGCCACCAGGATGTCCTCCGCTACGGGATCGTCGACGACGGCGAGCTCGTGGTCCTCGAAGCCGACCCGATGTTCGCCGGGTTCGAGACGACGGGCGAGCGCGTGCCGTTGCACGACGTCGCTCTGCTCGCGCCGGTCATCCCGCGCTCCAAGGTGGTCTGCATCGGCAAGAACTACCACGACCACGCCGCCGAGATGGGCGGCGAGGCGCCGGCCGAGCCGCTGATGTTCCTCAAGCCGAACACCTCCGTCATCGGACCGGGCGACGCGATCGTGCGCCCCACGACGCTCAGCTCCCAGACCGACTTCGAGGGTGAGCTCGCCGTGGTCATCGGCCGCATCGCCAAGAACGTCCCCGCCGAGCGCGCTCTCGACTACGTCTTCGGATACACCGTCGCCAACGACGTCACCGCCCGCGACCTGCAGCGCACCGACGGACAGTGGTCGCGAGCGAAGGGCTTCGACACCTTCTGCCCGGTCGGACCGGTGATCGAGACCGATCTCGACCTCGCCGCGGCATCGATCACCACCCGCGTCAACGGGGAGGTCCGCCAGAACGGTCCGGTTTCGGACATGATCCACGACGTCCCCGCGCTCATCGCCTACGCCTCGTCGGTCTTCACCCTTCTCCCGGGCGACCTCATCCTCACGGGCACCCCCGCCGGGGTGGGGCCGTTCGCGGCGGGAGACGAGATCGAGGTCGAGATCGACGGCATCGGAACGCTGCGCAACACCGCGCGCGATGCCTGAGCTCGCCGCCCCGGCGGGTGTCGACGTCGCCGTCACCCAGCGCCGGACGGTGCGGGTGCTCGCGGCGGGACAGGTGCTCACCGGGGTGGCTTTCGGGGCGACGCTGTCGCTCGGCGCTCTGCTCGCCGCCGATCTCTCGGGGCAGGAGGCTCTGTCGGGGTTCGCGACGGCATCCGTGACCCTGGGAGCCGCGCTCACGGCGATCCCGCTCGCGCGCCTGGCCGCCCGGCGTGGTCGCCGTTTCGCACTGACGACGGGCAACCTCGCCGCGCTGACCGGTATCGCGGTGGTCATCGCGGCGGCGGCTGTGCGCCTGTTCCCTTTGCTGCTGGTCGGGATCGCCCTCATCGGTGCTGGCAACGCCGGGACGCTGCAGTCGCGTTTCGCCGCAACCGACCTGGCCACGACAGCACGCCGCGGCCGCGATCTGGCGACGGTGGTATGGGCGACGACCGTGGGCGGGGTCGTCGGCCCGCTGCTGCTGGCCCCGGGCGAACTCATCGGCGCGAGTATCGGGATGCCGCGCCTGACCGGCGCGTACCTCTTCTCGTTCGCCGCACAGGTGTGCGCCTTCGCGCTGTACGTCCTGGTGCTGCGACCGGATCCGCTGCTGCTCGCGCAACGCCTCGATCAGGAACGCAGCGCATCGACCCCGACGGCGCCGCAGACCGACCGTCCCGCCCTCGCGCGCTTCGCGATGCTCGCCGTCGCGGCCTCCCACGTCACGATGGCGTCGGTGATGGCGATGACGCCGGTGCACCTGTCGCACATCGTGGCCCCGGATGCCGTCACCCTCGCCGTCGGAGTCACGATCGCTCTGCACGTGTTCGGCATGTACGGGCTGTCACCGGTCTTCGGCGTGCTCGCCGACCGGCTCGGGCGCATCCCGGTGATCGTGCTGGGCCAGCTGCTGCTCGCCACCGCGCTGGTGGTGGCGGCGGTGTCGTCCGAGGCCCCCGGCGGTGTGCTGGTCGCGCTGGTCCTGCTCGGACTCGGGTGGAGCGCGGCGACGGTGGCCGGCTCGGCGCTGCTGACCGAGGCGACCCCACTCGCCGATCGACCGCGGCGCCAGGGCCGCAGCGACACGCTCATGACGGCGTGCGCGGCGGTGGGATCGGTGCTCGCCGGAGTGATCCTCGGTCTCGTCGGCTACGGCGGTCTGGCGCTGTGGGCGTTCGTCCCCGTCGCGCTGGTGTGCGCGGGTGCCGTCTTCGCGCGCATACGCCGGGCCTGAGCCCCGGCTCTGCCCCTCCGAGGCTGACGCCCGTGCCGGCCTCACTCGGCCGACGCGCCTCAGATCGCGTAGTCGAGAGCGGAGTCGAGCACGACGGGAGCACCCCAGCCGAGAGCGTGCAGCGCGCGATCGACGTCGGCCTCGTCGTTGAACACGTGGAACGCCACGCGTGCCCGGCCGGCGCGCCCGGACGCCGTGATGCCGTGGGCGGTGAGCTGCGCGAGCGCCTCCCCCGTGGCATCCGGCCAGGTCACGATCGCCGACGGCCGGAGCGGCTGCGCGAGTCCGATGCCGGTGCGGAAGCGGGCCGCGAGTCCGGTCGCGTGCGCGTACAGCTCCGTGATGTCGGCGTCGGCGAACATCTCGAGCGCGGGGGCTGCTCCCACGAACGCCTGCCACGCGGGCGAGACGTCGAAGCGGCGCGCGTCCGGGGCGAGGGTCCCGCCGGTGCCGTAGCACGACGACCACGGGTCGTCGCCCGAGTACCAGCCGGCCTGCACCGGGCGCAGGTGCGGAGAGAGCGCGGGGCCGACCGTGAGGAAACCGACGCCGCGCGGACAGCACAGCCACTTGTACGCGTGGCAGACGGTCGCGTCGAACATCGTCGCATCCACCGGCAGCCAGCCCGCGGCCTGCGTCAGATCGCAGAGGGTGAAGGCTCCGGCCCGAGCGGCCGCCGCGGCGATCCCGGCGGCATCCGCCACCTCGCCCGTGGCCGACTGCACGAGCGAGAACGCCACGAGCCATGTGTCGGTCGTCATCGCGTGGGGGAGGTCGGCCAACGCGACCTCGCGCACGCGGATCCCGCGACCGGCGTGGGCGAACGGAGCGACGAGCGACGCGAAGTCGCCCTCGGGGCACAGCACCTCGGCGCCGTCCGGCACCGCCGCCGCGATGAGAGACACCATCACCGAGGTCTGCGACGCGATCGCCACCTCGCCGATCGGGGAGCGGACGATCCGCGCGTAGGCGGCGCGGGCGTCCTCGACCGCGCGCGTCGCGGCGGCGACGTCGGGCCGACCGGATGCCGCGGCCTTGAGGTCCGCATGTGCGGCGCGCACAGTGGCGCGCGAGGGCAGACCGACGGTGCAGGCGGCGAGGTAGTCGCGGCCACCGGCGAACAGGGAGGCGAGGGCGGTCATGGGACCAGGTTCTCGCGGCATCCCTCATTGCACTAGAGCAGGTGTTGCATGAAATGCATTCGATGAGGTTATGTATGAGCGTGACCGACCTCCTCCCCGACGACTCCCTCGACGCCCATGCCCTGCGCGTGGTGAAGGCCGTCGCCGACGCGGGGTCGATCACGGCTGCCGCTCGTGCCCTCGGATACAGCCAGCCCGCTGTGAGCCAGCAGCTGCGGCGCCTCGAACGGCGCGCGGGGATGCCGATCGTGGAGCGCGTCGGACGGGGTGTGCGTCTGACCGAGGCGGGCCGGGTGCTCGCCCGTCACGCGACGGCCGTCACCACGGCCCTCGACGCCGCCGCCGGAGATCTCGCCGAGCTCCGTGGACTGCGCGCGGGACGCGTGAGGATCGCGGCCTTCCCCTCCGCCTCGTCGATCGTGGTCCCGCGGGTGATCGCGGCGGTGACCGCGCGGCGCCCGGGGGTGTCGATCAGCTTCGTCGAGGCCGAGCCTCCCGAGGCGGTCGCGGCGGTGCGGGAGGATCGCGCCGACATCGCCCTGACCTACAGCTTCCCCGGCGACCGGCGGGCGCAGCTCGACGCGGCCGCGACGGGGCTGTCGGTGACCACCGTCGGCGCCGACGACACCGTGGTGGTGGTCCCCGCCGAGCACCCCGCCGCCGCGCACGATCCTGTCGACCTCGCCCAGCTCGCCGCGGAGCGGTGGATCGCCGGCTGCCCGCAGTGCCGCGGGCATCTCCTCGAAGCCTGCTCCCGGGCGGGCTTCGCGCCCGAGATCGCGTTCGAGACCGACAACTACATCGCGGTCGAGAACCTCGTCGCCCTCGGCGTCGGCGTGGCCATCCTGCCGCGGATGGCCGTGGCATCCCTCCCTCTTGTGGCGGGCATCGCCGCGCGCCGGCTGCCCGCGACCGAGTCGCGCACGCTGCACGTGGTGACCGCCGGCGGGGCCGAGCGCGTGCCGGCGGTCGGCGCGGCGCTCGAGGCGATCGGCGAGGTGCTCGCCGCGCATCGGCACCCGGTCGGTGGGGGGCCGCGCGGCTAGGATCGAGGGGATGTCTTCCTCACCCGATCCCCGCACCACGACCGCTTCCGGCGCCGACGTCCGCGTCCGGTTCTGCCCGTCTCCGACGGGCCTGCCGCATGTCGGTCTCATCCGCACCGTCCTGTTCAACTGGGCGTACGCCCGGCACAACGGCGGCAAGCTCGTCTTCCGCATCGAAGACACCGACGCCGCTCGCGACAGCGAAGAGAGCTATCAGCAGCTGCTGGAGGCCCTGCGGTGGATGAACATCGACTGGGACGAGGGCGTCGAGGTCGGCGGACCCCACGCGCCGTACCGGCAATCGCAGCGCCACGAGATCTACCGCGAGGTGCTCGACAAGCTGGTGGCTGCGGGAGCCGTCTACGAGAGCTACTCGACCGCCGAGGAGATCGACGCGCGCAACGAAGCCAACGGCCGCGCCAAGCAGCTCGGTTACGACAACTTCGACCGCGACCTCAGCGACGAGCAGAAGGCCGCCTTCCGCGCCGAGGGGCGTCAGCCCGCCTGGCGCCTGCGCGTGCCCGACCGCGACCTCACCTACGTCGACCTCATCCGCGGCGAGGTCACCTTCCCGGGCGGGTCCTTCCCCGACTTCGTGCTCGTGCGTGCCGGGGGAGTCCCGCTGTACCCGTTCGTGAACCCGGTCGACGATGCGCTCATGGGCATCACCCACGTCATCCGCGGCGAAGACCTCATGCCCTCCACGGCGCGCCAGCTCGCGCTGTACTCGGCTCTCGTCGATGCCGGCGTCACGACGTTCATTCCGCGCTTCGGTCACATGCCGCTCGTGCTGGGCGAGACCGGCAACAAGAAGCTCTCCAAGCGCGACCCGCAGGCCGACCTGTTCCTGCAGCGAGAGAAGGGGTTCATCCACGAGGGGCTGCTCAACTACCTCTCGCTGCTGGGCTGGTCGCTCGCCAGCGACCGCGACGTCTTCTCGCTCGACGAGTTGATCGCCGCGTTCGACATCGCCGACGTCAACCCGAACCCCGCGCGCTTCGACCAGAAGAAGGCCGAGGCGATCAACGGCGACCACATCCGCATGCTGGATGCCGACGACTTCGCCGCCCGGATCGTTCCCTACCTCGCGGGTGCCGGCCTCATCGCCGAGCAGCCGAGCGAGGAGCACCGGGCGATCATCGCCGCCGCCGCCCCGCTCGTGCAGGAGCGGGTGCAGCTGCTCGGCGAGGTGCCCGGGATGCTCGGCTTCCTCTTCGTCTCCGACGTGGAGTACGCCGAGGACGCGCTGAAGGGCCTGCCGGCGAATGCGGCCGAGGTTCTCACGGCATCCGTCGAGGCTCTGCGTGGCGTCGACGACTTCACCACCGCGGGCGTGCAGGAGGCGCTCTCGCGCGCGCTCGTCGAGGAGCTGGGGCTGAAGCCCCGCGTCGCGTACGGGCCGCCCCGCGTGGCCCTCACGGGTCGTCGGGTGTCGCCGCCCCTGTTCGAGTCAATGGAGCTGCTCGGCAAGGACGAGACGGTGCGTCGACTCGAGGCGCTGGTCGCGCACCTGGCGTGACGCGTGGACCGGGTCCCCGTCGTCGCGACGGGGATCCCGGGTCCGGCGCGACGCGCGCGGGCGGGGCCGGATTTGGCACACACCCCCCTCTCACGTAAGCTTGATCCTCGGCACGAGTTACGGCTCGAAGCCATTGGGGTATGGTGTAATTGGCAACACGGCGGTTTCTGGTTCCGTTGTTCTTGGTTCGAGTCCAGGTACCCCAGCTTGTGAAAAGGCCCGATGATCGCGAAGATCAACGGGCCTTTCGCTTTCCCAGGCGTTGCTGAAACCCGTCCGCCACACTGAGCGCATGGGACTCTTCACGCAGCGACCCGAAGAACCGAGCGAGTGGGCGGGGCTTCCCGGAGAACCGGCCCGCCCGCGGACGCAAGCCGAGGTGCTGCCCGACGACGGGCGACCGGAGGCGTCGCCCTCGGGTCTGCTCGGCCTCCTCGACGCGCCGGTGACCTCGATCGCGATCGACGCGGCCCCCGCCGCTGCGCGGGACGATCCTGCGGCTACCGACTGACGCATCGCACCGACCTGTGCGCTCGCGGAGGGGCGTACCGGCTCGTGGAGGTGAACGCCGTTACGATCCGAACGACGGGCGACCCCGGCCCCTCGTCCCGCGGAAGAAGGTCTTCGTGAAGCGCTCCGGTATCGCCGCCGTCCTCATCGCCGTCCCGCTGCTCGCGGTGGGCTGCGCCCCCGAAGCGCCCGAGACCCCCGCGACCGAGGTCACGGCCCCGGCGCCGAGCCCGTCGTCGACGACGATGGACGGCATGCTGCCACCCGCCATCGTCGCGCCCACCGACCTGGAGGGGACCGAGCAGCGGGTCGTCCTGGGCACCTCGCTCGTGCTCACCGTGCCCGAGGGTACCGAGTCACAGTGGACGGGATCCACGGCCGACGTCGCGATCGCGGAGTTCAACCCCGGCGGGCCGTCCGAGGGCGCCGTGTTCCAACCGGGCTTCCTCGTGCGCGCCGTGGGCACGACGGTGGCTACGCTGACCGGCCCCGACGGTCAGACGATCTCGTTCACCATCGACGTCGTGCCGTACTGAGGCGCCGCCCGGTTCAGGATGCCGCGGGCCCGTCGAAGAGGATCACGCTCCGGCCCGTGCCGGCATCCGGGATCACCCGTGCGCGGACGCCGTAGACGTCGGCGATGAGCTCCGGGGTCAGGACAGCGGCGGGCGCGCCGGCCGCCACGACCCGACCGCTGCGCAGCACGACCACGGTGTCGCAGTAGGTGGCGGCGAGGTTCAGGTCGTGCAGCGCCACGACGCTGGTCACCGGCAGCGCGGACACCAGCGCCAGGATGTCGAGCTGGTGGCGGATGTCGAGATGGTTGGTGGGCTCGTCGAGCAGCAGCTCCCGCGGCTCCTGCGCCAGGGCCCGCGCGATCTGCGCGCGCTGACGCTCACCGCCCGAGAGCGTGTGCCACAGCCGATCTGCTTTGTCGGACAGGCCGACGCGGTCGAGCGCGGCCTCCACGGCGGCGTCGTCCCCGGTGTTCGCGCCGCCCCAGACGGGCCGGTGCGGGGTGCGCCCCAGCCGCACGACGTCACGCACGACGATGTCGGCGTCGGTCTCGGCGTGCTGCGTGACCACGGCGACGGTGCGGGCGAGGTCGCGACGACGCCAGGTCGACAGCGGACGGTCATCGAGCAGCACCGCTCCGCTGTCGGCACGGGCGGCTCCCTGCAGCAGCCGCAGCAGCGACGACTTGCCCGAACCGTTCGGGCCCAGGAGCCCCACCGTCGAGCCGGGCTGGGGCCGCACCGAGACGCCGTCGACCACGAGGGTGCCGCCGCGCGTCCAGCGCACATCGCGCGTCTCGAGCGTCATGCGCGGGTCCTCCGTCGCACGAGGAGAGCGACGAAAACGGGGACGCCGACGATCGCCGTCCCCACGCCGACGGGCAGGGGAGTGGGGGCGAAGAGCGTGCGGGTGGCGGCATCCACCCACACCATGAACACGGCGCCGACGATCGCCGCTAGCGGGACCACGCGCGAATGGCGGTGACCGACCAGCAGGCGGACGGCGTGCGGCACCACCAGGCCGACGAAGCCGACCGCGCCCACGACGCTCACGAGTGCGGCGGTCATCAAGGCCGTGACCACCAGGAGCCCGATGCGCGTGCGGGCCACATCGATGCCCAGCGAGGCGGCGACGTCGTCGCCGAAGGTGAAGGCGTCGAGCGCGCGTGCGGCGAAGAGGCACACGGCGCCGCCGACGACCACCACGACCGCGCACAGCGCGACGCGGTCCCACCGCATGCCCTCGAGCGAGCCGAGCAACCAGAACATTACGCCGCGGGTCTCGTCGCTGTCGGCCACGGCGAACACGACGAGCGAGGTCAGCGCCGAGAAGAACTGCGTGCTCGCGACGCCGGCGAGGATGACGCCCGAGGTGCCGCCCGAGGTGAAGCGGGCGAGCAGCAGCACGAGCGAGAAGGCCACGAGGGCCCCGACGAACGCGCCGCCGGAGAGACCGAGGACGCCGCCGCCGATGCCGAGCACGCCGATCACGACGGCTCCGGTCGATGCGCCCGACGACACGCCGAGGACGAACGGTTCGGCGAGGGGGTTGCGTAGCAGGGACTGCATCACGACCCCGCACAAGGCCAGGCCGGCGCCGGCGCACGCGGCGACGAGCGCCCGGGGGAGCCGCTCCTCCCACACGATCGCGTTCTTCGCGGCCTTGACCGGGATGTCGGCGAGCCCGAGGTGGTTCAGCAGGACGTCCCGCACATTCACCAGAGACACGTCGGCCGGACCGAGCGTGACGGCCACCCCCACCGAGAGCACGAGCAATGCGAGGCCGACGAGGGCGAGGACGACGCCGAGTCCCGCGGAGCCCCGACCCGGGCGGACCCGCGAGATCACGCTCGCGCTCAGAGCGAGCTTCCGTTCTCGTCGTACCACGTGCGGATCTTGTCGAGCGCATCGACGAAGCGGATCGAGGGGTTGAGCTCGGCGCCGTGCAGGGCGATGTACCGCTTGTTCTTCACGGCGGTCATGGTGCTGGTGAGCGGGTCGCTCTCGAGGAACGCGATCTTGTCGGCCAGGCGGTCCCCGGGGAAGCGGTCGCGCTGCAGGTCGCCGAGCACGAACACATCGGGGTCCTTCGCGACCAGGCTCTCCCAGCCGACCGCGGGCCAGTCGTCGGTCTGATCGGCGAAGACGTTGGTCATGTCGGTGGTGGATGCCAGCAGCGCTGCGTTCGAGAACCCGCCGGCGACGTAGGGCGTCTTGGTGTCGGCGAACCAGAAGGCGACGCTGCTGCCGCCGAAGTCGATGCCCTCGATGGCGGCGGCAGCGCGCTCCTGCAGCGAAGCCACGAGAGCCTCGCCGCGGTCGGCGACGTCGAAGATGCGGGCGAGGTCGCGGATCTCGCCGTAGAGCGCGTCGATAGTGAGCGGCGCGGTTCGTGTGCCGCCGGCGTTGAAGCTGACGTCGCCGTCGCAGTCGGTGGGCGAGAGGTAGGAGGGGATGCCGGTCTCCGCGAAGCGGTCGCGGGTGGCCACGCCGCCCTGCGCGAAGTGCCGACCGAAGGAGGCCGTCACGAAATCGGGGTCGGTGCCCAGCACCACCTCGTACGAGGGGGCGTTGTCGGACAGCCGCGGAACCTCCGCGTTGGCGTCGGCGAGCGAATCCAGCACCGGGTCGGTCCAGGATGCCGTTCCCGCGATGCGGTCCGCCAAGCCCAGGGAGAGCAGGATCTCCGTCGAATCCTGGTCCAGCGAGACGGTGCGCGCGGGCGGGGCGTCGAAGGTGATCTCGCGACCGCAGTTCTCCACGGTGAGCGGGTACGTCGTCGAACCTTCGCCCGCCGCGGCGGCGCTCGCTTCCGGGACCGCCTCGGATGCGCCGCAGCCGGTGAGCACGGCGGCGGTGGCGACGAGGACGAGGGGGAGGGCGAGGGCGCGGGCGCGTGGCATCCGGGACTCCGTGGGATCGAGGGTGGTTTCCGGTCCGACGGTGGACCGTAGGTAAGGATAGCCTCACTTCTTTCGCTCCATGGACCACCGCTGCGCGAAGGGTGTGGAGGGCGACATCACGACGGAGGCGGAGAATCTGTTGCTCTGTGTGGTTTCGTGTTGTATCGTGTGGGAATCTTCGAAGGGGATCCCGTGTACGCAATGGAGCGCCAGCAGCTCATCGAGCGCGAACTGCGCGAGGTCGGACGCGTCAGCGTGGTCGATCTCGCCCGGCGTTTCGACGTCACCACCGAGACCGTGCGCCGCGACCTCGACCGCCTCGAAGGGCTCGGAACCCTCCGCCGCGTGCACGGCGGTGCCGTCGACATCGGCCGGGCCAGCACGGCGGAGTCCTCCGTGACCGAGCGTCGCGAGCGCAAGAGTGACGCCAAGCGTGCCATCGCCACCGAGGCGGCGTCCCTGCTCGGCTCCGACTTCCGCGGATCGATCTTCCTCGACGCGGGGACGACCCCCGCAGCGCTGGCCGCCCTTCTTCCCGCAGCCCTGGGTGGCGGGATCGGCGGCGTCGAGGTCGTCACCCACTCGCTCGAAGCGGCCCACGTGCTCGCGGGCGAGGAACGCGTGTCGCTCACGACCATCGGCGGACGCGTGCGCGGCGTCACGGCGGCCGCCGTCGGTGCACACACCGTCCGCACGATCGGGCAGCTTCGCCCCGACATCGCCTTCGTCGGCACGAACGGACTGAGCGCCGGATTCGGCCTCAGCACGCCCGACCCCGACGAGGCCGCCGTCAAGGCCGCCATCATCCAGTCGGCCCGGCGCGTCGTGCTCCTCGCCGACTCCGCCAAATTCGGAGAGGAACTGCTCGTGCGTTTCGCCACCCTCGACGAGCTCGACGTGCTCGTGACCGACACGGAACCGCCCGCCGACCTCGCAGAAGCCCTCGCCGACGCCGACATCGAGGTGCGTGTCGCATGATCGTCACCCTGACCGCCAACCCCTCCGCCGACCGTGCGGTCGTGCTTCCCGCCGAGCTCGTGCCCGGCGAGGTGCAGCGCGCCGTCTCATCGAGAGAGGATGCCGGGGGCAAGGGCGTCAACGTCGCCCGGGTCGTGACGGCCGCCGGCGCACCCGCCCGCGCCGTCGTACCGGTGAACGCGCACGACCCCTACCGTCTGCTCCTCGAGGACACCGGTATCGCGCTCGATCTGGTGGAGGTCGCCGGGCGTGCCCGCGCGAACCTCACGATCACCGATCCCGCCGGCGAGACCACCAAGCTCAATCTGCCCGGCGCCGAGCTTTCCGCCGGTGAGGTCAGCGCCCTCGTCGAGGGCGTCGTCGCCGCGGCGGAGGGGGCGACCTGGCTGGTGCTGGCGGGCTCCCTCCCGCCCGGGGTCCCGGCGAGCTTCTACGCCGACCTCATCGTCGCGGTGCGCGATCGCTGGGGCGCCGACGCGCCGTTGGTCGCGGTCGACGCGTCGGGGGCGGCACTGGCCGCCGTCGTCGACGGCGCACGTCCCGATCTGATCAAGCCCAACCATGAAGAGCTCGCAGAACTCGTCGGCGAGGACGCCTCCACCGACGACGACGTCCTCGCCTCCGCCGCGCGACGCGCGCAGGCGCTCGTACCGGACCGCGTGGCATCCGCTCTCGTCACCCTCGGCGCCGACGGTGCGCTGCTGTTCGGCGCCGACGGCGCCTGGCGCGGACGCGCCCCCAAGATCCAGGTGGTCAGCACGGTCGGCGCGGGCGACAGCTCGCTCGCCGGATACCTGCTCGCCGCCCTCGAGGGGGCCTCGGCCCCCGACCGTCTCGCGCGCAGCATCGCCTATGGCGCTGCGGCCGCGACCCTGCCGGGGACCCAGGCCCCGACACCGGCCGATCTGCCCGACGGGCCGATCGCCGTCTCCGATTTCGCCACCCCTATCGCTACATCCTGACCACGGAGGTCACACCACCATGTCCGACATCATCACTCCGGAGCTCGTCAGCCTCGACGTGCCTCTGGGCGCCGACAAGCAGTCGGTGATCCGCGCGCTCGCGGAGCGCGTCGTCGCGCAGGGCCGCGCGCGCAGCGCCCAGGAGCTGTTCGACGACGCCTGGGCGCGCGAGCAGAAAGACGAGACCGGTCTTCCCGGCGGCATCGGCATCCCGCACGCGCGCAGCGCGTCGGTGACCGAGCCGACCCTCGCCTTCGCCCGCCTGACCCCCGGCGTCGACTTCGGCGCCCCCGACGGCCCGGCCGACATCGTGTTCCTCATCGCCGCCCCCGAAGGCGCCGACGAGGCCCACCTGTCGGTGCTGTCGCAGCTGGCCCGGAGCCTCATGAAGGATGACTTCACCGGCGGCCTGCGCGCCGCCTCGTCGCCCGCCGACGCCGTGCGCATCATCACCGACGCCATCACCCCGGCCGCCGAGCCCACCGTGGCCGCTGCGGCCCCGGTTGCCGCCACCCGCGCCGAGGCCCGCACCGCCACCGCGACCACGACGAAGAAGATCGTCGCCGTCACCGCGTGCGCCACGGGTATCGCCCACACCTTCATGGCCGCCGACGCCCTCACCGCTGCCGGCGCCGAAACGGAGGGCGTCGAGCTCGTCGTCGAGCCCCAGGGTTCGAGCGGCTACAAGGCCCTGCCGCAGAGCGTGATCGACGACGCCGACGCCGTGATCTTCGCGGTCGACGTCGACGTGCGCGAGCCCCAGCGCTTCGCCGGGAAGCCCGTCGTGCGCGCGGGCGTCAAGCGCGGTATCGAGCAGCCGAAGCAGCTCATCGCCGAGGCCCTCGCCGCGAGCGAGAACCCCAACGCCACGCGCGTGCAGGGCGGTGCCGCGACGGCATCCGCATCCGACGCCCCCGCGGCACAGCAGTCGGTGGGCCGTCGCATCCAGCGCTGGCTGCTCACCGGTGTGAGCTACATGATCCCGTTCGTCGCCGGTGGCGGTCTCCTCATCGCCCTGGGCTTCCTGCTCGGCGGCTACCAGGTCACCCAGAACGCGGCCAACGTCATCATCCAGAACTCGCTGTGGGATCTGCCCACCGACGGCATCACCTCGCCGCTCGGCCCGATCGGCCAGTACCTCGGCTCGGTTGCGTTCATGATCGGCGCGACCTCGATGGGCTTCATCGTGGCCGTGCTCGCGGGCTTCATCGCCTACGCGATCGCCGACCGCCCCGGCATCGCCCCCGGTTTCGTCGCGGGAGCCGTCGCCGTGCTCATGAACGCCGGCTTCATCGGCGGCATCATCGGCGGTCTGCTCGCCGGCTTCATCGCCTGGTGGCTCGGTCGCTTCGACGCCCCCCGCTGGCTGCGCGGTCTGATGCCCGTCGTCATCGTGCCCTTCCTCGGCTCGATCTTCGCCTCGGGTCTGATGATCCTGTTCCTCGGCCGCCCGATCGCCGCTCTCATGGCCGCCCTCACCGAGGGTCTGACCGGCCTCGCCGCCAGCGGCGCCGGCGCGATCATCCTCGGCGTGATCCTCGGGCTCATGATGTGCTTCGACCTCGGTGGCCCGGTCAACAAGGTCGCCTACGTCTTCGCCACCACCGGCCTCGCCGCCGCCACCCAGACGAACACCACGCCCTACCTGATCATGGCCGCGGTCATGGCCGCCGGAATGGTGCCCCCGCTCGCGATGGCCCTCGCCTCGACGCTGCTCGCTCGCAAGAAGTTCACCCCGGTCGAGCGCGAGAACGGTGCGGCCGCGTGGCTGCTCGGCGCCTCGTTCATCTCGGAGGGTGCGATCCCGTTCGCCGCCGCCGACCCGCTGCGCGTCATCCCCGCCTCGATGGTCGGCGGTGCGATCACGGGTGGTCTGAGCATGCTGCTCTCGGTGCAGTCGTTCGCCCCGCACGGCGGCATCTTCGTGTTCTTCGCGATCAACCCCTTCTGGGGTTTCGCCCTCGCGATCGTGGCAGGTACGGTCGTGACTGCGCTGATCGTCGTCGCCCTCAAGGGCATCGGCCGCAGCACGCAGGACGCCGCCGTCACCGAGGCTGCTCCCGCAGCCACGGTCGCCGCGTAACACCCCGTCGAATCGGAAGGATTCACCATGGCAGAACGTCAGGCCACCATCGCGAGCGCGTCGGGCCTCCACGCCCGCCCCGCCAAGCTCTTCGTGCAGGCCGTGCAGGAGAAGAAGGTCCCCGTCACCATCGCAGCCGACGGCGGCCCCGACCTCAACGCCGGCAGCATCCTGTCGCTGATGGGTCTCGGCGCCGGGCACGGCACCGTCGTGACGCTCAAGGCCGAGGGTGAGGGCGCCGAGCAGGCGCTCGAGGAGCTCGTCGCTCTGCTCGAGACCGACCTCGACGCGCAGTAAGCGCCTCACCGCAGAACACCGGATGCCACGGGCCGCAGGGCTCGTGGCATCCGGTGTTTCTGCGTGCTGGGGGCTGTGCGGGCCGTGCCGAACACCGGAGAAGTGGGCCCGTCGCGGCGGGTGAGCCGCCGACCGGGGCCCCGGGTGGCGAGATCTCCGGAGTTCGGTGGCGTCAGACCTCGATGCTGTCGCCGGGCTTGAGGTCGACGAACGACCCGCCGTTCTGCTCGACGGCCCAGGTGAGGCGGGAGTCGCCCATCTGCTTGCCCGCGACCGACAGCGTCATGTCGTGGGTCGCGAAGACCCGCTCGGGCTTCACGGCGAGGACGTAGTCGATTGCGTCGCCGATCTTGAGCCAGGGCGCGCCCACCGGCGCGGCGAGCAGCGAGACCTTCGCATGCTTGGGAACGGTGTACGAGTCGCCCGGGTAGTAGACGGAGTCGTTGATCAGCACACCCACGTTGTCGACCACCGGGATCGACTCGTGGATCACCGCGTGGGTGCCTCCGCTGAAGACGAGGTGGAACGGGCCGAGGTCGAGCGTGTCGCCGGGGGCCACCACCGTCACCTCGAAACCGGCGGCGGCGTTGCGCACACCCTCCGGTCCGTAGATCGGCACGCCCGGGTGCGCCTTCTGCAGCCGGGTGAGGTGCTCGGGCGTCCAGTGATCGGGGTGCTCGTGCGTGATGACGACACCGACGAGGCCGTCGAGGTCGTCGAGCGGGGACGTGAAGCTCCCGGGATCGATGACGAGCGTGCGGCCCGACTCGGAGAGGACCAGGGTGGCGTGTTCGTGCTTGGTGAGACGCATGAGGGGAGTCAACTCCTCGTTGCGGGGGTCTTCAACCGCTGGCGCTCGGCGCCATGGGGCGTTCCGTTCCTCTTCCCAGCGCGCCTCAGACGCGGTACGGTGGCCGGACACGCCCGGGAAGTCGATGGCTCGGCCTCGATTTTGCGTGGGCGTCGTTCGTGATGCATACTTGAACAGTTGCGACGCGGCCCCATCGTATAGCGGCCTAGTACGCCGCCCTCTCACGGCGGTAACGCGGGTTCGAATCCCGCTGGGGTCACCAACACGAAAAAGCCTCGACCGAATGGTCGGGGCTTTTTTCGTGTCCGGGTGCCGCGGCAGGACGCGGAGCCGCGTGCGCGGGTGGGGCCCACCGCCCGGAGGCTCCGCGCGCCGCGGCGAGCGTCATGGATGCGGACGCGGCGGACGGATCCGGATGCCGGGAGCCCCGTCATCCGCATCCGTTGCGCCCCTCCGCATCCGGTGCGGGCTGAAGCTCGCCGGCTCAGCCCTCGCGGGCTGTGCGGCGGCGCCGCACAGCGCGCCGTACGCCCCACACCACGGCGGAGACCACGCCGGCCACGACGATCCACGGCAGCAGGAAGCCGAGCCCGATCACGAGGCCGTTGAGGGTGGCGACCAGGCCGTTCCAGCCGGCGGAGAGGCCGTCGCCGAAGCCCGCGGGGTCGGCGGCGACGGTGGTGGAGCGCTCCGTCAGTTGCACGCTGAGCGACGACATGGCCACCTGCGACTCGAGCGACTGCAGCACGGAGCGATCGGAGTCGAGCTGCGCCTGACGGTCGGCGAGCGCGGACTCGGCGGTGACGAGGTCGGACACCGACCCCGCCTGCGCGAGCAGCTCGGTCAGCCGGGCCACCGATGCCTCCCCGGCGGCGACGCGGGCGCGCAGGTCGACGGTCTGTTCGGTGACGTCGGAGCGGTTGATGCTCGTCGCGGTGACCTCGCCGACGTCGCGCAAGTCGTCCATCACCCCGGTCAGGGCGTCGGCGGGCACGCGTACCGTGATCCACCCGGAGGATGCCGCGGGGCCCGTCGCCGAGCCCTCGATGGGCACCGCGCCGATCGCCCCGCCCAGCTGTGACGATTCGACGTATCCGCCCGCGGCGGTCGCCGCTGCGCCGATGTTCTCGACCGCCGCGGCGATGTCGTCGACCTCCACGGTGCTCGAGCCGGTGGCCACGATGTCGCGCGGCGCGGCGTCGCGGGCCACCGCGCCGCCCGAGATCGCCTCCGATGACGAGCCCGCGGCATCCTGACCGGGTGCGACGGGCGCGCTGTCGAACTGCTCCGTGTAGCCGCCGCTCGCTCCGGTGACCGACGACGCACCGGACCCGGACGACGAGGTCAGGGCAGGACCCACGACGGCCGCGACCACGACGACGGCCGCGGCCGCGCCCACTCCCGTCCAGACACCTCGACGACGGCGGCGCACGCGCGCTCTCTCGTCGGCGATGCGGGCGAAGACGGCGGTCTCGACGGCATCCATTCGATCGGCGGGGAACGGGGGAAGGGTGGGGGTGGTCATGGGGTCTCCGTCTCCATCGCGGTGGCGCGCATCCGGGAGCGGATGCGGGAGAGTCGATTGCGCACCGTGCCGTGCGAGACACCCAGGGTCGCGGCTGCGGCGGCGTAGCCGTACCCCTCCGCCGCGCACAACCGGAAGATCTCGCGATCGAGCTCGCCGAGGTGCGAGACGGCGGCGAGGATCGCCGACACGGTCTGCGCCTGGACGACCTGCGCCTCGACGTCGACGGCCGAGGGGATCTCGTCGTCGAGCGCGTCGTGCGCGCCGTGGCGTCGCCGCGCGCGCAGACGGTTCTGGGCCTGCAGCCGGCACACCGTCGCCAACCACGGCAGCAACGACGACCCCTCCAGACGCAGCGACGGGATCTTCCGCCAGGCCACGACGAACGTCTCCTGGACGACGTCCTCGGCGTCGGGCGCGTTGCCGACCAGGCCGAACGCCATCCAGTACACCGGCCGTGCGTACGCGCGGTACAGCTCGCGGTAGGCCGCATCCGATCCGCCGGCGGCGCGCGCCACGAGCGCCCTGTCGTCGATCACGTCGTCGGTCATCGGCATCCACTTCTCGGTCGGACTCGGCTCTGCGAGCACTCTCTCACTGAGAGGTGTCCCGTCGCGCGGGATCGTCTCACCGCACTACGCGCGCAATGAGCAGTACGTGCACAAGGCCCGCCGGGCGAGAGCTGCTGGATAGACTCGAGCGTTTCCCCCGGAGAAAGGCCCTGCGATGGAGCTGCAGCTCGACCCCCTCTTCCAGACGATCACTCTGGTGGTGCTCGTGCTGATCCTCATCGCCGACCTGCTGATCATCCTTAAGCGCCCCCACATCCCGGCGCCCAAGGAGTCGACGCTCTGGGTCGTGTTCTACGTGACCCTCGCGCTCATCTTCGCGGGCGTGCTGTGGATCGTCGCCGGGGGAGAGGTTGCCGGGCAGTTCGTCGCCGGATGGCTGACGGAGTACAGCCTCTCGATCGACAATCTCTTCGTCTTCGTGCTGATCATGGGGCAGTTCGCCGTCCCGCGCCGCTACCAGCAGGAGGTGCTGATGGTGGGCATCATCATCGCGCTCATCCTGCGCGGCGCGTTCATCCTGGTCGGGGCGACCATCATCGAGAACTTCAGCCCGATCTTCTACCTGTTCGGCGCATTCCTCATCTACACCGCGATCCGCCAGGCCTTCCCCGGCGACGACGATGACGACGAGCAGAAGGAGAACCTCATCGTCCGCACTCTCCGCCGGGTGCTGCCGATGAGCGACTCGTACGACGGGAAGAAGGTCATCACGCGCGTCGACGGCAAGAAGCTATTCACCCCGATGATCATCGTGTTTGTCGCGATCGGCGTCACCGACCTGCTGTTCGCGATCGATTCGATCCCCGCGATCTTCGGCATCACCCAGAGCCCGTTCATCGTCTTCACGGCGAACCTGTTCGCTCTCATGGGACTGCGTCAGCTGTACTTCCTGCTCGGCGACCTGCTCGACCGCCTGAAGTACCTCCACTTCGGCATCGCGTTCATCCTCGCCTTCATCGGCGTGAAGCTCATCCTGCACGCGATGCACGTCAACGAACTGCCCTTCATCAACGGCGGCGAGCCCATCGAGTGGGCGCCCGAGATCTCGACGTGGGTGTCGCTCGCGGTCATCGTGCTGTCGATGGCGGTCGCCACGGTCGCGAGCCTGCTCGCCGCGCGCCGTCAGCCGTCGGCTGTCGGAGCTCAGGATGCCGCAGCCGAGGTCGCCGACGAGAAGGGCACGCCCGCGACGGTGGAGCACCCCGAGCGCGACTGACCGCGGCTCGAGGTGGGCTGACGCCGTGCGGCGTCGCGTCGCGCGTGTCCCACTTCGTGCAGGTTACGGGCGGGCGGGGCGCGCGAAGTGGGACATGCTCTCGACGTGTGCCGCGTCGGCGGTGGGCTCAGACGGCGTCGCGTCGCGCGTGTCTCACTTCGTGCAGGTTGAGGGCGTCTGAGTCGCACCGAGTGGGCCATGCCCCGGCGAGGGGCGCTAGAACGCCCGCAGGTTCGCGTGCAGGCCGCCGTCGACGTACTCCTCGCGAAGAATGCCGCGGCGTCGCAGGATCGGGACGAGGTCGTCGAGCAACCGGTGCACGGTGACCGGGTGCAGGTCGCCCCACAGCAGCACGCCGTCGTTGCCCCACGTACCGAGCTCCTCGATGCGGTCGGCGAACTCGTCGGCGGTCCCCACGAAGCCGGAGCCGTCGCTCAGCCGACCGAGACGCGCGTGCGCCGCGAGGATCGTGCGCAGCGGCGCATCGGCGTCGTGCGCGCCGACGAGACGCCGGATGCTGCCCTCGGACACGTGCTCGCCGAAGATCGAACGGTCGAGGGGTGCGTCCAGGTCGAGTCCGGTGAGGTCGGTCTCGAGGTCGCTCGACTGCTTGCGGGCGATGGCGATCAGCGCGTCGTCGGACGGGTCGGCGGATGCCGCGACGAGGCGGTCCGCCTCCTCCGGCGACGAGACGATCACGGGCTGGATCGCGAACAGGACCTTCACCTCGTCGGCGGAGCGTCCGGCCGCCTCAGCGGCGGCGTGGATACGTCCGCGGTAGGAGCGGATGCTCGCTTCGTCGAGGGGCGCGAGCGCGAGCTGCACGTCGGAGTTGTGGCCGGCGAACGACAGACCCCGGCCCGAGCCGCCGGGGGAGACGATCGCGGGCTCGCCGTCCGTGAACGGGATCGCGTTGAGCGGCCCGTCGAACCCGAAGTACTCGCCGCGGTGCCGCGTGGCATCCAACCTCGTGCCGTCGGCGTACACGCCGGACTCCTCGTCGACGACGAGCGCTCCCTCGTCCCAGCTGCGCCACAGCTGCCGGATGCCGTCGAGCCACTCCTCGGCCCGGTCGTAGGCCGCGTCGTGCCCGAGTTGCGGTGCCGTGGAGAAGTGACGCGCGCTGCCGGTGTCGGTGACGACGTTCAGACCCAGCCGGTGCCCGCTGAGGTGCTGCAGGGTCGCGAACTGCCGTGCCGCCGTGTACGGCAGGTATGCCGCGGGGTTGACCGTGGGCACGACGCCGAGGTGCCGGGTCGCGGCGAAGAGGTAGGGCGCGAGCAGCAGCGGGTCGTGCTTCGGGCCGCCGAACGCGTGGCGGACGCGCAGGTCGATGGTCTCGGCGCTGCCGAGCGAGGGGGCGTCCTCGATGATGAGCAGGTCGAAGCCGGCCTGCTCGAGCGTGCGCGCGGAGTCCTGGTACAGCCCGGGCTCGGTCCAGCGGTGGTTCCAGCGCAGGTAGGGATGACCCCACCCGTGGGGGCCGAAGCCGCGCGCGAGGAACCAGCCGAAGTGCTGCAGGCGGCTCACAGCACGACCGTCTCGCGCTCGGCGGCGGGAACGCCCACGAGGGCGTGCTCGAGGTCGGCGAGGATGTCGTCGACGTCCTCGATGCCGATGGACAGGCGGATGGTGCCGGGGAAGACGCCCGCACGCTCGCGCTCGGCGGCGGTCCGCGAGGCGTGCGAGGTGGACTGCGGGTGCAGGACGAGCGAGCGGACATCGCCGAGGTGCGTCATGTGCGTCACGAGGCGCACCGACTGCACGACGTGCCGCGCGGCCTCGAGTCCTCCGCGAAGCGTCACGGTGAAGACCGAGCCGCTTCCGCGCGGGAGATAGCGCCTGCCGAGCTCGTGGAACGGATGCGAGGGGAGCCCGACGTAGTCGACGCGCTCGACCTCGGGACGCTGTTCGAGCCACCGGGCGACGACGAGGGCGTTCTGCGACTGACGCTCGACGCGCAGGCTCAGCGTCTCGATGCCCTGGCCGATCAGGAAGGCGTTCAGCGGAGAGGGCGCCGGCCCGAAGCGCGGCGCGACGCTCTCGCGGATGTAGGCCCCGCGGGCTCGCGGCCCGTGCTTCTCGGCGTAGCTCGCGCCGCCGAGGCGGTCGGCCTGCACCAGATGGGGGAAGCGGTGACCGGATGCCGCGGCGTCGAAGCGTCCGTCGTCGATGATGACCCCGCCGAGCACCGCACCCTGCCCGGCGAGGAACTTGCTCGCCGAGTGCACGACGACGGCGGCACCGTGCTCGATCGGGCGCAGCAGGTAGGGCGTGGTGAACGTGCTGTCCACCACGAGGGGGATGCCGTGCGCCGCGCCGACGGCAGCGACCGCCGCGACGTCGAGCACGTCGTTGCGCGCGTTGGAGAGCGTCTCGGCGAACAGGGCGCGCGTGCGCGGGGTGATGGCATCCCGGATCGCGTCGAGATCGGAGACGTCGACGAAGGTGGTCTCGATGCCGAGGCGTGCCAGGTTGTCGAGCAGGAGGCCTCGGGTGCCCTCGTAGATGTGCTCCGAGACGACGAGGTGGTCGCCGGCGCCGGCGAGAGCAAGCAGGGCGACGGTCACGGCGGCCTGACCGCTCGAGACCAGCACCGCCTGATCGCCGCCCTCGAGGGAGGCGAGTCGTTCTTCGACGGCTTGCACCGTGGGGTTGCCCGTGCGCGTGTAGCCGAAGCCGGCCCCCGTGCCGAAGTGCGCGGCCGACTCCTCGAGGTCGCTGAACGTGAACCCGGCGGTGAGGTAGATGGGCGTCGCGCGCGGTGTGGCGGGTGCCGTCGCCGCGCCGGCGTGCACCTGCCGGGTCGAGAATCCGGTGTCGGCGCCTGCGGTCATGACGCGCTCCTTCCGTCGGGATCGGCCCAGGCTCGCACGGCCCGGTCCGCGTCGGCGAACCGTGCGACGCCGCGTTACACGCGGCCCGGGCAGTGGCCGGTGGTATCGTGACCGGGTGCGGATCGCTCGCCTCCTCCTTAGCGGCCGCGACGAGACCTTGTCCTAGGCCTCTCTCGTCGCGGAGTTCGTCGCGGGCCTCACACCCCTCCCGAGGAGAAACGCAACATGAGCACGATTCCCGAAAACCCCCGCACCCTGGCCGAGAAGGTGTGGGACGACCACCTGGTGGTGAAGGGCGAGGACGGCCAGCCCGACCTCATCTACATCGACCTGCACCTCGTGCACGAGGTCACCAGCCCGCAGGCCTTCGACGGTCTACGCGCCGAGGGTCGTCCCGTGCGCCGCCTCGACCTGACGATCGCGACGGAAGACCACAACACCCCGACTCTCGACATCGACAAGCCGATCGCCGACCTCACCAGCCGTACCCAGATCGACACCCTGCGCCGCAACGCCGAAGAGTTCGGCGTCCGCATCCACTCGCTGGGCGACAAGGAGCAGGGGATCGTCCACGTGGTGGGCCCGCAGCTCGGTCTGACCATGCCCGGCATCACCGTCGTCTGCGGCGACTCGCACACCTCCACCCACGGCGCGTTCGGTGCGATGGCGTTCGGTATCGGCACGAGCGAGGTCGAGCACGTGCTCGCGACGCAGACCCTGCCGCTGAAGCCGTTCAAGACGATGGCGATCACCGTCGAGGGCGATCTGAAGCCCGGCGTCACCGCGAAGGACATCATCCTCGCGATCATCGCCAAGATCGGCGCCAACGGGGGACAGGGCTACGTACTCGAGTTCCGCGGCAGCGCCATCCGCTCCCTCTCGATGGAGGGGCGCATGACGATGTGCAACATGTCCATCGAGGCCGGTGCCCGCGCCGGCATGATCGCCCCCGACGAGACGACCTTCGCGTACGTGAAGGACAAGCCGCACGCCCCGCAGGGGCAGGACTGGGACGACGCGGTCGCCTACTGGCGCACCCTGCCGAGCGACGAGGGTGCCGTCTACGACGCCGAGGTCTTCCTCGACGCGAACGAGCTCGAGCCCTTTGTCACGTGGGGGACGAACCCCGGCCAGGGCGTCTCGCTGTCGGATGTCGTGCCGACCCCGTCCGACATCGCCGACCCGAACGAGCGCGCCGCCGCCGAGCGGGCCCTCGAATACATGGACCTCGCCGCCGGCACCCCGATGAAGGACATCCCCGTGGATGCCGTCTTCATGGGCTCGTGCACGAACAGCCGCATCGAGGACCTCCGCGCCTTCGCCTCCGTCATCCAGGGCCGCTCCAAAGCCGAGAACGTCCGCGTCATGGTCGTCCCCGGATCGGCACGCGTGCGCCTCGAGGCCGAGGCCGAGGGCCTCGACAAGGTGTTCACCGACTTCGGTGCGGAGTGGCGCTTCGCCGGCTGCTCCATGTGCCTGGGCATGAACCCCGACCAGCTCGCCCCGGGGGAGCGCTGCGCGTCGACCTCGAACCGCAACTTCGAGGGTCGTCAGGGCAAGGGCGGGCGAACGCACCTCGTGTCGCCGCTCGTGGCCGCCGCCACGGCCGTGCGCGGGACGCTGTCGAGCCCCGCCGACCTGGAGCCGCTCCCCGCGGACATCGTTTCGACCGGGGCGGAGGCCTGACATGGAGAAGTTCACCACGCACACCGGTATCGCCGCTCCGCTGAAGCGGTCGGCGGTCGACACCGACCAGATCATCCCGGCGGTCTTCCTCAAGCGCGTCACCAAGACGGGCTTCGACGACGCCCTGTTCGCGAACTGGCGCCAGGACCCGGAGTTCATCCTCAATCAGGACGCCTACCGCTCGGCATCCGTCCTCGTCGCCGGCCCCGACTTCGGCACCGGCTCCAGCCGCGAGCACGCCGTGTGGGCGTTGCGCGACTACGGCTTCCAGGTCGTGCTGAGTCCGAAGTTCGCCGACATCTTCCGCGGCAACTCGGGCAAGCAGGGTCTCGTGACCGGTGTCATCACCGAAGACGAGGTCGAGCAGATCTGGGCCGTCCTCGAGGCGAACCCCGGCATCGAGATGACCGTCGACCTTACCGCGAAGACCGCCACGGTGGGCGACCTCCAGGTCTCCTTCGAGATCGACGATTACACTAGGTGGCGGCTTCTCGAAGGGCTCGACGACATCGGGCTCACGCTGCGTGACGAAGACAAGATCACGCAGTTCGAGGCGCGCCGCGAGGCATGGCGGCCGCGGACCCTCCCGGTCCGCTGAGCCCGATCGACCCGATCGGGTCGATCTGCCGCCCCTCGTCCACGAAGTGAGGTCCACCCCCCTATGAGCACACTCGTTCCCGACACCGGAGAACACCCCATCGGCCAGCCCGACTGGGAGGCGGCCGAGACGCTCTCGATCCGCGGCGGACGACCCCTCCGCGGAACCGTCGAGGTCAAGGGTGCGAAGAACCTCGTGACCAAGGCGATGGTGGCGGCCCTGCTGGGCGAGACCACGAGCACCCTGCGTGACGTGCCGATGATCAGCGACGTCAAGGTCGTGCGTTCGCTCCTCGAGGTGCACGGCGTCACCGTGACCGAAGGCGACGAGGAGGGCACCCTCCACCTTGATCCCTCCGGCGCGGTCGCCGCGCACTTCGAGGAGATCGACGCGCACGCGGGCGCCTCGCGAATCCCGATCCTCTTCTGCGGGCCGCTCCTGCACCTGCTCGGCGAAGCGCTCATCCCCGACCTCGGTGGATGCCGCATCGGCGACCGTCCGATCAACTTCCACATGGACGCTCTGCGCGCGTTCGGCGCGGTCGTCGACAAGAGCTACGAGGGCATCCGTATCACGGCCCCCAACGGCCTGCACGGCGCGAACATCACGCTGCCCTACCCGAGCGTCGGCGCGACCGAGCAGGTGCTGCTCACCGCCGTGCGCGCGAAGGGCGTGACCGAGCTGCGCAACGCCGCGATCGAGCCCGAGATCATGGACCTCATCGCCGTGCTGCAGAAGATGGGCGCCATCATCTCGTACGAGCCCAACCGCGTCATCTTCATCGAGGGCGTCGACAAGCTCGTCGGCTACGACCACCGCGCGATCTTCGACCGGAACGAAGCGGCGTCGTGGGCGTGCGCAGCCCTGGCCACCGACGGCGAGATCTTCGCCAAGGGTGCGCGCCAGCAGGACATGCTGACGTTCCTCAACGTCTTCCGCAAAGCGGGCGGCTGGTTCGACGTCCGCGAGGACGGCATCCTGTTCCGTCGGGGCGAGTCCCTCAAGCCCGTCATGGTCGAGACCGACGTGCACCCCGGCTTCATGACCGACTGGCAGCAGCCGCTCATCGTCGCCCTCACGCAGGCGCCCGGCACGTCGACGGTGCACGAGACGGTGTACGAGAACCGCCTGGGCTTCACCGAGGCGCTCAACAAGATGGGCGCCGACATCGTCGTGCACCCCAAGGGCATCGCCAGCCCCGACCGCCGCGTGCCCCGACGCGACCTCGAGCAGGCGGCCGTGATCAACGGACCGACGCCGTTGCACGGCGCGGACGTCGAGGTCCCCGACCTCCGCGGCGGCTACAGCTACGTCATCGCGGCGCTGGCCGCCGAGGGTGAGTCGACGGTGCGCAACATCGGCATCATCCGCCGCGGGTACGAGAAGTTCCTCGAGAAGCTCACCGCTCTCGACGCCGACTTCGACGTCGTGGGCTGACACCCGTGGCTGGGACCCCGGAGACGAGCCGGCCGAGCGCCTTCTGGCCGCTCGCGGCGATCATCGTGCCCGCGGTGGGGCTGTTCGCGAGGATCGAGATCCGCGGTGCGGAGAACCTCCCGCGCGACGGCGCGTACGTGCTCGCCCCGAACCACAACTCGGAGTTCGATCCGCTGATCGTCGCCGTCGCGGTGTGGCGCCTCGGGCGCGCGCCGCGGTTCATGGCGAAGGAGAGCCTCTTCCGCGTCCCTGTGCTCGGCGCGGCACTGAAGGCGACCGGAATGGTTCCGGTGCCCCGTACCTCCACCAGCGCCAACCAGTCGATGCAGGCGGCGCAGCAGATCGCCCGCGACGGCCGCGGGGTCATCGTCTACGCCGAGGGCACGCTCACCCGTGACCCGGACCTGTGGCCGATGCGCGGCAAGACGGGCGCGGTGCGCCTGGCCCTCGCCGGCGATCTGCCGCTCATCCCCATGGCGCAGTGGGGCGTGCAGCAGATCCTCCCGCGCTACGGCAAGCTGAAGTTCCCGCGGCGCTCGCACGTGGTCGTCGAGTTCGGTCCCGCGATGGACCTCACCGCCTACGCCGCGACGCCCACGCAGCCCGCGACGCTGACGAAGGCGACCGACGCGATGATGAACCGCATCACGGCGATGCTCAGCGGCATCCGGGATCTGCCGGCCCCCGCGGAGCGCTGGAACCCGTCGCAGCACGGGCAGAACGAGACGGGTCGCCTTGAGCCGTAAGAACGTCGTGCCCGCCGTCGGCCCCAAGGTCGCCGTCGTGGGCGCGGGGAGCTGGGGCACCACGTTCGGGAAGATCCTCGCCGACGGCGGTGCATCGGTCGTCATGTGGGCGCGCCGGCCGGAGCTGGCCGCCGAGATCACCGAGTCCAAGCGCAACAGCCGCTACCTCGCCGGGATCAATCTCCCGCGCACCATGACCGCGACGACCGACCTCGCCGCCGCCCTCGACGGCGCCGAGCAGATCTTCCTCTCGGTGCCGAGCCAGTCGCTGCGCGAGAACCTCGCGGCGCTGAAGCCGCTCGTCGAGCGTACGGACGTGCCGCTCGTCTCGCTCATGAAGGGCGTCGAGAAGTCGACGGGTCTGCGCATGAGCCAGGTCATCGAGCAGGTCCTCGCGTGCGATCCGGCGCGCATCGCCGTCGCATCCGGGCCGAACCTCGCCCTCGAGATCGCGCGCGAGCAGCCGACGGCCGCCGTCATCAGCTCGCTCAGTCCCGAGACGGCCGAGGCCGTCGCCCGTCGTGCACGCAACCGCTACTTCCGCTCGTTCGTGAACACCGACGTGATCGGCACGGAGTTCGGCGGTGTGCTGAAGAACCTCATCGCCGTCGCCATCGGCATCGTCGACGGCGTCGGATACGGCGAGAACACCAAGGCGTCGATCATCACGCGCGGCCTGGTCGAGATGACCGATTTCGCCGTCGCGCAGGGCGCCCAACCCGAGACGCTGCAGGGGCTCGCCGGCCTCGGTGACCTCATCGCCACGTGCCAATCGCCGCTGAGCCGCAACAACACCGCGGGACGCCTGCTGGGGCAGGGCTACAGCTTCACCGATGTGGTCACGCAGATGCAGCAGACCGCCGAGGGCCTGGCATCCGTCGCCCCGGTCCTCCACCTCGCGAAGCAGGTCGGCGTCGACATGCCCATCGTGCAGCAGGTGAAGATGGTGCTCGACGGCACCATGGATCCGCGCGACATCGCGCCGCACCTGACGACAGACGACGACCAGCCGCAGGGCGAGAGGACGCAGAATGACCAGACCGGTGGTGGTGGTGCTCTTCGGCGGGCGCTCCAGCGAGCACTCGATCAGTTCCGCCACGGCGGGAGGGGTCCTTCGGGCGATCGACCGTGACCGTTTCCGGGTGATCCCGGTCGGCATCACCCGGGACGGTGCCTTCGTCCTCGAAGACGACGACCCCGACAAGTTCGCGCTCATCCCCGACGCGCTCCCCGAGGTCGTCGACAACGGCACGCGCGTGCGGCTCCCGGACTCGACGCTGACGCGCGAGTGGACCGTGACCGACGCCGACGGCACCCGATCCCTCGGTGACGTCGACGTCGTGCTGCCGATCCTGCACGGCCGTTTCGGCGAGGACGGAACGGTGCAGGGCCTGCTCGAGCTGCTGGGCATCCCGTACGCCGGCGGCGGTGTGCTGATGTCGGCGATCGGCATGAACAAACACGTCACCAAGCGCGTGCTCCGCGCCGCGAACGTCCCCGTCGTCCCCTGGGTGGCCGTCACGCGCGCCGACCTCGACCGCGACCGGGGGCTGTGGGAGCGACGCATCCGCGCGCTGGATCTGCCCGTGTTCGTCAAGCCGAACGAGGCCGGGTCGAGCGTCGGCGTCACCAAGGTGTCGCGCTGGGAAGACCTCGATGCCGCCTTCGACGTCGCCTTCGCTGAAGACGGCCTCGTGCTGGTGGAGCAGGCCGTGGTCGGGCGCGAGCTCGAGTGCGGCGTCCTCCCAGGACGCGACGGGGGACCGGTGCGGGTGAGCGTGGCGGGCGAGATCGTGGTGACCGGGCGGGAGTTCTACGACTTCGAGGCCAAGTACCTCGATGCCCCCGGCGTCGACCTCGTCTGCCCGGCGGAGCTCGGCGACGGCGAACTGGGCGAGATGCAGCGCATCGCCGCGCAGGCGTTCGAGGCTCTCGGTGGAGAGGGTCTCGCCCGTGTCGACTTCTTCTACACCGGCACCGAGTTCTACGTCAACGAGGTGAACACCATGCCCGGGTTCACCCCGATCTCGATGTTCCCCACGTGCTGGATCGCCTCGGGGCTGTCGTACCCCGACCTGATCAGCGACCTGCTCGACGCCGCCCTCGCGCGCGCCTGACCCGGGCGCGGTGCCGGCGCGTCACCCGGGATCCCGGGTGCGGCGTCGGCGCGTCACCCGAATGTCGGTGCGTCACCCGAGAGGGGCGTCGCGCGCCTTCGGTTCGCGAACTCAGGGCGTGGCCGAGGGCGCGGGCGTCGCGTCCGAGGCCGTCGTGCAGGCGGCACCGGTGCTCGGCAGGTACGACCGGATGAGCGGTCCGAGGGCCTGGGCGACGTCTCCGCTGCTGGCCAGGTCGTAGTCGAGGAACACCTGGATGGCGGGCTGTCGCCCGAACGTCGTGAGCGTGTAGCGGTTCTCGGCGGCCTGCGACTCGTCGACGATCCAGTCGACACCGTCGAACGTCCGGCACGGCAGGGTCGTGGGAGCCGGTGCTTCGAGTCCGCAGGTCATCAGGATCGCCGTCGGGGAGCCCCACGCCCCGGTCGACTGCGCGTCGGTCCAGCGACGGTCCTGGCCCGAGATGGTCGCGGGCAGACGGGAGACGACCTCGGCGCACGCGGGGTCGTTCGCGAGCTTCGCGGGCTGCATCGCGACGGTCGTGCTGCATGCCGCCAGCCCCGGGATCAGGGCGAGGGCGGCCAGGAGCGCGAGGGTCCGAGATGAGCGGGGCACCCCTCCAGGCTAATAGCGTGGGAGGGTGACAGACGCCGAGACCACCGTGGGGGAGCTGTCCGAGGGGCAGATCCTGCGCGGCATCCTGGACCGACTCCCGCCGTCCGACGCCCTCGTCGGCCCGGGCGACGACGCCGCCGTGATCGCGGTCCCCGACGGGCGGGTGGTGGCCACGACCGACACGCTCGTGCACGGTCCCGACTTCCGTCTGGCGTGGTCGTCGCCGTTCGACCTGGGCTTCAAGTCGGCGGCGGTGAATCTCGCCGACGTGGCCGCGATGGGGGCGCGTCCCCTCGCCCTGCTGGTGGCCTTGGCCATGCCGGATGACACGCCCGTGTCGTTCGTCCGGGGTTTCGCCGACGGCTTGGCGGCCGCCTGCGCCGAGCTCGCCCCGGGCTGCGCGGTCGAGGGGGGAGACCTGACGGTGTCCGACACGCTGACCGTCGCCGTCACCGCGCTCGGCGGTCTCGAGGGGCGCGCCCCCGTGCTGCGCTCCGGGGCCCGCGAGGGCGACGGGGTGTACGTCATCGGCGAGCTCGGCGAGGCCGCACGCGGCCTCGAGGTGCTCTTCGAGCGGTTCACGGATGCCGCCGGCCGCCCCGTCGTGATCGGCGACGACGCCCGTCGGGCCCTGGGCGTGTCCGACGCGCGCGGGCTCTCGCGGCAGCTGACCCCGCGCCCGCCGATCGCCGAGGCGCTGCGGGCCGCGGCATCCGGAGCCTCCGCGATGATGGACATCTCCGACGGCCTCGCGCTCGACGCCACGCGCATGGCGGATGCGTCCGAGGTCACGATCGCCCTCGATTCCGCGACCCTCGGCGACGAGCCCGCGCGGGCCCTCGGCGGGGGAGAGGACCACGGCTTCCTCGTGGCCTTCGCTCCGGATGCCGAGCCCCTCGGCCGCCGCATCGGCACCGTGCGGGCGCGCGCCGAGGCGGCGCTGCTCGTCGACGGCGTGCCGTGGTCGGGGCGGGCCGGCTGGGATCCCTACCGTGATTGGGACGCCGGGCGGGGATAGTCCTCAGAGCGCCGGCCGGCCCCACCACATCGTCGTGTCGCCGTAGCCGCGGTCGCGCTCCGGCTCGAGGCCGGCGGCGGTCCAGTCGGGAGCGGCGGAGCGCTTCGCCCGTTCGACGATCACGGTCGCGTCGGGACTAAGACGCGGCGCCAGGGCGATGAGGGCCCGGGTGAGCTCGGCATCGGCGATGTCGTACGGCGGATCGAGGAACACGAGATCCCAGACGGCCGTGGATGCCGCGAGGTACGTTGTGACGTTCGCGCGGTGCACCCGTGCGGGCCCGGTCACACCGGCGGCGCGCACGCGTTCGGCGTTCTTGCGGATGAGGGCCGCGGCGGGAGCGGAGAGTTCGACGAGATCGGCGGAGGCGGCACCGCGGCTGAGGCTCTCGAGTCCCAGCGCTCCGGAACCGGCGAACAGATCGGCGACGCGCGCGTCGTCGAGCGCCCCGGACGACTCGAGGGCGCCGAACAGCGACTCGCGTACGCGATCGCTCGTGGGCCGGGTGCCCTTGGGGGGCACGTCGAGGACGGTGCCGCCCGCGCGGCCCGAGATGATGCGCGTCACCGTCTCACCCTATTCGGCCCGACTCGAAGAGCGGGGCGCGCTGGGCGGCCGCGTCGTCGACAGGCGGACCGTCGGTGTCGGACCCCCTGCCTAGACTCGGATCATGCCCGGTCTCTCGCTCGCCTCTCGGCTCGACGGCGCCGTGGGCGGCAAGACCGCAGCGGCCTTCGACAAGGCGTTCGGCGTGAAGACCGTCGGTGAGCTGCTCGAGCACTACCCTCGGCGCTACGCCCGTCGAGGCGAGTTGACGCCGATCGCGACGCTGCCACTCGGCGAACCGGTCACGATCGTGGCCGAGGTGGTCAGCGCCAACGAGCGGCGGATGCAGAACCGTCGGGGATCGCTGCTCGAGGTCGTCATCAGCGACGGCGACACGCGCATGTCGCTGACGTTCTTCAACCAGCCCTGGCGACTGAAAGACCTCGAGCCCGGGCGCCGTGGCATCTTCTCCGGCAAGGTGGGGGAGTACCGCCGTCAGACGCAGCTGACGAACCCCGACTACGAGCTGTTCGACGACCTGGCCGAGGCCCGCGCCGAGGCCGAGGCCACCGCGAAGCGCCCCATCCCGATCTACCCGGCGACGAGCTCCGTGCCCAGCACTCTCGTGCAGAAGACGATCGGGATCGTGCTCGACGCTCTCGGAGAGGTCGAAGACCCCCTCCCCGAGAGCCTTCGTATGCGTCGAGGTTTGCTCGGCGCGCGCACCGCGCTCGAGCACATCCATCGACCCGAGCACGACGACGAGATCCCGCCCGCCGTGCGTACCCTCCGGATGCAGGAGGCCTTCGTCCTGCAGACGGCTCTCCTCCAGCAGCGGCAGTTCGTCCGAGCGCTCTCGGCCACGAAGCGGCCGGCCACGCCGGGTGGGCTGCTCGAGCGGTTCGATGCGATCTTGCCCTTCGAGCTCACCCCCGATCAGCAGAGCGTCGGCGCCCAACTCGCCGCCGACCTGGTCGGCGACTGGCCGATGAATCGTCTGGTCCAGGGCGAGGTCGGCTCGGGAAAGACGCTCGTGGCGCTTCGCGCCATGCTGCAGGTGGCGGAGTCGGGCGGGCAGTCGGCGCTCATCGCCCCCACCGAGGTCCTGGCCGCCCAGCATCTCCGCTCGATCGCTCGCATGCTGGGCCCCGAGCTCGCGCCGGAACTCATGCCGACGTTGCTCACCGGGCAGATGCCGGCCGCCGAGCGGCGCAAGGCCGCCCTGCGCGTCGCGTCCGGGCAGGCGCGCATCGTCGTCGGGACGCACGCGCTGCTCAGCGCCACCACCACCTTCGCCGACCTCGGATTCGTGGTCGTCGACGAGCAGCACCGCTTCGGTGTCGACCAGCGCGAAGCGCTTCGCGCCAAGGGAGACTCGCCGCACACCCTGGTCCTCACCGCCACGCCCATTCCCCGCACCGTCGCCATGACGGTGTTCGGCGACCTCGACGTGTCGACCATCCGCACCATGCCGGCCGGTCGTGCCGGCATCCAATCGTTCGTCGCCCCGCTCGCCGAGAAGCCCGGCTGGTTCGCCCGCGTGTGGGACCGCGTCGCCGAGGAGGTGGCGCTGGGCCGACAGGCCTTCGTCGTGTGCGCCGCGATCGACGCCGAACAGCTCACCGCCGACGAGAAGAGCGATGAACCGGCCGACGCCCCCGCCGCGCCCGGTGGTGAGAGCTCTCGAACCCGGTGGGGGGTCGTCCAGGTCGAAGCACTGCTCTCCCGTCTGCCCTCGTTCGCCGGCATCCGGGTGCAGACGCTGCACGGCAAGATGCCGGCCGACGAGAAGGACGCCGTGATGCAGGCCTTCTCGCGCGGCGACATCGACGTGCTCGTGGCCACCACGGTGATCGAGGTCGGCGTCGATGTGCCCAACGCCTCGACCATGGTCATCCTCGAAGCCGACCGCTTCGGCGTCTCGCAGCTGCACCAGCTCCGCGGACGCGTCGGTCGAGGCGGCCTGCCCGGGCTGTGCCTGCTGGTCACGGAGGCGGCCCCCGGCTCATCGTCGCGCTCGCGCGTCGAGGCCGTCGCCGCCACCCTCGACGGGTTCCAGCTCGCCGAGGTCGACCTCGAGCTGCGCGGCGAGGGCGATGTGCTCGGCGGGGCGCAGTCGGGGGTGCGCTCGTCGCTGCGGCTGTTGCGCGTCGTCACCGACGCCGATCTCATCGTCGAGGCGCGCGCCGAGGGAGAACGGCTTCTCGCCGACGACCCGGCCCTGCTGCGGCATCCGGGACTCGCCGCCGCACTCGAGCGGCGCGTGGGCGTCGAAGAACGGGCCGCCCTGGCGAAGTCCTGACGGTCCTCGTCGTCCCTCCACAGAACCCCCGGATCGCCGGCCCTCGGGGCGGCCCCGTCGGTAGGCTGGCGGAATGGACCCCCGGATCGCCGTCGTCCCCGGCTCGTTCGACCCGCCCACGCTCGGTCATCTCGACGTGATCCGTCGAGCGGCGGGGCTCTTCGACCAACTGCACGTGCTGGTCGTGCACAACCCCGGCAAAGAGGCGATGCTGCCGATCGCGCAGCGGCAGAGTCTGCTCGAGCAGTCCATCTCCGAAGCAGGCATCGAGGGCGACGTCATCGTCGCCGCATGGAGCATGGGTCTGCTCGTCGACTACGCGACCGACGTCGGCGCCCGCGTTCTCGTGAAGGGGATCCGCTCGCAGGTCGACGTGGCCTACGAGACGCCCATGGCGATCGTCAACCGCGACCTCGCCCACGTCGAGACGGTGTTCCTCCTGCCCGACCCTTCGCACGCCCTGGTGTCGAGCTCCCTCGTTCGTCAGGTCGCCGGTCTCGGCGGAGACGTCTCGCCCTATGTGCCGGGCGCGGTCGCGCGCTTCCTCGACACCGGAGCCCGCGGCATCTGAGGCACGGCCGCGTCGACGCGCCACGCGGGTCGGTCGGCCCCCGGCCCTCGCCCAGGGGTGCGCGGGTACGATTGTCGACCGTGAGAACCCACCGTCCCGGACCTTTCCAGCTCCCCGTACGCGACATCGAGCGCAAGCCGGGCGAGATGCGCGAGCACAGTCTCGACCTGCCCGCCCCCGAGAAGTGGGGTGAGGGCCTCGTCGCGGTTGCCGAGGGCGAAGCGCTCGAGCTCGATGTGCGGCTCGAATCCGTCCACGAGGGCATCCTCGTCTCGGGAACCGTCGACACCACCGCCACGGGCGTGTGCGGTCGATGCCTGATCGACATCGCCGAGCCTGTCGAAGTCGAGTTCCAGGAACTTTTCGCGTATCCTGGGGATGAAGCGAGCGACTACGACGTTCAAGACGACCACGTGGATCTTGAAAATCTGGTTCGGGACGCCATCGTCCTGTCGCTTCCGTTCCAGCCGGTGTGTCAGCCGGACTGCCCCGGGCTCGACCCGAACACGGGCGAGAGGCTGACGGAGAGCGTCGGCGACACGGAGCAGGCGCCTGTCGATCCTCGATGGGCTGCTCTCCAGCAGTACACCCCAGACGACGGCGATGCGCACCGCGCCGCCCCCAAGACAGAGAAGAGCTAGTCATGGCAGGTAACCCCCCGAAGCGGAAGGTCTCCCGCTCCAACACCCGCTCGCGCCGCGCGCAGTGGAAGGCCGAAGCCCCCGCGCTGGTCAAGACCATCGAGAACGGCAAGGTCGTCTACAGCCGCCCCCACCAGGCGAAGGTCGTCACCGACTCGCAGGGCACCGAGCTCTTCCTCGAGTACAAGGGCCGCAAGGTCGCCGACGTCTGATCGGCGCTTCGTGACGCGTAAGCACGTCGAGCGCCGTGCGCTCACCGAGAAGCTCGGGGTCGACATCGACCCCGAGCTTCTTTCGCTCGCTCTGACGCATCGGTCGTTCGCCTACGAGAACGGCGGCATCCCGCACAACGAGCGCCTCGAATTCCTCGGCGACTCCGTGCTCGGCCAGGCCGTCACGGTCCGCCTGTTCACGCGGCATCCGGAGCTCGACGAGGGCAGTCTCGCGAAGCGGCGTGCGAGCGTGGTGTCGACGGTCGCCCTGGCCGAAGTGGCCCGCGCGATCGGTCTCGGCGACCACGTCCGTCTCGGCCGAGGCGAGATCCTCACCGGGGGACGCGACAAGGACTCCATCCTCGCCGACACCATGGAGGCGCTCATCGGCGCCACCTACCTCTCGGCCGGACCCGACGCGGCCACCGACATGGTGCTGCGCCTCGTCGAGCCGCTGTTGGCCGACCCGGCGCGCTACGGCGCCGCGATGGACCCGAAGACGAGTCTGCAGGAGATCGCCGCGCGGCTCGGCTTCGCTGCCCCCGTCTACGGCGTCGAGTCCACCGGTCCCGACCACGATCGACGCTTCACCGCCACGGTGTCGGTGGGCGATCTGGCGACGACCGGCAGCGGGTCGAGCAAGAAGCAGGCCGAGATGGCCGCCGCGCTCACGGCGTGGACCGAGCTCGACGCCCGTGCCTGAGCTCCCCGAGGTCGAGGTCGTCCGAGCCGGCCTCGAGCCCGCGGTGACGGGTGCGTTGATCACCTCGGTCGACGTGCGCGACGATCGCGCGCTCACCCGTCACGCCGGGGGAGCGGCGCACTTCGAGAGCGAGCTCACGGGGCGTCGCATCACCGCAGCGGTCCGACGGGGCAAGTTCCTGTGGATGCCGGTGGCAGCCGACGAGGCGATCGTCACTCACCTGGGCATGAGCGGTCAGATGCTGCTGCGCCTCCCCGGTGCTCCGGAGGAGCGGCACGAGCGCATCCGCATCGAGCTCGAGCATCCCCGGCACGGACCGCTCTCGGTCGTCTTCGCCGACCAGCGCACGTTCGGCTCGCTCGCGATCGACGCCCTGGTCGACACGCCCGACGGCGCGGCGGGCGGGCGGGGTTCCGACCTCGCCCGTGTACCGACGCAGGTCGCGCACATCGGTCGCGACCCCCTCGACCCCGCTTTCGACGCGGCGACGTTCCGCGCCCGGTTGGCGCGTACCTCGTCGGGGATCAAACGCGTACTCCTCGATCAGACGGCGGCGAGCGGCATCGGTAACATCTACGCCGACGAGTCGCTGTGGGCCGCGCGCATCCACCCCGAGACCGCGGCATCCGATCTGCCCACGCGCGCCGTCAACCGTCTGCTCGGCGAGGTGCAGGCGGTGCTCGAGAAGGCCCTCGCCGAGGGCGGCACGAGCTTCGACGCCCAGTATGTCAACGTGAACGGTCAGGCCGGGTACTTCGCGCATTCGCTCAACGCCTACGGGCGCACCGGTCAGCCCTGCCCGCGCTGCGGACGGCCGATCGTGCGGGTGTCGTTCATGAACCGGTCGAGCCATTTCTGCCCGCACTGCCAACGCCTGCGGTGACGCATCCGGCCATGCGCCCCTTCTGGGCTGGTCCGAGATGGCGTGTTACGCTCCCCGCTGGCCGCGGGGAAGCCACCGCGTCCGGAGTGCGGGGGAGCTTCTCATGGGTCGAATCGACGTCGACGGCGACGCCTACGATCGGGTACGCCAGACGCTGCTGCAGTCGGCGACGTCGTTGAACGCGGCGGGGGGTGTGCTCGGCTCGGCCGTACCCGGAATGGCCTTCGGCCCGATCGCGGCCTTCATCCCGCCCGGATTCAACGCCCTCGGGTCCCTGTTCGAGGGAGCGTCGTCGTTCGTCGGTGCGCGCGCGGAGCGATCGGCCGAGGGCGTGCAGACCGCTCTCGCCGGCTTCCAGCGAGTCGATGACGAGGCCGAAGCCGACTTCGTGCGCCGCGGAGGCGACCTCTGATGACAGCGACCGCCGTCCTTCCCGAGGCGGATGCCGCGGCGGCGCGGCTCGCCGCGGGTGACTGGCAGAACTCCCTCCCCGTCGGCGGAGCGGGCGGTGACGGCTGCGGCAGCGGGCTCGGAGGATTCGCCTCCAGCATCGCGCGGTTCGTGCAGCCCCTCGAGGAGCTGTTGGAACGCGTCACCGGTGACCCCGCCGGCCTCTACCACGCGTCGCACACGTGGGAGGTGTACTCCGGGGACATGCAGGGGGTGTCGGAGTCGTACACCGACGCACTCCGCCAGATCCAGGGGCACATCCAGGGAATCACCGCCACGGTCATCGAGGGCTCGCTGACGGTTCTCGCGGCGGGCACCCATTCGATCGCCGACTGGGCCAAGGTGGTGAGCCAGGTCCTGCAGCTGTGCGTGCGCGCGGTCGAGATCATGCGCTCGCTCGTCTGCAGCGGATTCGAGCTGCTGTCTTCGGCGGCCGGCGTGATCGGCGATGTGCTGTTCGGCAGTTGGCCGTGGGAGATCGATGAGAAGGCTCAGGCCATCAGCGATTTCGCCGACAACTGCGCCTCCGTCATCGACGACGTGATCGACAACATCGACCGGGTCCTCCAGGCCCTGCGCGAAATGGTCCGACTCGTCACCGACCTGTACCGCGCGATCGTCCCGTTCCATCAGGACATCGAGAATCTCCTCGGGCGTCTCCTCGAGCGGTTCCCGCCGGGGAGCATCCCGGGGCTGGGCGGCCTTCCCGATCTGGTTCCCGGCGACGGCTCTCTCGGCGACACTTACAACCCCGGACCGGTGCCCTATCCCGGCTCCGATCAGCGCTTCCGCCAGGACTATGCGCTGGGGTATCAGCACGAGTACGACCTGGGCACCACGGACATGACGACCGAGCAGCTGAATCAGATGCTACGGGAGCAGTTCGGTCACGTCTTCCTCCCCCCTCGCGTCGGCGACAACGGTCAGCTCGACATGCAGCTGACCGGCGAGGGGCAGACGATCCGTACGTCGCTGTTCGGTCTGGGTATCCCGGGCGTGACGGCGGGCGACATCCAGGTGCAGCAGATCACCGACGACGGTTTCGTCATCGCGGCGCAGGAGGGGCACCCGGAGTATCCGGGCGAGGTCGCTTTCCGCCTGCGCAACGTCGACGGACGCGCCGTGTTCGAGGTCACCGGGGCCTACGACGAGACGATTCTCGACGGGCTCGGCTTCGGCGGCAACACCAACGGCGCCTACGCCGGCATCTCCGACGTGAGCATCTGGGCCGACATGCAGTACCGACTCGAGGACATGATGAACTATGGCCCGTCTTGAACGATGGATCGCTGCGGTGGTCGTGATCGGCGGCATCGCCTCCGTCGCCGGGTGCGCCCAGGCCCGGCGCGACGACATCCCGCACGACGCCCCCTCGGGCGGACAGACCCTCACCGAGATGCAGGCCGCGGTGTCCGAGATCCCCGGGCTGTCCGTCGACGTCTCCGGAGGCGGAGCGCCCAACGTCAAGGGCAACACCGGCTATGACATCGCCGTGACCGTCGCACCGGGATACCGGATCGTGGACGGCCCCGCTCTGATCACCTTCCTCACGGAGTCGGCGTGGTCGGTGCGCGAGGGCTACATGCCCAACGCGCAGATCTCCGTCAGCGTGACAGCCGGCGCCGGAAGCGATTTCGACGCCGCGGTCGCCGCCGCCGAAGCGGGCTGGCTCGAGCCCCGCGAACCGGTGCCGAGCTCGAACGGCTTCAGCGTCGCCGCGATCAGCGTCCGCGACGGCTCGTCCGCGCGAGAACGTCTGGGTGAGTGGCCCGGCGACGTGCCCGTCGTCCCCTCCGACGTGACCTCCACCAGCTGAGACGAGAGCCGAGATGACCGATCCCTTCGCCGGCATGGATGCCGGCTTCGAAGACGCCCGGCGTCAACTGTCCGAGATCCGCGCGAAGGCGCACGACAACAAGCGACGCGCGAACGCCCTGGCCGACGACGTCGACGCGATCACCGCAGAAGCGCGGAGCCCACGCGGAGAGGTGGTCGTGGAGGCGGGTGTGGGAGGACGTCTGCGGGCCGTGACCTTCGGCCCGGCGGCGCAGAACCTCGCGCTGGACGCCCTCGGTGTCCTCACCCTGCAGACCATTGCCGACGCGCAGCACGCGGCGATGGCTCGACTCGCCGACCGCGGAGCGGAGCTGTTCGGCGCGGAATCCGACATCGCGGTGAGCATGCGCCGCGACGCGGACCAGGGGTATCCGCGTGCGGGTGAACCCTGGTCGTGAAGGAGGCGTCATGAATCTCACGGCAGACACCTCCGCGATCGCGGCGACGGCCCAGGCTCTGACGCACGCGGCCGATGCACTCAGCGCCGACGTGGACTCGCTGGCCACCGCCTCGTCCGATCTGCGCGGGCGCTGGGCGGGAGACGCGCAGAGCGCGTTCACCTCGCAACACGCGCAGGTCGACGTCCGGATGCGCGAGAAGGCCGCGATCCTGAAGATCACGGGCGAGCGCTTGGCGACGTATGCCGCGGACCTGGAGCGGGCCGACATCGATGGAGCCCGCGCCGTCCTCGGCCTCTGACGACCGAGGACGCGCGGGGGCTCAGGCCAGCACCTTCTTCCACACTCCTTCGTACGAGATCGGCGCGAAGCCGATCGCCTCGTTGATCGAGAGCATGGGGCGGTTCTCCTCGGCGTTGTAGGTCAGCACGCGCGGCGAATCCGGCGCGATGTCGCTCCAGGCGAGGAGTCCCGCGCACTTGACGAGCATCCCGAGGCGGTGGCCGCGGTGGGCCGCGACGACGAGGGTGTCCTCCTGGCTGGTCGCCGCGGTGCGGTCCTTGCCGATGACCAGCTCGTTGAAGGCCGCGAGCTCACCGGTGTCGACGTGCTGCGCCGCGGTGACGAGCATGTGCCGGCCGGCGTCGAGGTAGCCGGCCTCGTAGCGGCGAACCCGCGCGGCATCCCACACCTCCTCGTCGAACTCGAGATCCGCCGAGGGGGCGTCGGTCACCATGCGCGATTTCATCCACGCGAAGGAGTCGACGAACTCGTCGGGGGTGGGCAGGGTCCACTGGACGATCCGATAGCCCGTGGCCGCTCCTTCGGCCTCCGCGAGGAGTTGCTCGATGCGGGGTCGCGCCCCGGCGAGATCGAGCGCGCTCACGCGCACAATCTGTTCCAGCGAGAACCCGGATGTTAGGAGGAAGCGCGCCGCGTGATCCCGGGGGATCGATCCGAAGCCTGTCGGTGCGTCGAGGCGCGGTCCTTCCGCCGCGGGGTGCTCGGCCCACGACTGGATGACGGTTCGACCGTGTTCCCGGGCGACGTTCTCGATCAGTGCGTAGGCCGCTCGTCCGATGCCCTGGCCCCACGCGGAGCGGCGGAGCTCGACGAGCCAGAACCCGGTTCGGGCGCCCTCTTCCTCGGGGAAGTCGACACCCACCCGGCCGACGACCTCGCCGTGGAGCACGGCGATCCACGCGAACCGCGTCATCTCGGGTCGCGGTCTGTACAGCGGCAGGAGTTCGTCGGCGGGCATGGACGAGTCGTCATGTCCGGAGATCTCGGCGTAGATCAAGTTCCGCAGGCGGACCATCTCGCGGAAGTCCGCGGCGTCCGGGTCGTCGATGTGGGCGGGCACGTGCAGGGGGCGCAGCTCGAGGCTGGCGGGGAGGGAAGTCATAGGAAGTCTTTCGTCGACAGGAGGAGAAGGGGTGGGGCCGACGAGGGTGTCGGCCCCACCGGGATCAGAACGGCGGGCAGCTGAACGCCGCGGCGCTCTGCCAGGCACGCTCGCGCCGGTCGCGCTCGGCGGCCGCGTCTCGAGCGCGCAGCGCCTCGATCGCGCGGTGGTCGAGAGCACGGGCCCGGTTAGCGTGCCGGTCGAGCAGCCACAGGCCCAGGCGCAGCGACAGGCGGTCGAACAGGCCGAGCGGCCGGTAGGCGGTCGTGTCGAAGGTGACCGTGGAGGGGGTGGGCGGGGTGGAAGGCGCGGCCGAGGAGTGCTGCGGCGCGCGCGTGAACAGGGCGTTCATGCGGAGGCTCCGTAAGAAGGTGTAGCGAGGATGACGCGTCGAGCAGAGAGCTCACGCGGGAGCGGACGCAGAGGGTCCGGGTGGCCGACGTCGAGAAGACGGGCTCACGAGCAGCGGAGACGCGAGGCGTCTCGACGCGACGAATCAGCCCAGACGAGTGGGCATTCCGACGGCGGTGGCTACTTCGTACACGGGTGCGGAGAGCACGGGGACGGCGATGAAGCCGGTGGCGGTGAAGCCGGTCGTGGTGCGAATCATGGAAGTAACCTCCTTTCGACGTCGGTTGCGACCTCAGACGCTAGCGAAGCCTGTCAGCGAATGTCAAGCTTCTCCTCAGAATCGCTGGTCATTCGGGCGCGTCGCGGGCGGCTCATCGGCTTGCCGCCGCGGAATCCCGCGGCTCTTCGACTACCGTGAGGCCGAGCCCGTGCGGGTGAGCGAGTTCGGGAAGGGCGGGTGACATGCACCTCAAGAGCGTGACGCTCAAAGGCTTCAAGTCCTTCGCCCAGTCCACGACTTTCGCTCTCGAACCGGGGGTGACCTGCATCGTCGGTCCGAACGGATCTGGCAAGTCCAATGTCGTCGACGCTCTCGCCTGGGTGATGGGGGAGCAGGGGGCGAAGACCCTCCGCGGCGGCAAGATGGAGGACGTCATCTTCGCCGGCACCTCGACGCGCGGCCCGCTCGGTCGTGCCGAGGTGCAGCTGACCATCGACAACGCCGACGGGGCGCTGCCGATCGATTACAGCGAGGTGACGATCAGCCGGACGCTGTTCCGCACCGGCGCCAGCGAGTACGCGATCAACGGGCAGACGTGCCGTCTCCTCGACGTGCAGGAGCTGCTGAGCGATTCGGGCCTCGGACGCGAGATGCACGTAATCATCGGGCAAGGCCGGCTCGACACCGTGCTGCAGGCGACCGCCGAGGATCGCCGCGGCTTCATCGAGGAAGCGGCCGGCATTCTGAAGCACCGCCGCCGCAAAGAGAAGACGGTTCGCAAGCTCGAGGCGATGGAGGCGAACCTCACGCGTCTGAGCGACCTCGCGGGCGAACTTCGCCGCCAGCTCAAACCGCTCGGCAAGCAGGCGGAGATCGCGCGGGAGGCGGCGACCATCGCCGCGGTGGTGCGCGACGCCAAGGCGAGGCTCTACGCGGACGACCTCGTGCTTCTGCGCACTCAGCTCGCCGACGCGGCGCGCGCGGAGAGCGAGCGCCACACCGAACGGCTCGGACTGCAGGAGCAGGCGGAGGGTCTGCGTCGGCGGGTCGAACGGCTGGAAGCGGACCAGCGCTCGGAGGCGGTGGACCGCGCGCGCAGCGTCGCCTTCTCGCTCCAGCAGGTGCAGGAGCGTCTGCGGGGGCTGTACAGCCTGGCGGGGCAACGCTTGACGCTCCTGGGAGAAGACGACGGCGAGTCGAACGGCTTCGCCCCCACCGTGTCGCAGTCGACCATCGACGACGTGCGCGCCGAGATCGACGACATCGCCGCGGGCCTGGGGGAAGCTCAGGATGCCGCGTCGGACGCGGCGCGTGCGGTGACCCGAGCCCGTGCCGATCTCGACGCCCTCGATGTGGAGATCGCGGCCCAGAGCGCTCTCGTCTCCGAGCACGACATGCGGATCACGGCGCTGCGGGGATCGGCGGACGCCGCCCGCTCGACCCTGGCGGCGGTGATCTCCGGCGTCGAGAGGCAGCAACGTGCCTTGGACGCCGCGCTCCAGCGACGCGCCGACACCGAACGCGAGCGTGCCGAGGTCGATCCCGGCGTGGCCCCCGAAGCGGCGAGCGCCGAGCACGCCGCAGCTTACGAACGCGCTCAGCGCGACGCGAACGACGTCGAGGCCCGTGTCGCGGGGTTGCGCGAGCGCCTGCATGCGGCGGAGCGCGAGCGTGACGCGCTCACCGCCCAGACGACCGCGCTCGGACGCGCGCTGGACGTGCGCAACGCCGCGGCCGACCTGCTGGCCGCGGGCGGAGCGGGCGTGCGGGGGCTCGTGTCCGACGACGTGAAGGTGACCGCGGGCTTCGAGACGGCGATCGCCGCCGCCCTCGGCTCTCTCGCCGAGGGACTGCTCGTCGGCGATCCCGCGGCCGCCTTCGCCGCCGCGCGCGCCGCGAGCGCCTCCGACCTGGGCGTCGTCGACATCGCGATCGCCGACACGGACGCCCCGGATGCCGTGACGTCGCTGCCCGGTGCGGTTCCCGCGGTCGAGGTCGTCACAGCCTCGGCGGGGGTGCGCGGCATCCTGGGACGAACCTTCGTCGTCGACGATCTCGCCGCGGCGGAGAGCCTGCAGGCCCGCATCCCGCACGACGCGACGGTGGTCACGCGGGCGGGCGAGGTGCTGACCGCGCACACGGTGCGCGCCGGTTCGGGGTCGGGGCGGTCACGGCTCGAGCTCGCCGCCGAGCGCGACGCGGCGGCCGAGCGACTCGATGAGATCGTCGTGATCGTCGACTCCCTGCGCGAAGCGCTCGGCGAGGAGCAGCGCGCGCTCACCGGCGCCCGGCAGCACACGAAGGAAGCGCTGTCGACGCTCCGGGCGCACGACGCGGCCCTCGCCGCGCACGCCGAGAAGGTGAACCGCGTCGCCGTGCGCCACGAGGCCGCCGTGGCCGAGTGCGAGCGGCTGGCTGCCGGTCTCGCTCAGGCGCAGACCGCCGTCACCGAGGCGGAGGAGTCCGCGCGGCGCGCCGACGAAGAGCTCGAGCGGGCCCTGCAGACCCCGCGACCTCTGCTGGACGTCTCCGCTCGCGAGCACCTGGCGGCCGAGGTCGAGGCGACCCGCGAGAACGAGATGCGCGCCCGCCTCGAGATCGAGACGCTGAAGGAGCGGGTGCGCGCCGGCGAAGCCCGCATCGTCCAGCTCGAGCAGCAGCGTGAGCGGGAGCGCGCCGCCGCGGCCGAGGCTGCCCGCCGCGCCGTCATCCGACGGGCGCAGCGCGAGATCGCCGCCGACGTGTCCGGGCAGCTTCCGGCGCTGCTGGACTCGGTGGACCGCTCGGTCAGCCAGGCGCGGGTCGAGCTCGCGGCCGCCGAGTCCGCCCGGGCGGCGATCACCGATGAGCTCTCCCGGGCGCGGGCTGATGAGACCGCGGCGCGCGAACGGCTCGCGCGTCTCACGGAGAGCGTCCACGGGCTCGAGCTTAAGATGCACGAGAAGAAGCTCCACGTCACGAGCCTGCTCGAGCGCGTGCAGTCGGAGCTCGCGCTCGACGAGGACATCCTCGTGTCCGAGTACGGCCCCGATCAGCCCGTTCCGGCCGAGGACGAGGGGCAGACCGTCGCCTTCGACCGTGCCGCCCAGAAGCGCCGGCTGCAGGATGCCGAGCGCAAACTGTCGCAACTCGGGCGGGTGAATCCGCTGGCACTGGAGGAGTTCGCCGCGCTCGAGCAGCGGCACGCGTTCCTCACCGAGCAACTCGCGGATCTGCAGCAGACGCGCGCCGATCTCCAGACGATCATCGCCGACCTGGACGAGCGGATGCAGACGATCTTCGTCGCCGCCTTCGAGGACACCCGGGTCGCATTCACCGAGATCTTCCCGATCCTCTTCCCCGGCGGCGCCGGCAGCATCTCGCTCACCGACCCCGACTCGCCTCTCACGACCGGCATCGAGGTGTCGGTGCGACCGGTGGGGAAGAAGATCGAGCGCCTGTCGCTGCTGTCCGGTGGTGAACGCTCGCTCGCCGCGGTGGCGTTCCTGACGTCGATCTTCACGGCCCGACCGAGCCCGTTCTACATCCTCGACGAAGTCGAGGCCGCGCTCGACGACGCCAACCTCGGCCGCCTCCTCGGCGTGTTCGAGAAGCTCCGCGCGAGCAGCCAGCTCATCGTCATCACCCACCAGAAGCGCACGATGGAGATCGCCGACGCACTGTACGGCGTTTCGATGCGCCAGGACGGCGTCTCGGCGGTGGTCGGCCAACGAGTGGGCGACCGTGCCGCCGCCCGCTCCGAGGCCGCCCCCGTAAGCTGAAGCAATGGCTGAGAACTCCTGGTCGCTGGGCCGCGCGCTGCGTGGGCTGTTCGTCAAGCCCACGATCGACGAGACGACGTGGGACGATCTCGAGACGGCGTTGCTGACGGCCGACTTCGGGCCCGACGTGACCGAGCGTCTCATCGACGAGCTCCGTGAGAAGGTCGAGCGCTACCGCACGACCGATCCGCGCGACCTGCAGCGCATGCTGCGCGAGACGCTCGAAGAGCACTTCGCGAAATTCGACACGACCCTGCGACTGACCGAGCGACCGGCGGTCGTCCTGGTCGTCGGGGTGAACGGCGTCGGCAAGACCACGACCATCGGCAAGTTCGCGAAGTTCCTGCAGCGCTACGGCCGCACCGTCACGGTCGGGGCCGCCGACACCTTCCGCGCCGCCGCGGTCGACCAGCTGGCCACCTGGGCCGAGCGCGGGGGAGCGACGATCGTCCGGCCGCAGCACGAGGGCCAGGATCCCGCGTCCGTCGCCTTCCAGACCGTCGCGCACGCGAAGGAGACGGGAACCGAGATCGTCCTCGTCGACACCGCCGGGCGCCTGCACACCAAGGGCGGGCTCATGGACGAGCTCGGCAAGATCAAGCGCGTCATCGAGAAGCAGGCGCCGATCAGCGAGGTGCTCCTGGTGCTCGACGCCACCACCGGGCAGAACGGGCTCATGCAGGCGCAGGCGTTCCTCGACAGCGCCGGGGTGACGGGGCTGGTGCTGACGAAGCTCGACGGCTCGGCCAAGGGCGGCTTCGTGCTCGCGGTGCAGGAGCGCACCGGCATCCCGGTCAAGCTGCTCGGTCAGGGCGAGGGCATCAACGACCTCACCGGTTTCACCCCGCACGTGTTCGCGGCCTCGCTCGTCGACTGACCCCTACCGCACACGGCGACCCGGGCGGGTCGTCTTCCCGAACCCGGGACGGACTGCTTACATGGAGTCATGGCCATCGAGCACGACTTCTTCGGACTCCTCGAGTCGGGCCCCGACGGGTCGATCTTCTGGAGCGAGAGCGTCGAGTTCGGCGACCAGAGCGTCACGGTCGATCTGACGGCGCCCGATCAGGACGACGTGTCGGCGGAGGCGCTCGACGTCGCGGCATCCATGATCTCCGCGCTCGAGTCGATCGATCTCGCCGCGCGCAACGCGATGGTGAACGAACTCGACTCGCGCACGAGCGAGGTCACCGAGTACATCCTCCAGCAGCAGGCGACGCTCGGCGACGAGCTCGAGGACCTCCTCGTCGACGCCTCCGGTGACACCCACATCGATGTCATCAAGGCGCTCCAGCTCATGAGCATGACGATCCTCGCCGACGAGCACGGCGGCGCCGACCCGTTCGCGGTCCTCGAGTACGCGCTGGATCCCGACGCGACCGACGACGTGCTGCTGGTCAATCTCGCTTCCGACGGGCGCGTGCAGTCGGTCACGAGCGCCGACTGAGGCCCGTGCAGACCTTCCTGCCGTATCCCTCGTTCGTCGATTCCGCCCGCGCTCTCGACCTCAAGCGCCTCGGCAAGCAGCGGGTCGAGACGTTCCAGCTGCTGCGCGCACTGACCGTGCCCGACCACGGCTGGAGACACCACCCCGCAGCCAAGATGTGGGACGGGCACCTTCCCGCGCTCGTGTCGTACGGCCTGGTCATGACCGACGAGTGGATCGCCCAGGGCCGAGCCGACACGGTGCGCGAGAAGATCCTTGTCTTCGCTCCCGAGGTCGACGGCGTCGCTCAGGCGGACCTCGACCTCCCGCCGTGGATCGGCGACGAGGCGTTCCACCTCGCGCACCGGTCGAACCTGGTGCGCAAAGACCCCGAGTTCTACGTGCCGAGGTTCGGCGACGTGCCCGACGACCTGCCCTACATCTGGCCGGTCTGATTCACACCGCCTGCGCGAAGCCGGCGTCGGCGGCGGCGATGTCCTTGGCGAGGTGCGCGAGGTGCGGCGGGATCTCGCGGCCCTTCGACACCATCGACTGCGCCCACAGGCGACCGGCGCGGTACGACGAGCGCACCAGCGGGCCGGCCAGCACACCGAGGAAGCCGATGCGCTCCGCCTCCTCCTTGAACTCCACGAACTCGGCGGGCTTGACCCAGCGCTGCACCGGCAGGTGACGCGGGGTCGGACGCAGGTACTGCGTGATCGTGATGATGTCGGTGCCCGCCGCGTGCAGGTCTTCGAGGGCTTGGACGACCTCCTCGGGCTCCTCGCCCATGCCGAGGATGAGGTTCGACTTCGTGATGAGACCCGCGTCGCGGGCCGCGGTGAGCACTCCGAGCGAGCGCTCGTACCGGAACGCCGGGCGGATGCGCTTGAAGATGCGCGGCACCGTCTCGACGTTGTGGGCGAACACCTCGGGTCGCGACGAGAACACCTCGTCGAGGTGCGAGAGGTTGCCCGAGAAGTCGGTCGCGAGGATCTCGACCCCGGTGCCCGGGTTCTCGGCGTGGATGCGGCGCACCGTCTCGGCGTGCAGCCACGCGCCCTCGTCGGGCAGGTCGTCGCGGGCGACGCCGGTGACCGTCGCGTAACGCAGCTGCATGCGCGTCACGCTCTCGGCGACGCGACGCGGCTCGTCGGTGTCGTAGTCGGCGGGCTTGCCGGTGTCGATCTGGCAGAAGTCGCACCGGCGCGTGCACTGCGAGCCGCCGATGAGGAAGGTCGCCTCGCGGTCCTCCCAGCACTCGAAGATGTTGGGGCACCCGGCCTCCTGGCAGACCGTGTGCAGCTCCTCGGTCTTCACGAGATTCTGCAGGGCCGTGTACTCCGGCCCCATCTTCGCCTTGGTCTTGATCCACTCGGGCTTGCGTTCGATGGGCGTCTCCGCGTTGCGCACCTCCAGGCGCAGCAGCTTGCGCCCGTTCGGAGCGGTGGATGCCGGCGCCCCGGCGTTGCCGGTCCCGCAGGCGCTCATGCTGCCACCGCCGCGTACTCGGCGCGGAACACGCGTTCGATCGAGGGGACGAGGTCGACGGGGGAGACGTCGGCGCCGAGCACCTCGCTGACGGTCGTGACCCCGGCATCCGAGATCCCGCACGGGACGATGCGCCGGAACGCGGCGAGCGAGTTGTCGCAGTTGACGGCGAAGCCGTGCATGGTCACTCCCTTTTCGACGCGGACCCCGATGGCCGCGACCTTGTCGACGCCGAGGGGGCGCCGGACCCAGACGCCGCTGCGTCCCTCGACGGTGAAACCGTCGACGCCGTGCGCGCCGAGGGCGGAGACGAGCAACGCCTCGAGACGGCGGACGTGGGCGACCACGTCGATGGGCTCGGGCAGGCGCACGATGGGGTACCCCACGAGCTGGCCCGGGCCGTGCCAGGTGATCTTGCCGCCGCGATCGACGTCGACGACGGGAGTGCCGTCGTCGGGCCGCTCGTGCGCCTCGGTGCGCTTGCCGGCCGTGTAGACGGCCTCGTGCTCGAGGAGCAGGAGCGTATCGGGCCGGTCGCGCGCGACCACGTCGGCGTGGATGCGGCGCTGGTGGGCCCAGCCGTCGAGATAGGGAACGAAGTGCGGGTCGAGTCCCGCGAGGTGGATGTCGAGCACGACCCCTCCGATGTTGGATTGCGTCCAAGAATACACCGGGCCCCCGCCTCTAGGCTGGAGCGATGGCATCCGAGTCCCGCAGTGGTCGCCCCCGCGCGTCGTCTCGCGAGGTGCTCGCCGAAGCGGCGTGCGAGCTCTTCCTCGAGCAGGGCTACGACGCCACCTCGGTGTCCGACATCACGCGCCGCGCCGGCGTCAGTCGGTCGAGCTTCTTCAACTACTTCTCGGCCAAGGGCGACGTGCTGTGGTCGGGCTTCGACGCGCAGTCGGAAGAGGCCGTCCGCCGCCTCCGCGACGATGTCGCCATCGACGGTGCACTGGCGGCCATCGGCGAGGGGCTCGCTCCGGATGCGCTCGCCCTGGCCATCACGAATGCCGAGGCGATGGGGCTCGCCGCCGAGCTCGACCGCGACCGCGCGGTGCGTCAGTTCCGGCTGCAGCGCGAGATCGCGGCGCGAATGGTGCGCGGCGGCGCCGCGCCGTTGATCGCGCAGGTGCGCGCCGGGGCCTCGGCCGCCGCGGTGCTCGCGGCCGTGTGGGCCTGGGCGGACCGCACCGCGTCCGGTGGATCACTGACCGATATCCTCACCGAGGCCCTCGCCTCGGCGTGATGCCCGCGCCCGTCGGGACTCGTGCGATGCCGCCCCGGCCGGGGCGAGCGGCGCGACGGCGCACGCCCGCGTAAACTCGTCTCATCATGGCGACTTTCGGCACCCTCTCCGACCGGCTCACAGAGACCTTCCGCAACCTCCGGAAGAAGGGCCAGCTCACACCCGCCGACGTCGACGGGACGGTGCGCGAGATCCGCCGTGCCCTCCTCGACGCCGACGTGGCGCTGCCCGTCGTCAAGGAGTTCACGGCGTCCGTGCGCGAGCGCGCCCTCGGCGACGAGGTCAACCGAGCCTTGAACCCCGCGCAGCAGGTGGTGCAGATCGTCAACGACGAGCTGATCGGCATCCTGGGCGGCCAGCAGCGCCGTCTGCAGTTCGCCAAGAACCCGCCGACGGTCATCATGCTCGCCGGCCTCCAGGGCTCGGGGAAGACGACCTTCGCCGGCAAGCTCGCGAAGATGCTCGAGAAAGACGGGCACACGCCGCTGCTCGTCGCCTGCGACCTGCAGCGCCCCAACGCCGTCAACCAGCTCCAGGTCGTCGCCGAGCGCGCCGGCGCCGCCATCTACGCGCCCGAGCCCGGCAACGGCGTCGGCGACCCGGTCAAGGTCGCCCGCGACGGTGTCGCGCACGCCACGCGCCAGCAGCACGACATCGTCATCATCGACACCGCCGGTCGCCTCGGCGTCGACGCCGAGCTGATGAAGCAGGCGTCCGACATCCGCAAGGCCACCCAGCCCGACGAGGTGCTCTTCGTCATCGACGCGATGATCGGTCAAGATGCGGTGAACACGGCCAAGGCCTTCCAGGACGGCGTCGACTTCACCGGCGTCGTGCTGTCCAAGCTCGACGGCGACGCCCGCGGTGGTGCCGCGCTGTCGGTCGCCTCGGTCACCGGCCGGCCAATCATCTTCGCGTCCACCGGTGAGGGTCTCGACGACGTCGAGCCCTTCTACCCCGACCGCATGGCATCCCGCATCCTCGACCTTGGTGACATCCTCACTCTGATCGAGCAGGCGCAGAACGCCTTCGACGAGGCCGAGGCGATGAAGGTCGCCGAGAAGCTCGCGACCGAGACGTTCACGCTCGAGGACTTCCTCGAGCAGATGCAGCAGATGAAGAAGATGGGCTCCATGAAGAAGATGCTCGGGATGCTCCCGGGCATGGGAAGCATGAAGCAGCAGCTCGAGGACTTCGACGAGCGCGAGATCGACCGCACCGAGGCCATCATCCGCTCCATGACGCTCGCCGAGCGTCGCAACCCGAAGATCCTCAACGGCTCCCGCCGTCTGCGCATCGCGCGCGGTTCGGGCATGACCGTCACCGATGTGAACCAGCTCGTCCAGCGCTTCGACCAGGCCGCGAAGATGATGAAGACCGTCGCTCGCGGCGGTGTGCCCAACATCCCCGGCATGGGTCCGGTGGGCGGCAAGCCCGGCGCCTCGTCGAAGCGCGGCAAGCAGCAGAAGGCGAAGGGCTCGCGCTCGGGGAACCCGGCCAAGCGCGCGGCCGAGAACGCCGGTATCGCGGCATCCGCTCCGGCCACCGGCTCGGGCTTCGGCCTGGGCGGTCAGGCGGCGCCGAGCGAGGCCGACCTCGCCGAGCTGCAGAAGATGCTCGGACGCGGCTGAGCCGCTCCCGAACGGCCGGCGTCCGCCTCAGGGCAGGATGCCGGCGTCCTGCAGCGCCGACATGACGGTCTGCTCGATCGCGCGTTGACCGCGCGGGGTGGGGTGGACGTCGTCCTCCTGCATCCACTCCGGGTGGCCGGCGAGGGGCTGGCCCACCTCGACGAAGGTGCCCCCCACCGCGTCGACGGCGTCGCGCAGCGCGTCGGAGGTGACGGCGGTGTCGTCGGGGACGTCGGGGTCGTCGTTCCAGATGGTGCTCAGGCCCACGATGCGGGCATCCGGCACCGCGTCGTGCAGGGACTGGATCGTGTCGGCGGTGTCGACGCGCACGTCGTCTCCGTCTTCCCAGAAGTCGTTGCTGCTGGACTCGACGATGAGCAGCTGGGGCTGCAGCGCCGTCACGGCGGGGACGAAGCCGGAGTACGTGGTGCCGCAGTCGCCCTGCACGACGAAGCCCATGCCCGGGCAGGCGAGATTCGTCAGCGCGAGACGGGCGCGGCTGCCCAGCAGTGTCGGCCACGCTTGTTCGGGTGCGAGCCCGTAACCCGACATGAGCGAATCGCCCAGCGTCACGACCCGCTCCGGCGTCGACGCGGTGGGCGAGGCGGTGGGGGAGGGATGCAGCGCCGGGGCAGCGAACGTCGGCAGCGCCTCCGGCTCGGTGGGCTCCGCGGCGCAACCGGCGAGGACGGTGACGAGACCGGAGGCGAGGGCGATCGTCGAAACCGCGGCGAGTCGGCGTCCGGTCATCATGAGGCCGATCCTAAGAGCCCCCACCTATGAACGGGCGTGGAGGGCGGGCGCTCACACCCGCAGAGCGGCGAGGTGCTCGCGCAGCGTCGGGCCGCCGCGGAACTCGCGGATGAGGTGCTGAACGACCTCGCGCAGGTCGCCGTCCGCCGCCTCTGCCACCGCGATCTGGCGAGCCGAGCTGCCCCCGGTCGCGAGGATCGTCTCGAGGCTGGCGAACTCCCGGGCGCACTTGAGCTCCACCGCGACGTCGGCGAGCTGCTCCATCGTCTCGCGGAGGTGCTCGACGACGGGCCGCTGCGTGCCCTCGCGGTCGACGATCACGCGGGCGTCGAGGCCGTACCGGGCGGCGCGCCACTTGTTCTCGCGGGCGTACCAGGGCGGGATGCCGGGCAGCTCGCGCCCATCGTCGAGCAGGCGCGAGAAGTGCTCGACGAGCGTCTGCGCCAGGGCGGCGACGGCCGCGAGCTCGGGGAGGGTCGACATGCCGTCGCACGCGCGGATCTCGACCGTGCCCCACCGGGGCGCCGGACGGATGTCCCAGCGCACCTCGCTGGCATCCGCCATCACCCCGGTGCGGACCATGTCGTCGAGGTAGTTCTCGAAGTCGCCCCAGGTCTCGAGCTGCCAGGGCAGACCGGCCGTGGGCAGTTGCTGGAACACGAGCGCGCGGTTGGACGCGTAGCCGGTGCGCTCGCCCGCCCAGAACGGGCTGGATGCCGACAGCGCCTGCATGTGCGGGAGGAAGACGGTCAACGCGTTGACGATCGGCATGACCTTCTCGACGTCGTCGACGCCGATGTGCACGTGGATGCCCCAGATCATCATGTTGCGTCCCCACCACTGGGTGCGCTCGATGAGGGTGTGGTAACGCGTCTTGTCGGTGACCTGCTGGTCGTACCACTGCGCGAACGGGTGGCTGCCTGCGCACAGCAGCTCGACGCCGCGCGGTTCGGTCTGCTCGCGCAGGGCGCAGATGGCGTCGCCGATGTCGTCGACCGCCTCGGCGACGGTATGGCCCACCCCGCTGGTGACCTCGACCGTGTTGGTCAGCAGTTCGCCGGTGACGGTGAAGCGCTCGAGCGTCGAGCTCTCTTCGACCTCCGCGAGGATGTCGGGCGCGCGGGGGACCAGATCGCCCGTCTCGCGGTCGGCGAGCATGAGCTCCCACTCCAGACCCACGGACGAACGCGTCGATGCAGCGAACGGCAGCCTCATGCGGTCAGTCTGACACGGTGCCCGAATGCCGGGATGCTCCGCTACCCTCCGAGTCGGTCCGTGTCGCGGCGCGTCGCGTGTCACCGCGGGGTCGCGGCATCTGGCAGAATAGAGGGCTGGACCCGCCACTCGACCCTCTATCCAGTGTCGGTCCACCCTTTTGAGCTTCCGCCGGGTGTGCACCCCACTCTCCAGGCGTTCGGTTCGTTCGTTTTCATCATTTGGAGTCATCGTGGCTGTCAAGATCCGTCTCAAGCGCCTCGGAAAGATCCGCGCGCCCTACTACCGCATCGTCGTCGCCGACTCGCGCACCAAGCGCGACGGTCGTGTGATCGAGGAGATCGGCAAGTACCACCCGACCGAGGAGCCCTCGTTCATCGAGGTCGACTCGGAGCGCGCGCAGTACTGGCTGTCGGTCGGCGCCCAGCCCACCGAGCAGGTCGCCGCCATCCTCAAGCTCACGGGCGACTGGGGCAAATTCAAGGGCGACAAGGACGCCGTGTCGACCGTCAAGGTCCGCGAGCCCAAGGCCGCGTTCGAGGCCGACGCCTCGAAGAAGTCGGTCGTCAAGCCCAAGGCCGAGAAGAAGGCCGACGCTCCCGCCGAGGCGCCCGCTGAGGACGCCGCCGAGACCTCGGCCGAGTAATCCCCGTGCTGTCCGCCGCGCTCGAACACGTCGTCAAGGGGATCGTCGATCACCCCGACGCCGTGACCATCCGTTCCAGCTCCTCCCCGCGTGGTGAGGTGCTGGAGGTTCGCGTGCACCCCGATGACCGGGGTCGCGTGATCGGGCGCGGCGGTCGCACCGCCAAGGCTCTGCGCACGGTCGTGTCGGCTCTCGCCGACGGTCGCCGTGTGCGCGTCGACGTCGCCGACGACTGATGGCGAACGGCGACACCGCGGGCTCTCAGCCCGCCAAGACCCAACTCCGCGTCGGCCGCCTGGTCAAGGCCCACGGCCTCAAGGGCGCCTTCAAGCTGGAGCTGTACACCGACGACCCCGACGGCCGTTTCGTGCCGGGCGCCGCGTTCACCCTGCAGGTGCCGGAGTCGTCGCCGTGGCATGGACGCGACCTCGTCGTTCGCGAGTTCCGCTGGATGAACTCGCACCCCGTCGTCTTCTTCGAGGGCGTCGACGATCGCACCGCGGCGGAGGAGCTCGTCAAGGCGATCCTATGGATCGACCAGGACACCGAGACCGCCCCCGCCGAAGACGACGCCTGGTACGACCATCAGCTGATCGGTCTCGACGTGATCCGTGACGGCGACGTCATCGGTCGCGTCGTGCGCGTCGACCACCTCCCGGCGCAAGACCTGTTGATCGTGCGTCCCACGTCGGGCGACACCGAGGTGCTCGTCCCCTTCGTCAGCGCCATCGTGCCCGAAGTCGACATCGCCGGCGGTCGCGTCGTCGTCACGCCCCCGGCGGGTCTGTTCGAAGACCTCCCGGCCGAGCCCGACGACGAGCCGGAGCCGGCCGACGCCGCCGAGCCCGCCGGCGCCGACGCGCCCACCGACCGCGAGGACTGACGTGCGCATCGACGTCGTGTCGATCTTCCCCACGATCTTCGACGCCCTCGAGGTGTCGCTCCTGGGCAAGGCGCGGCAGAGCGGTCTGCTCGACATCCACGTGCACGATCTGCGTGACTACACGCACGACCGCCATCGCACGGTCGACGACACCCCGTACGGCGGGGGCGCGGGCATGGTGATGAAGCCCGAGCCCTGGGGTGCGGCCCTCGACGACATCGTCTCCGAGGCCGACGACCGCCCCGTGATCGTCTTCCCCTCACCCGCCGGGGAACGCTTCAGCCAGGCCATCGCCCGCGAGCTCTCGACCGCGCCGCGGATCGTGTTCGGCTGCGGCCGTTACGAAGGCATCGACGAGCGCGTCTTCGACTACGCCGCCGAGCGCGGTGACGTCCGGCTGCTCTCGCTGGGCGACTACGTCCTCAACGGCGGCGAGGTCGCCGTCATGGCGATGGTCGAGGCCATCGGCCGACTGGTTCCGGGAGTGGTCGGCAATCCCGAGAGCCTCGTCGAGGAGTCGCACGAGGACGGACTCCTCGAATACCCCTCGTACACGAAGCCCGCCGTGTGGCGAGAGCGCGAGGTCCCGCCGGTACTGCTGAGCGGCAACCACGGCGCGGTGGCAACGTGGCGTCGCGAGCAGCAGGTGCAGCGGACGCGCGAGCGTCGTCCGGATCTGCTCGCCGACTGACTCCGGTCGGGGAGCGCGCCCCTCGCGTGAACCCCCGCGGCCCCGCATGGTCGGAGCCGCACCCCGCCGAAGCGTACGCCCCGGGGCCGGACGAGACGGATGCCGCGACCTCGAGGCCGCGGCATCCGGTGCACCCGCGTCAGTCGACGCCGAGGAACGAGCGGTCGGTGAGCACGATCGGGCCGTCGGCCGTGATCGCGACGGTGTGCTCGGAGTGCGAGCCCCGCGAGCCGTCGGCGCTGCGCAGCGTCCACCCGTCGGGATCGGTGACCAGCTTGTCGGTGGTGTGCAGGAACCACGGCTCGAGAGCGACGACGAGACCCGCGCGCAGCGGATAGCCGCGACCCGCCTTGCCGTCGTTGGCGACGTGCGGGTCGCCGTGCATGGTGCGGCCGACGCCGTGGCCGCCGAAGTCGGTGTTGATCGACAGGCCCTCCGCGTGCGCGACAGCGGCGATCGCCGCGGAGATGTCGCCGATCTTGTGCCCGACCGTGGCTGCGTCGATCGCCGCGGCGAGGGCGCGCTGGGTCGTGTCGATCAGCGCGAGGTCCTCATCGCGCGGGGTGCCGACGACGAACGACACTGCGGAGTCCGCCACCCAGCCGTCGACGGAGGCCGCGAAGTCGAGCGAGACGAGGTCGCCGTCGCGCAACGCGTAGTCGTGGGGGAGACCGTGCAGGACGGCGTCGTTGACCGAGGTGCACAGCACCTTGCCGAAGGGGCTCGCGCCGAAGGACGGGTGGTAGTCGATGTAGCAGGACTCGGCGCCGGCGGAGCGGATCATGTCGTGGGCACGGCGATCCAGGTGCAGGAGGTTCGTGCCCACCTTGGTCTCGTCGCGCAGCGTCGCCAGCACCTCCGCGACGAACCGTCCCGCGGGACGCATCGCCTCGATCTCGGCCGGTGTGCGCAGTTCGATCATGGTGTTCCTTCCGTCGAACCTCCATTCTCGCCGATGGATGCCGAGCCCCGGGGACATCGGCTTCTCAAAGCGCGCGCACATCGTCGCGCCGTAGCATCGGCCCATGGTGCTGCGCCGACTGTTCTTCCGCTGGTTGTTCCCGGCCGCCTTCGTCCTCCCGCTGTGGCTGTTCGTGGGCTGGATCGTGTTCTCCGGCGGCAGCGGGTGGGCACTGCTGTGGCTGCTGGTGGCGATCCCGGCCGTCTTCGTGTCGCAGCTCGTGCTGGCCCTGTTCATCCGGGCGCGCGCGAGCGTGCGCGAGACCCGGGCGGTGTCGTGGCGCGACCTGGCCGGCGTCGGTGCGTGGCAGCTCGCGATCATCGCGCTGGGGTCCTTCGACTCGCGCGTCTTCTTCCCGCTCCTGGTGCTCTCGGTGGTCGGAGCGCTCCTGCTCTTCTGGTCGTCGCTGTCGCAGTTGTGGAACGAGGCCCGAGGTGCGGTCACGGTGCTGCACACGACCGATGGCACCGCCTACATCCCCCCGACGCGGCCGCGCGAACAGCCGACCGGCGCGGGCGAGGTCATCGTGGTGTCGGAGTCTCGCCGCGACTGAGGCCTCGTTTTGGCCGCACGCCCCGCGCGTGGCAGAATGGACGCTTGTGCCCTGACCGGCTCTGCCTCAGGGGAGTCCGCCGCATCCGCGGCCTCGGGTACGCCTCACCCTTTTCCCTTTTATCGTGCGATCGACCTGTGGCGGTCGCAGGAAGTGACGATCATGCAGATCCTCGACTCCGTCGACGCGGCTTCGCTCCGCTCCGACATCCCCGCCTTCGGCCCCGGTGACACCGTCAAGGTGCACGTGAACATCACCGAAGGCAACCGTTCGCGTATCCAGGTTTTCCAGGGCGTCGTCATCGGCCGCTCCGGCGACGGCGTGCGCGAGACCTTCTGCGTCCGCAAGGTCAGCTTCCAGGTCGGCGTCGAGCGCACCTTCCCGGTCCACAGCCCCGTGATCGACCACATCGAGGTCGTCACCCGCGGTGACGTGCGTCGCGCGAAGCTCTACTACCTGCGCAACCTGCGCGGCAAGAAGGCCAAGATCAAGGAGAAGCGCGACCGCTGAGTCCCGTCTTTCCCGAACGCCCCGTGGGTCCGCCCACGGGGCGTTCGTCGTTCCCGGCGGGCGCGCGGTGTATTCACGGGCGATCCGGTCACGCGGCGGTCCCCGGGTGTGCGACCCTGGTTCGTGCGGTTCTCCGGTGTGCGGGAACCCGGTGAAGGAACACATGAGCGACCAGACCGCCTCGACCCCGGATGCCACGGCATCCCCCGCCACCGCACGTCGCCGCCGCGGGTGGGGAGCCTTCCTCCGTGACCTGCTGGTCATCGTCGTCATCGCGCTGCTGGTGTCGTTCCTGGTCAAGACCTTCGTCGTGCGCTCGTTCTACATCCCCTCGGGGTCGATGGAGAACACGTTGATGATCAAGGACCGCATCCTCGTCGACGAGATCACGCCCCGCTTCGGCGACTACCACCGCGGTGACGTCGTCGTCTTCCGCGATCCGGGCGGGTGGCTGCAGACCCAGCCCACGGTCGAGCGTTCCCCGGTGGTCGAGGGCGTGGACTGGGTGCTGTCGATCTTCGGCCTGTCGGCTCCCGACAGCGACGACCACCTCATCAAGCGCGTCATCGGAACGGCGGGCGATCACGTCGTGTGCTGCAACGCTCTGGGGCAGACGACGGTCAACGACGTGCCGCTCGAGGAACCGTACGTGCGCCTCGCGCCCGGGGCGACGGCGCCCGAGCCCGTGCCGTACGACGTCACCGTGCCCGAGGGCTCGTTGTGGGTGCTCGGTGACAACCGCAACAGCTCGCGCGACTCCCGCTACAACCAGGATCAGCCCGGGCAGGGCTTCGTCCCGGTCGACAACGTGGTCGGTCGCGCCTTCCTCATCACCTGGCCCTTCGACCGTTTCGGTCTGATCGACTTCCATCACGACGTGTTCGCGGGCGTCCCCGCGCCGGCGGCGAGATGATCGAACCCACTCTCACGCTCGAGCGCCGTGTGCTGAAGGAGCACGCGATCGTCATCGCGTGCGACGAGGTGGGCCGGGGCGCGCTGGCGGGCCCCGTGGCGGTGGGGGCCGCGGTCATCGACCCGTCGCGCTCCCGCAAGCGGGTACCGGCGGGACTGCGGGACTCCAAGCTCGTGCCCGAGGCGCGCCGGCCCGAGGTCGCGGCGCGGGCGGCGGCGTTCGTCCAGCACAGCGCCGTCGGGTGGGCGAGCTCCGTCGAGGTCGACGAGATCGGCATCATCCGCGCGCTGGGGCTGGCGGCGGTGCGGGCGATCGCCGACCTGCGGGCGCACGGGGTCGTCCCCGAGGAGGCCCTGGTCATCCTCGACGGCAATCACGACTACATCACCCCGGCGGGGGAGCCCGATCTCACCGTGCGCCCGATCGTGAAGGCCGACCGGGACTGCGCGAGTGCGGCCGCGGCATCCGTCATCGCCAAGGTCGCGCGCGACTCGCTCATGACGGGACTCCACGACGACCTTCCGGCCTACGGCTGGGCGCGCAACAAGGGCTACGCCAGCGTCGACCACCGTGACGCGATCTCCCTGCACGGGATGAGCGAGCACCACCGCCACTCCTGGGCCATCGCGGCGGCGCCGACGCTGTTCTGACGTCCCGTCGTCCTCTCGCCTGCGGGCCGTCCGGACGCGCCCGGCGACCGCACGCGTGCGACCTCGCAGACGCCGCGCGCCTAGGATGGAACCACCATGGATGACGACGTCTTCGAGGACTACGACCGCGAACTCGAACTGGCCCTGTACCGCGAGTACCGCGATGTCGTGCGCCAGTTCACTTACGTGATCGAGACCGAGCGCCGGTTCTATCTCGCGAACGACGTCAACGTCGTGCGCCGCGACACCGAGCACGACTTCTACTTCGAGATCTCGATGACCGACGTGTGGGTGTGGGACATCTACCGCGCCGACCGTTTCGTGAAGTCCGTTCGCGTGCTGACATTCAAGGACGTGAATGTCGAGGAGCTCTCGCGCCACGACTTTCAGCTGCCCGACGAGCTCTCGCTCGACAGCTGACGCCTCCTCCCCAGGCGGCGCGTCGAACGATCCATCCCCAGAACGGGGTTCGGTTCCGACGGGCTCGGTGAGCGGGATGCCACGCTCTCGGGCATGGCAGCGAAAGACGACCTCGGCAGGGCCGGGGAAGACCGCGCCGTCGCCTATCTGAGCGGCGACGGCTACCGCATCATCGCGCGAAACTGGCGATGCCCGCAGGGCGAGATCGATATCGTCGCCGAGCGCGACGGCACCCTCGTGGTGGTCGAGGTGAAGACCCGGCGCAGCGAGGACTTCGGGCACCCGTTCGAGGCGATCGACAAACGCAAGGCCGAGCGCCTGTGGCGTCTGGCGATGGCCTGGCTCGCCGCACACCCGCTGGAGGCGCGCGGGCGCCGTCTGCGCGTCGACGTGATCGGCCTCGTCGGCTCCGACCCCGCCTCGGCGCGGCTCGAGCACCTCGAGGATGCGTTGTGACGGTCGCGCGCACGTGGGCGGTGGCGCTGTCGGGGCTGCGGGGCGACCTCGTCGAGGTCGAGGCCGACGTGTCGTCGCAGACGCCCGAGTTCTCGATCATCGGGCTCGCCGACAAAGCTCTCGGCGAGGCGGGTCGGCGCGTGCGCAACGCCTGCGCCAACCGCGCGCTCGACCTGCCCAAGCGGCGCATCACCGTCAACCTGTCGCCGGCGAGCCTGCCCAAGCGCGGGTCCGGCTTCGACGTCGCGATCGCCGTCGCGGCGCTCGCGACGACGGTGAAGATGGATGCCGCCCACGTCGCCGACACCGTGCATCTGGGCGAGCTGGGACTCGACGGGCGGCTCCGGCCCGTGCCGGGAATCCTGCCGGCGGTCGTGGCGGCGCGACGGGCGGGGCATGCGCGCGTCGTGGTCCCCGCTCCCAATGCGGCCGAGGCCGCGCTCGTCGAGGGGATCGAGGTGTTCGCTCCCACCTGCCTGGCCGAGGTCGTCCGGTGGCACGGCGGGGCGAGCGACGCGCCCGACCTCCCCGCCGTCTCGACGCCGGCTCCGTCCGAAGACGGCGAGGAGATCCTCGAACTGGCTGACGTCGTCGGTCAGCCCGAAGCGGTCGACGCGCTCGTGGTCGCGGCGGCGGGCGGGCACCACCTGCTGATGAGCGGCCCGCCCGGCGCGGGCAAGACCATGCTCGCGCGGCGCCTCCCCGGCATTCTGCCGCCTCTCGACGACGAGGCCGCGCTGTCGGTCGCGTCGGTCCGATCGCTCGCGGGCGAATCGGTGACGCAGCTGTCGCGCATCCCTCCGTTCGAGAGCCCGCACCACGGTGCCACGGCGGCTGCGCTCATCGGCGGCGGGTCGGGCGTGGTGCGGCCGGGGGCGATCGCGCGCGCGAGCGAGGGGGTGCTGTTCCTCGACGAGGGCGGCGAGTTCCCCGCGTCCGTTCTCGACGCGCTGCGGCAACCGCTCGAGAACGGGACGATCCAGGTGCATCGGTCGGGTGTCACGGCGACCTATCCGGCCCGCTTTCAACTCGTGGTGGCCACCAACCCCTGCCCGTGCGGGCAGTACGGGGTCGTCGGGGGAGCGTGCGACTGCGCCCCGCAGGCGATCCGGCGCTACACGCGCCGCCTGTCCGGCCCCTTGCTCGACCGCATCGACATCGACCTGCGACTGCAGCGCGTCTCGTCGGCGCGGATGCAGGACGACACGCGGGGCGTCACGACCGCCGAGGCGCGCCGGACGGTGGCCCGCGCGCGGCAACGAGCGGCCGAGCGATGGCGGGACACCCCGTGGCGACGCAACGCCGATGTTCCCGGTACGTGGCTGCGGGGGCCGGCCGCGCCGGCGTCCGGCGTGCTCGAGCCCCTCGACAGCGCGCTGCGGCGCGGCGCGCTCACGCTGCGCGGATACGACCGGCTTCTCCGGGTCGCCTGGACGGTCGCCGACATCGCCGGTCACGACGATCTCCAGCTCGACGACGTCGGTCGGGCGCTGTACCTCCGGCGGGCGGCCGGCGCATGATGAGCGTCGTTCCCGGCGACGAGGCTGCGGCACAGGCACTGACGGGGGTGCGTCGGAACGGTGATGCCGAGGCGTACGCGCGCGTGGTGTGGAGCGTGCTCGTCGAACCCGGTGACAGTGTCGCCGGTGCGCTCATCGCGACGCACGGGGCGTCGGAGGCGCTGCGACGCGCCGCGACGGAGACGGATCCCGAGGTGGTGGCGGCCCGGGCGCGATGGATGCCACGGCTGCGACGAGATCTGGTCGACGCGGCGGTGGAGGCCGCGCGCCGCTGCGAGGGGCGGTTGATCCTGCCCGGCGACGATGCCTGGCCTCGCCGCCTCGACGACCTCGGCGCCCATGCACCGGTGGCGCTGTGGCGTCGGGGGATCGACCTCGAGGCCGGCGCCCCGGTCGTCGCCCTCGTCGGAGCGCGCGCGTCGACCGCCTACGGAGAGGGCGTGGCCGCCGACCTCGCGGCCGACCTCTCGGCAGCGGGGGTCACGGTGGTGTCCGGCGCCGCCTACGGGATCGACGGGGCGAGCCACCGCGCAGCGCTGTCCACGGGCGGGACCACGATCGCCTTCCTCGCCGGAGGCGTCGACCGCCCCTATCCCCGCGGGCACGAGGGATTGCTGAGCAGGATCGCCGCTAGTGGGGCCGTGTGGAGCGAGACGCCGTGCGGAACGCCCCCGACGAAATGGCGCTTCCTCAGCCGAAATCGCCTCATCGCCGCGATGGCCGACGTCGTCGTGGTGGTCGAGGCGGGATGGCGCAGCGGGTCCCTCAACACCGCTGCGCATGCCGCCTCCCTCGGGCGCGCTCTGGGCGCGGTGCCCGGGCCGGTCACCAGCCCCGCATCGGCGGGATGCCACCGCATCCTGCGGGAGTTCGACGGGGTCTGCGTGACTTCGGCCGCCGACGTGCGGGAGATGCTCGGCTCGGATGCCCCCGGGGAGGCGGGACGGGAGTCGCGGACCGACGACACGACGCGTCTTCTCGACGCCCTCTCGCCGCGGTCGTCCCGGACGACGGACGAGATCGTCCGGCGCAGCGGTCTCGCCCCCGATCAGGCCGAGGTGCTGCTCGGTTTCGCAGAACTCGAGGGGCGGGCCGTGCGTGACGACGACGGCTGGCGATCGAGGAGGAGAGAGGGCGGAGGGCGATGAGGACGACAGTGGGAACCGCTGCCCTCGGCGCGTGCGCACGGCGGCGCCCGTGCGGCGGTGCAGGCTGGAGGCATGCGCACGTCCGACGTCGTGGAGGGGTACCTCGCCCACCTCGCGAACGTGCGGCGCCTGTCGCCCGCGACCGTCCGGGCTTACCGCTCCGATCTGGCCGATCTGGTGTCGGTGGTCCGGGACCGCCCGATCACCGAGCTCGATATCGAGGACCTTCGGGAATGGCAATGGCTCGCGACGAAGGCGGGGCAGTCGAAGGCCACCGCTGCACGGCGCACGTCCACCGCGCGCGGATTCTTCTCGTGGGCGAGCGAGGAGGGGATCATCGGCACGGACCCCTCGCTGCGCCTGGTCTCGCCCAAGCGTGGGCGCTCGCTTCCGGCGGTGGCCACAGCCGACGCGCTCGACAGCGTGCTCGCGGCGGCGGCGCGCCGCGCGGAGAGCGGCGACGCGATCGATCTGCGCGACCACGCTCTCCTCGAGATCCTCTACGGTTCGGGGGCGCGGGTCTCCGAAGTCTGCGGTCTCGACGTCGACGCCGTCGACGTCGAGCGCCGCACCCTCCGCCTGCGCGGCAAAGGCGACAAAGAGCGGGTCGTCCCCTTCGGCGCCCCCGCGGAACGAGCCCTCCAGGCGTACCTCGTCCGCGGCCGACCCGTCCTCCGCGCCCGGGCGGAGGAGACCGCGAGCCGGATCCCTTCCGAGGGCTCGTCCGCCGGGGGCATCGACGATCGGGCGGTGTTCCTCGGGGCGAAGGGGGGTCGCCTCGGCCCGCGAGCCGTGCACGCGCTCGTGTCGCGCACCGTCGCACCGCACGTCGGCGCCGACACGCTCGGGCCGCACGCGCTCCGCCACTCCGCCGCGACGCACCTCCTCGACGGCGGCGCCGACCTGCGCACAGTGCAGGAGATCCTCGGTCACGCGAGCCTCGGGACGACGCAGATATACACGCACGTGTCGGCCGAGCGACTGCGCGACGCGTACAAGCTCGCCCACCCCCGCGCGTGACCACGTCGCGCAGTGTCTGGCATGGACCGCGTCGGCCCCCTAGCGTGGAGCCCGTGAGCTCCCGCCGTCTGTTCCCCGCGATCGTCGCCACCGCTGTACTGTGCGTCGCCGCGGCGGGCTGTGCGCCGACACCGCAACCCGTGGAGACGCGACTCCCGCCGGGCCTCGAGGCGCAGAGTCCTCGGCCCAGCGTCGCGGTACCGTCCCCGACCGTGGTGACCCTCTCGCCCGCCCCGTCCGCGACGGCCGTACCCGCCCCGTCGGTCGGCACGGTGGGAGCCGACGTCCTGGAGTGCGGGGGCGGGGAGAACCAGTCCGTGTCGGGAAGCGAGCGGAGCGTGCAGATCACCGGCACGTGCGGCGAGGTGACGGTGTCGGGTTCGGCCATCGAGATCGACGCCTCGACGGCGACGATCACGACGCTGCGCATCTCGGGGGATCGCGCCCGGGTGAGCGCGGGCCCGCTCGGATCCGTCGTGGTGCAGGGCAACGACGGTGTCGTGACGTCGTCGGCGTCGATCGACAGCGTCGACGTGTCGGGCGACCGTACGCGCATCGAGGCGGCCGGGGACATCTCGGCGGTGACGGTGCGCGGGCAGGACAACGTGGTGCGATCCGGGGGCAACGTCGGTTCCGCCGTCGTCGAGGGTCGCGGCAACCAGATCGGTTGACCGCGGGGCGGTCAGCAGCACGCTTTCAGCACAGCGCGGGGCACACCCCCGAGCAGCCGCAGCGGGTTGATGTACTCGCCGTTCCAGCGCACCCCGAAGTGCACCGTCCCCGGTCCCTCGTGGCCGCCGTCGGCCAGCCGGGCTACCACGGCGCCCCGAGCGACCGGATCGCCCACCGACAGCTCGGTCGTCGCCGGCTCGAGCGTCGTGACCAGACCGTCTCCGTGGTCGATCGTGACCACCGGCCGCCCCGCCACCTGCCCGGCGAAGGCGACGAGCCCGTCGGCGGGGGAGCGGAGCGTCGCTCCGGCCGCGAGATCGACCCCGCGATGCCCCGGACCGTAGGCGTGCGCGGGCGCCGCGAACGGGCGCAGCAGCTGCACCCCGTCGACGGGCCAGACCCACCCCCGGTCCTCGAGAGCGTCGTGGGCGGTGGATGCCGCGGCCGCTTCCGTCACGGCGAACGACACGGCGGGGGTTCCGATCACCAGCACGACGGCGAGCACGGCACCGAGCAGGGATCTGACTCGTTCGGGGTTCATCGCCGCAGTCTGCCCGCGTCCGACATGGATGGCAGGTCGCTTCGGTCCGCCTGGGGACCGCGCACGCGGTGGGGAGGAGGCGTCCTGTATGCTGGGGGACGCATCTCGCTCGTCGGGATGACTCCGCGTGCCCACAGCGCATCGCGTCTTCCTCGCAGAAGCCGCACCGCGCGGCATCCACACCCCATGGTCCTCCGCTCCGGCGGATGGCGGGTGTGCGCCGGGCACCAGGCTCGTCAGGCCTCCGCCTGACGCGAAACAACCACAACCACGGCGCAGTACGCGCCCAGAAACAGGAGTACGACCATGGCCGTCGTCACCATCCGCCAGCTGCTCGACAGCGGCGTTCACTTCGGACACCAGACCCGCCGGTGGAACCCGAAAGTCAAGCGCTTCATCCTGACCGAGCGCAGCGGCATCCACATCATCGACCTGCAGCAGTCGCTCGGCTACATCGACAAGGCGTACGAGTTCGTCAAGGAGACCGTCGCGCACGGCGGCACCATCCTCTTCGTCGGCACCAAGAAGCAGGCGCAGGAAGTCCTCGCCGAGCAGGCGACGCGCGTGGGCCAGCCCTACGTCAACCAGCGCTGGCTCGGTGGCCTCCTCACCAACTTCCAGACGGTGTCGAAGCGCCTCGCCCGCATGAAGGAGCTCGAGGAGCTCGACTACGAGAACCCGGCCGAAAGCGGCTTCACCAAGAAGGAGCTGCTGCTCAAGAAGCGCGAGCTCGACAAGCTGCACAAGTCGCTCGGTGGTATCCGCAACCTGCAGAAGACCCCCTCGGCCATCTGGGTCGTCGACGCCAAGCGCGAGCACCTCGCGGTCGACGAAGCCAAGAAGCTGGGCATCCCCGTCATCGGCATCCTCGACACCAACGCGGACCCCGACGAGTTCCAGTACCCGATCCCCGGCAACGACGACGCGATCCGCTCGGTGAGCCTGCTCACGCGCATCATCGCCGACGCCGCCGCGGAGGGCCTGATCCAGCGTCACCAGCCCGCCGGTGAGGAAGAGGCCGCCGAGCCCCTCGCCGAGTGGGAGCGCGAGCTCCTCGAGGCTCCCGCCGAGTCGACCGAGGCTCCGGCCGCCGAGTCCACCGAGGCGCCCGCTGCCGAGTCGACCGAGGCCGCCGACGCCCCGGCCGCCGACGCCGAGACCACCGACAGCAAGTAAGCCGCGTCGACGTCGCGTCACCGCGACGTCACCCGCACAGGCTACGATCCGGCGGGGTCGTGACCACCCCTCATCCGAGGCGGTGACACGGCCCCGCCGGGCTCACATCGAGAACGCAAACGACAAGGAGACCGCCACACCATGGCAAACTTCACGATCGCCGACATCAAGGCGCTGCGCGAGCAGCTCGGCACCGGCATGGTCGACACCAAGAAGGCCCTCGAAGAGGCTGACGGCGACGTCGAGAAGGCCGTCGAGATCCTGCGCCTCAAGGGTGCCAAGGGCAACGCCAAGCGTGCCGACCGTTCGACCAGCGAGGGCCTCGTCGTCGCTCGCGAGAACGCCGGCTCCGTGACGCTGCTCGAGCTCGCCTGCGAGACCGACTTCGTCGCCAAGAACGAGCGCTTCATCGCCCTGGCCGACAAGGTCGTCGACGCGGCCGCCGCCGCGGGCGCCGACTCGGTTGAGGCCGCCCTCGCCGCCGACGCCGACGGCAAGACCGTCGAGCAGCTCATCTCCGACGAGGCCGCGATCATCGGCGAGAAGGTCGAGCTCCGTCGCGTGCGCACCATCTCGGGCGACAAGTTCGAGGTCTACCTGCACAAGACCAGCAAGGACCTGCCCCCGCAGGTCGGCGTGGTCCTCGCCTACACCGGTGACGACGCCGAGACCGCTCGCTCCATCGCGCAGCACATCTCGTTCGCCAACCCCTCGTACCTCACCCGCGACGCCGTCCCCGAGGCCGACGTCGAGAAGGAGCGCGAGATCGTCACCGAGATCTCCCGCAACGAGGGCAAGCCCGAGGCCGCCCTGCCGAAGATCGTCGAGGGCCGCGTCAACGCGTTCTTCAAGCAGGTCGCCCTGCTCGACCAGGACTACGCGAAGGACAACAAGCTGTCCGTCGCCAAGGTCGCGTCCGACGCCGGTCTCACGCTGACCGACTTCGCCCGCTTCAAGGTCGGCGCGTAACCCTTCGACAGGCTCAGGGCCCGTCATGAGGCCCGGGATGCCATGGCATCCCGGGCCTTTTCCCTGCCCGCGCTCCGATCGGTTCCGCCGTGTCGGTAGGCCCGAGCGGGGGGATAGTTTGTTCAAGACGAGAGGACACCACCCGTGATCGATGAAGCCACCAAGCGCCGCCGCGTCCTGCTGAAGCTGTCGGGGGAGGCGTTCGGCGGAGGCCAGTTGGGCGTGAACCCCGACGTCGTGAGCCAGATCGCGCGCGAGATCGCCGAGGCGGTGGACCGCGTCGAGATCGCGATCGTCGTCGGCGGCGGCAACTTCTTCCGCGGCGCCGAACTCAGCCAGCGCGGCATGGACCGCGGTCGCGCCGACTACATGGGCATGCTCGGCACCGTGATGAACTCGCTCGCCCTGCAGGACTTCCTCGAGCAGGCCGGAGCCGCCACGCGCGTGCAGTCCGCGATCTCCATGACCCAGGTCGCCGAGCCCTACATCCCGCGCCGCGCGGTGCGACACCTCGAGAAGGGCCGGGTCGTGATCTTCGGCGCGGGCGCGGGGCTTCCGTACTTCTCGACCGACACCGTCGCCGCGCAGCGCGCCCTCGAGATCGGTGCCACCGAGGTCCTCGTGGCCAAGAACGGCGTCGACGGCGTCTACACGGCCGACCCGAAGGTCGACTCCTCCGCCACCAAGCTCGACCATCTCACCTACAACGACGCCCTGCAGAAGGGCCTCAAGGTCGTGGATTCCACCGCCTTCAGCCTCTGCATGGACAACGGCATCGACATGCGGGTCTTCGGCATGGAACCCGCCGGCAACGTCACCCGCGCCCTGCTCGGTGAGACGATGGGCACCCTCGTCACCGCATGACGCGCCGCGCGGGCCCGGGGAGCCGGGCCCGCGCGCGACTAGACTGGGAAGTCAGTCCCAACGAATGGAGTCACCGTGATCGCCGAAGCCCTCGCCGATGCCGGAGCGCGCATGGATCGCGCCGTGGAGGCCGCCAAGGAGGACTTCGCGACCGTCCGAACCGGACGCGCGAACCCCCAGATGTTCCAGAAGGTCATGGTCGACTACTACGGTTCGCCGACCCCGCTGGCTCAGCTCGCATCGCTGAACAACCCCGAAGCGCGCACCGTCGTCGTCAACCCCTACGACAAGTCGGCGCTCAAGGCCATCGAGCAGGCCATCCGCGACATGCCGAATCTCGGCGCCAACCCGACGAACGACGGTTCGATCGTCCGGGTCACCATGCCGGAGCTCACCGAGGAGCGACGCAAGGAGTACGTCAAGCTCGTGCGCAGCAAGGGCGAAGACGCCAAGGTGCAGGTGCGCAACCTTCGCCGCAAGGCGAAGGACGACCTCGACGCCCTCAAGAGCGAGGTCGGCGAAGACGAGCTCGTCCGCGCCGAGAAGGAGCTCGACGGCATCACGCGCACGCACGTCGACCAGATCGACGAGGCTCTCAAGCGCAAAGAGGCCGAGCTGCTCGAGGTCTGACCCTCATGCCCGACGCCCCCGAGACCGGCGACGGTGTTCCGGTCGACCCGACCGGTTCGCGGCGCGACGCTTCGGCGCGCCGTCCTGCGATCACGGGTGAGGGCGTGACGGCGATCGAGTCGCAGCTGCGTGCGATGCGATCGGATGCCGAGCAGCACATCGCTCATGCCCGTGCCGAGTTCGATCAGGCGAACGAGCGCCTGAAGCAGCGCACCGGCCGTGACCTCATCGTGGCGACGCTGATCGGCGTCGGGATCGGTGCCGTCGTCGTCGCGTCGCTGATCTTCGTCAAGTGGCTGTTCGTGCTGTTCGCCGCGGCGGCGATGGTGCTGGGCGTGTTCGAGTTCTCGCGTGCGCTCCAGGTCGCGGGGCGACGAGTCGATGTCGTCCCGCAGCTGGTCATGGGATTCCTGCTGCTGCTGAGCGGCTTCTTCCTGAGCCCATGGATCCACTGGGTGTCCACGCTCGTCGCGGTCGTGGTGGTGATCGTGTGGCGGCTCGTGGCCCAGTTGTTCGCCGCCGACGGGCGCGCTCACATCGACGTGATCGGCGACGTCCTGGTCGCGGGGTTCGTGCAGATGTACGTGCCGTTCCTCACGAGCGCTGCGATGATCCTCCTCGCGCAGGAGCGCGGTGAGTGGTGGGTCCTCGCCTTCCTCATCCTCGCGGTCGTCGCCGACACCGGCGCCTACGTGTCGGGGCTGACGTTCGGGCGGGGCGGACGGCATCCGATGGCCCCGCGCATCAGCCCGAAGAAGACGTGGGAGGGCTTCGCCGGTGCGTGCGTCGCCGCTCTCGCCGCCGGCGCGATCCTCGCGGTGTTCATGCTGCAGGTGCCGTGGTGGGCCGGTCTGATCTTCGGTGCCGTGGTGCTCGCGACGGCGACCGTGGGCGACCTCGGCGAGTCGATGGTCAAGCGCGACCTGGGCATCAAAGACATGAGCTCGTGGCTGCCGGGTCACGGCGGGGTGCTCGATCGGCTCGACTCGATCCTGCCGTCGGCCACCGCGGCCCTGGTGATGTTCTACCTGCTGCACACGTTGGGAGTGTCATGACCGAGACCCCCGTCCACGACCGGGTGGCGGCCACGCCGTTCCCGAGCTCGGGCCGCGCCAAGGGCTACGAACGCCGCGCGGTCGACACCTTCCTCGCCCGGGCGCGTGAGGCCTTCGAATCCGACGAGGTCGGCACGCTGCGCTCCTCCGAGGTCCGGGGGGTCGCCTTTCCGCTCGTGCGGGGCGGCTATGCGGTGACCGCCGTCGACGCGGCTCTCGGCCGCGTCGAAGACGCCTTCGCCGCCCGCGAGCGCGAACACGCGCTGTCTCGTCTGGGAGCGCGCGCCTGGGTCGCCGAGACGCGCGACACGGCCCAGGTGGTGCTCGATCGACTTCGTCGACCGCGGGGTCAGCGCTTCGAACGGGTCGGGATCCTGCGTTACGGCTACCGCGTCGACGAGGTCGACGTCGTCGCCGACCGCATCGCGCGCTACCTCGCAGCGGGCGACCCGGTGACGCCCGATCAGGTGCGCTCGGTCGCGTTCCGCATGCAGCGGGGCGGCTACCGGGAGACGCAGGTCGACGCCGTGCTCGACGCGGTCGTCGAAGTCATGCTCGCCGTCGGATGAGTGGGCGCGTGGCACCCTCCGGCGGACCTCGGTAGACTCGACGGCACTGTGACTTCTGGTTCGGAACTCTCACGCTCCTCCTCGGTCCGCATCGCCCGTCGTGGCGGAGCGGGCGTCGACGTGATCCCGCCGGAGCTGCCTCGTCGTTCGGCGCCGCGCTGGTCGCGCCGACGCGGCGTGGTCGGCGTGTTCGCCTCGTGCGCCGCCGTCCTGTTCGCGGGCGCGTACGTCGGCCCCATGGGGGCGTCGCTGCTGCCGGCCCAGGCGTCGGAGCCGCAGACGGTCACCCTGTACGCCGAGGGTCTCGACGACGTCCAGGCGGTGTCGACCTCCGGCGAGAAGCAGGCGCCCGACCTCCAGCGCTCCAGCTACAACGTCTACGTCAAGCCGAAGCCCACTCCGACTCCGACGCCCACTCCCTCGGCGTCGCGCGAGTCGGACTCGGGTTCGTCGGCCGGCAGCACCGGTCCGTTGTTCTACACCGGCGGCGGCGCACCCGCCGAATGGATGGCCGCGGCGGGCATCGCCGAATCCGACATGGGCTTCGTCGACTACATCGTCAGTCGCGAAAGCGGATGGAACCCCAACGCGACCAACCGGTCGTCGGGAGCCTGCGGTCTCGTGCAGGCCCTGCCCTGCAGCAAGGTCCCCGGCAACGGCTACGACCCGGTCGACAACCTGCGGTGGGGGACCGGGTACGCCACCGGGCGTTACGGCGGATGGGCCGGCGCCTACGCCTTCTGGACCGCCAACCACTGGTGGTGAGCGGCATCCATGCCCCGCTCCCGTAAGAGGCGTCCCGATTCCTCGCGCGCCGACGAATCGCTCGACCGGCTGATCGCCGGGTGGAAGCGCACCGAGGTCAAGCGCGGGGGAGAGTGGACCGTGCAGCCCCTGTCGGGTCCGCAGGCCGCCAAAGAGTACGTCTGCCCGGGTTGCGGGCGCACCATCCCCGTCGGTACGCCCCACCTCGTCGTGTGGCGCGCCGACGGCGTCCTCGGCGATGCCGCCGATCTCGCCGCCCGTCGCCACTGGCACACGCACTGTTGGAGGATCGCCTGATGGAGATTCGCGGACCCGTTCTTCTGCCCGCCCGTCGCGAGGACATCACCCTGCGCACGGTCGACGAGCTCACCCTCGTGGGCGAGCTCGCTCTGCCTGCCGATCGCGAGCCGGTGGCCACCCTGGTGACGCTGCATCCGCTACCGACGGCGGGCGGCTTCATGGATTCGCACATCCTCCGCAAGGCGGCCGGACGCCTGCCCGCTCTCGCCGATCTGGCGGTGCTGCGCTTCAACACCCGCGGCACGTCGTCGCCGCGCGGCACGAGCGGGGGAGCGTTCGACGGGGGCGCGAACGAGGTCTTCGACGTCGCGGCCGCGGTCGACTTCGCGCGCGAGCGGGAGCTGCCGCGTCCGTGGCTGGTGGGGTGGTCATTCGGCACCGAACTGGCGCTGAAGTACGGTCGCGATCATGACATCGAGGGCGTCATCCTGCTCTCGCCCCCGTTGCACCGTGCCACGGCCGAGGAGGTCGCGGCGTGGGCGGGCGATCCGCGGCGGATGGTCGTGCTGGTGCCCGAGTTCGACGATTACCTGCGCCCGGACGAGGCCCGTAAGCGGTTCGCCTCGGTCCCGGATGCCACGCTCATCGCCGTCGACGGGGGGAAGCACCTCTGGGTCGGCGAGACGCAGACCCGTCGTGTGCTGACCGAGATCGTCGCCGCGGTGAACCCCGACGCGCTGCCGCTGCCCACCGAGTGGGACGGCCCGGTGGAGGACTGACTCAGCGCTCGTTCTGCCGCGGGATGATGACCTCGCGGTAGATGATGAGGATGCTGGCGGCCACCGGGATCGCGATCAGGGCGCCGAGCAGGTTCAGCAGCGCGCCTCCCGCGAGGGCCGAGATGACGACGACCGATCCGGGCACCGAGACCGCGCGGTTCATGATGCGCGGGGAGATCACGTACGCCTCGATCTGCATGTAGACGAGGTAGTAGATCGCCGCGGCGAGGATCGCCCACGTCGGGGTGCCCAACCCCGGGATGAGGCACGTCAGCACGATGATCGTCGATCCCGTGAGCGTGCCGACGAGCGGGATGAGCGAGAAGAAGAAGGCGATGACGGCGAGCACGGCGGGGAAGGGCGCGTCGATGATCGACAGGAAGATCGCGCTCAGCACGCCGTTGATGACGCCCAGGCTGACCTGGCCCATGACGTAGTAGCCGACCGAGTCGGTGATCTTCTCCGCCAGCTCGATGAATCGTGCGCGCTTGGACGCCGGCACGAGTTGGTACACCGCCGACTTCAGGGAGGGGGTGGATGCCGTGAAGTAGATCGTGAGGATGAGCACGATGAACGCGCCGCCCAGGCCCGCCGCGACCGCTCCGCCGATCTGGAGCAGGCTGTTGCCGACCATCGTCGAGATCGACCCGACGTCGAGGGTGCCGAGCCACTGCTGAACTCCGGCCCAGACGTCGTCGAGCCGGAGCCACGGAAGGGTCTGCGACGCCCAGTCCTGCACCTGGCGGACGAGCTCGTTCCACCGGTCGGCCTGCAGGAGCTGCTCGATCTGGACGACGAGCTGGGTGATCTGACCGACGATGATCGGCACGACCATGACGATGATGCCCGCGAAGACGCCGAGCACCGCGAGGATCGTCACGAGCACCGCCGCCCAGCGCGGCAGCCCCCGCCGCTCGAGGAACGAGACGACCGGGTCGAGGCCGAGGGACAGGAACAGGGCCGTTCCGACGTAGAGGAGGATGGTCGAGAGGTTCTGGACGCTGCCGATCAGCAGCAGTCCGACGCCGACGCCGAGGGTCGCCAGCAGCGCGACCCGGAATGGGTTGTGGATCTTCATGGCCCGACGACTCCCGCCTCAGCCGGGCCTCGTGCCCGTCTGGTCAGGATACTGAGGCGCGAGCGCCCACCGCGTGCGCGACGGGCCTCGCCGCGAACTTTCAGGCGCCCTCCGATAGTCTGAAACGTCGATTCTTCGGTGGCGCCCGAGCCGCCGGTGGGGATGGTGTGAAGCGTGAGATTCGTCTGGGCCGTGGTGGCGTTCGTCATCGCCGCCGTCATGATCGGTGCCGGTATCGCCCAGCGCACGGTGTTCCAGGGCCCGTCGGAGACATCCGCGACGGTGCAGACCGAGGGGACGACGGCCTACACGCTCCTCGACGGCTCGGTGCTCAACAGCGTGCCGGGCGCGCAGACGCTGCGCGTCGAGGGTGACGGCGCCGTGTTCGTCTCGTACGGTCGCACCGCCGACGTCAAGGCGTGGCTCGCCGACGTCCCCTACACCGCGGTGACCGTCGACGGTGCCGGCGTCGTGCAGACCGCCGTCGCGCAGCCCACCGTGACGCCCACGAGCGATGCGGCCGCGGGCCGTTCCCCGGTCGACTCCGACCTGTGGCTCGACGAGTTCGAGCAGACCGGAACCCTGTCGACGACCCTCCAGCTCCCGAGCGACATGAGCGTCCTCATCGCTTCCGATGGCTCGTCGCCCGCGCCGGCCAACGTCAGCGTGACCTGGCCGATCGACGACTCCACGCCGTGGGCGGGGCCGCTCATCGTCGGCGGTGGGATCGTGCTGCTCATCGGCCTGGTGCTGTACCTGCTCGGCATCCGGCACGTCCGACGCTCCCGCCGGCCGCGCCGCAAGGGTCTTCCGCTGCCGGTGACCGAGCCGATCTCCACCGTGGGCGGCGACGCAGAGGCGAAGGGCGTGATCAGCGAGTCCGCCGGCCGCCGCGGCTCGCGCGTGCGCGGTGCGCTGGGTGGTCGACGCGCGCTCATCGCCGTCCCGGCGCTGGGCGTCTCGGCCGCGCTGCTGGCCGGCTGTTCCGCCGACGCGTGGCCGCAGCTCGCGGCGAGCGAGTCGCCGAGTCCGACTCCGACCGTGATCGTCCCGGAGGGCCAGTTCCCGCCCGCGGTGACCGAGGCGCAGGCGCAGCGCATCGTCTCGCGTCTGTCGTCGACCGTGGCGGAGGCCGACGCGGCCCTCGACGCGACCGCCGCAGCGGAGCGGCTCTCCGGTCCCGCTCTGGCGGAGCGCGAGACCAACTACAAGCTGCGCGCCGCGATCTCGGACCGACCGGCGCTCCCGGCGATCCCCGCCGAACCGGTGCAGATCGTGCTGCCGCAGACGACGGGAACGTGGCCGCGCTCGCTCATGACGGTGGTGGAGTCCGCGGATGCCGCGACCCCGACCACGACGATCATGATGATGACGCAGCAGACGCCGTGGGACGAGTACAAGGCGTCCTACGTCGGCAACCTCGAGGCCTCCACCAATCTGCCGGAACTCGCCGCGCCCTACGTCGGCGCCACCCAGGTGCCGCCGGACTCGTCCTTCCTCGTACTCGCGCCCGAGAAGGTCGCAGCGGCCTATGCCGACATCATCAACAACGGCACGAACAGCGCCTCGGCACCGTTGTTCGACACCGCGAACGATCTGCTCCTCTCGGCGATCCAGGACAACAAGACCAAGCGCACCGACGAGTTGAACCAGACCGGTGCCGGGACCGCCGAGATCAGCTTCTCGGCGTCCGCGGGGCCCGCGACGCCCATCGCGCTGGCCACCCTCGACACCGGCGCGATCGTCGCCGTCAACGTGTACGAGAGCGACACCGCCAAACCGACCAACACCGATGCCGTGATCAAGCTCGACAACAATCCGGCGGTCAAGGCCCTCACGGGCGTCGACCAGTCGGCGACGGGCTTCACGACGACCTACTCCGACCAGGTCTTCTTCTACGTGCCCAGCCAGGGCTCCGACGATCAGATCCGCCTGCTCGGCTACCGTTCCAGCCTCCTCGAAGCGAAGGTGTCCCCGTGAGCACTCCCGCCCCCGGTTCCGTGATGCGCGGTGCCGTCGACCTCTCGTCGCTGCGCAACCGTCACCAACCCCCGGCGCCCGCTGCGGCGACGGACGCGTCCCCGTCGCCGGCGGGGGCGATCCCGCTGGTCTTCGACGTCACCGACGCGACCTTCGGCGAGGTGCTCGAGCTCTCGCGCACGGTCCCCGTCGTGATCGACCTGTGGGCCGAGTGGTGCGGACCGTGCAAGCAGCTCAGCCCCGTCCTCGAGAAAGTCGTGAACGAGCTCGCGGGTCGCCTGGTCCTGGCGAAGGTCGACGTCGACGCGAACCCGCAGCTCGCGCAGGGCTTCCGGGCGCAGTCGATTCCGATGGTCCTCGCCCTCGTCGCCGGTCAGCCCGTCCCGCTGTTCACCGGCGCCGTTCCCGAGCAGCAGGTGCGCGACGTCTTCGCCCAGCTGCTGCAGCTGGCCGCCCAGCACGGCGTCACCGGTACGGTCCCCGTGGGCAGTGACACCGGCACCGACACCCCCGCCGAGGAGCCGCCCCTCCCGCCGCTGCACGCCGAGGCCTTCGCGGCGATCGAAGAGGGCGATTACGCCCGCGCGATCTCGGCGTACGAGCAGGCCCTCGCCGAGAACCCCCGCGACGCGGACGCGCGCGCCGGCCTCGGGCAGGTGCGACTGCTCGACCGCGTCCAGGGAGCCGATCTGCAGGCCGCTCGCGCCGCGGCGGCGGCCGACCCCACCGGACTCGAGGCGCAGTTCCTCGTCGCCGACCTCGACGTCGTCGGCGGCCACGTCGACGATGCGTTCGGACGGTTGCTCGACCTCTTCGCCGCCCTCCCGGCCGAGGAGCGCGCGCCCGTCCGCGAGCGCCTGCTGGAGCTGTTCGGCCTCGTCGGCGACGACGACGCCCGGGTCGTCCGCGCCCGAGCGCGGTTGGCATCCCTGCTGTTCTGACGAACCCGGCGCCTACGACGACGGCCCCGCTCCCGAAGGAGACGGGGCCGTCGTCGTCCGCGCGTCAGGCGTCTGCGCGGTGATGCAACCAGAGCACGCCGAGCGGGGGCAGGGTCAGAGTCGCACTGCCGCGGGCATCGGTCGTGACCGCGCCCAGATTACCCTGGCCCGACCCGCCGAACGCCTCGGCGTCGCTGTTGAGCACCTCGGTCCAGGTTCCCGACTCGGGCAGGTCGAGCGGGAAGTCGCCGAGCGGCACGCCCGAGAAGTTGCAGATCACCGCGACGGTGTTGCCGTGGTGGTCGCGACGTGCGAAGGCGAGCACGTTCGGGTTCCACGCCGGCGCACCCAGGCGCGAGAACGCGGCACCGTCGTGGTCCCGCGACCACAGGGGAGCGTGGTCCTTGTAGACGCGGTTCAGCTCGGCGACGAAGCCGTGGAGCTGGCGGTGCGCGGGCTGGTCGAGCATCCACCAGTCCAGGTCGCGGGACTCGGACCACTCCGACATCTGGCCGAACTCCTGGCCCATGAACAGCAGCTGCTTGCCGGGGTGGCCCCACATGTACGCCAGGAAGGCGCGCATGTTGGCCAGCTTCTGCCAGTGGTCTCCCGGCATCCGGCCGAAGAGGCTGCCCTTGCCGTGGACGACCTCGTCGTGGCTGATCGGCAGGACGAAGTTCTCGCTGAACGCGTAGACGAACGAGAACGACAGCTCGCCCTCGTGGTGCGAGCGGTACATCGGATCGCGACCGATGTACTGCAGCGAGTCGTTCATCCACCCCATGTTCCACTTGAACCCGAAGCCGAGCCCGGCGGCCGAGGTCGGAGCCGTGACGCCAGGGAAGCTCGTGGACTCCTCGGCGATCATCGCGATGCCGGGGTACCGCTTGTACGAGGTCGCGTTGACCTCCTGCAGGAAGCGGATGGCCTCGAGGTTCTCGCGGCCTCCGAACTGGTTGGGCGCCCACTCCCCGTCGTTGCGGGAGTAATCGAGGTAGAGCATCGAGGCGACGGCATCCACTCGGAGACCGTCGACGTGGAACTCCTCGAACCAGTACAGGGCGTTCGCGACGAGGAAGTTGCGCACCTCGTTGCGGCCGTAGTCGAAGATGAGCGTTCCCCAGTCCTTGTGCTCTCCGCGTCGCGGATCGGGGTGCTCGTACAGCGCCTCGCCGTCGAAGCGCGCGAGGGCGAACGCGTCCTTGGGGAAGTGACCGGGGACCCAGTCCATGATCACGCCGATACCGGCCTGGTGCAGCCGATCGATGAGGTAGCGCAGGTCGTCGGGGGAGCCGAAGCGGCTGGTGGGGGCGTAGTAGCCCGAAACCTGGTATCCCCACGACCCGCCGAACGGATGCTCGGCGAGGGGGAGGAACTCGACGTGCGTGAAGCCCTGGGCACCCACGTAGTCGATGATCTGATCGGCGGCGTCGCGATACGACAGGCCCTGCTTCCACGAACCGAGGTGCAGCTCGTAGATCGACATCGGCCGGTCGACGGGTGCGGTGCGCGAGCGCTCCTCGATCCAGGCGTCGTCGCTCCACTCGTAGGCGGTGTCGGTGACGACGGATGCCGTTGCCGGCGGCACCTCGGCGGCCCGGGCCATGGGATCGGCCTTCTCGATCCACTGACCCCCGCGGGTGAGGATCTCGAACTTGTACCGGGTTCCGACGCCGATGCCGGGCACGAACAGCTCCCAGACGCCGCTGCCGCCCATGGAGCGCATGGCGCTCCCGCTGCCGTCCCAGCCGTTGAAGTCTCCCTTGATGCGCACCGCGCGGGCGTTCGGGGCCCAGACCGTGAAGGCCACGCCCTGCGAACCGTCGATCTCGCGCACGTGCGCGCCCAGGACGCGCCACAGCTCCTCGTGACGGCCCTCCGCGATGAGGTGGAGGTCGAGCTCGCCGATCGAGGGCGAGTGGCGATAGCCGTCGTCGGTGACGTGCTCGGTGCCGTCGTAGGTGGCGCGCACCGTGTAGCGACCGGGGAACGACTCGACGGTCGCCTCCCAGATGCCCCCGCGCAGGTGGGTGAGGGGCACCGCCGTGCCGTCGTCGAGAACGGCCACCACCTCGGCCGCGAGCGGTCGGCGCGCGCGGATGACCCACCCGTCGCTGCTCTCGTGGACGCCCAGCACGCTGTGCGGGTCGTGGTGGGCGCCGTGGGCGACGGCGTCGAGGATGTCGGGGGACAGGGGGGTCATCGGTTCTCCTTGACGTGCAGGATGTGCACGGGTTCGGCGAAGGCGTCGAGGCGCACGAAGTTGTGGTCGGCCCAGGTCCACACCTGGCCCGTCACGAGGTCCTCGACGTCGTACGACGCCCCGGGTTCGATGCCGAACACGGTGGTGTCGAGGTGGACGGTGGTCTCCCGGGCCGAGTGGGGATCGACGTTCGCAACGACGATGATCGTGTCGGCTTCGCCGGTCGGCGACAGCTCCGCGGAGAGGTGCTTTGAGTAGACGAGGATGGCGTCGTCGTCGCTCCAGTGGATGCTGAGGTTGCGCAGCTGACGCAGCGCCGGGTGCGCGCGACGCGCCGCGTTGAGCATGCGCAGGTACGGGGCGAGCGAGTCGCCCGCGGCTTCGGCGCCCGCCCAGTCGCGGAACTTGTACTCGTACTTCTCGTTGTCGATGTTCTCCTCGGAACCGGGCCGGGCGACGTTCTCGAACAGTTCGTACCCGGCGTAGACGCCGTAGGTCGGGGCCGCGGTGGCCGCGAGGGCGGCGCGGACCTTGTACCCCGGTCGCCCGCCGAACTGCAGGTACTCCGTCAGGATGTCGGGGGTGTTGACGAAAAGGTTCGGCCGGAGGAAGTCGTCGGTCTCGTGAGCGAGCCCCGAGAGGAACTCTTCGAGTTCTTCCTTGGTGTTGCGCCAGGTGAAGTACGTGTAGCTCTGCTGGAAGCCGGCCATCGCCAATCCCTGCAGCGGGGCGGGGCGCGTGAACGCCTCCGCGAGGAAGACGGCATCCGGTTCTTCGGTGCTGACGGTCGCGATCAGCCACTCCCAGAACTGAAGCGGCTTGGTGTGCGGGTTGTCGACGCGGAAGATCTTCACGCCCTGCGCGATCCAGTGCCGCACGACGCGCAGCACCTCCGCGCGGATGCCCTCGGGGTCGTTGTCGAAGTTGACCGGGTAGATGTCCTGATACTTCTTCGGCGGGTTCTCCGCGAACGCGATCGACCCGTCCGGAAGCGTCGTGAACCATTCCGGGTGCTCGGTGACCCACGGGTGATCGGGGCTCGCCTGCAGCGCGAGGTCGAGCGCCACCTCGATGCCGTTGTCGCGGGCCGCGGCCACGAACGCGCGGAAGTCCTCGAGCGTGCCGAGGTCGGGGTGCACGGTGTCGTGTCCGCCCGCGGCGCCGCCGATGGCCCACGGCGAGCCGGGGTCGCCGGGCTGCGTGACGAGGGTGTTGTTCGGGCCCTTGCGGTTCGTCTCACCGATCGGATGGATCGGGGGGAGGTAGAGCACGTCGAAGCCCATACCGGCGACACCGGGGAGCCGTTCCGCGGCGGTGCGGAAGGTCCCGCTGATGACGGAGCCGTCCTCGGCGCGGCGCGCGCCCTCGGAGCGGGGGAAGAACTCGTACCAGGCGCCCACGCCGGCGCGTTCGCGCTCGACGAGCAGCTCGGCATCCCGTCCGACCGACACCAGGCCCATCATCGGCCGGTCCGCGAACAGCGACGCGATCTGCGGGTCCCGCACGATCGCGAGGGCGACGTCGTCGTGGACGTCGGGGTCGCGCAGCGACCGGGCCGCGTCGTAGAGCGCGTCCTTGTCGGTCCCGGGACGCTTCTTCTCACCGCGAGCGCGGTCGAACAGCTGCGCGCCCATCTCGCGCATGAGCGCGGTGTCGACACCGGCCGCGATCTTCAGCTCGGCCGCGTGCTCCCACGTCGCGAAGTCGTCCGCGAAGGACTCGAAACGGAACCGCCACACGCCCTGCTCGAGCGGGGCGACGAGGACGGACCACCGGTCGAACCCGTCGTTGAGCGGGCTGAGACGGTGCAGCGACTCGTCGCCCGAGGGGGAGAAGAGCCGCACGTTCACGCCGATGCGGTCGTGACCCTCGCGGAACGCCGTGACCGTGAACGGGACCGCCTCGCCGACGTAGGCGGACGGCCGGAAGCGTCCGCCCGGGACGCTCGGGTGCGGCAACGCCATCGGGATGCGCGGCGTGACCACGCTGCGCGAAGTCGGCGTCGGCTTCACCGGGCGCACGGGGATCGAGGCGGCGCTGCGCCAAGGCAGCTCGGGCGAAGATGTCGTCGTGGTGGCCACGGTCCGAACCTACCGTGGGCCGGCGCTCGCGCCCCGGCTTTCTCGCGGCCTTGACAGCGCGGGGCGATCAGTCGACGCGGAACAACCGCATCGACGTCCCCGCCAGCGGGACCACGTCGCCGGGGACGAACGTCTCGTCGTCGTCGGCGGGCGCTTCGTCGGCGCTCGACCACAGCGACACGAACGAGGCCCCGGTCAGTGCGGGCAGCGTGATCTCGGTGGGCTCCTCGGTGCCGTGGATGACGAGCAGCACTCGATTGGGCTCCTCGTCTTCGGGGGTCGAGGTGGCGAGATACTGCAGCGTCCGGTGCGCGGGGTCGTTCCAGCGATCGCTCGACATCGTTTCGCCGTGCTCGTCGAACCAGTCCATGACGGAGGCCGAGGGGATGGTCTCACCCGCGCGGGCGAAGCGCTTCGGACGCAGCGCCGGGTTGTCGCGCCGCGCCTGCAGCAGGCGCTGCGTGTGCGCGAGCAGGTCGCGCTGCCACGGCGCCAGGTCCCACGACACCCAGGTGAGCGCCGAGTCGTGGCAGTAGGCGTTGTTGTTGCCCCGCTGCGTGCGCCCCATCTCGTCGCCGGCCGTGATCATCGGCACTCCGGCCGACAGCAGCAGCGTCCCCATCAGGTTCCGCATGGCCTTGCGGCGGGTGGCGAGCACGCGCTCGTCGTCGGTGCGTCCCTCGGCACCGTGGTTGAAGGAGCGGTTAGTGTCGGCCCCGTCGCGATTCTGCTCGCCGTTGCCGAGATTGTGCTTGACGTCGTAGGAGACGAGGTCGCGCAGGGTGAAACCGTCGTGCGCGGTGACGAAGTTCACGCTCGCCAGCGGGCCGCGGTCCTCGCTGAACGTGTTCGACGAACCGGCGAGACGCGTCGCGAAGCCGCCGATCCCCACGGGGGCGGTGTCGGCGCGTCGCGCGTAGTCGACGTCGCTCAACCAGAAGTTGCGCACCCGGTCGCGGTAGCGATCGTTCCACTCGAGCCACGGAGAGCCGAAGTTGCCGGTCTGCCAGCCGCCCATACCGACGTCCCACGGTTCGGCGATGAGCTTGGTGCCGGCCAGCGCCGGGTCTTCGCGGATGGCGGTGAGCAGCGGGTGGTCGGGGGTGAAGGAGTGACGCTCGTCGCGGCCGAGCGTCACCGCGAGGTCGAAACGGAAGCCGTCGACCTGCACCTCGTCGCTCCAGTAGCGCAGCGAGTCCAGGACCAGACGCGCCGCGGCATCCGTCGACGTGTCGACCGCGTTCCCGCACCCGGTCTCGTCGATGTAGACACCTTCACCGGTCTGTCGGTAGTAGCCGGTGTTGTCGATTCCCCGGAAGCTGGTGCGCGGATCGCCGATACCGCCCTCGGCGGTGTGGTTGTAGACGACGTCGAGCAGTACCTCGAGTCCGGCCTCGTGCAGGAGCTTCACCATCCCCTTGAACTCGCGCAGCACCGCCTCCGGTCCCTCCGCGCGGCTCGCCGCCGTGGCGTACGGAGCGTGCGGCGTGAAGAAGTTGAGGGAGTTGTAGCCCCAGTAGTTGGTGAGCCCGAGCTGCAGCAGCCGCGGTTCGGTGGCGTAGGCGTGCACGGGGAGGAGCTCGACGCTGGTGACCCCGAGCGAGAGCAGGTGCTCGATCATGGCCGGGTGGGCGAGCCCCGCGTAGGTGCCGTGGAGCGCCGGCGGGATGAGGGGATGCCGCTTCGTCAGGCCCTTGACGTGCGCCTCGTAGATCACGGTGCGGTCCAGCGGCACCCCCGGCTTGGCCGACGAGCCCCAGTCGAAGGACCCGTCGATCACGACCGACCGCCAGTCGCCCGTTCCGCCGCCCGACACGAGCCCGCGGGAGTACGGCTCGATGAGCAGCGACTCGGGGTTGAAGAGGTGCCCGGGCCCCTGGGGTCCGCCCACGCGGATCGCGTACCGCGCGCCGGCCCGGAGCAGGGGCGTCGTCGCCTGGAAGACACCGCCGCCCACGGGGACCATGTCGATGGTCTCGGTGGCCCAGTCGAGGTCGACGTCGTCGAAGAGGAGGAGCTGGACGGAGTCGGCGGTTCCCGACCACACGCGCAGCGTCCCGCCGTCGGGGCCCAGGCGCACGCCGAGGTCGTCGAGGGCGGGGTTCAGCAGGGCGGGGCGGGCGGGGAGGACCGTCTCGGGTAAGACCATGCGCCCTAGGGTAGTGAAGGCGGCTGACACCACGAGGAGGACCGGATGCGGGTATACCTCGATCACGCGGCGACCACGCCGCTGCGTCCCGAGGCGCGCGACGCCTGGATCGCGGCGCACGAGGTCATCGGCAACCCGTCCTCGATCCACGGCGCCGGTCAGGATGCCCGGCGACTTCTCGAGGACGCCCGTGAGAATCTCGCGGAGATCCTGGGATGCCAGCCCATTGAAATCGTGTTCACCTCCGGCGGCACCGAGGCGGCGAACCTCGCCCTGAAGGGTGCGTGGTGGTCGCGTGTGGCCGGCGCGGACGCCGTCGTGCTGCCCGACGGTGAGCATCACGCGACGCTCGACGTCGTCGGGTGGCTCGCCGCCGCGGAGGGGGCGTCGGTGCGCGCCGTGCCTCTCGACAGGCGGGGGCGGATCGATCCGGAGCTCTTCGCCGCAGCGCTTCCCGGGGCGGCGGTCGCGACGGCTCTCGTCGCCAGCAACGAGGTGGGGACGATCCAGGATGCCGCGTCCCTGGCGCGGGCGGCATCCGAAGCCGGCGTGCCGATGCATCTCGACGCGGTGTCCGCGCTGGGACAGATCCCGGTCGACTTCGGCGGGTGGCGCGGGGCGGGCGCATCGGCGGCGGGGCTCGTGGCGATGTCGGTCTCGGCGCACAAGGTCGGTGGACCCGTGGGCGTGGGCGCGGCGGTCGTCTCCCGGCACGCGCGGCTGACCCCGCTCCTGCACGGCGGCGGTCAGCAACGGGGGCTGCGCGCCGGCACTCAGGATGTCGCGGGAGCGGTCGCCTTCGCGGCGGCGGCGCGCGCTGCCGAGGCGGAGCGCGAGAACGAGAGCGTGCGTCTCGCGGGTCTGCGTGATCGCCTCGTGGCGGGGATCATCGCCGGCGTGCCCTCGGCCCGGCTCCTGGGCGACCCCTCGCACCGACTCCCGGGCAACGCGCACGTTTTGTTCCCGGATGCCGCCGGCGAGACGCTGCTGTTCCTGCTCGACATGGAGCAGATCGCGGTGTCGACCGGCTCCGCCTGCCAGGCGGGGGTCGCGGAGCCGTCGCACGTCGTCCTCGCCCTCGGTCTCGACGACCGGGCCGCGCGGTCGGTGCTGCGTTTCACCCTCGGATACACCTCCACGCCGGCGGACGTCGATGCTCTCGTCACCCGCATCCCGGAGGCGTACCGGCGGGCCGTGGCATCCGGCGCCCGTTCAGACCGCGCTTCGTAGACTGGGACGATGCGAGTTCTGGCGGCGATGAGCGGTGGGGTCGACTCCGCGGTGGCGGCGGCCCGCGCGGTGGAGGCCGGTCACGACGTGGTGGGCGTGCACCTCGCGCTCTCGCGCGCCGGGGGAACGCTGCGCGCCGGCAGCCGCGGGTGCTGCACGATCGAGGACGCCATGGATGCGCGACGCGCGGCCGACAAGCTCGGGATGCCGTTCTACGTGTGGGACTTCTCCGAGCGCTTCCGCGACGACGTCATGGACGATTTCGTCTCGGAGTACCGCGCCGGACGCACGCCGAACCCGTGCATGCGGTGCAACGAGAAGATCAAGTTCGCCGCTCTCCTCGAGCGGGCGCTCGAGCTCGGTTTCGACGCCGTGTGCACCGGTCATTACGCCACGCTCGTCGACACGCCCGAGGGGCGCGAGCTGCACCGGGCGTCCGACAACGCCAAGGATCAGTCGTACGTCCTGGGCGTGCTCACCGCCGAACAGCTCGCGCACACCTACTTCCCGCTCGGTTCGACGCCCTCCAAGGCGCTCGTGCGCGCCGAAGCGGAGGCGCGCGGTCTGTCGGTCGCGCAGAAGCCCGACAGCCACGACATCTGCTTCATCCCCGACGGCGACACCCGCGGCTGGCTCGCCGACAAGGTCGGGGCTGAGCGCGGCGAGATCCTCGACCGCACGGGGGCCGTCGTCGGCACGCACGAGGGAGCCCACGCCTTCACGGTCGGGCAGCGCCGCGGCCTCCAGCTGGGCGTGCCCGCGGCCGACGGCAAGCCGCGCTTCGTGCTCGAGGTGCGGCCGGTCACCAACACGGTCGTGGTCGGCCCGAAAGAGGCCCTCGCGTGCTCCGAGATCGCGGGGGAGCGCTTCACGTGGGCGGGTCGTGCCCCGTCGGCATCCTCGTTCCCCTGCGACGTGCAGATCCGCGCGCACGCCGACCCTGTCCCCGCCGCCGCGGAGCTGGTCGACGGTGTGCTCACCGTACGCCCCGAGGAACCGTTCGACGGCGTCGCTCCCGGCCAGACCGCGGTGCTCTACGACGGCACGCGCGTGATCGGGCAGTTCACGATCGACCGGACGGTGTCCGCGGTCCCGGTCGAGGCCTGAACCCTTTTCTCCGCGGGCGCGAGTGCCACTGCGCGGGACGGGAGGAGAATCGCGCTGCGGAGGGCCGAGTCGGGGCGGACTCTCCTCCCGCGCCGAAAGCTCCTCCGTCGGGCGCGAGTGCCACTGCGCGGGACGGGAGGAGAATCGCGCTGCAGAGGACCGAGTCGGGGCGGGCTCTCCTCCCGCGCCGAAAGCTCCTCCGTCGGGCGAGGTGAGGCCCGCCTGCGCCCGGCAAGGCCCTCCGGCGATGTCGGACCCCGTCCCTAAGCTGGATGGGTGACCGAGCACGATCAGCTTCCCGACCTCACCCTCGACGAGGCGCGCGCCGAGGCCGACGACCTCACCCGGAGCATCGTCGCCGCGCGCGACGCCTACTACGGACGAGACGCCGAGGTCGTCGACGACGCGACGTACGACGCGTGGATGCATCGACTCGAGGAGCTGGAGCGTCTGCACCCCGAGCTGCAGGGACAGGACAGTCCCACGCAATCGGTGGGCGCGGCCGAGGCCACCGATCTCGCCACCATCGAGCACGCCGAGCGCATGCTCAGTCTCGACAACGTGTTCTCACCCGAGGAGCTCCGCGACTGGGCCGTGAAGACGCAGGCGGCGGCGGGACGCCCGGTGCAGTGGTTGAGCGAGCTCAAGATCGACGGACTCGCCATCAGCCTCCGCTACGAGAACGGCGTGCTCACCTCGGCGGCCACGCGCGGGGACGGGCGGGTCGGCGAGATCGTCACCGAGAACGCTCTGCGTCTGTCCGACATCCCGCGGGAGCTCGAGGGCGAAGGTCACCCGGCGATCGTCGAGGTGCGCGGCGAGGTCTTCATCCCCGTCGCGGCCTTCGAGAACCTCAACCGCCTGCAGGGCGAGTTCCGGGAGCGGGCCGTGGCCGAGGCGCGAGAGCGTGCCGCGGGCCGGCGGGGCGGCCGCTCCTTCGATGCAGCGAAGGCGGAGATCGCCGCGGCTCGCCGCTTCCCGGCGTTCGCGAACCCCCGCAACGCAGCCAGCGGCGGCCTCCGCCAGCAGATCGAGAAGAAGAGCGGCCTCGAACTCGAGGCGGGACTCGCGCGGATCGAGTCCCTCAAGCTGTACGTCCACGGCATCGGGGCATGGCGGAACCCGCCGGTGGCCGCGCAGAGCGAGATCTACGATCTGCTCGCTGCGTGGGGCCTGCCCACCTCGCCCTACAGCCGTGTCGAACCCTCGATCGACGGCGTCCTCGCCTTCGTCGCCCACCACGGCGAACACCGTCACGACGTCGAGCACGAGATCGACGGCGTCGTGGTCAAGGTCGACGAACTCGAGCTGCACGACGAGCTGGGCGCCACCAGCCGCGCGCCGCGGTGGGCGATCGCGTACAAGTACCCGCCGGAGCAGGTCAACACCAAGCTGCTCGACATCGTCGTCTCGGTCGGCCGCACCGGGCGGGCGACGCCCTTCGCGGTCATGGAGCCCGCCAGGGTCGCCGGTAGCGTCGTGCGTCAGGCGACCCTGCACAACCAAGACGTCGTGAAGGTCAAGGGCGTGCTCATCGGCGACACGGTGGTGCTGCGCAAGGCCGGAGACGTGATCCCCGAAGTCCTCGGACCCGTGGTCGAGCTTCGCGACGGCACCGAACGCGCCTTCGTGATGCCCGCGGACTGCCCCGAGTGCGGTACCCCTCTGCGTCCCGCGAAGGAGGGCGACATCGACCTCCGCTGCCCGAACGCGCGCTCATGCCCGGCGCAGGTGCGCGGACGCGTCGAGCACATCGGCTCGCGCGGGGCGCTCGACGTCGAAGCGCTCGGCGAGGTCACCGCCGCGGCGCTCACCCAGCCCGAGGTCCCGGAGAAACCACCGCTCGACACCGAGGCGGGGCTGTTCGACCTCACCGTCGAGCAGCTGGTCCCGATCGAGGTCGTCGTCCGCGACTCCGAGACGGGGGAGCGCAAGGTCGACGCCGACACCGGCGAGCTCGTCCGGCGCCTGCCGTTCCAGAAGCTCTCCCCGGCGTCCTACCCGCCCGGCACGGAAGGCCTCGATCCCGCGGAGCGGCGCCGGCGCGGCATCCGGAAGGACTACCGGGAGGTCCGCCCCTCGGAACAGGCGACGAAGCTGATCGCCGAGCTCGACAAAGCCAAGACGAAGGACTTGTGGCGTCTGCTCGTCTCGCTCAACATCCGCCACGTCGGTCCCGTCGCCGCGCGCGCCCTCGCCCAGTGGTTCGGCTCTCTCGACGCGATCCGCGCGGCGTCGCGCGAGGAGCTCGCCGCCGTCGAGGGCGTGGGAGCGATCATCGCCGATGCGGTGATCGAGTGGTTCGAGGTCGATTGGCATCGCGAGATCGTCGAACGGTGGGAGGCGGCCGGCGTGCGGTTCGCGATTCCCGGCCACCCCGGTCCCGGAGCGGCCGCGGCCGCAGGCGGCGTCCTAGCGGGGCTGACCGTCGTCGCCACGGGCTCGCTCGAGGGCTACACCCGCGAGGGGGCGCAGGAGGCGATCCTGGCGGCGGGCGGCAAGGCGGCGTCGAGCGTGTCCAAGAAGACCGACTTCGTGGCCGCGGGCCCGGGGGCCGGGTCGAAGCTGGCGAAGGCGGAGGAGCTCGGCCTGCGCATCCTGGATGCCGCGCAGTTCCGCATCCTGGTCGAGCAGGGTCCCGCCGCCCTCGACGAGAGCGCGTCTGCCACCGCTGACTGAGTACGGGGGAGGAGGGGTCTGTGGAGGGGTTCCGGGACCGCGGCGGACGTACGCCTACGCTGCCGGGAACCGAGAGGAGATCCCATGAACCCCATCGATCCCGAGGTGCTCGCGTTCCTCGATCAGGACGACCGGCGCCTCGCCGAGACCATCCGCGCCCACGCCGTGTCGGTCGAGTACGTGTCGTGCGGGCCGGAATCCGAACCGTCGTCGTTCGCCTACACGATCGGCCTGTTCGGACTCGGCCATCCGGAACTGCTGATCTACTCGGTCACTCCGGGGACGGCCTCCGCCGTGCTGACCGAGCTCGCCGAGCGTGTGCGCGACGGCGGTGACCTCCTCCCCGGGGAGGTCATCGCCTTCGACGGGTGGGCGCACCGGGTGCGGGTCGAAGAGGTGCCGAACCCGGGCGACATCGTCTTCGGGGCGAACCGCTTCTATCAACGCCCGCCCGAGGCATCGGTTCCGGTCCTCCAGCTCACCTGGGACGACAAGACCGGGCATTTCCCCGACGAGAGCGAATACACCGTGCCGCAGCTCGCTCAGCCGCGGCCCGGTACCTGGCGGGCCTGATCCTGAGCGGCGGAGGCTGGGCGCGCGATGGTGCGTCGAGCCTGCCAATCGAGGCTCACCGGCTTCGACCGGCCACCGCCGAGAACGACGGTGGGCGGAGGCCTCAGCCCCCGCCCACCGCGATCGGGTCAGCCCTGACAGGCGGTTCCCGCCTCGGTGAAGCTCTCCTGCAGCGCCGTCACCTGGTCGCTCAGCCCGCTCACCTTGCTCGGGTCGCTGACGACGCTGTCGAGGAAGGTCACGTATTCGCCGAGCTGAGCACTCGCCTTCTGCGCCACCGGGGCGATCTCGGCGTTGCTGATCTGCGCGAAGTCGGCCGTCACCTTGTCGGCGAGGGTCCTGAATGTCGCGACCGCCGCCTGCGGGTCCGACGTGGAGATCTCGCTGCTGGCCTGGGTCACATCGGTGAACGAGCTGATGATGATCTGGCAGGCGTCGGCCTTCGACTGACCGGTCGTGGCCGCGGCCGCGGCCGAAGTGGCCGCCGCGGTCGCCGCCGGAGTCGCTGCGGCGCTCTCGCTCGCCGTGTCGGCCGGTGCCGTCGTGCCGCCCGAGCAGCCCGCCAGGAGCAGCAGGGCGGATGCGGCCAGGACGGCGAACGACGTACGTGTGGTGTGCATGAGATTCCCCCAATGGTCTCGACCGGGCGTTCCCGGCACTCCATCTCACCGTATCGATGGACGCGCTCCCCGCCTGACGGCTCTCGCTAGCGCCCCGCCGGGATCAGTCCGAGAGGAGCGTGTCGCGAACCTGCCGGCGCAGGACCTTGCCGATGAGCGATCGCGGCAGCTCGTCGACCACGACGACGCGCTTGGGCACCTTGTAGGGAGTGAGGATGCCGCGTGCGAAGGCCCGTAGCGCCTCGGCGTCGAAGTCGTCCCGAGAGGCCGGGACGACGGCGGCGACGACGTCTTCGCCCGAGTGCGCGCTGGGGAGACCGACGACAGCGACGTCGGCGACGGACGGATGCTGGCGCAGGACGTTCTCGACTTCGGTCGGCGCGACGTTGAACCCGCCCGTGATGATGAGCTCCTTGATCCGATCGACGATGCGCACGAAGCCGTCGTCGTCGATGGTGACGATGTCTCCCGTGCGGAACCACCCGTCGACGAAGACCGCCTCGGTCTCCTCGGGCTTGCCGTAGTAGCCCGAGAACACCTGGGGGCCCCGCACGAGGAGCTCGCCCTTCTCGACGTCGGTGAACGGGTCATCGGGGTCGACCACGCGGCACTCCGTGCCGGGCAGCGGCAGCCCGACGGTACCGGCGACGCGGTTGTCGGCGACGGGGTTCGCCATCAGGACGGGCGAGCACTCGCTCAGCCCGTACCCCTCGACGAGGAACCCGCCGGTCGCCTGCTCGAAGGGCACGACGAGCGAGTGGGGCAGAGCCATCGCGCCCGAGATCGCGACGTCGGTACCGGTGAGGTCGACGCCCTTCTCCTGCGCGGCGGAGAGCAGGCGCTCTGCGATCGGAGGCACGAGCGGGAGGAACGTCGCCGGGTGCTTCTTGGTGACCGCCAGCACGAGGTCGGGGTCGAACTTGGGGAACAGCACCAGGCGCGCGCCCATCGACATGGCGAATGTGAGGCACAGGGTCAGCCCGTACGCGTGGAACATCGGCAGCACCGCGTAGACGACGCAGCCTTCGCCGCGGACGATCTGCGGCACCCACGCCCGCGCCTGCGCGGCGTTGGCGAGAAGATTGGCATGCGTGAGCATCGCACCCTTGGGCGTGCCCGTCGTCCCGCTGGTGTACTGGATGATCGCGAGATCGTCGGTACGGGGACGCGGATGCGTCTCGGGCAGAGGGACGTGACCGGTCAGGTCCTCCCACTCGACGGCATCCCGGGTCTTCGCGTGCAGAGCCGCCCGCGAGGCGCGGGCCTTGGCCACGGGCAGGCGCAGCGCGAGGCGCGCGGTCCAGGGCATGGCGCGGGTCACGTCGACCGAGACGAGGGTGTCGACCTTGAGATCGGCGGGGAAGTCCTGGACGGTGGCCACGACCTTGCTCCAGACGATCGCGTGCTTCGCGCCGTGGTCCTCGAACTGCTTGCGCAGCTCGCGAGGGGTGTAGAGCGGGTTGTGCTCGACGACCACCGCGCCCAGGCGCAGGACGGCGTAGAACGCGACGATGTGCTGCGGGCAGTTGGGCAGGACGATGGCGACCGGGTCCCCGGCTTTCACACCGCGCGCGGCGAGGGCCGCGGCGACGCGGGCGATCTGCGCCGACATCTCGGCGTAGGTCGTCTCGCGACCGAAGAACTGCAGGGCGGGGGCGTCGGGATAATCGCGCGTGGAGGCGTCGACGATGTCGACGAGTGAGCCGCTCTGGGGACCGAGATCTTCCGGCACCCCCGCGGCGTAGCTCGAGGTCCAGGGGCGCGGCGGATCGAAGCTCGTCACCCGGCCAGCCTAGGGTCCCGCACGCGACGGGGTCGAGGCGGGCGGCGCAGTGCGCGCGAACTAGACTTGCCGGGTGTCTGAAATCACTCCTGATCTCGTGCGCCATCTCGGTGTGCTCGCCCGGATCCAGTTGAGCGACGAGGAGATCCAGAGCCTGACCGGCCAGCTGGATGCCATCGTCGACAACATCGCGAAGGTGTCCGAGGTGGCGACCCCCGAGGTCGTCGCGACGAGCCACCCGATTCCGCTCGAGAACGTCTTCCGCCCCGACGTCGTGCAGCCGCAGCTCACGCGCGAGCAGGTGCTGCAGAACGCCCCCGACCAGGCCGACGGCCGGTTCCGGGTCACCGCCATCCTGGGGGAGGAACAGTGAAAGATCTCACGCGACTGACCGCTGCCGACCTGGCATCCGCCCTGGCGAGCAAAGAGGTGTCGAGCGTCGAGGCGACGCAGGCGCACCTCGACCGCATCGCCGCCGTCGACGGCGACGTCCACGCCTTCCTCCACGTGAGCGACCACGCGCTCGAGGTCGCCGCCGACATCGACCGCCGCCGCGCGGCCGGCGAGCAGTTGCACGAGCTGGCCGGCGTCCCGCTTGCGGTGAAGGACGTGCTCGTCACGACCGACATGCCCTCCACCAGCGGGTCGAAGATCCTCGAGGGGTACATGTCGCCGTACGACGCCACCGTCGTCGCGCGCTCCCGTGCCGCGGGCCTCGTGCCGCTCGGAAAGACGAACATGGACGAGTTCGCGATGGGCTCCTCCACGGAGTTCTCCGCGTACGGTCCCACCCGCAACCCGTGGGACCTCGACCGCATCCCCGGCGGCTCCGGTGGAGGCTCGGCCGCGGCCGTCGCCGCCTTCGAAGCCCCGTTGGCCCTCGGCTCCGACACGGGCGGCTCGATCCGCCAGCCCGCACACGTCACCGGCACGGTGGGCGTCAAGCCGACCTACGGCGGTGTGAGCCGCTACGGCGCGATCGCGTTGGCATCCAGCCTCGACCAGGTCGGTCCGGTCACCCGCACCGTCCTCGACGCGGGCCTGCTGCACGACGTCATCGGCGGGCACGACGCCAACGACTCCACCTCGCTGTCCGACGAGTGGCCGTCGTTCGCCGCCGCCGCCCGCGAGGGTGCGAGCGGTCAGGTGCTCAAGGGCCTCAAGGTCGGCGTCATCCGCGAGCTCGACGACCGCGGCTTCCAGAAGGGCGTGTCGGATTCGTTCCGTGCGTCGCTGGCGGCCATGGAAGCCCAGGGTGCCGAGATCGTCGAGATCAGCGCCCCGCATTTCGAGTACGGTGTCGCCGCCTACTACCTCATCCTCCCGGCCGAAGCCTCGAGCAACCTCGCGAAGTTCGACTCGGTGCGCTTCGGCCTTCGCGTGAACCCGCAGGGGGCCGCAACGGTCGAGAACGTCATGGCCGCCACGCGCGACGCGGGCTTCGGTCCCGAGGTCAAGCGCCGCATCATCCTGGGCACCTACGCCCTGTCCGCGGGCTACTACGACGCGTACTACGGCAGCGCCCAGAAGGTCCGCACGCTGATCCAGCAGGACTTCGATGCCGCGTTCGCGCAGGTCGACGTCATCGCGACGCCGTCGGCGCCAACCACGGCGTTCCGCCTGGGCGAGAAGATCGACGACCCGCTGCAGATGTACCTCAACGACATCACCACGATCCCGGCGAACCTCGCGGGCGTCCCGGGCATCTCGATCCCGAGCGGCCTCGCCGAAGAGGACGGTCTGCCCGTCGGCATCCAATTCCTGGCCCCCGCCCGCGAGGACGCCCGTCTCTACCGCGTCGGTGCCGCCCTCGAGGCGCTTCTCGTCGACCAGTGGGGCGGACCCCTGCTCGACAAGGCCCCCTCCCTCACGAACGGAGCGTCGCTCTGATGGCGAAAGATGCCCTGATGGACTTCGACGAGGCGCTCGAGCTGTTCGAGCCCGTCCTCGGCTTCGAGGTGCACGTCGAGCTGAACACCGCGACCAAGATGTTCTCGTCGGCGCCCAATCCCGCCAACGACGAGAACCACGGGGCCGAGCCCAACACGCTCGTCGCTCCGGTCGACATGGGCCTGCCGGGCGCCCTCCCGGTCGTGAACCAGGAAGCGATCCGCTCCTCGATCAGCCTCGGCCTCGCGCTCGGCTGCTCGATCGCGCCGTCGAGCCGCTTCGCGCGGAAGAACTACTTCTACCCCGACCTGGGCAAGAACTACCAGATCTCGCAGTACGACGAGCCGATCGCCTTCGAGGGCTCGGTCGAGGTCGAGCTCGAAGACGGCACCATCGTCATGGTGCCGATCGAGCGCGCGCACATGGAAGAGGATGCCGGCAAGCTCACCCACATGGGCGGTGCGACCGGTCGCATCCAGGGCGCCGAGTACTCGCTCGTCGACTACAACCGCGCGGGCGTCCCGCTGGTCGAGATCGTCACGAAGCCGATCTTCGGCGCCGAGCACTCCGCTCCCGATCTGGCGAAGGCGTACGTCGCGACCATCCGCGACATCGTGCGGGCCCTCGGCATCTCGGAGGCGCGTCTGGAGCGCGGGAACCTGCGCTGCGACGCCAACGTGTCGCTGCGTCCCCGCGGCCAGGAGAAGCTCGGCACGCGCACCGAGACGAAGAACGTCAACTCGATGCGTTCGGTCGAGCGCGCGGTGCGCTACGAGATCCAGCGGCAGGCCGCCATCCTCGCGAAGGGCGGCACCATCACGCAGGAGACGCGCCACTGGCACGAGGACACCGGTCGCACCTCTCCCGGGCGCCCCAAGTCGGACGCCGACGACTACCGCTACTTCCCGGAGCCGGACCTGCTGCCGGTCGTCCCCGCGCCCGAGCTGATCGACGAGCTGCGCGCCGCCCTGCCCGAGCAGCCCGCCGCGCGTCGTCGCCGCCTCAAGGCGGAGTGGGGTTTCACTGACCTCGAGTTCCAGGACGTGGCTAACGGCGGCCTGCTCGACGCCGTGGCCGACACGATAGCCGCGGGCGCCGCCCCGGGCGCGGCCCGCAAGTGGTGGACCGGTGAGATCACCCGCGTCGCCAACGCGCAGGAGCGCGACGCGGCCGACCTCGTGTCGCCCGAGAACGTGGCCGCGCTGCAGAAGCTCGTCGACGCCGGGACGCTGACCGACAAGCTTGCGCGCCAGGTGCTCGAGGGCGTCATCGGCGGAGAGGGCACCCCACAGCAGGTCGTCGACGCTCGAGGTCTCGCCGTGGTGTCCGACGACGGGGCGCTCATCGCCGCGATCGACGAGGCCCTCGCGGCCCAGCCCGACGTGCTCGCGAAGATCCGCGACGGCAAGGTGCAGGCCGCCGGCGCCGTCATCGGCGCGGTCATGAAGGCGATGAAGGGCCAGGCCGACGCCGCGCGTGTACGCGAGCTCGTTCTGGAGCGCGCCGCCCAGTAAGACACCGGATGCCACGACCACGGCCGCTCCGCGCGGCTCGGGGTCGTGGCATCCGTCGTTTTCCGGCACGGGCCTTCGGGCGCGACCGCCTCCTCAGCGATTCGGGCGAACGCGGTGGTCGTCGCCCGTCACGGGCCGAGGTCGCGCGGATCGCTGGACGTCGGTCACGACCCCGGCCCGATGTCGGAGGTCCGGGGGAGAATGGATGCCATGGGACGAGGTGACGGAACGGGGCGCATCGTCTCTCGCCCCGACGCCGACGACACCGGCACCGGCATCCTGCACGTCGACATGGACGCGTTCTTCGCGTCGGTGGCGGTGCTCGACGATCCGTCGCTGGCCGGGAAGCCGCTGATCATCGGCGGGTCCGAGGGGCGCGGTGTCGTCTCCAGCGCCTCGTACGAGGCGCGCCGCTACGGCGTGAAGTCGGCGATGCCGGTCGCGATCGCGCTCCGCCTGTGCCCGACGGCGATCGTCGTCAACCCGCCCTACCACCGCTACACCGAGATGTCGCGGCAGGTCATGGCGATCTTCCACGACGTCACTCCTCTCGTGGAGCCGCTGTCGATCGACGAGGCATTCCTCGATGTCCGCGGCGCCCGCCGCTTGTGGGGGAGCCCTGGGACGATCGCGCGCGATCTGCGCGCCCGCGTCAAGGCCGAGACGGGCCTCACCTGCAGCATCGGGGTCGCCGCGACGAAGCACGTCGCCAAGATGGCGTCCACGATCTCCAAGCCCGACGGCCTGCTCGTCGTCGCCGCGGCCGACACCGAGGCGTTCCTGCGTCCGCGGTCGGTGCGGGCGCTGTGGGGCGTGGGTCCCAAAGCCGCGGAGGCGCTCGAGTCTCGCGGCATCCGGCTCGTCTCCGACATCCTCGACACCCCGCGCCATGCGCTCGATCAGGTGCTGGGGTCGGCGATGGGGGAGCGTATCTGGCATCTGTCGCGCGGGATCGACGCCCGCGAGGTGCACACGGGGCGGTCCGAGAAGAGCGTCGGGCACGAAGAGACCTTCCACACCGACATCTCCGACACCCGCCTGCTGCACGTCGAGCTGCGGCGGCTCGCCGACCGCGTCGGCGCGCGCCTGCGCGGCCAGCAGTACGAGGCATCGACGATCTCGATCAAGGTGCGCTTCTCGGACTTCACGACGCTCAGTCGTTCGCGCACCCTGAAAGAGCCCACGTCCGTCGGCCAGCGGATCGGCGACGCCGCGATCGAGTTGTTCGACTCCATCGACCGTAGACAGGCCGTGCGCCTCGTCGGCGTGCGCGGCGAGAAGCTCAAGCCCGCGGCGATGGCGGCGACCCTCTGGGACGACGACGCCGAGTGGCGCCGGGTCGAGGGCGCCCTCGACGGTGCAACCGCCCGCTTCGGGCGCGGCGCGGTGACCCGTGGGTCGCTCCTGGGGCCGTCGCGCGGCGGGGGAGCCCTGCCGACGAACCCGCGGCCGTCGTACGACCACTGACACGGGGCCCCGGCCGACGCAACGCCCCTGGGCTCGTCCCGGCCGGCCCGCTACGGTGGGCCTATGCCCAACATCGCATTGGAACTCGGCAAGCAGGCCACCAGCTTCGGCGTCACCTCCGCCTACGGCGAGCAGCAGGACGTCGACGGCGTCCGCATCGTGCCCGTCGCCCTCACCTGGGCCGGCTTCGGCGGTGGCTCCGACGAGCAGGGCAACGGAGGTGGCGGCGGAGGCGGCTACACCCTTCCGCTCGGCGCGTACATCCGCCGTGGCGACGACCTGCGCTTCGACCCGAACCTGGTCGCGCTGCTCGCCGTCGGCATCCCGTTCGTATGGGTGGCCGGTCGCGCCCTCAGCCGTGTCATCCGCGCCCTCAAGAAGTAGCGCGGACCCGGTCGACGACGCCCTCACCACGGCGGTGGCCGCGGTGGCGGCGCGTGTCGCGCGCGTCGGCGCGGCCAATCCGGTCGTGATCGTCGACGGCCGCAGCGGCGCGGGGAAGAGTTCGCTCGCGCGCCGTCTGGTCGCGGCCTGGCCGGGGCGCGGTCGCGTGCAGCTCATCGCTCTCGACGACCTCTATCCCGGGTGGGACGGCCTCTCCGACGGGGTCGCCTACGCGCGTGAGACCGTCCTCGTGCCGCACGGCCGCGGTCTCGTCGGCGTCTGGCAGCGCTGGGACTGGGAGCTCGGACAACGCGCGGAAGCCCACGCGGTCGACCCGTCGCTCCCGCTCGTCGTCGAGGGGGCCGGTCTGCTGACCCCGGAGGTCGCGCGGCTCGCCGATGTCACGGTGTGGGTCGAGGCGCCTCTTCCCTCGCGACGCGCACGCGCGCTCGACCGCGACGGCGACACGTACCGACCGCACTGGGACCGGTGGGCGCGTCAAGAGGACGCGCACATCGAGGCCCATGGCCCGGCTGCGGCCGCGGACGTCGTCGCCCGCATCCCGTGATGGCTCGTGGCGGGCTCAGCCGCGGTCGAGGGCCGTCATGAGGCCGTCGAGGCGATAGCCGATCCAGTCGTAGACGCCAAAACGCGGGTCGTCGGGATGGTGGTCGTCGTCGGTCTGGATGCCGAGTCGTGTCGCCAGCACCAGACGCACCGCCGCGAGGGTGCGCATCCACGCGAGAGCCTCGGTCTCGCCGAGGGCGACCGCGATGGCGGCATCCGGGTCGCTTTCGGGGTCGAGGTCGGTACCGTCATGGCCGAGCGTCCGCAGCACCGTCGCCGCGTCGTCCGCGCGCCGCTGCAGCAGATCGGCGCCCGTCAGCCGACGGAACTCGCGGCTCGCCTGGGCGTCGTCGGGGTAGGCGTCAGGGAGCAACCGGGTGACGGCCGGATCGGTGTCGGCGCGCGTCTCGGCGAGGAGGTCGCGGAACTGCCCCACGATGCCGGCGAGGTGGAGCGCCTCGAGTCCGCTGACCTCCATCACGACGATCCGTTCGTTCACGCGGGGTCCTTCCTCACGGTGGCCCACAAGCCGTAGTCGTGCATCGCCTGGGTGTGCGCCTCCATGACCTCTCGCGGGCCGCGGGCGACGACAGCGTGACCGTCGTGGTGCACCGAGAGCATCAGGCGATGAGCGGTCGCGGCATCGAAGCCGAAGTACGAGCGGAAGACGTGCGTCACGTAGCTCATCAGGTTGACCGGATCGTTCCACACCACGGTCTGCCACGACGCCGGCGGCATCGAGGACGTGTCGCGCTCGAGGTCGGCGTCGAGATCGGGCGTCGCGAGCCCCGCCATCACGCCCACCCCAGTTCGTGGAGCTTCTCGTCGTCGATGCCGTAGAAGTGCGCTATTTCGTGCACGAGGGTGGTGTGGATCTCGTCGCGCAGCTCGTCTTCGTCGGCGCAGGCGGCCAGGTGCGGCTCGCGGTACAGGATGATGCGGTCGGGGAGTTCGCCGACGCCGTAGCGGTCACGCTCGGTCAGGGCCCAGCCGTCGTAGAGGCCGAGCAGATCGAGCGAACCGTCCTCGGGGCGATCCTCGACGACGAACACCACGTTGTCCAGACCCTCCACCATGTCGTCGGGCAGCTGGTCGAGTTCGTCGACCACGAGGGCCTCGAACGCCTCGGCGTCGAGAGACAAGGCGGGGCGTGCGTCGACGTGATCGTTCACGGCGGGCCTCCCGGGGTTTCGGGCCGGTGCGGAGCGCGCCGGCCCCGTCGATCGATTCTACGGCGGGGCAGGGGCGGGCGGCGGGATCTCGGCCCGCCCGATGAACGACGAAGGCCCGGACAGCACTGCTCTGCCGGGCCTTCGTCATCTCTTGGGGTGGCTAACGGGACTTGAACCCGCGACCCCCGCGACCACAACGCGGTGCTCTACCAACTGAGCTATAGCCACCATGTGTCTGCCGGAGAAGACAACTGAACGATTATGTCATAGGTCGGCGGCGTACGACGACACGGCCGACGCCGACACGGCCTTGGCCTCGTCGCTGGTCGGACCGGGCTGGGGCACGAAGACCGCGGCACGGTAGTAGGCGAGCTCGCGGATGGACTCGCGGATGTCGGCGAGGGCGCGGTGTCCGCCGTTCTTGGCGGGGGCCTGGAAATAGGCCCGCGGATACCATCGACGCGACAGCTCCTTGATGCTCGAGACATCGATGTTGCGGTAATGCAGCCACCGGTCGACGCGCGGCATGTACTTGGCGAGGAACATGCGGTCGGTACCGATCGTGTTGCCCGCCAGCGGCGCCTTGCCCTCGACGGGCGCGAAACGCTGGATGTACTCGAGGGCCTGGAACTCGGCATCGGCGAGGCTCACGCCGAAGGGGATCTCATCGAGCAGACCCGACGACCGGTGCATGTCGGTGACGAACTCACCCATGTTCGCGAGGGCGGAGTCGTCGGGCTTGATGACGATCTGAAAGCCGGGGTCGAGGGGGGTCAGCTCAAAATCGGTGACGACGACCGCGATCTCGACGAGTTCGTCGACCCCCAGATCGAGGCCGGTCATCTCGCAGTCGATCCAGACGAGCCGGTCGTTCTCGGAGGCGTTTACCATCCCCACATCCTACTGAGGGGCCCCGACATCGGCTCGGTCCCCCAGACACGATTCGAACGTGTGACCGGCGGATTAGAAGGCCGCTGCTCTATCCACTGAGCTACTGGGGGTCGCCCCCAGGATAACGGTCGCCTCCGGCTGACCGCACCAGCCCCTGGCGCGCGGCGGCGAGCGAGCGTAATCTCCGGGGCGAACGAGAGCAAAGGAGCACTCATGAGCGACACCGCCACACGACGCCTCTGGGTCGCCTACGGCCCCAACGGGGTCGTCGGCAAGATTCAGAAGGATGCCGACGGCTACCGCGTCCACATGGCCGGCAAGGACGAGCCGCTCGGGGCCTACCCGTCCATGGACATCGCCAAGAACGCCCTGCACGCGCACCTCAAGCCCGGCAGCGACCGACCGGAGTTCCGCGAGCACTGATTCGCGACCTCCGAGCGGGTCCGTCGCCGGTGCGGTCGGACCCGCATCGCGGGTGCTGGCGGACCCGCATCGCTCGTGCGGGCGGACTCGCACCGCGTGTGCGAGAGGTGAGGCGCCGTGAGTCCCGGACGGCCGGTTCGCCGGGTGCGCGACCTATACCCGCGCGCGATCCGGCGTGCGCGCGGGCGCCGGCTTCGTCGCGAGCAGGGGAAGAGCGAGGTGCACCAGCGGGCCGATGCCGAGCGCGAAGACCACCGTTCCCAGACCGACCGTGCCCCCGAGCAACCACCCGAGCACGAGGACCGAGCCCTCGACCGTGAGCCGGCACGCCCAGATGGGCCAGCCGAGGCGACCGTTGAGGCCCGTCATCAGCCCGTCACGGGGTCCGGGTCCGAAGTTGGCTCCGATGTAGAGTCCGGATGCCACCGCCACCAGCACGACGCCGGCGACGAGCATGAGCGCCTGCAGCCAGAAGACGTCGGGGTGGGGGAGCACCCCGAGGGCCAGCTGCAGGCTGGTGCCGACGAGCGCGATGTTCGCGAGCGTGCCGACGCCGGGCTTCTGCCGCAGCGGGATCCAGAGCAGGAGTACGCCGAGACCGACGATGTTCGTCACCCACCCGATGCCGATGCCGCTCACACGGGACAGTCCCTGCGCGAAGACGGTCCACGGGTCGACGCCGAGACCGGCCGCCACCGTGAAGGCGCAGCCGACGCCGTAGAGCACGAGACCGATGACGAGACGGGTGACGCGGGAGAACATGAGGGAATCCAATCACGCGATTGGCTTTCTACCAGGATGCCAATTCGACTAACGTGGCCCCATGGACTCGCGCATCTCGGCTCGTGCACTCGCTGCTGCCCTCGGGGGATGGCGGGGGAGCGGCCCCGCGTACGAGGCACTCGCCGACGCGGTACGTCTGCTGTGCCTCGACAACCGCCTCGCCCCCTCGACGGCGCTGCCGGCCGAGAGGGAACTGGCGGCGGCGCTGTCGCTGAGTCGGACGACCGTCGCCGCGGCCTATCGCAGCCTGCGCGACACCGGCCACATCGAGAGCCTGCGCGGCAGCGGGAGCGTCACCCTGCCCCTACGCCGCAACGATCCCGGGCGACTCGACGCCGGGGATGCGGCGATCGACCTGCAGCAGGCGAGCCCGGCGGCGTGGCCCGGTCTCGCCGCGGTCGTCGCCGAGGTCGCCCAAGAGGCTCCTGCTCTGCTGTCGCGCGTCGGCTACGACGTGGTGGGCGACCCCGCGCTGCGCGTCGCGATCGCGGATCACTACGGGCGTCGGGGGATGCCCACCTCGACCGACCAGATCCTCGTGACCTCCGGTGCGCAGAGCGCCATCCACCTGATCGCGTCGGTGCTGCTCTCCCGAGCCGATCGGGTGCTTCTGGAGACGCCCACGTATCCGCACGCGGCGGACGCGTTCCGACGGGTCGGAGCGCGACTGATCGGTGTTCCCGTCGACCCGGCAGCCGGGTGGGACCTCGAGCGCACCGAGCAGAGCTTCGCGCGCGCACTGCCCACGCTCGCGTATCTCATGCCCGACTTCCAGAACCCCACGGGCCGCACGATGAGCGCCACCGAGACCTCGGTGTTCGTCGCCGCCGCGCGCGCCGCCGGCGCCGTCCTGGTGCTCGACGAGACGACGGCCCAGCTCGGAATCGATCGCGAGCAGGGCCCGGCCCCCTTTCCCGATGACGATCGGATCATCCGCCTCGGCTCGCTCGGCAAGACCGTGTGGGGAGGCCTGCGGGTGGGCTGGGTGCGCGCCGCTCCCGACATCGTGCGGCGACTCGCCGCCGAGCGCCCGGTGCACGACCTGGGCACGCCCGAGATCGAGCAGGCGATCGCGCGGCGTCTGCTTCCGCGTCTCGACGAGATCGCTCAGCAGCGCGGTGACCTGCTGCGGGCCGGGCGCGACAGTCTCGTTGCCGCCCTGCGCCACCGCCTCCCCGAATGGGACGTCCCCGACGTCGCGGGCGGTGTGTCGCTGTGGGTCGGCATCGGTGAGGCGCTCAGCACGCCTCTGGTCATGAACGCACGGTCGCGTGGACTGGCGCTGTCGGCGGGCTCGCGGTTCGCGGTCGAGGGCGGTCACGATCGGCGCCTCCGCGTGCCGTTCACCGCACCGCCCGCGACCTTGGAGCGGGCCGTCGACATCTTGCGCGCGAGTTGGGACGACGTGCGCGGCGGCGCCTCCGTCGTCGCGCGCGAGGACTTCGCCACGGTCGTCTGACCGGACGCCGACACCCCCGTCACCTCACCGCGCGTACCGCAGGCACTCGACGGCATCGGACGACGACCAGAACTCCCCGAGACGGCGGAAGCTCCCGGAGGCGGCGTGGAAGCGTTCGGCCGCATAACGCCATCCGCCCTCCGCGGCGACGGCTCGGATATGACCGACCACGATGCCGCGCGGATCGGCGATGCGCCACAGACCCGCGGCGACGTGCGTCGCCGCTCCCCACCCGGCCGAGCGCGGGGCCGGAGCGAGATCGTTCCACAGTGCGGTGCTCATGCCGTCACGGTACGACCAACCTCCGACATCGCCGTCCGAGGCGGATGTCGAGCGTTCCTCCCCATCCACGCGCGGCCGCCCTGTGTCCACAGATCGGCCTCCTCGCAGCGCGGCGCGGTCGACGACCCGGTCATCCTGAGCGTGCCTCCGGCATCCGTCGGGCACACGGATGCCGGAGGCACGACCCCATCGAGAGGACACATCATGAGCGACCACATCACCCTCGTCGGCAACATCGTCGGAGACCTCGAGCAGCGCTCCACGCGCGGAGGCGACTCCATCGCCGCCTTCCGCCTGGCCGTCGGCGAACGCCGCTTCGACCGAGAACGCGGCGAGTGGGTCGACGGGCACACGAACTACTACTCCATCTCCGTCTTCGGCGAGCTCGGGGCCAACGCCCTGCGATCGCTCCGCAAGGGGGAGCGCATCGTGCTGAGCGGGCGCCTGCGGCTGCGCGAATGGGAGACCGAGACCAAACGCGGCGTGAGTGCCGACGTCGTCGCCGAAGCCCTCGGGCACGATCTGCGATGGGGGCGGTCGCAGTTCGAGCGCACTCCGAAGCCGGGTGCGGCCGCTGCCGCCCCGACGACGACGGAGTCGAACGACGACGAGGCCTGGTCGGCTCCGGGTCGGGAGACGGAGGCGGAGGACGTCCCCGTCGCCGCGGGCGGGACGACCGCGGTCGGGTCCGGTGGCGAGGGTGGCGAGACGCCGTTCTGATCGGCGACGCCTCCGAAGGGGGCGGCCGCGCGGGAGGACGGGAGCGGATCCGTAGACTCGGTCGCGTGTCCCGTCTTCCCGGTCGTCCCCTCGCCGCTCTGACCGTCGTCGCCGCGCTGGCTCTCGCGGGCTGCACCGCGCAGGCCCCCGACCCGGCTCCCGCGATCACCGAGGGGGCGCCCACCGCGGCGGCGTCCGACTCCGCGTCTCCCGCGGCCGCGTCGGCGACGCCGTCCGCGGCCGCGCTGGTCCCCGGCGGGACGGCCCAGGAGAATCTGCCGTTCTTCACCCAGATCGTCGCCGGTGTGTGGGCCGGCCCCGACCAGTCGACCGGGCGCGCCTACATCGATGCGTTGTCAGCGGGCGGCTTCGATCGGGGCGCCATGCAGGTGACGGCCGACCAGTCGACGATCGGCAATGCGGCGGAGAGCATCGCCTTCTCGGTCCGCATCGGCGGGGAGTGCCTCGTCGGTCAGGTCGGCCCCTCCATCGGTCAGCCCGTCACCGCGGTGATGCCCGGGCTGGCCGCGGGCGGGTGCCTCATCGGTCAGACGGTCGGCATCGACTGATCCCCGACGCCGCGCCCCTAGACTGGACGGGTTATGGCGGAATACATCTACTCCATGGTCCGCGCCCGCAAGGCTGTGGGCGACAAGTTGATCCTCGACGACGTCACGATGTCGTTCCTCCCCGGTGCCAAGATCGGCATGGTGGGACCGAACGGTGCCGGTAAGTCCACGATCCTGAAGATCATGGCGGGGCTCGACAACCCCTCCAACGGCGAGGCGCGGCTCAGCCCCGGCTTCACCGTGGGCATCCTCATGCAGGAGCCCGAGCTCGACGACAGCAAGACCGTGCTGGAGAACATCCAGGACGGCGTCGCGATCAAGCCGAAGCTCGACCGCTTCAACGAGATCTCGGCCCTCATGGCCGACCCCGACGCCGACTTCGACGCACTGCTGGCCGAGATGGGCACCCTGCAGGAGGAGATCGACGCCGCCGACGGCTGGGACCTCGACTCCCAGCTCGAGCAGGCGATGGACGCCCTTCGCACGCCGCCGGCCGACGCCTCCGTCATCCCGTTGTCGGGTGGTGAGCGTCGCCGCGTCGCCCTCGCCAAGCTCCTGCTGCAGAAGCCCGACCTCCTGCTGCTCGACGAGCCCACCAACCACCTCGACGCCGAGAGCGTGCTGTGGCTCGAGCAGCATCTCAAGGCCTACAAGGGCGCGGTCATCGCCATCACCCACGACCGGTACTTCCTCGACAACGTCGCGGAGTGGATCGCCGAGGTCGACCGCGGGCACCTGTACCCCTACGAGGGCAACTACTCCACCTACCTCGAGAAGAAGGGGCAGCGTCTCGACGTCCAGGGCAAGAAGGACGCCAAGCTCGCCAAGCGCCTGAAGGAAGAGCTCGAGTGGGTCCGCTCCAACGCGAAGGGCCGCCAGGTCAAGTCGAAGGCGCGCCTGGCCCGCTACGAGGAGATGGCGGCCGAGGCCGAGCGCACGCGCAAGTTGGACTTCGACGAGATCCAGATCCCCGCGGGTCCGCGTCTGGGCAGCATCGTCATCGACGCCAAGAAGCTCGAGAAGAGCTTCGGCGACCGGTCGCTCATCAGCAACCTGAGCTTCAACCTGCCGCCCAACGGCATCGTCGGCGTCATCGGACCCAACGGTGTCGGGAAGACCACGCTGTTCAAGACGATCGTCGGTCTCGAGCCCCTCGACGGCGGAACGCTGAAGATCGGCGAGACGGTCAAGATCAGCTACGTCGACCAGTCGCGCGCCAACATCGACCCGGAGAAGACGCTGTGGGAGGTCGTGTCCGACGGGCTCGACATCATCACGGTCGGCAAGACCGAGATCCCCTCGCGCGCCTATGTGTCGAAGTTCGGCTTCAAGGGTCCCGACCAGCAGAAGAAGGCCGGTGTCCTTTCCGGCGGTGAGCGCAACCGTCTCAACCTCGCGCTCACGCTGAAAGAGGGCGGCAACCTGCTGCTCCTCGACGAGCCCACCAACGACCTCGATGTCGAGACGCTCAGCTCGCTTGAGAACGCCCTCCTGGAGTTCCCCGGCTGCGCCGTCGTCATCACGCACGACCGGTGGTTCCTCGACCGCATCGCCACGCACATCCTCGCCTACGAGGGTACCGAGGAGCACCCCGATCAGTGGCACTGGTTCGAGGGCAACTTCGAGGCCTACGAGGCGAACAAAATCGAGCGCCTCGGTGCCGACGCGGCCAACCCGTCGCGTTCGACCTACCGCAAGCTCACGCGTGACTGACGACGTCACCGGCGACTCGGGTCCGGCGTCCGCCGGGCCCGAGCGCCTGCACGTGCCCATCCACCTGCGGTGGGGAGACCTCGACGCACTGGGACACGTCAACAACACCTCGATGCTCAAGCTCCTCGAAGAAGCGCGCCTGCGCGCCTTCTGGCGCAGCGACGACGACGGCGAGGCTCTGCCGACCGCGGTGTTCGACATGAGCGTGCTCGAGAGCGGCGGAGAGCGCGCCACGCTCATCGCCCGACAGGAGATCGAATACCTCCGCCCGGTCCCGTACAGCCAGCGTCCCCTCGACGTGCGCCTGTGGATCGGCGCGATGGGCGGCTCCAGCGCCGACATCTGCTTCGAGGTCTACAGCCCCCGGGGCGACGCCGAACCCGTGCTCTACGCCCGCGCGACCGCGGTCACCGTCCTCGTCGACACCGCGAGCGGGCGCCCCATCCGCTGGAGCGAGGCCGAGCGCTCCGCGTGGGCGCCGTACGTCGGCGACCCGATCGAGTACCGCCGCCGCTCCGCCCGCGGCTGACGTCAGCCGTACCCGCGCGCGCCCCGCGAACTAGACGTCGCGTGCCGCCGTGGGCACCCCTCGGCCGTGCGGACCACGCTCGCCGGGTAACGAGATACAAGGTGCTCTCATCTCGTCGCCGCAGGGCCCCGAGCGGCCGGGACCGCGGCATCCGGGGTCACCCGCGCGGGACGCGCACCATGACCTCCTGCGCGACGCTGGCCACCAGCACGCCCTCGCGCGTGTAGATGCGCCCCGTCGCGAGGCCGCGGCCGCCGCGGGCGTTGGGCGACTCCTGCACGTAGAGGAGCCAATCGTCGACGCGTCCCGGACGATGCCACCACATCGCGTGATCGAGGCTCGCGACCTTCAGTCCGGGCGCGTTCCACGCGACGCCGTGGGCGCGCATGATCGATTCCTGGATAGTCAGGTCGCTGAGGTACGCGAGCGCGGCACGGTGCACGGCGGGGTCGTCCGAAATGGGGCGACGCAGCTTCATCCACACGGCCTGACGCGGCACGTGCGGGCCCTCGACCGAGGCGTACAGCGGCGAACCCACGTGCCGCACGTCCACGGGGCTCTCGGAGAAGATCCGCCGGCTGATCGGGTGCAGTGCCTCGACGTCGAGCGTCGGGGCGTCTTCGGGCTGGGGGATGCCCTCGGGCATGGGCTCGAAGTGCTCGAGTCCCGGGTCTTCGTCCTGGAACGACGCGATCATCGAGAAGATCGGCACACCCGCCTGGAACGCCTGGGTCCGCCGGGTCGAGAACGAACGACCGTCGTGGATGCGATCGACCGAGAAGGTGATGCCGTCGGTCGGGTCGCCCGGCCGCAGGAAATAGCCGTGCATCGAGTGCACCGAGCGCTCGGGCGGGAGGGTGCGCGAGGCGGCCACGATGGTCTGTGCGAGTACCTGTCCGCCGTAGACCCGACCCGTGGGCATGGCCTGCGACATCCCGGTGAAGATGTCCTCGGTCGTGCGCGCTCCGGCGTCGCGGAGATCGAGCACGGCGAGCAGGGACGTCACCGGATCGCTGGCCTCGGTCACGCTGTCTCCCGTTCCGGCGCGACGAGCCCGCACCGCTTGGTAGTTTAGGGCGGGTGTCCGCGCGCCTGTTGTTCCCCGACCCGCAGGCGGCAGCCGACCTGCTCACCTTCGCCTCCCGCACCATCCGTCTCGGTGACGGAACGGTCCGGCTGCGCGCCGAGAACGGGGTGCTCGTCGCCACCGCCGCCCCCCTCGCTCCGCGGGGCCTGATGGACACCACCCCGACCGTGCTCGGGCTGCGGGTGTCGGCGATCGACCCCGAACTCGAGTGCGACCTCGTCGTCGAGGCGGCATCCCTCCTTCCGGCACCCGACGATGCGAGTGCGGTCCTCCTTCCCGACACGGCCACGTCGCCGGCGTGGGCCGGGATCTCGCCGCCCCGCGGCGGGTGGGAGCAGGTGGATGCCGTCGACGCCGCCGTCCTGGCCGCACGGGCGCAGTACGGGGTCGCCGCCGTCGCCGACGCTCTGCCGGCCGACGCCGGGGAGGACGTCGTGCGGGTGATCCGTGCGTCGGTGTGGGGGCAGCCCGACGACGCCCTCGGCGGACTTCCCCTGGGCACGGCGTTCGCGGCGTTCGCGCTCGGCTTCATCGCCGGGTCGGAACAAGCCGCGGTGCGCCGCAGCGGCTCCTGGACGCGGGTGAGCCTCGCGCGCGGGCACGTCCTCGTGCGCGGTCCGGTGCGGTCGGGGCTGACGCCCGTCCGGGCGACCGGCTCGTAGTACAGCGCGCGCACAGGTGGCCTCCGTACGCTGAACCGAGCAAGGGGAGTACTCCCGAGCGTCGGATCCGTCATCACGAGCCCACCGTTGGGTTCCGGGTCCGGCGGCCCCGCGGGGCGGAGGAGACCTTGACGTCGCGGCAGCGTGCCGCCCGTCGAGAGGTACCCCATGGTCTCGTTCTCCCGCCTGTTCGATCTCGCGTCCAAGGCCGTCGACAAGGCGACGTCGTCATCGTCGTCGTCCGGCCGTCCCGCACAGGGCGGCGGACGCGATTGGCGTGACATGGTCCGCGGCGCCGCGGACGCGGTGACCGGCGATCGCCGAGCCGCGGGCACCGCCGCCGGTCGGCCGACGGCGCCGCCGCACGGCCAGAGCTACGCCCCGCCCGCCGCGGGAACCCACGCCGCCTCGCTCTCCGCCGACGACCGCGCTGCGATCGCGCGCTACGACTACCTGCTCCGCACCGCCGACCCCGACCGGGTCGAGCAGATGCACCGGGAAGCCTTCGGCCGCCTCACCCCGCAGCAGCGCGCTCACGTCCGTGCGCGCATGGACGCCGACCTCGCTCCGCACGAGCGGCCGCGCTCCGACGCCCCCGACGACCTGGCGCGCACCGCCGCACGTGCGGAGGCCGCGCGCCCGGGCCGCATGTCGCGACTGCTCGCCGGGGCGGGCACGGCCGGGCTGGTGGGCGCCGGCGCGATCGGCGTTGGGGGCCTGCTCGCGGCGGTCGCGGGCGGCGCGGTCCTCAGCTCGGTCGCCGGACCCCTGCTCGAGCAGGCGGGTCAGCTCGGGGTCGACTTCACCGGACTCGCCGAGGGCGTCGACCTCGAGGCCATGGCATCCGGGGTCGACCTGCCCAGCCTCGCCGAGGGCGCGGGGCTGGGAGCCGTCGGAGACTGGGCGGGCGGAGCCCAGGACGCCGTCTCGGGTGTGGGCGAGCAGGTCAGCGGCTTCGGCGACAGCCTGTCGAACCTCGACATCCCGGGATTCGGCGACTTCCTCGGACGCTGACGGCCGGCGACCCGGCGTCAGTCGGCGGAGCGGACGGGCAGCCCCGTATCGGGGCGCCCGTCCTGCCGGGGGCCGATGCCGCGCGGCTCGAAGGTGTTGACCATGGCGTAGGCCGCGCGCTCGAGGTAGTCCCACAGGGGGGCTTCGAAGGCGGGCGGCAGGGCGATCTCGTCGACCGCGGCCCGCATGTGCGCGAGCCAGCGGTCACGGGCGTCGGGATCGACGTGGAACGGCATGTGCCGCATTCGCAGGCGGGGGTGACCGCGAGTCTCGCCGTAGGTCGTCGGGCCACCCCAGTACTGCGCGAGGAACAGCGTCAGGCGCTCCGCCGCGGGGCCGAGGTCGTCCTCGGGATACATCGGCTTGAGCACCTCGTCGCCGGCGACGCCGCGATAGAAGGCGTCGACGAGTCGGCGGAAGGTGTCCATGCCGCCGACCTGGTCGTAGAACGTCACCGGCTCGCTCACGAGCGGCCCTCCTCGTCGGCGCGGACCGCGGGAGGGGTCGGCTTGGGGGTGTCGGCGCCGGGGAGGTCGACCGTCGTGGTCGGGGCGGCATCGCGGACGGTCGCCTTCTTCGTCTTCTCGGGCGGGGTGAGGCTGCCGTCGGTCTCGCCAACGACCTTCTTGGCGCGCCGACGCGGCTTCCACACGGGTCGGTCGGTCGCCGAGGCGACGGGCGTCTCCTTCGTCTTCGGCGGGTGCGCCCCGCGAACACTTTGGGCGCCCTCCGCGCCGGTGAGCACGATGGAGTTCAGCTGGGGGAGCGCGATGCCCATCGCGTCGATGGCCCGCTTCAGACGCGCGCGCAGTTCGCGAGCGACGTCGTCCTTGGCGCTGGAGCGGGTCTTCAGCACGAGACGGATGACGAGGGCGTCACCGCTGATCGATTCGAGGCCCCAGATCTCGGGCTGCTCGATGATGCGCGAGCGCCACTTGGGTTCCTTCCACATCGTCTTCGCGGCGGACAGCATGGCCTTCTCGACGTCGTCGATGTCGGCATCCACCGGCACCGCGAGGTCGATGATGACGCGCGACCAGCCCTGCGACATGTTGCCGATGCGGGTGATCTCGCCGTTGCGCACGTACCAGAGCGTGCCGTTGACGTCGCGCACGTGCGTGATGCGGACGCTCACGAACTCCACGATCCCCGTCGCCAGGCCGAGGTCGACGACGTCGCCGATGCCGATCTGGTCTTCGGCGACGATGAAGATGCCGTTCAGGACGTCTTTGACGATGTTCTGGGCGCCAAAACCGAGACCGGCGCCGACGGCCGCCGTCAGCAGCGTCAGCGAGGCCAGGGCGTCCGGCGCGACGATCGTGGCGATCCACACGAGCGCCACGATCACGAGGATGACGTTGACGATGTTCTGCAGGATCGTGCCCAGGGTGCGGGTGCGTTGCACGAGGCGCACGGCGCTGAGGGGCGAGCGGTCGAGCGCCTGGGTGTCGTCGACGCGCGCCTTGCTCTTGGCGCCGTTGACGATCCGGTCGACGACGCGGCGGATGATGGCGCGCAGGATCCACGCCGCCACGGCGACGCCGACGATGATCCCGAGGATCTGCAGCATCGTGCCGCCGAAGCTCAGCAGCTGGCTGCCGATCCAGGTCCAGGTGTCGGCGCGCGCGAGATCGGCGGGCGAGGTGATGGTGGGCGACGGGGACGGGCTCGGTACGGAGGTGTCGGCGAGAACGAACATCGTGATCCAGCCTAACGACGGAAGCCTCGGCGCCGGCTGGGCGTCGAGGCTTCCGCGGTGCGGGAAGAGGGGTCAGGCGTCGCGCGAGCGCAGGGCGACGTAACCGAGCACGAGGGGCGCGGCGACCCAGGCCGCGAGGGAGATCGCCCCCTGTGCCAGCTGCTCGCCGCCGGGGCTCATCAGCTGGGACGCTGCGCTGGAGGGCAGGTACTCTCCGGCGTCGACGATCCACTGCCAGTCGGGACCCGCGAAGGTGAACAGGCCGAGCACGATCGGGAGCACGAAGAGCACGCCCACGGTCGTGGCGATCGCTCCGGCGCCGCTGCGCAGGAGGAAGCCGAACCCGAGGCCCATGAGCGTGAACGCCGCCATCGCGGTCGCTCCGAGCACGAGCGGGACGAGGGACTGCTCCGGCTGCGACCAGTCGAGTCCGGCCGAGAGCATCGGCATGGTGACGACGCTTGCGACGGCGTAGATGACGACGGTCGTCGCGGCCATCACCGCGGCGACGACGAGGGCCTTGGCGAGCATCACCGCGCCGCGGCGGGGCTCGGCGGTGAGCGTCGAACGGATCATGCCCGTCGAGTACTCGCCGGTGACGACGATCGCTCCCAGGATGCCGGCGACCAGCATCGTGAATTGCGTCGGCGCGAGCAGCACGGTGGCGGCGGGGAATCCGCCCTCCATGCCGCTGGAGGCGGCGGCGATGAGGAAGGAGATCCCCACCGACAACGCGGCGGTCACGCCGAGCGACCACCACGTGGACCGCAGCGACAGGATCTTGATCACCTCGCTGCGCAGCAGGCGCGGGAAGGTGACGCGCAGCGGGCGGGTGTGCGTGGCGCGGCGGGGCGCCGTGGCGACGGCGGTCATGCGATCTCCTTGGTCTTGTACTCGACCGAGGTCTCGGTCAGGGCGAGGTAGGCGTCCTCGAGGGATCCCGCGCGCGGGGTCAGCTCGTAGACCGGGATGCCGTGATGGGCGGCGACGTCACCGATGGTCTGGGCCGTGACACCGGTGATCTGGGCGGCCCCGGGCTCGAGCGGCGTGATGGTGGCATCCGGGATCTGCAGAGCGGACACGAGTGCGTCGAGGCGCGGGGAGCGGACGACCAGGGTCGTCGTGGTCCAGGACCCGACGAGGTCGGTCAGCGGCGCGTCGGCCAGCACTCGACCGCGGCCGAGCACGATCACGTGGTCGGCGGTCTGGGCCATCTCGCTCATGAGGTGGCTCGACAACAGCACCGTGCGCCCTTCGGCGGCGAGGTGGCGGACGAACTCGCGCACCCATCGGACGCCCTCCGGGTCGAGGCCGTTGACCGGCTCGTCGAGGATGAGGGTGTGCGGGTCGCCCAGCAGGGCCGCGGCGATGCCGAGGCGCTGGCCCATCCCGAGGGAGAAGCCTCCGGCCCGCTTGCCGGCCACGGCCCCGATGCCGGTGAGCTCGATGACCTCGTCGACGCGTGCTCGGCCGATGCCGTGCGTGGCGGCGAGGGCGAGCAGGTGGTTGCGCGCGGATCGGCCGGTGTGCACCGCCTTGGCGTCGAGCAGCACGCCCACCTCGGTGAGGGGCGAGCGCAGGGAGCGGTAGTCCTGCCCGCCCACGGTGACGCTGCCCGACGACGGCCGGTCGAGCCCGACGATCATGCGCATCGTCGTGGACTTGCCGGCTCCGTTGGGACCGAGGAAGCCCGTGACCCGACCCGGCGCGACGGTGAACGAGACGCCGTCGACCGCGGTCTTCGGGCCGTAACGTTTGGTGAGGTTCTCTGCGACGATCATGCTTCCACGCTAGGAAGCGGGGCGGTGCCGGGTCGTCCGCCGCGGGGATGACTCTCGTCGACCGGAGGATGATCCCGAACGACGGATGCCCCCTCCCGGAGGGGGAGAGGGCATCCGATCAGCGGGCGCTCACTGCGCGTCGCGCTCCTGCACGGCGAGGGCGCGCTCGACACCGGCGAGGTTCTCGCCGACCAGTCGACGCAGGGCCGGAGCCGCGTCGGCGTGCTGCGCGAGCCACGAGCGGGTCGCGTCGCGCAGCTCGCGGTTCGCCAGCGCGGCGGGGTAGAGACCCACGATGAGGTAATTCGCGATCTGGTAGCTGCGCGACTCCCAAATGGGCAGCAGCATCGCGAAGTAGGGCTCGACGAAGTCGGCCAGCACCTCGACCGTGGCCGGGTTGGTGAAGCCGGCCGCCGTCGAGCGGACGATCGTGTTCGGGGCGTCGGTGCGCTCGATGAGCGAGTCCCACGCCTGCTGCTTCGCCTCATGAGAGGGCAGCGACGCCTTGGCCATGGCGGCGAACTCGCCGCCCTTGGCCGTGTTGTCGGCGGCGCGGGCCTCGTCGATGTCGGCGGCGGTGACCGCGCCCGCGGCGGCGAGCGAGACCAGCAGCTGCCACGACAGGTCGGTGTCGATCTCGAGGCCCGGGAGCGTCGTCTCGTCGTCGCGCAGCGCGCGCACCGTCTCGGCGTGGGCCGGGGTGGATGCCGCCGATGCGAACGCCGTGACGAACTGCAGCTGGCTGTCACTTCCGGCCTCCGCCGCCTGGGCGAGCTCCCACAGACCGTCGGCGACGCGCTCGCGCGCGGCATCCCGGGTCGCCGGGGCGACGTAGGAGTTGGCGGCCAGCTGAAGCTGGGCGAGGGTCGTGCGCACCGTCGTCGACTCTGTCTCGGAGCCGATGTTGCGCAGCACGAGGTCGAGGTAGTCGGTCGCCGAGGCCTCGGCATCCCGGGTCTGATCCCAGGCCGCACCCCAGACGAGCGAGCGGGCCAGCGGGTCGGAGATGTCCTTGAGGTGCGCGATCGCGGTGGCCAGCGAGCGCTCGTCGAGGCGGATCTTGGCGTAGGCGAGGTCGTCGTCGTTGAGCAGAACAAGGTCGGGACGACGGATGCCGCGCAGCTCGGCGACCTCGGTGCGGTCGCCGTCGACGTCGAGTTCGACGTGGTGCACGCGCTCGAGGGCTCCGGCGTCGTTCAGCGAGTAGAAGCCGATGCCGAGGCGGTGCGGGCGGATCGTGGGGTAGTCGGCCGGTGCCGTCTGCACGATCGCGAAACGCGAGATGGTGCCGTCGGCACCCTCTTCGATGAGCGGCGTGAGCGTGTTGACACCCGCCGTCTCGAGCCACTTCTTCGCCCAGTCGCCCAGGTCGCGGCCGCTCGTGGTCTCGAGCTCGGTGAGCAGGTCGCCCACCTCGGTGTTCGACCACTGGTGCTTCTGGAAGTAGGCGGCGACGCCGGCGAAGAACTGCTCGATGCCCACCCAGGCGGCGAGCTGCTTGAGCACGGATCCGCCCTTGGCGTAGGTGATGCCGTCGAAGTTGACCTGCACGTCTTCGAGGTCGTTGATCTCGGCGACGACCGGGTGGGTCGAGGGGAGCTGGTCCTGGCGGTAGGCCCAGGTCTTCTCCATCGCGTTGAAGGTCGTCCACGCGGCCTCCCACTCGGTGGCCTCGGCGGTCGCGATCGTCGACGCCCACTCGGCGAACGACTCGTTGAGCCACAGGTCGTTCCACCACTTCATGGTGACGAGGTCGCCGAACCACATGTGCGCGAGCTCGTGCAGGATCGTGACGACGCGGCGCTCCTTGACGGCATCCGTCACCTTGCTGCGGAAGACGTACGTCTCGGTGAAGGTCACCGCGCCCGCGTTCTCCATCGCGCCCGCGTTGAACTCCGGCACGAAGAGCTGGTCGTACTTGGCGAAGGGGTAGGGGAAGCCGAACTTCTCCTCGAAGTAGGCGAAGCCCTGACGCGTCTTGTCGAAGACGTAGTCGGCGTCCAGGTACTGCCAGAGGCTCTTGCGGGCGAACACGCCGAGCGGGATGACACGGCCGTCTGCGCTCGTCAGCTCGCTGTAGGTCGCCTCGTAGGGACCCGCCACCAGAGCCGTGATGTACGAGGAGATGCGCGGGGTCGCGGGGAAGTCCCAGCGAGCGGTGTCGTCGGAGACGGCCACCGGCTCGGGCGTGGGGGAGTTGGAGACGACCTTCCAGCGCGCCGGCGCGGTCACCGAGAACGTGAACTCGGCTTTGAGGTCTGGCTGCTCGAACACCGTGTACATACGACGCGAGTCGGGCACCTCGAACTGCGAGTAGAGGTAGACCTCGCCGTCGACGGGATCGACGAAGCGGTGCAGGCCCTCGCCGGTGTTCGTGTACTCGCAGTCGGCCTCGACGACGAGCTCGTTCTCGGGCGCGAGACCGTCGAGCGCGATGCGGGAGTCGGCGTACACCTGGGCCGGGTCGAGAGAACGCCCGTTCAGCTCGATCGAGCGCACCTCGCGCGCGATGAGATCGATGAAGGTGGACGCACCCTCGGTCGATGCGAACGTCACCCGCGTGCGGGAGGAGAACACCTCGTCTCCGCGGGTGAGGTCGAGCTGCACGTGATACTCGTGCGTGTCGACGATCGCGCGGCGCTCCTGCGCCTCGATGCGGGTGAGGTTCTCTCCTGGCACTGGCGTTCTCCCGGGGATGAGGGTGGGATCGTCGCGGAAGACGTCCTGACGTGTGTGACGACAGGCTGCCGTCGGCGACGATGACAACCACATAAGCCTAGTCACGAGACAACCGGCGTCCAGGCCGTGCGGGCAGGTGGGAGGATGTCACCGTGAGCACGACCGACACGGACAACACCCCTGAGACCGTCCTCTACGCGTCGCCCGCCGCGGCATCCGGACCCAAGTGGGTCGAGACGCCCGTGGCGTACGACGGCATCCTCCTCGCCGGATTCGGCGGGCCGGAGGGGCAGGACGACGTCATCCCCTTCCTGCGCAACGTCACGCGCGGACGCGGCATCCCCGATGAGCGCCTCGAGGAGGTCGCCCACCACTACCGCCACTTCGGCGGAGTCAGCCCCATCAACCAGCACAACCGCGAGCTGAAGGCCGCGCTCGAGGCCGAGATCGCCAAGCGCGGCCTCGGTCTGCCGGTGTACTGGGGCAACCGCAACTGGGAGCCCTATCTCGAAGAGGCCGTGACCGAGGCCGCGGAAGCCGGGGACACCACCCTCATCGCGATCGCCACGAGCGCCTACAGCTCGTTCTCCAGCTGCCGCCAGTACCGCGAGGACTACGCCCGTGTGCTCGAGGCCACGGGCCTGGGCGAGACCGTGACCATCGACAAGGTGCGTCAGTTCTTCGACCACCCCGGATTCGTGACCACCTTCGTGCGCGGAGTGACGGATGCCGTCTCGGCCTACGTGGACGAGGGGATCGCCCCCGAGAAGATCCGGGTCCTCTTCTCCACCCACTCCATCCCCACCGCCGACGCGGAGCGGTCCGGACCGCGCGACGTCGACTTCGGCGACGGCGGCGCCTACGCGGCGCAGCACAAGGCCGTCGCGGCCTTCGTCATGGCCGAGGTCGCCGCAGCCGTCGCCGACGTCGAATGGGAGCTCGTCTACCAGTCGCGCTCCGGCCCGCCCACCCAGCCCTGGCTCGAGCCCGACGTCAACGACGTGATCGCCGAACTCCCCGGGCGCGGGGCCGAGGCCGTCGTGATCGTCCCGCTCGGATTCGTCAGCGACCACATGGAGGTGCTCTGGGACCTCGACACCGAGGCCATGGAGGCGGCCGAGGAGGCCGGCATCAAGGCGGTGCGCACCCCCACGCCCGGCATCGACCCGGCGTACGTCTCGGGACTCGTCGACCTCGTCGAGGAGCGTCTGAAGGGCACCCCGAAGAGCGAGCGACCGCACCTCACCGATCTCGGCCCGTGGTACGACGTGTGCCGCCCGGGCTGCTGCGAGAACATCCGCGCCGGATTCAAGCCGGTCGCCGCGGGCCTTCGGCCCTGACGGTCCCCGACGCCGCCCGTTCCCTTCGAGGAGCGGGCGGCGTCGTCATGTCCGCCCGCGGGGCCGAGCCGTCTCAATAGACTTGGCACCATGCGCATCCACATCGGCACCGATCACGCCGGTCTCGAGTTCTCCACCCAGATCCAGCACCACCTCGCCTCGCAGGGGCACGAGGTCGTCGACCACGGGCCGGTCGAGTACGACGCCCTCGACGACTACCCGTCGTTCTGCATCCGTGCCGCCCAGGCGGTCGTGCGCGACCAGGCCGCGGGCGTCGACGCCCTCGGCGTCGTCTTCGGCGGGTCGGGCAACGGCGAGCAGATCGCCGCGAACAAGGTGCTGGGTGTCCGCGCAGCGCTCGTCTGGAACATCTCCACCGCCGAGCTCGCCCGCGAGCACAACGACGCCAACGTCATCTCGATCGGCGCCCGGCAGCACACCTTCGAGGAGGCGGCGTCATTCATCGACCGCTTCATCGCCACCCCCTTCTCGGGGGAGGAGCGCCACGCGCGCCGCATCGGACAGCTCGCCGCATACGAGCAGGACGGCGTCCTGCTGCCCGACCCGCGCGCCGGGCGAACGCCGAACACCATGACCGACGCCAGCGACTCGTTCGACCCCGAGGCAGGCTGATGCCCGAAGGGCATTCCGTCCACCGCATCGCCCGGCAGTTCGAGCGCAACATCGTGGGCCGCACGGTCTCGGCATCCAGTCCCCAGGGGCGGTTCGTCGAGGGCGCGGCGGTCATCGACGGGCGCGAGGCGGTCGAGGTGCGCGCGGTCGCGAAGCAGATGTTCCTGCGCTTCGACGGCGACGTCTGGCTGCGCGTGCACCTCGGCATGTACGGTGCGTGGGACTTCTCGGGTGAGGTGTCGGTCGACGCGACGATCGCGTCGTCGAACGGCCGCATGGGCCAGACCAACCAACGCGGCACCGTGCTCGACGACGAACCGATCCTGGATGCCGCCGGCGAGAACTCCCTGAGTTCGATCGGCGCCCCGCGGCGCGCGCGCGTGCGGATGTCGGAGCAGACGACGGGGCTCGACGAGCAGACCGAATGGCCGCCCCCGGTGGTGGGAGCGGTGCGCCTGCGCCTGCTGACCGAGACCACCTGCGCCGATCTGCGCGGGCCCACCGCCTGCGCCCTGCAGACCCCCGACGAGGTGCAGGCGACGATCGCGAAGCTCGGCCCGGACCCTCTCGTGGATGACCTGACCGCGGGCGAGGAGCAGTTCACGGCGACGGTGCGCAAGAAGCCCACGGCCATCGGGCTGCTGCTCATGGACCAGTCGGTCGTCAGCGGCATCGGCAACGTCTACCGCGCCGAGCTGCTCTTCCGCGCCCGCCAGAACCCGCACACACCCGGACGCGAGGTGCCGGAGGAGGTCGTGCGGGGCCTCTGGCGCGATTGGGCTCGGCTGCTGCCGATCGGTGTCGAGACCGGTCAGATGATGACGATGGACGATCTCGACCCCGAGGCGTACCGCCGCGCCATGGCGCACCGCGACGACCGCCACTGGGTGTATCACCGCGCGGGGTTGCCCTGCCGGGTGTGCGGTACGACCGTGCTGATGGAGGAGGCCGCGGGGCGCAAGCTCTACTGGTGCCCGAACTGCCAGGCGTGAGGGCCCGGGTCCCGTTCGCGGCTGCGGGAGCTCCGGCGGAGGTGGCTGAGCCCGTCGAAGCCACCGGGGCGTGCGGGTTCCGGTCTCTTCGACAGGCTCAGGGACCTGGGGGCGGCCGCTCGGGGCCCGTTGAGAGGCGGCTGAGCCTGTCGAAGCCACCGGGTGCCGCGTTCTAGGCTGATCCGGTGCGTCAGAACCCGAGCTTCGCGATGACCGATGTCGGCGAGATCCGCCGTCTCGTCGACCTCAACCCGTGGGTCACCCTCATCAGTCAGGGCGACGACGGCCTCGTCGCCTCGCACTACGCCGTCATGCTCGACGACGAGCGCGACGACCTCACGATCGTGGGCCACGTCGGCAAACCCGACGACGTGATCCTCGGCCTCGGAGAGCGCGAACTGCTCGTCGTCGTGCAGGGCCCGCACGGTTACGTCACCCCGCGCTGGTACGGCGACGTCCCCGCCGTGCCGACCTGGAACTTCGTCGCCGCGCACCTGACCGGCATCCCGGAACTGCTGACCCCGGCCGAGAACCTGCGGGTGCTGGACCGACTGGTCGACCGCTTCGAGGGCGACGGCGACGACGCTCGGGGCCTGTACCGGCTGCCCAACGACGTCGACTTCGTCGAGCGTCTGGAGCGCGGAACGGTCGGGTTCCGACTGACCCCCACGCGCGTGACGGCCAAGCGCAAGCTGAGTCAGAACAGGAGCGCCGAGGTGACCGAGACGATCATCGCCGGGCTGTCCGGGCACAACCCCGCCCTCGCCGCCGAGATGCGTCGCGCCGCCGACGCCCGGGTGCGCCCGTGATCGGCGAGAGTGCGGCCTTCGTCCGCGCCGTGCGGGTGGCCGGCCCCGGCCGGGAGCTCCTGCCCACGACCGAGCCCGTCGACCTCGTCATCGCGGGCGGCCGCATCGCCGACATCGCTCCGACCGGCAACCTGAAACCGCGCGGATTCGTCGTGGAGGGCGACGGCGGGTGGGTGCTGCCCGGACTCTGGGACCACCACGTCCACGTTCTGCAGTGGGCTCTCGCGGCCGACCGCGTGCCGCTCGGCGAGGTCGATTCCGCCGCCGCCGCGGCCGCGATCATGGCGCTCGCACCCGAGAGCGGTGGGCGCCGCGTCGGTTCGGGATTCCGCGACGGTCTCTGGCCCGACACCCCCACCCTCGAGCTCCTGGATGCCGCCGCGGGCGGCGTCCCGACGTACCTCATCAACGCCGACGTGCACAGCGTGTGGATGAACTCGGCCGCGTTCCGGCGCGAGGGCTTCGAGCCCGTGGCATCCGGGATGCTCGTCGAAGAGGACGCGTTCGAGATCTCGCGGCGCCTCAACGCGGTCGCCCCGGACGTCGCCGACGACGCGGTCGAGCGCATGGCCCGCGCCGCCGCGGCCCGGGGAGTGGTGGGTCTCGTCGACCTCGACATGACGTGGAACGACGAGCCGTGGCAGCGCCGCGCCGCGCGCGGTTTCGACGTGCTGCGCGTCTCCTACGGCACCTACCCGCAGCACCTGGACCGGGCGATCGCCGAGGGCCTGCGCACCGGGGACACGGTGCGGGGCGCTTCGAACGATCTCGTGCGCGTCGGCCCGCTGAAGGCGATCACCGACGGCTCGCTCGGCACGCGCACGGCCGCGTGCGCCCACCACTACCCGGGAGAGGTCGGCAACCACGGGCTGCTGACCATCGCGCCGACCGAGCTCGTCGACATGATGACCCGAGCGACGGCGGCGGGGATCGAGTGCGCCATCCACGCGATCGGCGACGTCGCGAACGCGCACGCGCTCGACGCGTACGCCGTCACGGGCGCGGTCGGCACGATCGAGCACGCCCAGCTCGTCGCCCACGCCGACATCCCGCGCTTCGCCCGCCTCGGGGTCGCCGCGAGCGTGCAGCCCGAGCACGCGCTCGATGATCGCGACATGACGGATGCCATCTGGGCCGAGCAATCCGCCCAGCCGTACCCCCTGCGGGCCCTGGCCGACAGCGGGGCGAACCTGCGGTTCGGCTCCGACGCTCCCGTCGCCCCGCTGGACCCGTGGTCCGCGATCGCTTCGGCCGTCTACCGCACGCGCGACGGTCGCGACCCCTGGCAGCCGCACCAGCGGGTGGGCATCGACACCGCGATCGCGGCATCCACCGCCGGCGGCTCGACGGCCGCGGCGGAGATCTCGCCCGGAGCGCTCGCCGACCTCGTCGTCGTCGGCTCGGATCCGTTGACCGCCGACGAGCGGGCTCTGCGCAGTATGCCGGTACGCACGACGCTCCTCGCCGGCCGCGTGACGCACGGCGCCTGACCCGCCCGCGTCCACACCCGCGTGAGTCGCCAGGATTTGTCGCTTCGGTCTGGCGGGAAGCGACAATTCTTGGCGACTCACCCGGAGAACGACGACGGGGGCGGTGCCGAAGCACCGCCCCCGTCGAGGTGGAGAACTCTTACGCCGCGAGGTGCGCGAAGAGGAACCAGCGGTCCTTGTCGAGACCGCGCTTGATCTCGATGGCGACGTCCTGGCTCGACATGTCGGTCTCGTCGAGGCCGTCGATCGCGGTCTGGATGTCGACGAGCACGGCGTCGATGTCGTCGATCACGGCGCGGATGATGACGTCGGACTGCGCGAAGCCCGCGGGAACCGCGGTCTGCTTCGCCTTGGCCGCCACGGTCGACAGACGCGAGTCGACGGGGAGGCCCAGGGCGACGATGCGCTCGGCGGCGAGGTCGGCCCACTCCTGCGCGTGGGCGACGACGGTGTCGAGCAACTCGTGCACGCCGATGAAGTTCGAGCCGCGGACATGCCAGTGGGCCTGCTTGCCGTTGACGACGAGGGCCTCGAGGCCGATCACGACGGGAGAGAGGAACTGGGCGGTGCTCGAGGCCATCGTCGAGTCGACGGTGGTGGCGGCGGGGGTCTGAACGGTGCTCATGTCTGCTCCTTCTCGCAGCGAACGACGTCTGTTGGATGCAACGCTACTCACGTCCCGGCATTCCGCAAGCAAGATGAGGCTCGGCTAAATCCCTGGTGAGTAGGCAATCCTCACCTATGTTCGGCGCTTCGCCCACCGCGCCCTGAGGGTGAGGCCGAAGAAGGCCGCCACCCCCGCGAGCAGAACCGGAACGGCGAGCGACGCCGCGGGCAGGCCGGTCGACGGCAACGTCCCCGCGGGCGGGAGGGCGCCAGGACTCCCACCGGTGGCCTCGGTCAATCGCACGACGGGAGTCACCACCGCCGCCGAGCGGCGCGAGTCGTTGCCCGAGGCCGCATCCAGCGCCAGCCCCACGTCCAGGCGTACCGTGCCACCCGCGGGGATGACCTCGCTCACCCACTGCTCGCCCGCGGGCACGGCGGAAGAGGCGACCACCAGTCGCACGGCCTCCGCCAGCGCGCGGTCGCCGGGGTCGTCGGTGCGCGGCACGGCATCGAGCCGCAGACCCGCTCGCGCCGGGTCCGCGCCGGCGTTGCGGATCCACACGGTCGATCCCACCGTCTCGCCCGGGACGAGCAGTCCCGCGTCGTCGAACAACGACACCGAGCCGTTCGCGACGAAGCTCACGCCGTCGTCGCTGATGAGGAGGCGGTCGAGGGGCGCCGCGTGGGCGGCATCCGGAAGACTCAGGGGGAGGCACGCGGCCGCCGCGACCACCGCGAGCACGACGGCGGGACCGCCCCGGCGCTCGCGCCTGCTCCGCACGAGATCGAGGGTCAGGAGGGCAGCGCCGTAGCCGACGACCGCGATGCCCACCGCCACCACCAGGGCGCCGCGCTCCTGGCCGCCGATCAGGACGCCTGGATACCCCAGGTAGGGCACGGCCAGGACGACCGTGCCGCGCAGCTGCTCCCGCTGGACCGGCGGATCGTCGGCGTCGTTCGCGTCGCCCCGGGTGATGAGCAGGCGATCGCCTCCGGTGCTGCTGGTCGTCCCCACCACCCGATGGGTGACCACCGCCGGATCGCCCGAACGGATCTGGTACGTCACGACGTCTCCGACGCGCACGGCCTCGATCGGGGTCTGCCGGACGGCGATGAGGGTGCCCGGCGGCATCCCGGGCTGCATGCTGCCGGTGAGGACGGTGTACGTCTGCGCGCCCATCAGCAGGGGGATGACCACGGCGACGAGGGCGAACAGCGACACGACGACCAGCAGGATGGTCCCGACGACGGCGCGGGTTCGGGCGAGAGGGGGAGCGGGACGGCGTTCGCTCGCGCGGAGGTCGCGGCGGGTGGTCAGGGGTTCTGACATCTGACACCCGCCAGCCCCGAAGGGCCGATGACCTGCGCATTACCCGGCGCGGATTCCCAGTTCTGGGTCCGCGCAACCACCGTGATCGAGGTGGAAGATCCGATGAGCGCGCCCAGGAGGGAGATGATCAGGGTCCCGGTGATGTCGAAGGACAGCGCGCTCGTCTCGAAGAAGGAGGTCGAGCCCCCTACGTACAGGCGGTAGCTCGTCGCATTGGGGACCTTCGCCCACGAAATGGTCGCGGAGTCTGCCAGACCCAGCAGGCCCGTGTTCGTCTTGCACGTCGTGGTCGGTGCGGCCAACGTGCCCGTCGACAGTGCGATGACCGGAGCGCTCGCGCTCGCCTGCCAGGCCCCAGCGGCGGGCGATGCCGCGGGCGCAAGGGTGAGCGCCAGCGCCGCCGCCATTGCGCAGCCGACGGTCGCGATCCGGCGCTTCTGCACGATCACGAGACCACCTGGTCTGCCGTGACGGAGATCGAAGGGAGGAGGTCCTTGCCCTGCGCGACGTTGGGCGCGGAGGGGGAGAGCGTCAGGCGCACGCAGAGGTCGACGGACTGCCCCGGCGTCAGGCCGCCAGCGGGTGCCCAAGAGCTCCCGGCGGCGATGATCGTCGCGCTCCCGCACGACCCCACGAACACCTGCGTACTCACGTACGGCGCGAGCTCGGGCGAAAGGGCGACGACCGGTGTCACACGCCATCGCAGCGTCGTGCCCCCGGCTCCCGTCTCGGTCACCCGTAGCGTCGCGGTATCGCTGGACGCTCCCGGGAACAGCGGCGTCCATTTGGACCAGTCGCCCACCCACTGGGTGGACACGGCAAGCGATCCGGATGCCACGGGCCCGGCCCTCAGATCCACGCGCGCGCTCCAGAACGCCTGGGCGGCGGCGGTCCCGGTGCCCAGCACCAGGACCGCCGCGAGGACTCCGGCCCATCTCAGCCGACGCGGGACGCCGTTGTCGCGCTTCGACATGGCCGCCGGAGGGTCAGCTGGACGCCTGCGTCAGCGTGAACGAGATGTCGTTCAGGTTGACGCTCTGCGACGCCCCCACCTGACCGGTGGTCGACGGCTTGAAGGTGATCGTCAGCGTGGCGGTGGCGGCGCCGTTGTTCGCCTGCGTGAGGCGGTAGGTGTTCGTGCCGCTGGGCGTGCCATAGCTGCTGACGGTCAGGGCGACATCCAGGTTGCTGCCGAGGGCCCCGGTCGTGAAGGCCGAGCCGACCTGGGCCTTCAGGTCGGCCGCGATCGTGTCGCCCACGAGCGTCACGTCGAGCGGCTGCGTGAGGGTCAGCACGTCACCGGGGACGATGCGCACGTTCGCCAGGTTGGTCACCGGCTGCACGGCGCCGAGGACGCCTTTCAGGCTCCAGGTGCCGGTCCCGAGCGAGAGGTCGAGGTTTCCGGACTGCACGGTTCCGGAGCTGAGCGCGGTCTGCGTCGACCAGTAGGCGTAGGTGCCCCCTCCGCCGAGCATCAGCGCGGCGCCGGCGGCGATCGCCAGGATCGCCGTGCCGCGGCGGTGGCGGCGCACGGGTCGGGTTGTGGCCGGGGCGAGCGAGTCGTGGGACTGCGACATGGCGGGTTCTCCTGAGACGAGGTGGCTTCGTTGTCTCAGAACCTATGATTCAGGTGTGAGTCGAGTGCTACCGGTTCCTACCGGAATGACTACGGGGCCGCGCGTCTGAGTAATCGTGTTCATCGGGTCGGTAGTCGAGCGGGCGTGATGCGCAGGTCTAGCCTCGGACCATGACGATCGCTGCCGACGCCTCCGTCCTCGCCCTCCCCGGAGCGGCACCGATCGTCCACGAGACTGCTTTCGTGGCATCCGGTGCACGGGTGGTCGGCGACGTCACCCTCGCCGAGGGCGCGAGCATCTGGTACAACGCCGTCGCGCGCGGCGACAGCGCGGCCATCATGCTCGGGCCGCGGAGCAATCTGCAGGACAACGTGTCGGTGCACGTCGACGCCGGGCGGCCGGTGATCATCGGCGCCGACGTGTCGGTCGGGCACAACGCCGTCGTGCACGGCTGCACGATCGGCGACGGGTCATTGATCGGGATGGGCAGCGTCGTGCTCTCAGGAGCGCAGATCGGCTCGGGGTGCCTCATCGCCGGGGGAGCGGTGGTGCTCGAGGGAACGGTGGTCCCCGACGGGTCGCTGGTCGCCGGCGTTCCGGCGAAGATCCGGCGGGCGCTGACCGACGAGGAGCGGGAGAAGATCCTGCGCAACGCGCGGACCTACCTGGCCCACGTCGTCAGACACCGCGAAACGATCAGCGTGAGCGACTGAGTCGCTCCGGGGGAGTGCGCCCGGCTCATGAGCCTGCGCATTTCGGAGGGGCTGACGAGAATCGAACTCGCATCATCTGTTTGGAAGACAGAGGCTTTACCACTAAGCTACAGCCCCGGATTTCCACAGTTCTGAGCGAACCGGGGAACTCGGACTCCACCACTCTACGACACCCGCGGGCGCCCCGCGAACCCGGGCATCCCGAGTCCCGGGGCACGCGCCTCGTGGAAATCGGCGCTGGCAGGGTGATCGACTAGACTTTCAGCGGTCGTTTCGTCGGCGCGTGCCGCGCGCCGCCCCGGGGCGTAGCTCAGCTTGGTAGAGCGCCCGCTTTGGGAGCGGGAGGCCGCAGGTTCAAATCCTGTCGCCCCGACGTCACGGCCCCACAGACCACAGGCCCAACCGGCCCCCGCGTGCGCGCGGGCCACACGAGGAGAACGAACCGCATGGTCAACAGCACCGTCGAGAAGCTCAGCCCCACCCGGGTCAAGCTGCACATCACGGTCTCGCCCGACGAGCTCAAGCCGAGCATCGCCCACGCCTACGAGCACATCGCTCGTGACGTGCAGATCCCCGGCTTCCGCAAGGGCAAGGTTCCCGCGCCCATCATCGACCAGCGCATGGGTCGCGGCGCCGTCATCGAGCACGCGGTCAACGAGGGCCTCGACGGCTTCTACCGTCAGGCCGTCGAGGCGCAGGAGCTGCGCGTGATCGGCCGCCCGAGCGCCGAGATCGTCGAGCTGCCCGAGCTGAAGGACTTCTCCGGCGACCTGGTCGTCGACGTCGAGGTCGACGTTCGTCCCGAGTTCGACCTGCCCGCCTACGACACGATCACCGTGACCGTCGACAAGGCCGACATCGACGAGGCCGGGATCGACGCCGAGCTCGACCGTCTGCGCGCGCGCTTCGGCACGCTCGTCACGGTCGACCGCCCCGTCACGACCGGTGATTTCGTCGAGCTCGACCTCGTCGCCACCATCGACGGCAACGAGATCGACCGCGCCGAGGGCGTGTCGTACGAGATCGGCTCCGGCGAGCTGCTCGAGGGCATCGACGAGGCGATCGAGTCGCTCACCGCCGACGAGCAGACCACGTTCCGCTCGAAGCTCGTCGGTGGAGACCACGCCGGCGAAGAGGCCGAGGTCGCCGTCACCATCAAGGCCGTCAAGGAGCGCGAGCTGCCCGACGCCGACGACGACTTCGCGCAGATGGCATCGGAGTTCGACACCATCGGCGAGCTGCGCGAGTCGCTCAGCGAGCGCGTGTCGCAGCAGGCCGTCTTCACGCAGGGCTCCGCCGCGCGTGACAAGTTCATCGAGGCCCTGCTCGACGCCGTCGAGATCCCGGTTCCGCCGCAGCTCATCGAAGACGAGGTGCACCAGCACCTCGAGGGCGAGAACCGCCTCGAAGACGACGAGCACCGCGCCGAGGTCACCGAGGCCAGCGAGAAGCAGTTCCGCACGCAGATGGTCCTCGACAAGATCGCCGAAGAGGCCAACGTCCAGGTGTCGCAGGACGAGCTGACGCAGTACCTCATCCAGTCGGCCGCCCAGTACAACATGGCGCCGCAGGACTTCGTCAACGCGCTGCAGCAGGGCAACCAGCTCCCCGCCCTCGTCGGCGAGGTCGCCCGCAACAAGGCGCTGGCCATCGCCCTCGGCAAGGTCACCGTCGTCGACACCGACGGCAAGCCCGTCGACCTGACCGGCTTCGTCGCCGTGGAGGGCGAAGAGCCCGCCGAGGGCGACGACGACACCGACGAGGCCCCGGCCGCCGAAGAGGTTCCGGCTGCCGAGGAGGCGCCCGCCGAGGCTCCCGCCAAGAAGCGCGCCCCCGCGAAGAAGAAGGCCGCCGACCATGAGGCGTCCGCCGAGGACGCTCCCGCGAAGGCTCCCGCCAAGAAGCGCGCGCCCGCGAAGAAGAAGACCGACGACGAGGCCGCTGCCGCCGAGTAAGTCGAGACGAGGGGGCGGATGCCATGGCATCCGCCCCCTTTTTCGTTCCCGGATGCCGTGACCGCAGCGCGAACCCGTCGAGTGTCCAGAACACCCGGGCGACTCTCGAAACGGTCCGGGAGTTCTGGACACTCGACCCCGAACGACGACATGGGAGCGACAGTGAACGACTGGCAGAGCCGAGTGGATGCCGTCTGGGCCGACGACCAGCTCAGCCCCGAGGACGTGATCGAGCGCATCGACGCCCTGGGCGCGGAGCGCCCCGAGGATGACGCGGTGGCGTTGTTCGAGCGGGCCGGAGCGCGCGACTCGGCCGGTCTCGAGGTCGAGGCGGAGGCGCTGTACCGTCGCGCGCTCGCCCTCGGCCTCGACGACGAGCGGCGCACCCGTGCGACCATCCAGCTCGCGAGCACCATCCGCAACCTCGGGAAGACCGAGGAAGCGCTCGCGATGCTCGAGGCCGAGTACGGGCGCGATCCCGACGGGCCGCTGCACGACGCGGCCGCCGCCTTCTACGCCCTCGCGCTGGTCTCGAGCGGGGAGCCCGAGCGCGCGGCATCCATCGCCCTTCAGGCACTGGCCCCGCACTTGCCGCGCTATACCCGGTCGGTGACCGGATACGCGCGAGAAATCGCCGACGACACCCGCTGATCCGCCCGCGGCGAACACGGCATCCCGCCTCCGACCCCGCCGGTAGATTCGTTGCAGATCACCGGAAGAGGAGCACACATGCCCGAACCCCTTATGGCAACGAGCGTCTTCGACAGGCTGCTGAAGGACCGCATCATCTGGCTCGGTTCGGAGGTGCGCGACGAGAACGCCAACGAGATCTGCGCGAAGATCCTGCTTCTCGCCGCAGAAGACGCCGAGCGCGACATCTACCTGTACATCAACTCGCCCGGTGGCTCGATCACCGCGGGTATGGCCATCTACGACACGATGCAGTTCGTGCCGAACGACATCGTCACCGTCGGCATCGGCATGGCGGCGTCGATGGGCCAGCTGCTGCTGACCAGCGGCACCAAGGGCAAGCGGTACATCACGCCCAACGCCCGCGTGCTGCTGCACCAGCCGCACGGCGGCTTCGGCGGCACCTCGAGCGACATCCAGACGCAGGCGCAGCTCATCCTCGACATGAAGCGTCGACTGGCCGAGATCACCGCCAGCCAGACCGGCAAGAGCGTCGAGCAGATCAACGCCGACGGTGACCGCGACCGCTGGTTCTCGGCGCAGGAAGCGCTCGAGTACGGCTTCGTCGACCACATGCGCGAGCACGCCACCGACGTCACCGGCGGCGGCGGGACCGCGGCCTGAGGCCGAGAGGAAAGGACACCGACATGAACATCCCCACCTTCGGCGGCTCCGCAGCCCACATGCCCAGCAGCCGCTACGTTCTTCCTCAGTTCGAGGAGCGCACCGCCTACGGCTACAAGCGCCAGGACCCCTACAACAAGCTGTTCGAGGACCGCGTCATCTTCCTCGGCGTGCAGGTCGACGACGCGTCGGCCGACGACGTCATGGCCCAGCTGCTCGTCCTCGAGTCGCAGGACCCCGACCGCGACATCATCATGTACATCAACTCGCCCGGCGGCTCCTTCACGGCCATGACGGCGATCTACGACACGATGCAGTACGTCTCGCCGCAGATCCAGACGGTCGTGCTCGGACAGGCCGCCTCCGCGGCATCCGTCCTGCTCGCCGCCGGCGCCCCCGGCAAGCGTCTCGCCCTCCCCAACGCCCGCATCCTGATCCACCAGCCCGCCATGGGTGAGGCCGGACACGGACAGGCCTCCGACATCGAGATCCAGGCGGCGGAGATCCTCCGTATGCGCACCTGGCTCGAGGAGACCATGGCCCGCCACACCGGACAGGACGCGGCGAAGGTCAACAAGGACATCGACCGCGACAAGATCCTCTCGGCCCAGGAGGCCATGGATTACGGCATCGTCGACCAGGTCCTCACGACCCGCAAGCGCACCCCGGCGGCCCTCACCGCCTGACGCGTTCGCGCCACGGCCAGCCCCGCAGACCCGTTTCGGTCTGCGGGGCTTCGTCGTGCGCGCCGCGCTGATCGCGTGAGTCGCCAGGATTTGTCACTTCGGCGCACGCCCAGGCGACAAAAAGTGGCGACTCGCGCGGTGGGGGGGAACGCCGCGGCGCGCGCAAATGCCCTCGGATGCCGTGGGCTCGGGTTAGGCTCGGGTAACACACCGGCGGGGGCCGGGTGACGGGAGGAACCGGCCATGGCACGCATCGGTGAGAGCGCCGACCTGTTCAAATGCTCTTTCTGCGGCAAGAGCCAGAAGCAGGTGCAGCAGCTCATCGCCGGTCCCGGCGTGTACATCTGCGACGAGTGCGTCGAGCTGTGCAACGAGATCATCGAGGAGCGCATGGCCGAATCCTCGGCCGGCGAGGTCGCCGAGTTCGACCTGCCCAAGCCCCGCGAGATCTTCTCGTTCCTCGAGGAATACGTCGTCGGGCAGGAGCCGGCCAAGCGCGCCCTCGCCGTCGCCGTCTACAACCACTACAAGCGTGTCCGCGCCCACGGCACGCTTCAGCCAGCCGAGCAGCGCGCTGAAGAGATCGACATCGCCAAGAGCAACATCCTCTTGCTCGGGCCCACCGGTTGCGGCAAGACCTACCTGGCGCAGACGCTCGCGAAGCGCCTCAACGTCCCCTTCGCGGTGGCCGATGCCACGGCCCTCACCGAGGCCGGCTACGTCGGTGAAGACGTCGAGAACATCCTCCTCAAGCTGCTGCAGGCCGCCGATTTCGACGTGAAGCGCGCCGAGACCGGCATCATTTACATCGACGAGGTCGACAAGATCGCCCGGAAGGCCGAGAACCCCTCGATCACGCGCGATGTGTCGGGCGAGGGCGTGCAGCAGGCGCTGCTGAAGATCCTCGAGGGAACGGTCGCCTCGGTGCCGCCGCAGGGCGGGCGCAAGCACCCGCACCAGGAGTTCATCCAGATCGACACGACGAACGTCCTGTTCATCGTGGCCGGCGCGTTCGCGGGTCTCGAGGAGATCATCTCGGCCCGCGTCGGCAAGCACGGCGTCGGCTTCGGCGCTCCGCTGCACCGCAAGGAAGACGCGCCCGACCTCTTCAGCGAGGCGCTTCCCGAAGACCTGCACAAGTTCGGCCTGATCCCCGAGTTCATCGGTCGTCTGCCCGTGGTGGCCTCCGTGTCGCCCCTCGATCAGGATGCACTGATGGAGATCCTCACCGCGCCGCGCAACGCGCTCGTCAAGCAGTATCAGCGCATGTTCGAACTCGACGGCGTCCAGCTCGAGTTCGACGACGACGCCCTGCGCGCGATCGCCGACCTCGCGGTCGCCCGCAAGACCGGCGCCCGAGGGCTCCGTGCCATCCTCGAAGACGTCCTCGGCCCCATCATGTTCGATGTGCCCTCCGCCGACGACATCGCCAAGGTGGTCATCACGCGCGCGGCCGTTGAAGACGGCGCGCAGCCGACGATCGTGCTCGCGCAGAAGCGTCGCAGCGCCTGAGCAACATTCACGGGGCGTCATGCCCGGTGCGCGATCCTGCGCGCGGCAGGATGGGACGATGCTCGCCGACCTGCCGCTTCCCGTCGTCCTGTCCACCCGCTCCGGCGACGTCGGCGTGCGTCGCGCGGCGGCGTCGGACCTCCCCGCTCTCATCGCGCTGCTCTCGGACGACCCGATCAGCGCCGCGCGCGGCGACCGCGGCGGTGCCGAAGACGTCGAGGCCTACTCCGCCGGCCTGACCAGCGTCCTCGACGCGCCGCTGAACGACCTGCTGGTCGTGGATGCCGCTGACGGCACGGTCGTGGGGACCCTTCAGCTGACCGTTATCCCCGGCATGGCGCGCCGGGGCGCCACGCGGCTGCTCGTCGAGGCTGTCCGGGTGTCCTCGAGCGTGCGCTCCGGGGGCATCGGCAGCGCCGTCATGCGCTGGGTGATGCACGAGGCCGCCCCGGCGACCGGGGCGAGCCTCGTGCAACTGACCTCCGACGCGGCGCGCGTCGACGCCCACCGGTTCTACACGCGGCTCGGCTTCGTCGACTCGCACGTCGGGTTCAAATACTCGGTGCCGAGCTGACCGCGCTCAGCCCGCGAGCCCGCGACGCTCCAGCAACGGCTGGATCTCGGCATCCCGGCCCCGGAAGTCCCGGTAGGCGGCGAGAGGGTCGCCGGACCCGCCGACACCCAGGAGTCGCCGGCGGAACCGATCACCGTTCTCGCGCGAGAGGCCGCCGTTCTCGCGGAACCACTCCACGGTGTCGGCGTCGAGCACCTCGCTCCAGATGTAGGAGTAGTACCCGGCGCTGTAGCCGCCCGAGAACACGTGCGCGAAGTACGTCGACGCGTAGCGGGTGGGGACCGCGGGGTTGTCGAGTCCGATGTCGGCCAGGGCCGACGCCTCGAAGGCCTCGACGTCGATGTCGGCCGCCGCCTCGTCCGTGGAGAGACCGTGCCACGCCTGGTCGATCCAGGATGCCGCGAGGTACTCGCTCGTGGCGAAGCCCTGGTTGAACGCCTCGGACGCGTGCAGCCGCTCGACGACGTCGGACGGCAGCGGCTCACCGGTGTCGATGTGACGGGCGTAGTTCGAGAGGATCTCGGGCCACAGGATCCACATCTCGTTCACCTGGCTGGGGAACTCGACGAAGTCGCGGTACACCGCGGTACCGCCGAAGTGCGGGTAGGTGACGGTGGCGAAAAGGCCGTGCAGGGCGTGCCCGAACTCGTGGAAGAGGGTCGTGACCTCGTCGAGCGTCAGCAGCGTCGGAGTCCCGGGCGCGGGCTTGTTGACGTTCAGATTGTTGACCACGACCGGGGCGGTGCCGCGGAGGGCCGACTGCGTGACGATCGAGTTCATCCACGCGCCGCCGCGCTTGGTGTCGCGCGTGTACAGATCGAGCAGGAACAGCCCGAGCTCGCTGCCGTCGGCGTTGTGCACCTCGAACACGCGCACGTCGGGGTGATAGCCCTGCAGGTCGTGCCGCTCGGAGACCCGGATGCCGTAGAGCTGCTCGGCCGCGAAGAAGACGCCGTCGCGCAGCACCCGCTCCGCCTCGAACCATGGGCGCAGGGCCGCGCGGTCGAGGTCGTAGCGCTCCGCGCGCACCTTCTCGGTGTAGTACGCCCAGTCGTGCGCCTCGATGCGGATGCCGTCGGCGTCGGCGATCTGCTGCAGCGCCTCCTGCTCGGAGCGGGCGTTGGCGGCCGCGGGGGCGGCGAGTCTGCGCAGCAGGTCGTGCACGGCATCCGGGGATCCCGCCGTCTGGTCGGCCAGGATGGCGGCGGCGTGCGAGGGATAGCCCAGGAGGGCGGCCCGCTCGGCACGGAGGCGCACGATGTCGCGCAGCACGGGGCGGTTGTCGTGCTCGTTGCCGCGGATGGCGCGCGACCGCGACGCCTCGAGCAGCCTGTGACGGCTCTCGCGGTTCGTGAGCGACGCGAGCAGCGGATGGCCCGTGTAGAGCGTGAGGGTGACGATGTAACGCCCATCGAGGCCCCGGTTCGTGGCAGCCTGCGCCGCGGCCGAGAGCTCACCGTCGCTGAGCCCGTCGAGCTCGGCCGCGGTGTCGAAGACCACGGCGAGGTCGTTGGTGTCGGCGAGCAGGTTCTTCTCGAACGCGTTCGTCAGGACCGACAGGCGTTGGTTGAGGTCGGTGAGGCGCTGCTTCTGCTCGTCGTCGAGTCCCGCTCCGGCGAGCGACATCTCGCGGTGGCGGCGCTCGACGAGGTAGCGGCTCTCGTCGTCGAGATCGAGGTCGTCGAGCCGGGCGTACAGCGCGGCGACGCGGGCGAAGAGGGCGGCGTCGAGCTGGATGGCGTCGCCGTGCGCCGACATCAGGGGCGCGAGCTCCTCCTCGACCGCCTGGATCTCGGGAGTGCCGTCGGCGGATGCCACGGTGTAGAACGCGCGGGCGACGCGGTCGAGCAGTTCGCCGCTGCGCTCCAGGGCGACCAGGGTGTTCTCGAAGGTGGGGTCCGCGGTTTCGGCGGTGATCGCCTCGACCTCCGCCCGCTGCGCAGCGAAGGCGGCGTGGAACGCCGGGAGGTAGTGCTCGACCGCGATGCTGCCGTAGGGCGGCAGGTCGTAGGGGAGCGAGGGCGGCGCGAGGAGGGGATTGTTCACGGCATCCGTCATCGGTCCAGCCTACGAGCAGGCACGAGGGTTGCGGGGGGAGGACTTTCGGCCGAGGGCGGACATCGGGCGCGCGAGTCGTCCTCCGCCGCCGGATTCTCCTCCGCTCCGGGGCCGCGGCGACGAGAGAGCCGAACACGACGGAGCCCGCCGACGCCCCGGAGGGCGCAGCGGGCTCCGTGATGAGCGCGGCTCAGGCGAATTCGGCGTCGTCGTCGTAGCGCACGACGACCTCGCCCGCGGCATCCTGGGTCACGATGACCCCGGTGTCGAGTTCGGCGACGGGGCGCCCCTCGAGGAACGTCAGCGTCCACCTCGGAGCGGGAGCGCTGAGCCCGTCGGGGTTCAGCGCGGCCTCGACCGCGGCGATCTGGGCGTGCAGCGCCTCGGGCACAGCCTTCGGCGGCTGCTCGCGGGCGGTCCAACGGGTTCCGAGTTGCATCAGGCCTCCTGGGGTGCGAACACGATGTCGGTGACGGTGGTGGTCTCGGCCTCGGCGAACGAGATCGTCTCGATCCGCCCCACGGCGCGCAGGTCGCCCTCGGCGAGGCGCAGTGCTTCGACGTGCGGTCCCGCCACGGTGAGCGAGGTCACGGGCGTCTTCTGCGAGGCCTTCGCCTCGGTCTTGGCGCGACGGATGCCGATGAGCGCGGCGCTCACGGCGGTCAGCACGGCCGGGTCGCCCTCGATGCCGAGGGGCTCGGGCCACGCGGCGGTGTGCACGGAGCCCTCCTCGAACCACGACCACACCTCCTCGGACGCGAACGACAGCACGGGCGCGAACAGGCGCACGAGCGTCGACAGCGCCGTGCGCAGCGCGAGGGCCGCGGAGGCCTGGCCCACGTCGGTCTGGTCGTACGCGCGCTCCTTCACCAGCTCGAGGTAGTCGTCGCAGAACGTCCAGAAGAACGACTCGGTGATCTCCAGCGCGCGCGCATGGTCGTACGCCTCGAAGGCGGCGGTGGCGTCGCGCACGACGGCATCCAGGGTCGCGAGCATCGACGCGTCGAGCGCGTGCGTCACCTCGGCGCCCTCGGGCACGGGGAACGACAGCACGAACTTCGCGGCGTTGAGGAGCTTGATCGCGAGACGGCGCCCGATCTTGACCTGCGTGGGGTTCTGCGGGTCGAAGGCCGCGTCGGTGCCGAGACGGCTCGACGCCGACCAGTAGCGCACCGCGTCGGAGCCGTGCTGCTTGAGGATGTCGGCGGGCGTGACCACATTGCCCTTCGACTTGGACATCTTCTTGCGATCGGGGTCGACGATGAAGCCCGAGATCGCGGCATCCGACCAGGGGCTCCGGTCGTCCTCCAGCGCGCTGCGCAGCATGGTCGAGAAGAGCCAGGTGCGGATGATGTCCTGCCCCTGCGGGCGCAGGTCGAACGGCGACACGAGGTTCCACAGCTCCTCGTCGCGCTGCCAGCCGCCGGCCAGCTGCGGGGTGAGGGACGAGGTCGCCCACGTGTCGAGGATGTCGCGCTCGGCGTCGAAGCCGCCCGCCGCACCGCGCTGCTCCTCGGTGTAGCCCGGTGGGACGTCGGTGGTCGGGTCGACGGGCAGCGAGGCGAGGTCGGGAGTCAGCACGCGGTCGTAGTCGCGCTCGCCGTTCTGGTCGAGCGCGTACCAGACGGGGATCGGCACACCGAAGAAGCGCTGGCGCGACACGAGCCAGTCACCCGTGAGACCGCTGGTCCAGTTCTCGAACCGCACACGCATGAAGTCCGGATGCCACGACATCTCGCGACCGAGCGAGATGAGGCGCTCCCGCAGCTCGGCGTCGCGCGCACCGTTGCGGATGTACCACTGGCGCGTCGACACGATCTCGAGCGGGCGGTCGCCCTTCTCGAAGAACTTCACGGGGTGGGTGAAGGGCTTCGGTGCGCCCTCCATGGCGCCGGACTCCTGCAGGAGCTCGACGATGCGCTTCTTGGCGCTGAACACCGTCTTGCCCGCGAGCTCCGCGTACGCCGCCTTCGCGGCATCCGTCACGATCACCTCGGGAGCCTCGGCGACGATGCGGCCGTCCTTGCCGATGATCGTGCGGTTGGGCAGGTCGAGCTCGCGCCACCAGATGATGTCGGTCACGTCGCCGAAGGTGCAGATCATGGCGATGCCCGAGCCCTTGTCCTTCTGCGCGAGAGGGTGCGCGAGGACCGGCACCTCGACGTCGAACAGGGGCGTGCGCACGGTCGAGCCGAACAACGGCTGGTAGCGCTCGTCATCGGGGTTCGCCACGAGGGCCACGCACGCGGGCAGCAGCTCGGGGCGCGTGGTCTCGATGAACACGTCTCCCGAGCCGTCGGTCTTCGCGAAGCCCACGCGGTGGTACGCAGCCGGCTGGTCGCGGTCCTCGAGCTCGGCCTGGGCGATCGCGGAGCGGAAGTCGACGTCCCACAGCGTCGGTGCGAGCGCCTGGTACGCCTCGCCGCGCTCGATGTTGCGCAGGAACGCCAGCTGGCTCGTGCGGATCGAGTCGTCGGAGATCGTGCGGTAGGTCTGCGTCCAGTCGACGCTGAGGCCGAGCTCGCGGAACAGCTCCTCGAACTGCTTCTCGTCCTCGATCGTCAGCTGCTCGCACAGCTCGATGAAGTTGCGGCGGCTGATGGGCACCTGGTCGGCGGCCTTGCTGCTCTTGTTGTCGCCACCCGCGAACGGCGGGGTGAAGTCGGCGTCGTAGGGGAGCGAGGGGTCGCAGCGCACGCCGTAGTAGTTCTGCACGCGGCGCTCGGTGGGCAGACCGTTGTCGTCCCAGCCCATCGGGTAGAACACCGTCTTGCCGCGCATGCGCTCGAAGCGCACCTTCACGTCGGTGTGCGTGAACGAGAACACGTGGCCGATGTGCAGGCTCCCGGATGCCGTCGGCGGCGGGGTGTCCACCGAGTAGACGCCCTGGCGACCGGCCTCGGCGGCGCGGATGCGATCGAACACGTACGTGCCGCGCTCGTTCCACGCGGCATCCCACTTCTGCTCGAGACCCTCCAGGGCGGGCTTGTCGGGAATGGTGGCCATGGGGGTACTCCTCGAGCGATATGGGCGGCACTGTGTGAGCGTGCCTGATGGGTATGGCATCCACGATACCGGGGTCGGGCGGGAGCGCACGCTGCCGGCGCACGCTCGCAGATTCGGATGGGTGCAGCAAATTCGGATGCCGAGCGGACGCGCATCCGATTCTGTCGCGCCGGTCCGAATCCGTTCGCGGCCGACGTGAGCGCGGCGCGGGGGGTTTCGCGCGAGTCGCCAGGAATTGTCGCTTCCCGTCCCCTTGAAGCGACAATTCTTGGCGACTCACGCGGGGGGGGCGTGCGAGACGGGGTTTCCGCACCCGGTACAGGAACGCGAGTAGGCTGGAGACTCCCCACAGACACTTCGAGGTTTCGTCATGCCTTCACAGCTTTCCCGCCGCGTGCTCTCGGCGGTCGCCGTCGCCGCGGTCGCCGCCCTCTCGCTCTCGGCGTGCGCCGGTTCCGACCCCGCAGCGCAGGGCGACGGCGAGATCGTCTGGGCGATCGAGGGGGCGAACCTCTCGGCCGGGCACATGGACCCGCAGACCAGCCAGCTCGACGTGTCGGCCATGGTGCAGCGCGCCGTGCTCGACTCGCTCGTGTACCAGGAGGCCGACGGATCGTTCTCGCCGTGGCTCGCCGAGTCCTGGGACGTCGAAGACGGCGGCGCGAGCTACCTCTTCCGCCTGCGCACCGACGTGACCTTTCACGACGGCACGGCGTTCGACGCCGCGGCGGTCAAGGCGAACTTCGACCGCATCGCCGACCCCGACACCGCCTCGGCCCAGGCTGCGAGCATGCTCGGCGGCGAGCTGTACGCCGGCACCGACGTCGTCGACGAGCACACCGTACGCGTGCGCTTTACGCAGCCCTATGCGCCGTTCCTGCAGGCGGCGTCGACCTCGCTGCTCGGCTTCTACTCGCCCGCGGTGCTGGAGTCGAAGGCCGACCAGCTCAAGGCCGGCGGCCCCGGCATCACCGTCGGCACGGGCCCCTTCGAGCTCACCGAGTACACGCCCGACCAGGACATCGTCTACACCCGCAACGAGGATTACACCTGGGGTCCCGACGGCGGCGGCACGCCGACGTTCAAGACCCTGCGCGTCGACATCCTGCCCGAGGCCTCCGTCCGCCTCGGCGCGCTCTCGAGCGGTCAGGCCGACGTCGTCACCAATCTGCCGCCGAACCTCGTCGGCCAGGTCCCGGGCGACGACGAGGTGAAGTCGATCGCCTATCCGGGCCTGCCGTACTCGCTGTTCCTGAACGAGAAGTACGGCGTCTTCGCCGACCAGAAGGTGCGTCAGGCGTTCACGAAGGCCATCGACGTCGACACCGCCGTGCAGGAGATCTTCTACGGCCAGTACCCCCGCGCGTGGAGCATCCTCGGTGCCACCACCCCCGGCTACGACGCGAGCCTCGAGAATTCGTGGCCCTTCGACCGGGCGGCCGCCGATGCCCTCCTCGACGAGGCGGGCTGGACGGGACGGGATGCCGACGGCATCCGCACCAAGGACGGTCAGCGCCTCACCGCGCGCTGGATCGCGTGGACGCCCGTGCCCGACGACCGCGCTGCGCTGGCCAACGCCGTGCAGAGCGACCTCAAAGCGGTCGGCTTCGACCTGCAGCGCGAAGTGCTCGAGCCCGGCGCCTACAACGAGCAGTACGGGCCGAAGACCTACGACGTCACCGACTGGGGCTTCTCCGGCGTCGACGCCGACCTGCTGCGCAGCCACCTCGCCACCGACGGGTTCCAGAACGCCTCCCAGGTGAGCGATCCGGCCTTGGACGCGCTGCTGGAGCAGGGCGCCTCGACGACCGATCCGGCCGAACGCAACGCGATCTATGCGCAGGTGCAGCAGTGGAACGCCGAGCAGGCCGCGATCGTGCCGCTGTACAGCCCCGCGCTGATCAGCGCCGTCACCCCGAAGGTGTCGGGGCTCGAGTTCGACCTGTATGGTCGTCCGCTGTTCGCGACCGCGTCGGTCGGCTGAGTCCGGACTCACGGATGCCGCGTTCTCGCTCCCGCGCCCTGCTGAGGCGCCTCGGCGGGATCGCGGCATCCGTCGTTCTCGTGCTCTGGGGTGCGGCGACCTTGGCGTTCGTGGCGTTCCGGATCATCCCCGGCGACCCGGTCGACGTCATGCTGGGCCCGCAGGCGCAGGTGAGCGAGGCGGTGAAGGCGGGGATCCGCTCCGAGCTCGGACTGGACCGGCCCGTCATCGAGCAGTACGCGGCGTTCCTCGGGCGGCTCGTGCGGGGAGACCTGGGGGAGTCCTATCAGCTGCGCCTCCCTGTCTCCGAGGTCATCGGCCGACAGCTCGGACCCACCCTGCAGCTGTCGGCGCTGGCGCTGGTGATCGCCGTGCTGCTGGCCCTCGCGACCGCGCTTCTCGTGCGCGGACGGCGTGGGCGGGCCGCGGCATCCGGGATCGAGCTCATCGTGCTGTCATCGCCGGTGTTCTGGACGGGGCTCGTGCTGCTGAGCGTCTTCTCGTTCCAGCTCGGGTGGTTCCCGGTGGCCGGAGGACGGGATGCTGCCTCGCTCGTGCTGCCGGCGGTGACCCTGGCCCTGCCGGTCGCCGCACTCCTGTCCCAGGTGCTGCGCGACGGGATCGAGGCCGCCGAGCGCGAGCCGTTCCTGCTGACGGTGCGGGCCCGCGGCGCGACGCCACGACGCGAGACGCTGCACCACACGCTGCGTCACGCGAGCGTCGGCGGCGTGACCCTCGCCGCGTATCTGGTGGGCTCCCTGCTGGGCGGCGCGGTGCTCGTCGAGACGGTGTTCGCGCGACCCGGGATCGGGCGGGTGACGCTCGCGGCGATCACCGACCGCGATCTGCCGGTGATCACGGGGGTCATCCTGCTGAGCGCGCTCGTCTTCGTGGTGGTCAACACCGTGGTCGACCTCGTTGTCCCCCTTCTCGACCCGCGGCTGCGCTCCGTCCGGACGGCGCTTCGCGTGCGGGCGGGGGTACCGGCGTGAGCGTCGTCGCTCCTGCGCGTCGGCCATCCCGCCGCGGCCGGGTGATCGCGCTGTCGATCGCTGGCGCCGTCCTGACCGTGATCGCCCTGGCGGCGGTGGCACCGGGTGTTCTCGCCACCCACGATCCGCTGCTGACCGACGTGCGCGCCACCCTCCAGCCGCCGAGCGCCGCGCACTGGTTCGGCACCGACCAGAGCGGGCGGGACGTGTACTCCCGCGTCGTGTTCGGCGCGGGGCGATCGGTGGGGATCGGTCTGCTCGCGACGGGTCTCGCCGTGATCGTCGGGGTCGTCTTCGGTTCGCTGTCGGCCGTCGCCCCGCGCGCGGTGGACGCGGCCGCGATGCGCGTCGTCGACGTGCTGCTGGCCTTCCCCGAGTTCCTGGTCGCCCTCCTGGTCGTGGCGGTCCTGGGCCCGGGGCCGGCGAACATCGCGGTGGCCGTGACGATCGCCGCCGTCCCCGTGTACGTGCGTCTGGCTCGTGCGCAGACCCGCTCGCTCGCTGCGGCCGAGCACGTCGAGGCCGCGCGCATCATCGGCGTCCCCGCCGTCATCGTGCACGTCCGGCACGTGCTGCCGGGCGTTCTGGGCGCCGTGAGCGTGCTGGCCACGATCGGCGTCGGAACGAGCATCCTCGCGGCAGCCGGCTTGAGCTTCCTCGGCCTCGGCCCCACCGAGCCCACCGCCGAGTGGGGTCTCATGCTGTCGGCCGGCCGGAACCTCCTGCTCCAGGCCCCGTGGGTCGCCGTGTTCCCGGGGCTGGCCATCACCGCGACCGTCGTCAGCGTGAGCGTCGTCGGGCGCATCCTCCGCGCACGCACCGAGGAGCGGGGCGCGTGAGCGGGGTGCGCCTGCGCGGCCTGCGCATCGACGGTCCGGATGGCGCGATCGTGCGCGGACTCGATCTCGATGTCGCACCGGGTGAGTGCGTCGCGATCGTCGGCGAGTCGGGAGCGGGCAAGTCGCTGAGCGGACGCGCCCTGCTCGGGCTGGTTCCCGACGGTCTGTCGTGGTCCGCGGACGACCTGGAGATCGACGGCGTCGCCGCGCAGTCCCTGACCGGATCGCAGTGGCGGGCCCTGCGCGGTCGGCGCATCGCCCTCGTGTCGCAGGACGCGCTCGTCTCGCTGGATCCCCTCCGTCGTGTCGGCGCCGAGGTCGCCGAGCCGGTGCGCATCCATGAGCCGGGCGTGCGCGGCGACGCTCTCGCGGGGCGCGTGCGCTCCAGCCTCGAGCGTGTCTCGATGCCCGACCCCGCCGAGCGGGCCCGGCAATACCCGCACGAACTCTCCGGCGGACTGCGCCAGCGCGCCCTGATCGCCTCGGCCCTGTCGGCGAACCCCGCCGTCGTGGTCGCCGACGAACCCACCACGGCCTTGGATGCCACCGTGCAGGCGCGCGTGCTCGACCTGCTGCGCCGCATCGCCGACGACGGCGTCGCCGTGGTGTTCATCAGCCACGACCTGGGCGCCGTCGCGCGGGTGGCGGATCGGGTCGTCGTGATGCACGAGGGACGGGTGGTCGAGACCGGCGTCACGGCCGAGGTGCTGGCATCCCCTCGCGATCCCGTCACGCGCGAACTCGTCGCCGCGGTGTCGCACGAGCCGCTCGGCCGCGCACCGCGCACCGACGCTCCGCTCTTCGCCGCCCGCGGCGTCACGAAGCGTTTCGGCGACCGAGTGGCCGTGAACGACGTCTCGTTCGAGGTCCGTCGCGGTCGCACCCTCGCTGTCGTGGGGGAGTCGGGGTCGGGGAAGACCACCCTCGCGCGGCTCGTGGTCGGCGTAGCGGCGGCCGACGCGGGGACGCTCTCGTTCGACGGGCACTCCTGGACGCCCGACGTGGCACGCGGCGCGGACCGGCGGCGGGTGCAGCTCGTGCAGCAGAACCCCTGGGGTGCTCTGGATCCGCGGTGGAGCGTGGGTCGCACGCTCCTCGAGGCCGTGGCCGCCGGCGGCGTGGCGCGTCCCGGACGTCGTCGGGCCGTGGCCGCCCTGCTCGACGAGGTCGGGCTGTCTCCCGCGTTCGTCCGGCGCCGACCCGCGCAGCTGTCGGGCGGACAGCGCCAGCGCGTCGCGATCGCCCGCGCCCTCGCGGTGTCGCCTGATCTGCTCGTGCTCGACGAACCGGTCTCGGCCCTCGACGCCACGGTCCGGGCGCGGATCCTCGAGCGCCTCCTCGCCCTGCAGCGCGAGCGCGACCTCGCGATGATCTTCGTCACCCACGATCTCGACGTCGTGGCCGGAATCGCCGACGACGTGATCGTGATGAAGGACGGCCGCGTCGTGGACTCCGGCGCCGTGTCGTGCGTCTTCGCCGCGCCGGGGCATCCGTTCACCCGGGAGATGCTGGCCGCCGCCGGTCTGGGCGCCCCCGACGCGTGAGCCAGCGCGGCCCTCGCGTCGAGTGTCCACGACACGCCGCATCCCACGCGCTACGCGCGGCGTGTTCTGGACACTCAACGGGATGGTGCCCGGCGGCACTCGAGTGTCCACAACACCCGGACGACACCGGCCCCGTGTCCGGGTGTCCTGGACACTCGCGACGGTCGCGGGCGGCCGCACCGCACCCCGCCCCGCTCGCGTAGACTCGACGGACACGCATCGATCCGGCCATCACCGGGGAGCTCGCGGAAGAACGTCCGGCCCTCGACTCGCTCGAGGTCCGGGTCAGTAGAACCGCGCGGGGCAGGCCCGTCACAGCCGCAGTGAAAGCGGCGTTCCCGACAGGGTGCGCAATGCAGGGTGGTACCGCGGTCCGCACGGATCGTCCCGGCGAGCAGACCTCGACCCGCGGAGTGACATGACCTACCCACGCCCCTCATCCTTCGGCCCGGCCGCCGACGCGGCCTCGGATGCCACGACCCCGGTGTCCACGCAGGGCGCCGCGTCCGCGGCATCCGTCGTCCCCAGCCCGCGCTTCCCGGCGATCGAGCAGGAGACGCTCGCGTTCTGGAAGAGCGACGACACCTTCCGCGCCTCGATCGCGAACCGCGAGGGCGCCGAGGAGTGGGTGTTCTACGACGGCCCGCCGTTCGCCAACGGCCTGCCGCACTACGGGCACCTGCTGACCGGTTACGCGAAGGACGTCTTCCCGCGCTTCCAGACCATGCGCGGCAAGAAGGTCGACCGCGTGTTCGGCTGGGACACCCACGGCCTGCCCGCCGAGCTCGAGGCGATGAAGCAGCTCGGGATCACCGAGAAGGACGAGATCGAGGCCATGGGCGTGGCGACCTTCAACGCCAAGGCCCGCGAGTCCGTCCTCGAGTACACGCGCGAGTGGCAGGACTACGTCACTCGCCAGGCCCGCTGGGTCGACTTCGAGCGCGGGTACAAGACCCTCGACACCACGTACATGGAGAGCGTCCTGTGGGCGTTCAAGACCCTGCACGACAAGGGTCTCGCCTACGAGGGCTACCGCGTGCTGCCGTACTGCTGGCGCGACGAGACGCCCCTGTCGACGCACGAGCTGCGCATGGACGACGACGTCTACAAGATGCGCCAGGACCCCTCGGTCACGGTCACGTTCCCGCTCGTCGGGGCGAAGGCCGAGGCACTCGGGCTCACCGGCGTGCGGGCGCTCGCGTGGACGACGACGCCGTGGACGCTCCCCACGAACCTCGCGCTGGCGGTGGGTCCCGGCATCCGGTACGCGGTCATCGAGGGCGGACCGAACGGCGCGGCCGACGTGCACCGCGCGCCCGACGGCACGCCCGACGAGGCTTTCGAGGCCGTCGCGCACCGCTACCTGCTGGCCGAGGATCTGCTCCCCGGTTACGCGAAGGACCTCGGGTACGAGAGCCCGGATGCCGCTCGCGAGGCCGTGCAGACGACGATCCTGGGCGCCGAGCTCGAGGGCGTCTCGTACGACCGCCTCTTCGACTACTACGCCGACGCCTCGGTGTGGGGAACCGAGAACGCGTGGAAGATCCTCGTCGACGACTACGTCACCGTCAGCGACGGCACCGGCATCGTGCATCAGGCCCCGGCCTACGGTGAGGACGACAAGCGCCTCGCTGATGCCGCGGGCCTGCCCACGATCATCTCGCTCGACGACGGCGGCCGGTTCCTCTCGGCCGTGGCCGACGTCGCGGGCGAGCTGTGGCTCGACGCGAACCGTCCGCTGATCCGTCTGCTCAAGCAGGGCGGGCGCCTCCTTCGCGAGGCGTCGTACGAGCACTCTTACCCGCACTGCTGGCGCTGCCGGAACCCCCTCATCTACAAGGCCGTGTCGAGCTGGTTCGTGCGCGTGACAGACATCAAGGACGACCTGCTGGCGAACAACCAGCAGATCACCTGGGTGCCCGAGAACGTCAAGGAGGGCCAGTTCGGCAAGTGGCTCGAGGGCGCGCGCGACTGGTCGATCAGCCGCAACCGCTACTGGGGTTCGCCGATCCCGGTGTGGAAGAGCGACGACCCCGACTACCCGCGCGTCGACGTGTACGGCTCGTTGGCCGACATGGAGGCCGACTTCGGCCGCCTGCCGGTGAACGCCGACGGCGAGGTCGACCTGCACCGGCCCTACATCGACGACCTCACCCGGCCGAACCCCGACGACCCGACGGGACAGTCGACGATGCGCCGCATCGAGGACGTGCTCGACGTCTGGTTCGACTCGGGCTCGATGCCGTTCGCCCAGGTGCACTACCCGTTCGAGAACCACGAGTGGTTCGACGAGCACGCTCCGGCCGACTTCATCGTCGAGTACATCGGGCAGACGCGCGGCTGGTTCTACGTCATGCACGTGCTCTCGACCGCCCTGTTCGACCGTCCGGCGTACACCGGCGTCTCGTGCCACGGCATCGTGCTCGGCAACGACGGGCAGAAGATGTCGAAGTCGCTGCGCAACTACCCCGACGTGCGCGAGGTCTTCGACCGCGACGGCTCGGACGCCATGCGCTGGTTCCTCATGTCGTCGAGCGTGCTGCGCGGCGGCAACCTCGTCGTGACCGAGGAGGGCATCCGCTCGGGCGTGCGTGAGTTCCTGCTGCCGTTGTGGAACGCCTGGTACTTCTTCGCGACCTACGCCAACGCGTCAGGGCCCGACGGCTACACCGCCGAGTGGCGCACGGATTCGACCGACGTTCTCGACCGGTACATCCTGGCGCTCACCGGCGACCTCGTCCGCGATGTCGCCGCCGACCTCGAGGGCCTCGACTCCACGACCGCCGCCGAGCGCCTGCGCGACTTCGCCGAGGTGCTGACCAACTGGTACATCCGCCGCTCGCGCGACCGCTTCTGGGTCGGCGTGACCGACGACCCCACCAGCCGCGAAGCCTTCGACACGCTCTACACCGTGCTCGAGACGCTCACCCGCGTCGCCGCCCCGCTCATCCCGCTCGTGTCCGAGCGCGTGTGGCAGGGCCTGACCGGCGGCCGCAGCGTGCACCTCGAGGACTGGCCCAACGCCTCGGCGTTCCCCGCGGCCGAAGACATCCGCACCGCGATGGACACCGTCCGCGAGGTGTCGAGCGTCGCCAACGCCCTGCGCAAGAAGGAGGGCAAGCGCGTGCGCCTGCCGCTGCCGCGTCTGACGGTGGTGACCCCGGATGCCGCGGGCCTGGCGCAGTTCGACGACATCCTGCGCGAGGAGCTCAACGTCAAGACCGTCGAACAGGTCGCGCTCGAGGACGGCACGGCGGGGGAGTACGGCATCACCCACCGCCTCTCCGTGAACGCCCGCGCCGCGGGCCCGCGCCTGGGCAAGCAGGTACAGCAGGCCATCAAGGCCGCGCGCGAAGGCGACTGGAGCGAGAGCGACGGTCAGGTCGTCGCCGGCGGCATCGCGCTGGAACCGGGCGAGTACGACCTCGTCGTCGAGACCGCGGGTCGCCCCGAGGGCGAGGCGCTGGCCGTGCTGTCGAGCGGCGGCTTCGTGCTGCTCGACACCGTCACCACCCCCGAGCTCGAGGCCGAGGGCCTGGCGCGCGACATGATCCGCGGCATCCAGGACACCCGAAAGGCCGCCGGCTTCGACGTGAGCGACCGGATCTTCCTGTCGCTGACGTTCGTCGACGACGCCGACGCGCGGGCCGTCGCCCAGGCGTTCGACGTGGCAGGCGTGGCATCCGAGACCCTCGCCGAGGCCGTCGTGCTCGCCGGAGCCGAGGGCCGGCTCATCGAGCGGGGCGCGGCCCTGCCCGCCGAGTACGAGGCGCAGATCGCCGCCAAGACCTACGCGAACGTCGGCCCCGTCACGGTGGCCGTCGCGCGGATCGGAGCCCCCGCATGAGCGACCGCACCAGGGCGGATGCCGTCTACTCGGCGCTGCTCGAACGGCAGGGCGAGCAATGGGTGCAGCCGCGCGTCGAGCGCACGCGCCGCGTGCTCGAACTGCTCGCCGACCCGCAGCGCACGTACCGCGTGATTCACGTCACCGGCACGAACGGCAAGACCTCGACCAGCCGCATGATCGAGAGCCTCCTGCGGGCCCTCGGGCTGCGCACGGGGCTGTTCACGAGCCCGCACCTCGAGCGCTTCACCGAGCGCATCCTCGTCGACGGCGAGCCCGTGGCCGACGCCGCGATCGCCGACGCCTGGGACGAGATCCAGCCGTTCGTCGAGATGGTGGATGCCGAGCTCGCGGCATCCGGGGACGCCCCGCTGACGTTCTTCGAGCTGCTCACCGTGCTGGCCTTCGTCGCCTTCGCGGATGCGCCGATCGACGTGCTCGTGCTCGAGGTCGGCATGGGCGGGGAGTGGGACTCCACGAACACCGCCGACGGAGACGTCGCGGTGTTCGCGCCGATCGACATCGACCACACCGATCGTCTGGGCTCGAGCATCGCCGAGATCGCCACCGTCAAGGCCGGGATCATCAAGCCCGGAGCCGCGGTCGTCTCGGCCGCGCAGCCGGAGGAGGCCCTCCGCGCCATCCGCACCCGCGCCGAGAAGGAGGGCGCCACGGTGGCGGTCGCCGGCGACGGCTTCGCGCTGGAGGGCCAGACCCTCGCCGTCGGCGGCCAGCAGCTCGACATCCGCGGGGTGGCCGGAACCTACTCCGAGGTGTACCTGCCGCTGTACGGCGCTCACCAGGGCAGCAACGCGGCCCTCGCGGTCGCCGCGGTCGAGTCGCTCATCGGCGGGGGAGAGCAGGCGCTGAACGCCGACGTCGTCGCCGACGGTCTCGGCAACGCCACCTCGCCCGGCCGGCTGCAGCTCGTCGGCACCGCGCCCACCGTCTTCGTCGACGCGGCGCACAACCCGCACGGCGCTCGCGCGCTCGTCGCCGCTCTCGACGAGTCCTTCGACATCGACGAGTGGGGCGCCGTGGTCGGCATCCTCGAGGGCAAGGATGCCGCCGGCATCATGTCGGCGCTGGTCCCGGGCGTCGCCCGCGTGTTCGCGACCGCGCCCGACAGCGATCGCGCCACCGATCCCGACGCGATCGCCGACGTCGCCGAGGCGGCCGACCTGCCCGTCACGGTGCATCCCACCCTCGAGGACGCCGCCGACGCCGCGCGTTCCTGGGCCGCCGAGTCCGACCGCCGCGCCGTGGTCATCGCCGGCTCCGTCGTGCTCGCCGGCGAAGCCCTGCGGCTCGCGGAGCTCGAGGACTGGAAGGCCGGGTGGCAGGGTTGAGCCCGCGCGAACCCCGCGCGCCGCGCCCGCGCCGCCGGCGCGGTGCCCAGGAGTCGCTCGGCGCGGTGGTGCTCGGCTTCGAGTCGATCGTCGTGTTCCTCGGCGGGCTCGTCGTGTTCGGCCTGAAGGCGCTGCCCTTCGGCATCGAGCCGTGGTGGGGCATCGTCGGCGGCGTCGTCCTGGCGATCGCGATGGTCGCCGTCTCCGGATTGCTCCGGCACCGCTGGGCGCTGTTCGCCGGGTGGGGCCTGCAGGTGCTCCTGCTGCTCGGCGGTTTCCTCGTCCCCGCCCTCGCCGTGGTCGCCGTCATTTTCGGTGGCATGTGGGCGTATGCGACGATCAAGGGAGCGGCGCTGGACCGACGCAACGCCCGGCTCGCCGCCGACCCCGACCTCTCGAACGGAGAATGACCCATGGCCACCGAAGAGACCCTCGTCCTGGTCAAGCCCGACGGCGTCGCCCGCGGCCTGACCGGCGCGATCCTCGCCCGTATCGAGGCGAAGGGCTACGCCCTCGTCGACATCCGCCTGGTCGAGCCCGACCGCGAGACCCTCGCGCAGCACTACGCCGAGCACGAGGGCAAGCCGTTCTACGAGCCGCTGCTCGAGTTCATGATGTCGGGGCCCTCCGTCGCGATCCGCCTCGCCGGTAACCGCGTCATCGAGGGCTTCCGCTCCCTCGCCGGGACGACCGATCCCACGACCGCGGCCCCCGGCACCATCCGCGGCGACTTCGGCCGCGACTGGGGCCTGAAGGTGCAGCAGAACCTCGTGCACGGCTCCGACAGCGTCGAATCCGCCGAGCGCGAGCTCACGATCTGGTTCGCCTGATCCCGGATGCCGAGAAGGCCGTCGCCCGTAAGGGCGGCGGCCTTCGTCGTTACGGGCGGCGTGTCGGGGACGGACGCGGCCCGCTCCGTCAAAGCTGGGTGAGCACCGCGCCGCACGATGTCAGCGATCCCCACCACCTCAGCGGCTCCAAGCGCCGTAGCGCTGAGGATGCTCGACTTCGCGACATCGCGCGCGGTACGTCAGAGCTGGGCGAGCACGTTCAGGCGCAGCTGCGCGAGCACCGCCACCACGACGAACGCGGCGAGCGTCATGAGCGGAACCCACGACATCAGGCGGTCGGCGATCTCCCGCACGCGCCGGCCCGGAAGAACGCCCTCGCGCAGCACGTGCAGCGTCACGACGAAGAACGAGGGGATGACCACCGACCACGTCACCATGCACCAGGGGCAGAGCGTGGCGAGCACGTACAGGCTCTGCGCGATCAGCCAGATGACGAATCCGAGCGCGAAGGCGAAGCCGACCCAGAAGAGCGCCCAGAACCACCGCGCGAAACGGGCTCCGGCGAGCAGCGCCATGCCGACCACGATGGGCGCGATCCACGCCGCGAGACCGATAATCGGGTTGGGGAAACCGAAGACGCTGCCCTGCGCCGACTGCAGGTTCGCCGAGCACTGCACCAGCACGCTGAAGTCGCAGGATGCCGCCGCATCGGGGTTCGCGAGCTGCTGGAAGCGCTCCATGGTGAGCGAGAAAGCGGCCCACCATCCGACGACCCCCGCGAAGATCAGCCAGACGGCGACGACGACGGGGCGGCGCGGGGCGACTGTTTCGCTCATGAGCGCGATTCTTCCACCCGGTCGCTATGCGCATGCTTTGAGAGGCGGGGGCTGGGCCTCTCGTCGGCGAAGGCCACGAGGCGCCCCGACCGGGGACGTGGACTCGACCGTCGCCGTCCCTACGTGCGGAAATGCGCGGAGATGACGGGTTCCGCGAGCGGCGTCGTGGGCGTTCGCCCCGGTCCGTGCGATAATCGAAGCTGATGTGACCGCGGCCGCGCCGCAGGAACATCACCAGAAGACTTCGGGCGATGACCGCCCTTCGCAGACCGAGCCGCAGGCCGACTGCAGACCGAGTGAGTTCGCGGCCCCGCCGGGTGCGGCGCCGCATGAGATTTCGTCGGGCGACGCGCGGTGTCGCCCGCCAGGGAGTACCCCGCATGGCCGAGAAGAACGACGATCAGACCCCCACCGACGAAACGGTGACCGAGACGCACGCTCCCGAGACCGACGAGCAGGTCGACACGGTCGCCCCGGCCGAAGAGGACGAGGCCGCGGTCCAGGATGCCGAGCAGGCCGCCGCCGCCGACACCGAGGCGCCCGCGGTGCTCGACGAGCCCGACGCCGAGGCTGCGGCATCCGCCCCCGACGCCGAGGCTGCGGCATCCGCCCCCGACGTCCCGGCCGAAGACGTCGAGGCCGCCACGGTCGACGCTCAGCCCGAGCACGAGACCCCCGGCGAGCCCGAGACGCCCGCCGAACCCGAGACCCCCGGCGAGCCCGAGACGCCCGCCGAGCCGGAGAAGCCGGCGCGACCCACCGCGGTCTCGCTCGGGCTGCTCCCCGAGAACTTCGTCTCCGCGGTCTCGACCGCTCTGCACTTCTACGCCCCCGAGCTGCCGCCGCTGCCCGCACGCGACGACGCATGGGACCGCGACGACCGCGACGACGACGGGTCGAACGAGCGCGGCTCCGCGAACACCCGCCGCCGCAATCGCCGCCGCGGCGGCGCGCCCGCGGGAGACGAGGTCGCCGAGCCGTCGGCCGCGCCGGTCCGCCAGCGCGCTGTCGAGGTCATCACCGAGCCGCAGCGCATCAAGGGCTCCACCCGCCTCGAGGCGAAGAAGCAGCGTCGGCGCGATGGGCGCGAGGCCGGCCGTCGCCGCCCCGTGGTGACCGAGGCGGAGTTCCTCGCCCGCCGCGAAGCGGTCGATCGTGTGATGGTCGTGCGCTCGAAGGCCGGTCGCATCCAGATCGCCGTCCTCGAGGACAACGTGCTCGTCGAGCACTACGTCGCCCGTAATCAGGACGCCTCGCTCATCGGCAACGTCTACCTCGGACGCGTGCAGAACGTGCTGCCCAGCATGGAGGCCGCGTTCGTCGACATCGGTCGAGGCCGCAACGCCGTGCTCTACTCGGGCGAGGTCGACTGGGACGGCGTCGAGACCAACAACCAGCCCCGCCGTATCGAGCTCGCGCTCAAGTCAGGCGACCGCGTGCTCGTACAGGTCACCAAAGACCCCGTGGGGCACAAGGGCGCGCGCCTGACGAGCCAGATCTCGCTGCCCGGCCGCTACCTCGTGTACGTGCCCAACGGCACGATGAACGGCATCTCGCGCAAGCTCCCCGACACCGAGCGCGCGCGCCTGAAGAAGATCCTCAAAGAGGTGCTGCCCGAGTCCTCCGGCGTCATCGTCCGGACCGCGGCGGAGGGCGCGACCGAAGAGCAGCTGACCCTCGACGTGCAGCGCCTGACCTCGCAGTGGGAGCACGTCTCCAGCCAGGTCAAGACGATCCAGGCACCCGCCCTGCTGCACTCCGAGCCCGACCTTCTGGTCAAGATCGTGCGCGACGTCTTCAACGAGGACTTCACCCGCATGCTCATCCAGGGCGACGAGGCGCTGCAGACGATCTCGAACTACCTCAAGGGCGTCGCTCCCGACCTGCTCGAGCGCGTCGAGAAGTACGAGGGCGAGCAGGATCCGTTCGACGCCTTCCGCGTGACCGAGCAGATCGAGAAGGCGCTCGACCGCAAGGTCTGGCTGCCCTCCGGCGGCTCGCTCGTGATCGACCGCACGGAGGCCATGACCGTGGTCGACGTCAACACCGGCAAGTTCGTCGGCTCGGGCGGAAACCTCGAAGAGACCGTCACCAAGAACAACCTCGAGGCCGCCGAGGAGATCGTGCGCCAGCTGCGCCTGCGCGACATCGGCGGGATCATCGTCGTCGACTTCATCGACATGGTGCTCGAGTCCAACCGCGACCTCGTGCTGCGCCGACTCATCGAGTGCCTGAGCCGCGACCGGACGAAGCATCAGGTCGCGGAGGTCACCTCGCTCGGCCTCGTGCAGATGACCCGCAAGAAGCTGGGACTGGGTCTGCTCGAGACCTTCAGCGAGGCCTGCGAGGTCTGCGCCGGTCGCGGCGTCATCGTCCACCACGACCCCGTCGTCAAGCACCGCCCCGCGGGCTCCTCGAACGGCAACGGCAACCAGGGCTCGTCCAACCGACGCGGACGCGGTGGGAACGGTGGCTCCAACGGCAATGGCAACGCCCAGTCGGGCAACACCGCGCAGAACGCCTCCGGCGCCGCCGCGGCCCAGGCCGGCGGCACGCACGTCATCACCGAGGGCGTGAAGTCCGCACTCGCGCAGATCGCGGCATCCACCGTCAAGCCCACCATCGACGACCCCGCCGTCGTCGAGGCGGCCGTCGTGGCGTCCGTGGAGGCCGTCCTCGAAGCCAAGACCGAGAAGGATGCCGAGACCCCGGCGCCTGTGCGTGAGAAGCGTCCCCGCAAGAAGCGCGAACCGAAAGCTCCGCGCACCGAGAAGGACGCGCTGCTGGAGTCGGTGCTCGAAGCCCTTCCCGAGCCCAAGGCTCCGGGTCAGGGACGCTCGCGCCGCCGCGTGACCACGGCGGCCCTCACCGGCACGCCCGTCGACGCGCAACCGGTCACCGAGTCCTGAGCCGCATCCGCTGAGGGGTCGGCCCCCGTCGGATCCGATCCGATCGCGGGGGCCGGCCCCTCAGGCGTGCCGGCGACGGTCTCGTGCCGGGACGCGCAGACCCGACGCGAGCAGGCGTCGCACGAGTTCCTTGCCGCCCACGTGCTCCGCGCCGAGCGCGACGAGGTCGGCGTGCCTCTCGTCGGGGACGTCGTAGTGATCGAGGTCGAACGCTCGTCGAGGGATCCCGGCCGCCGCGGCGAAGGCGTGCAGCTCCGCGAGATCGCTGTCGCTGACCAGGTGCGCCCACAGTCGTCCGTGGGCGGGCCACCGCGGGTCGTCGATCAGGATCGCCATCGCTCGATCCTACGGTCGACACGCGGGCCGGATGCTTTTGCCGGATGCTCCCGGGTGAGCTAAACTTGACCCTTGGTGCGTCGCGTCCGCCCTTCCAGGTGCGTGACCCCGCGGTCTTTCGCCCGCCGGATCGCACCGAGACTTGGGTCAGCAGACCCTCCCCAACGTCATCAGACAACCGGAGCCGTGCGCTCCCGAATGAAACAGGTGTGAAGTGGTTTACGCAGTTGTGCGCGCCGGCGGCCGGCAGGAGAAGGTGGAGGTCGGCACGATCGTCGTGCTCGACCGCCAGCAGGCGAAGATCGGCGAGAGCATCCAGCTGCCCGCCGTCCTGTTCGTCGACGGCGACGCGGTCACGACCGACGCCGACAAGCTCGCGAAGGTCTCGGTCACGGCCGAGGTCCTCGGTGAGGAGCGCGGTCCGAAGATCGTGATCCAGAAGTTCAAGAACAAGACCGGCTACAAGAAGCGCCAGGGCCACCGCCAGGACCTCACGCGCGTCAAGATCACCGGCATCAAGTAAGAGCCAGGAGACGCAGAGATGGCACACAAAAAGGGCGCAAGCTCCACCCGCAACGGTCGTGACTCCAACGCACAGCGCCTCGGCGTGAAGCGCTTCGGCGGCCAGGCCGTCAACGCCGGCGAAATCCTCGTCCGCCAGCGCGGCACGCACTTCCACCCCGGCGCCAACGTCGGCCGCGGTGGCGACGACACGCTGTTCGCCCTCGCCGCCGGTGCGGTCGAGTTCGGCAACAAGGGCGGCCGCAAGGTCGTCAACATCGTCGCCGCAGCGGAGTAATTCCCAGCGCTTCGGCGCTCGCGAGGGGGTGGGCACTGCCTACCCCCTCGTTCCTTTTCCCGGCGCGGCCCCGCTGCGCGATCCCGTCCCGACACCCCGTCGCCTCCCGCGCCGGTCGAGTCGTCGTCCACCCGGAAGGACCCGTCATGGTCACCTTCGTCGACCGCGTCACCCTGCACCTGCGTGCGGGCAAGGGCGGCAACGGCTGCGTCTCGGTGCGCCGTGAGAAGTTCAAGCCGCTGGCCGGTCCCGACGGCGGCAACGGCGGCAGCGGGGGAGACGTCGTGCTCGTCGCCGACCCCCAGACGACCACGCTGCTGTCGTACCACCACTCGCCGCACCGTTCGGCCGGCAACGGCGGGTTCGGCATGGGCGACCACCGCTCGGGTGCTCTGGGCGAGGACCAGGAGCTCCCGGTCCCGCTCGGCACGGTCGTGAAAGACGTCGACGGCAACGTCCTGGTCGACATGCTCACTCCGGGGATGCGTTTCGTCGCGGCCCCCGGTGGACTCGGCGGTCTCGGCAACGCGGCCCTGGCGTCGCCGAAGCGCAAGGCCCCCGGCTTCGCGCTGCTGGGCACGCCCGGTTACGAGGGCGACGTCGTCCTCGAGCTCAAGACCGTCGCCGACGTCGCTCTGGTCGGCTTCCCGTCCGCGGGCAAGTCGAGCCTGATCGCCGCGGTGTCGGCCGCGCGCCCCAAGATCGCCGACTACCCCTTCACCACACTGCACCCGAATCTTGGCGTCGTGCAGGCCGGTGACGCGCGGTACACGATCGCCGACGTCCCCGGCCTCATCGAGGGCGCGAGCGAGGGCAAGGGTCTCGGACTGGAATTCCTCCGCCATGTCGAACGGTGCACGGCCCTCGTGCACGTGCTCGACTGCGCGACGCTCGACCCGGGCCGCGACCCGCTGAGCGACCTCGACATCATCCTCGCCGAGCTCGCCGCCTACCCGGTTCCCGAGGGACAGATCCCGCTGCTCGACCGCCCGCAGATCATCGCTTTGAACAAGGTCGACGTCCCCGAGGCGCACGAGCTCGCCGATTTCGTGCGTCCCGACCTCGAGGCGCGCGGCTTCCGCGTGTTCGAGATCTCCACCGTCAGCCGCTCGGGGCTGCGCGAGCTCACCTTCGCGCTCGGCGAGATCGTCGAGGAGCACCGCCGCGCCACCGTGGAGCAGGCTCCTGCCGAGCGCGTCGTCATCCGCCCGCGCGGCGCCGAGAAAGACTTCACGATCAAGGTCGAGGGCGGCACCTACGGTCCCGTCTACCGCATCCTCGGCGACAAGCCCGTCAAGTGGGTCCAGCAGACCGACTTCCAGAACGAGGAGGCGGTGGGCTACCTCGCCGATCGCCTCGCGCGCCTGGGCGTCGAGGACGGCCTGTTCCGCGCCGGCGCGGTCGCGGGTGCGACCGTCGTCATCGGTCCCGGCGACGGCATCGTCTTCGACTGGGAGCCGACTCTCACCTCGGCCGCCGAGCTCATGACGGCTCCGCGCGGCACCGACCCCCGTCTCGTGCAGAACTCCCGCCGCACCTCGTCCGAGCGCCGGGAGCAGTACCACGAGCGCATGGATGCCAAGGCCGACGCCCGCGCCGAGCTCGAGGCCGAGCGCCGCGCGGCGCGTGCGGCGGGGATCTCGCCCGACGGCGACTCCTCGCAGCTCTCCCTCGAGGACGACCAGCGGTGACCGCGACGACGCGCGCCGACATCCCCGGCGCCGCCCGCGTCGTGGTGAAGGTCGGGTCGTCGTCGATCAGCGGCGACGGTGCCCACCGGATCGACACCATCGTGGAGGCGCTCTCGCGCGCTCACGGCACGGGCACCGAAGTCGTCCTCGTCTCCTCGGGCGCCATCGCCACCGCGCTGCCCCTGCTCGATCTCGACGGTCGTCCGCACGATCTGGCGACCCAGCAGGCCGCCGCGGCCGTCGGGCAGAACGTCCTGATGTGGCGGTACCAGACCTCGCTCGACCGGTTCGGTCTGCTCGCGGGGCAGGTCCTGCTCACGGCGGGCGACCTCGAGAACGCCACGCACCGGTCGAACGCCCGTCGCGCGATGGAACGGCTGCTGGGGCTGGGCATCCTGCCGATCGTCAACGAGAACGACACCGTCGCCACCCACGAGATCCGTTTCGGTGACAACGACCGTCTGGCGGCGCTGGTCGCCCAGCTCATCGGGGCCGACGCCCTCATCCTGCTCAGTGACATCGAGACGCTGTTCACTCGTCCGCCGAGCGAGCCGGGCGCGCGTCCGATCACCGACGTGGCGTGGGGCGACGACCTGTCCGACTTCGAGTTCGGCGCGGGCGTCGTCAACGGCGTCGGCACCGGGGGAGCTGCGACCAAGGCCTCCGCGGCCAAGCTCGCCTCGACCGCGGGCGTGGGCGTGCTCGTCACGAGCGCCGACCTGGTGGCATCCGCCCTCGCCGGCGACGCCGTGGGCACCTGGTTCGCTCCCCATCCCGATCCCGTCACCCTCGCGACCGGGCCCGTGGGCGCCGTGGGCGCGCCGGTACACTGACCCCATGACCGTGATCGCCGCCTCCGTCGACGAGCGCCTGCGCCTGGCCAAAGACGCGGCGCGCGAGGTCGCCCTCCTCGACGCCGATCGCAAGCGCGAGCTGCTGAACGCCGTCGCCGACGCGATCGACGCGGCGACGACCGAGATCGTGGCCGCCAACGCCGACGACCTCGACCGCGGCCGGGCCGACGCCATCGGCGAGGCCCTGCTCGACCGTTTGCGCCTCGACGAGCGTCGTGTGGCGGCCCTCGCCGCGGCGGTGCGCGACGTCGCCGACCTGCCCGACCCGGTCGGGCGCGTCCTCGACCGCCGCACCCTGCCCAACGGCCTGTCCCTCGAGAAGGTCGCCGTCCCCTTCGGCGTGGTCGGCTCGATCTACGAGGCGCGTCCCAACGTCACGGTCGACATCGCCTCGCTGGCGCTGCGGTCGGGCAACGCGGTCGTCCTCCGGGGCGGCTCGGCCGCGCAGAGCTCGAACGCGACGCTCGTCCGGGTCATGCGCGACGCGCTGCAGTCGCAGGGTGTCACGCCCGAAGCGGTGCAGAGCGTCGACGACTTCGGTCGCGACGGCGCCCGCGCGCTCATGAACGCCCGCGGGCTCGTCGACGTGCTGGTCCCGCGCGGCAGCGCCTCGCTCATCGAGACCGTCGTCACCGAGTCCTCCGTCCCCGTGATCGAGACGGGCGCCGGCGTGGTGCACATCGTGCTCGACGCGACGGCCCGCGACGACTGGGCGCGAGACATCGTGCTGAACGCCAAGGTGCAGCGACCGAGCGTCTGCAACGCGGTCGAGACGGTGCTCGTGCACCGCGCTGCCGCCGACCGTCTGCTGCCCGAGCTCATGGCATCCCTCTCCGACGCGGGCGTCACCGTCCACGGCGACGACGCGACCCGCGGCTACGACGCGCGGGTGGTCGCGGCCACCGGTGACGACTGGGCGCGCGAGTACGGCACCCTCGACCTGTCCGTCCGCGTGGTCGACGACCTCGACGACGCCCTCGAGCACATCCGCCGCTACTCGACGCACCACACCGAGGCGATCATCACCGACGATCAGCTCTCGGCCGACCGCTTCCTCGCCGAGGTCGACTCGGCCGTCGTGCTCGTGAACGCCTCGACGCGGTTCACCGACGGCGGGGAGTTCGGCTTCGGCGCCGAGGTCGGCATCTCGACGCAGAAACTGCACGCCCGCGGACCCATGGGCCTCGCCGAGCTGACGAGCACCAAGTGGCTCGGGCGCGGCGACGGCCAGGTACGCGCCTGACCGCCTAAAATGGCAGTGCGCTGTGCGCACACCACTCGAACGGAGCACTGATGACTTTCGCCTCACTTCTCGCCCACGCCGCCGAAGAAGGCGGACACCACGGCGGCAACGTGCAGGCCGAGACCTTCTGGGTCGGCGCCGTGGCGTTCGTGGTCTTCATCGCGCTGAGCCTGGTGACCCTGTCGTACCGCAACGTGGCCAACCGCCACGCGCACAAGGCCGAGGCGTACACCCAGAAGCACGGGACGCCCACCCCCGAGGCGCACGGCCACTGAGGCCCACCGTATGTCGGTGACGCGCGCCCCGCGGATCGGGGTCATGGGTGGGACGTTCGATCCCATCCATCACGGTCACCTGGTCGCGGCGTCCGAGGTCGCGCAGTCGTTCGACCTCGACGAGGTCGTCTTCGTGCCCACGGGCCGCCCGTGGCAGAAGGACGAAGTCACGCAGAGCGAGCACCGTTACCTCATGACGGTGATCGCGACGGCGTCCAATCCGCAGTTCACCGTCAGCCGCGTCGACATCGATCGCGCGGGCCCGACGTACACGATCGACACGCTGCGCGACCTGCAGGAACAACGGCCGGGGGCCGAGTTGTTCTTCATCACGGGGGCCGACGCCGTGGCGCAGATCCTCAGCTGGCGCAACCACGACGAGCTGTGGCAGCTCGCCCACTTCGTCGCCGTCTCCCGTCCCGGTCACGTGCTGACCACCGAGGGTCTTCCCTCCGACAACGTGAGCCAGCTGGAGATCCCCGCGCTGTCGATCTCGTCCACAGACTGCCGCGCCCGTGTGCGCCGAGGACACCCCGTGTGGTACCTCGTGCCCGACGGCGTCGTGCAGTACATCGCGAAGCACCACCTCTACCGGAGCACTGCATGAGCACTTCCGAGAACCCCGAGAACCCGCCGCTGACCCGCCGTCAGCTGCGCGAGCTCCGTCAGACCGGCGCGACGCCGATCATCACGTCGTCGCCCTCCGACGAGTCCCCGGGTGCCGAGACCCCGGCGCCCGTCGTCGAGCCCGCGTCCGAGGCCCCGGCGTCCGACGAGCCCGCCGCCCCGGCTCCGGTCGCCGAGCAGCCCGCCCGCGAGCAGGAGCCCGAGCCCGAGCCCGCGATCGTCTCCGAGGTGCCGGCGGCGACGCCCGAGCAGCCGACGGACGGCCCGGCCGTCACCGACGACTCCGTCGCCGAGCCCCCCGTCGCGTCGGCGTCGGAGCCCGCTCTGCGGCCGGCGTCGTTCGAGTCCTTCGACGGCTTCGACGCGGGGGGCGAGTTCGGCTTCTCCGGTCTCACGCGTCGCCAGGCGCGCGCGCAGGAGAAGATCCGCACGGCCGCCGTGCCCATCATCAGTCCCGACCTCGAGCCCTCGCCGCCGCACCAGCCGGTGCCCTCCGCGAAGTCCGACGAGGCCGAGGCGTCGCCCGCCATCTTCCGCCCGGCCGTCGCCGACACCGCGGACGACGCCGTCGAGGCGCCCGCCCCGTCGGTGGTCAACCCGGCCCTCGGCTCCGACCTCCTGCAGGGCGCGACGCCCGAGGTCACCCTGCCGGCGTCGTTCGACCAGCTCATCTCGCGCAACACGGGATCGACGGGTGCCGTCTCGACCCCGAACGCGCTGATCCTCTCGCAGACGCCGACCGGCGTCCCGCTCGTCGGCCCGGTCAACGCGACCGGCGAGATCATGATCACCGGCACGTTCGAACTCCCCGAGGGTCTCGGATCCGTCGGACACGCCCCCGGCACCACCGACGGCCGCGACGCCGACGCGGTGCTCCTCGACGGCGAGCTCCCGCCCGCGTCGTCCCCCACGCCGATCGCCGCGAGCGCCGCGATCAGCACCGTCAAGCAGCCCGGCGAGATCATTCGCCCCCCGGCGCCCGAGAAGGGGAGCAAGCTCCTCGTCGGCCTCATCGTCACGACCGGCGCACTCGCGCTGGCTGTCGCCGTCACCCTCGTGCTCGCCTTCACGACAGGAGTCTTCCGATGACAGCCACCGACAACGGCCGCGAGATGGCGCGCATCGCCGCGATCGCCGCCGACGCGAAGGGCGGCGACGACATCGTCGCCCTCGACGTCTCCGAGCCCCTTCCGCTCGTCGACATCTTCCTCCTCGTCACCGGCCGCAACGAGCGCAACGTCGCCGCGATCGCCGACGAGGTCGAGGAGAAGCTCCTCGAAGCCGGCCACAAGCGTCTGCGCCGCGAGGGGCGCCAGGAGTCCCGCTGGGTGCTCCTCGACTTCGGCGACCTCGTCGTCCACGTCTTCCACGAGGAGGAGCGCGTCTACTACGGCCTCGAGCGCCTCTGGAAGGACTGCCCGGTCGTCCCGATCGAGCTGCCGACGCCGGCGAACGCCGCCGACTAATCGCCGACCTCGAATGCCCCTCGCCGTCCGGCGGGGGGCATCGTCGTTCCGTCTGCGCCGACCTAGCCGTACCGCTCGCGGTAACGGCGCTCCGCGGCGGGGTGCAGCGCGATCGGGGCGGTGTCGATCAGGCTCGCCGGCGTCAGGTACTGGATGCCGAGGGCGTCGGGCGGCACGAGCGCCGGGGCGTCGTCGATGAGCGCGTCGACCAGGGCGCGCGCGAGGTCGTCGGCGAGGTCGGACCGGGCGAGAAGGAGGTTCGCGACGCCGATCGTCGGGACCGCGCGCTGCGCGCCGTACACCCCGGAGGGGATCGTGGTCGCGGCGTACACGTCGGGGAAACGCGCGTCCAGCGCGGGGAGCGCGCCCGTCGTGTCGATGACCGAGACGGCGACGCGTTCGGCCAGGGCGGCGATCTGCGGGGTCGGCACCCCGCCCGACCAGAAGAACGCGTCGATCCGCGCCTCGGCGAGGTCGTCCACGGCTTGCCGGAACGTCCGTTCCACCGACCGGGGACCGGTCGTCCCCTCCGGGTCGAGGCTCGCCGCGATGAGCACGCGACGGGCGGTCGCGGCCGCTCCGGATCCCGGCGCACCGAGCGACACCGTTCGGCCGGCGAGGTCTGACAGCTGCCCGATCCCGCTGTCGGCGCGGACGATGCACTGCAGGTAGTTCTGGTACACGCGTCCGATCGCGACCACCTCCCCGTCGGCACCCGCCGCGGAGTCCACGAGCGACAGTCCGAGGTCGACGCGGCGCTCCCGCAGCAGCCGCAGGTTGTCGATGCTGCCCTCGGTGGCCAGCGGCGAGACGCTCACAGCGGTCGACGACCGGGTCGCGGCGGCCATCAGCTCGCCGAACTCCAGATAGCTGCCGCCCGGCTCGCCGCACCCGAGGACGAGCGGGGTCGACGTGGGGGCGGCGCACGCGACGAGCGAGGACACGCCCGCTCCGGCGACGACGGCGAGGAAGGCGCGGCGCGTCAGGGTCATCTCGCCCGTCCCCACGTCAGGCGGGCGCCGAGACCACCGAGCGGGGAGCGCTCGAGACGGAGATCCCCACCGCCGGCGCGCATCAGCTCGGCGACGATCGCGAGACCGAGACCGGTGCCGGGCGTGGAACGGTGGGCGCGGGCACGCCAGAACCGGGTGCCCATGCTCTCGAGATCGGCGTCGGCGAGCTGCGTCCCGGAATCGTCGACGCGCAGAGTCGTCTCCCCGGCGGCCTCGGTCACGGAGAGTCGCACGCGGGCCCCGCGCCCGGCGTAGTTCAGGGCGTTGTCGAGCAGCACCTGCACCATCTCCTCGAGGTCCGCGCGGCCGCAGGGGACGGTGACGTCCGTCTCGTCGGCGGCATCCATCGTCAGGCCGGCGTCCTCGAGCCGGCGGCGGTGCGGTTCTCCGAGGGCGGATGCCGACACCCGGCACTCGCGCTCCGCGCCCTCGTCGCGCGCGGCGTCGAACCCCTGCCGCGAGGCCGAGGCCCGATGCTCGGCGTTGGCGAGGGTCAGCATGCGCTCGACGGTGTGCTCGAGGCGGTCGAGGTCGTGATCGACCGCGGCGAGATCGCCCGCGGCATCCGGATCCCGCGGGAGCGAGTCGACGCGCAGCCGGATCGCGGCCAGTGGCGTGCGCAACTGGTGCGAGGCGTCTGCGACGAAGCCGCGCTGCTGTTCGAGGGTGTGCTCGACCTCGTCGGTCATCGTCGTAAACGCGCGACTCAAGCGCCGCAGCTCGGGCGGGCCGGTGGGACGCAGCGGAACCGGCTCGCGATGCGCGGTCAGGGCGGCCACGGCGGAGTCGAGGGCACGCACCGGACGGAGGATCCAGCGCGTCCACAGCAGCGACGCCCCCATCAGTGCCGCGAGGAGCAGCAGGCCCACGAGCACCACGAGGGTCCACGCCGCGGCGACCTCGGTCTTCGCCCGCTTCAGATCGACCTCGAGCACCACCACGCCGGTCGACAGGTCGCCGGCCGCGATCACGGGCACCGCGACGAGAGCGGAGTCCGGAGCCCAGGGGGCGACCCGCGGAAGCGACACCTGGGGGATCGCCCGCGAGGCCGCCCCGGCGATCGAACGGACGTCGAGGTCGGGGGAGAGGTCGCCCGCGGAGGCGACGGCGTCGCCGCTCTCGTCGAGGACGAGTACGGCCTCGCCGTAGACCGTGTCGAACCGGTCGAGATAGGTCTGCAGACCCGAGGAGCCGCCCTGCACGAGCGCGGTGCGCGCGCGTTGCACGACCTGGTCGAGCGACGCCTGGCGCTGCAGAGCGAGCTGCTGCGTCCTCGAGTCCGCGATGGACTCCGCCGTGGGGATCAGCACGGCGACGACGGCGATGAGACCGAACACGAGCAGGGGGAGGAGCACGCGCAGCTTCACGCGGCATCCTCCAGCCGGTAACCGAAGCCGCGCACGGTCGTGATCGTCAGTTCGGGGAGCTTCTGCCGCACCTGGCCGAGGTGCACGTCGAACGACCGCGAAGAGGCGGCGTAGGCGTCGCCCCAGACCTCGTCGAGGATGACCCGTCGGCTGACGACCGTCCCCGCGCGGCGAGTGAGCGACAACAGGATGCCGAACTCGTTGGGAGTGAGCGCCACCTCGCGTCCCGCCACGCTGACGCGCCGTGCGTCGACGTCGATCGACACCCGGGAGGTCTTTACACGCGTGGGCTCCTCGGGCGGGCTGTAACGGCGCGTGACGGCGACCAGCCGCGCGAGCAGTTCGTGCAGGCGCACGGGCTTCACGAGATAGTCGTCGGCGCCGAGGGACAGGGCGCGCACGGTGGAGCGTTCGTCACCGCGCGCGGTGACCACGATCACCGGGACCGGGCTGACCTCGCGCAGATCGCGCAGCACGTCGAGGCCGTCGCGGTCCTCGAGGCCGAGGTCGAGCAGCACCGCTTGGACGTCTCGGTGCCGCAGCAGCACGTCGCTGCCCCGCGACACCCGCGTGCACGTGTGGCCCGCGCGGCTCAGGGCCGAGACGAGGGCCGCGGCGACGGAGCCGTCGTCCTCGGCGACGAGTACGTGCATGCTCCATCGTAGGCACAGCGGCCGCGCCGCCGGGATCGCCGAATGTAAGGCGACTGTAAGGATCCGCGCACGTGGCGCCCGCAGCGACCACGATGGCCGGTACGTCTCGTCGCCGCTGCCGGGGCCGTCCCCTCAGCGGTGACGGGGCGACCATCGTCCCTCGACCGATCGGATTCCCATGTCAACGACGACGACGATCCCCACGAGCCTCAGGCGTTCGATCTCGAACACCCTGAAGGGCTCGGCCGGCAATCTCGTGGAGTGGTACGACGTCTACGTCTACTCCGTCTTCGCGGTGTACTTCGAGTCGCAGTTCTTCAGCGCCGACGACAAGAACTCCACGATCTACGTGTGGGCGATCTTCGCCGTCACGTTCCTCATGCGACCCATCGGCTCGTGGTTCTTCGGCCGCTTCGCCGACCGCTACGGCCGTCGCCTCTCGCTCACCGTCTCGGTGTCGCTGATGGCGTTCTGCTCGCTGGTCATCGCCTTCGCGCCGACCGCCGAGGCCATCGGCGCCGGGGCGGTCGTCATCCTCGTCTTCGCCCGCCTCGTGCAGGGTTTCGCCACCGGCGGCGAATACGGCACGAGCGCCACGTACATGTCCGAGGCGGCCATGCCCGGGCGCCGCGGATTCCTCTCGTCGTTCCACTACGTCACGCTCGTCGGCGGTCACGTGCTCGCGCAGACGACCCTGTTGATCATGGTGCTGACCCTCGACGAGGAAGCCATCACCGCGTGGGGCTGGCGTGTCGCCTTCGCCATCGGCGGTGTCGCCGCGGTCGCCGTGTTCTGGATGCGCCGCACGATGGACGAGTCGCTCGAGAAGCACGTGCTCGACGACACCAAGGCGGGACGGTCGAAGGACTCGGGCTCGATGCGCGACCTGCTCGTCAACAACTGGCGGCCGCTGCTGCTGTGCTTCGCCGTCACCGCCGGAGGCACCGTCGCGTTCTACACCTACTCGGTCACCGGCCCGAACATCGTCAAGACCGCGTTCTCCGGCGGCGACGTCGTCACCGGCACCGTCATCAACCTCATCGCCCTGACCGCCCTGATGCTCATGCAGCCCGTGGGCGGGTGGCTGAGCGACAAGGTCGGGCGCAAGTCGTTGCTGGTCTTCTTCGGGGTCGGAGGCGTGCTCTACACGTGGTTCCTCATCACCATGCTGCCGCAGCAGACCAACGAGTTCGCGGCCTTCGCGATCCTGTTCGGCGGCTTCGTCATCCTGACCGGCTACACCTCGATCAACGCGCTCGTGAAGGCGCAGCTGTTCCCGACCCACGTCCGCGCCCTCGGCGTGGGCCTCGGGTACGCGCTCGCCAACTCACTGTTCGGCGGGACGGCGCCCCTGCTCTACGCCGGAGCGCAGACGACCCAGCAGGTGCCGCTGTTCATCGTCTACGTCACGGTCATCATCGCCGCCTCGCTCGCGGTGTACGTCTTCGCGCTGCGCAACAAGGCACCGAACTGGCTCGACGACGAACTCGTCATGCGCGAAGCGGAGCAGAAGAAGACGCGCGAGACGGTCGCGTCGCGCTGACGCGCACGGGAGCGGATCCGGTGAACGGATGCGGATGCCGGGGTCTTCGGCATCCGCATCCTTTGCTCGTCTCCGCATCCGGCGCCCGCACCGACGGAGCGAGGGCACGACGGTCACGGCTGCGGCGCGGCGCCGGGATCGAGCGGGCGAGCCACCGCCGATACGACGAAAGCCCCCGCCGAGGCGGGGGCTTTCTCTGTGGGTGGACCTGAGGGGACTCGAACCCCTGACCCCCTGCATGCCATGCAGGTGCGCTACCAGCTGCGCCACAGGCCCGTTTTCTGTTTTCCGCCCCGTTTGAGGCAACTCCATGAGCTTACAACACGGATCACGAGCGCACGAAATCGGCTCCGCCGGGCGTGTCGTCGGGTCGGGTGACGGCCGAGAGGACGACCCGCCGCAGAGCCTGGCCGCGCTCGCTGAGCGCTCTCTGCCGTGAGACGTACTCGGCCTTGCCCTCGGGGGTCTCGATGGCCACCGGGGCGTACCCCCAGGCGGTGAGATCGTAGGGCGACGCCCGCATGTCGAGGGTCCGGATGTCGCGGGCGAGCTCGAACGCGTCGAGCAGCAGAGCACCCGGGACGAGGGGACCGAGCTTGACCGTCCACTTGTAGACGTCCATGCCGGCGTGCAGGCACCCGGGCTGTTCCCGCGACACCTGGTCGTCGCGGCTCAGGGCGGTGCGGTTGAGCGGAACGGCTTCGGGGGTGAAGAAGCGGAAGGCGTCGAAGTGCGTGCACCTCAGGTCGTGAGCCTCGACCACGGCGTCGGTCCCGTCGCTCCCGAGACGGAGCGGAACGGCGTGCCGCACCTCGTCGGCGCGGTAGGCCATCGCCCACTCGTGCAGGCCGAAGCACCCGAACTGCGCGGGTCGGTCCAGGGTCGCCCGCAGCAGGTTGACGACGCCGCGGTACATCGAGCCCTTCTCGGTGCGGAAGCGCTCGGCATCCACCTCCACCCCACCGGCCACGGCTCGATACCAGCGCCAGCCGGCGCGCTCCTCGGCCCCTTCGAGCAGGACGCCCGGCCCCGGGTGCCAGCGCCGCAGGATAGCCGGCTTGTACGAGTAGTAGGTGAAGAGGAAGTCCTCGACGGGATGCTTCTGCGCCCGCTGGGCCCGGGCACGGTGATCGGCGGTCAGCGCGTCGGCTCGGAGCGCGTGTTCGTCGGCGGCGGCCGTCCACTCCTCCCGCGTGAGACGCGCTCCAGTCGCGAGCAGGCTCACTCGACGGGCTCGATGAGGGCGGGGGAGTCGTTGCGCACGTTGCCCACGGCCGGCGACACCACGTGGTCGTCGAGCGTCTCGGCGACGTCGGGCGCCGCGTCGATCGCGGCGTCGAGGATGTCGCCCACGTTCTCGGTGGTCGGATCGAGCCACGCGTCGGCGAAGTCGGGATCCATGAACAGCGGCATCCGGTCGTGGATCGAACCGAGGCGCCCGATCGAATCGCGCGTGAGGATGGTGCAGCTCAGCACCCACCGGGCGGGGTCGTCGTCGGCACGGGCGGGATCTTTCCACCACTCGTACAGCCCGGCGAAGAACAGCGGGGATCCGTCGGCGGGATGGATGTAGTGCGGGATCTTGCCCTCGTCGCCCGTCTTCCACTCGTAGTACCCGGATGCCGGGATCACCGCGCGTCGCTTGATGAGGGCGTTGCGGAACATCGGTTTGTCCTCGACCTCTTCGGAGCGGGCGTTGAACGCCCGGGCCCCGATCTTGACGTCTTTGGCCCACCCCGGGACAAGGCCCCAGCGTGCGACCTCGAGCCGGCGGACAGGGGGCTCGCTCTTGATGGAGTCGAGCACGATCCCCACCTGCGACGTGGGCGCGATGTTGTACGAGGGCTTCGGCAGCTCATCGGCTTCGACGTCGACGCGCAGCACCCCCACGAGTTCCGAGGCCACATTGGCTACGACGAATCGACCGCACATGCCTCCACCGTACGCGCCGCCTCCGACATCGGGACGCGCTGCCCGAACCGCGGAACGTGCGCGCGGCGTCGGCCGGCGCGGCATCCGGGGTCAGGTGTCGTCGGAGATGACCCCGACCGCCTGCAGGCGCTCGAGCAAGCCGGCGCCGTCGGACGCCGTCACCCACGGGACCTCGGCGGCCGAGTGGTCGTCGACCACCGTGCGACCACCGGCCAGCACGGCCTCGGCGGGAAGCAGCTTGCGGATCGCCACGGCGGCGACGTTCTGCGGGTGCTCGATCGCGAAGCCGGTGTAGATGGCGTCGTCGTGCTGTCCGTCGTCTCCGACCAGCAACCACTTCACCTGCGGCAGCTCCGCGGCGATGCGGCGGAGGTTGGTCTCTTTGTGGTCGCGTCCGCTGCGGAACCACCGGTCGTGCGTGGGGCCCCAGTCGGTGAGAAGGAACGAGCCCGAGGGGAACAGGTGTCGACGCATGAAGCGCGTGAGCGTGGGGGCGACGTTCCACGCTCCCGTGGAGAGGTAGATGACGGGGGTGCCGGGGTGCTCGCGGGTGAGTCGCTCGAGCATCACTGCCATGCCGGGCACGGGCTGACGAGCGTGCTCGTCGACGACGAACGAGTTCCACGCCGCCAGCAGGGGGCGGGGGAGCGCGGTGACCATGACCGTGTCGTCGATGTCGCTGACCACACCGAACCGCACGTCGGAGCCGACGATGAAGACGCGCACCTCGGTCGGGTCGCTGCCCTCGACGACCATCGTGACGGTCTGCCAGCCGGGAGCGAGGGATGCCGGCAGCTTCGCATCGATCACGCCGCCGCGGTCGGCGGTGACCTCGTGCGGCACGCCGTCGATCATCACCGTGACACGCGCGGACCCCACCGGGACCGCCGCGAAACTGCGCCAGCCGCGCAGGCTCGCGAATTCACCGGTGGAGGTGCGCTTGATCGGCGGGGCGATGAGGACGCGTCCGAGGACGCGCACCCACTCCTCGGTGCCGTATCCGGGGAAACCGGTGACCACCGGCCGCAGACCGCGCGCGCGGGCGCGCCGCTCGCGCCAACGGTGGAACCGGCGCTCGAGTCGGGCGAACCAGAGCGCTTTTACGCGAGGAGAGCGAGACATCGCCCTCAGTCTTTCACGTCGCCGTCCACCGGTTCGAGAGTCTGCGCCTCCTCGGCGAGGTGACGTCGTTCGAGGCGCTCGAGGAGCTTCTTCCCGACGAAGACCAGCACGATGAAGGCGGCGAGGATGCCGACGAAGATGTAGCCCGCGCCGTGGATGCGGTCGGACAGCTCGCGGTACGTGCCCGCCGCCGACGCGGCCACCGTCACGTACAGGCTCGCCCATACGATGCAGGCCGGCGTCGTCCAGGCGAGGAAGCGCCGGTAGCGGTAGCCGCTCATGCCCACCGTGAGCGGCACGAGCGAATGGAGGACGGGGAGGAAGCGCGACAGGAAGATGGCCGGCCCGCCGCGACGGCGGAGGTAGCGGTCCGCGCGGTCCCAGTTGCGCTCGCCGAGCTTTCGGCCGAGGCGCGACGCGCGGATGCGGGGTCCGAAGTACCGCCCGAGCCAGAAGCCGAAACTCTCGCCGAGAAGCGCGCCCACGACGATCGCCGCGGCCAGCACGACGCCCTCGACGGGGGAGGCGACCGCGGTCCCGGCGACGATCACCATCGTGTCGCCCGGGACGATCAGTCCCACGAGCACGCTGGTCTCGAGCATGACCGCGATTCCGGCGATCACGGTGCGCAGCACGGGGTCGACGTTCTGGACGACGTCGAGCAGCCACGTGAGGATCTCGTTCACCTCCGTCAGCCTATTGCCGCCCCGCGGCCCTAGCCTGGGAGCGTGCCGCACTGCGCCTCACCGTTCCCTTTGACCGGGTGGGTCGATCCCGAGGCGGTGTTCCTCCACCTCTTCGCGGACGCTCCCTACGCGTTCTGGCTCGACGCAGGGATCGACGCCGCGACCGGCTGGAGCTGGATGGGCGTCGCACGCCCTGACGACCCGTCCCGGCCGCTCGGGCGGGTCTCGACCGCGTCCCCGGCGGCGAATGAGACGTCCGGTCCCTTCCGCGGCGGCTGGGTCGGGTGGCGCACCTACGAAGGCGCCGACCTGTGGCTGCGCACCGACGCCTTCCTCGCGTTCGACCACTCCGCACGGCGGATCTTCGCGTTCGGCGACCCGGCACTCGCCGCGGGCGCGGCCGGCGCGCCGTCCGCTCGGGCGGTCGCGGGGGTGCAGCCGCATGTGACGGCATCCGCTCGGGTCACCCCCGAACGCTACGCGGAGCAGATCGAGGGGTGCCGCGAGCGGATCCGCGAGGGCGACGCCTACCAGCTGTGCCTCACGACCCGCTTCCGCGTCGAGGGCGCGGTCGACCCGGTCGCGGTGTTCCGGCGTCTGCGCCGCAGCTCGAGCTCGCACCACGGCGGTCTCGTGCGCGCCGGAGACATCGCGCTCGTGAGCGCCTCGCCCGAGCGGTTCCTCGAGGTGCGCGCGGGGAGCGTGCACACGCACCCGATCAAGGGCACCCGCCCGCGTGCGGCGGATCCGGCCGCCGACCGGGCGCTCGCCGAGGAGCTGCGGACGGATGCCAAGGAGCGCGCCGAGAACGTCATGATCGTCGACCTGATGCGCAACGACCTCACCCGGGTGTGCGCCCCGTCGTCGGTCGGCGTCGACCGGCTTCTCGAGGTGGAGGCCTACCCGCACGTCCATCAACTGGTCAGCGAGATCTCCGGCCGTCTCCTGCCCGGGACATCGCTCGGCGAGCTGCTGGAGGCGACCTTTCCCGCGGGGAGCATGACGGGCGCGCCGAAGCAGTCCGCGAGAGCGATCCTGGCCGATCTCGAGGGCGCCCCGCGCGGGGTGTACTCCGGTGCCTTCGGCTGGATCGGCGATGACGGGGACGCCGATCTCGCCATGGTCATCCGCAGCGTCGTCGTCGAACCGGATGCCGCCTGGGTCGGCGCCGGCGGAGGCATCACGTGGCGCTCGGTCGCGGCATCCGAGGTGGCCGAGGTGGGCATCAAGGCGCGCGCGCCGCTCGCCGCCCTCGGCGCCCGGGTACCGCCCGGGTGGTGACGACGGGTCCGATAGCCTGGGAGTTGGTCCTCGTGGCCTCCCGACCTTCACGATTGGCTTCACCCGTGTCTCAGAACTCCGCAGCAGACCCCCGCGAGGGGGGCTTCGACACCCACGCCATCCAGGCGAAGTGGCAGCAGGCTTGGGCCGAGAAAGACCCGTTCCGCGCCGGTGGCGACGACGACACGCGTCCGCGCAAGTACGTGCTCGCGATGTTCCCGTACCCCTCGGGCGACCTGCACATGGGGCACGCCGAGAACTACCTCTACTCCGACATCGTGGCGCGGTTCTGGCGCCACCGCGGCTACAACGTGCTCAACCCCATCGGGTGGGACTCGTTCGGTCTGCCCGCCGAGAACGCCGCGATCAAGCGCGGCGCCGACCCCGTCGAGTGGACCTACGCGAACATCGCCCAGCAGAAGGCGAGCCTGAAGGACTACGGCGTCTCGTTCGACTGGAGCCGGGTGCTGCACACGAGCGACCCCGAGTACTACCGCTGGAACCAGTGGCTGTTCCAGAAGCTGTACGAGAAGGGTCTGGCGTACCGCAAGGATGCGCTCGTCAACTGGGACCCGGTCGATCAGACCGTGCTCGCCAACGAGCAGGTGCTGCCCGACGGCACGAGCGAGCGCAGCGGCGCCGTCGTGGTGAAGAAGAAGCTCACGCAGTGGTTCCTGCGCATCACCGATTACGCCGACCGCCTGCTCGACGACCTGAACCAGCTCGAGGGCTTCTGGCCCTCGAAGGTCATCCAGATGCAGCGCAACTGGATCGGCCGGTCCGTCGGCGCCGACATCACGTTCGAGATCGAGGGCCGCGACGAAACGATCACGGTCTTCTCCACCCGCCCCGACACGCTGCACGGAGCGACGTTCTTCGTCGTGGCGCCGGAGTCCGACCTGGCGGCCGAGCTCGCGGCATCCGCAGACCAGGGCGTGCGCGAGACGTTCGAGGCCTACCTCGCCCAGGTGCAGCGCGCGACCGACATCGAGCGTCAGGCGACCGACCGGCCGAAGACCGGCGTGTTCCTCGGCCACTACGCGATCAACCCGATCAACGGCGAGAAGCTGCCGATCTGGGCCGCCGACTACGTGCTGGCCGACTACGGTCACGGTGCGGTCATGGCCGTGCCCGCGCACGACCAGCGCGACCTCGACTTCGCCCGTGCGTTCGACCTGCCCGTCAAGGTCGTCGTCGACACGAACGCCCCCATCACCGGTGCGATCCCCGTCATCGAGCTCGACGACGAGGGCGTGCCGATCGACCCGCTCGGCGAGATCGACGACCTCGACCCGGTCAAGACCGGCATCGCGCTGACCGGTGACGGTCGCATGATGAACTCCGGCTCGCTCAACGGGCTGTCCAAGCGCCACGCGATCGCCCGCATGATCGAGGAGCTCGAGGCCAAGGGCGTCGGCCGTGCCGCGAAGACCTATCGCCTGCGCGACTGGCTCATCTCACGCCAGCGCTACTGGGGCACCCCCATCCCCATGCTGCACGGCGAGGACGGCTCGATCACCCCCGTGCCCGCCGAGCAGCTGCCGGTGACGCTGCCCTCCGTCGAGGGGCTCGACCTCAAGCCGAAGGGCACCTCGCCCCTGGGCGCAGCGACCGAGTGGGTGCAGGTCACCGATCCCGAGACGGGCCAGACGCTGCTGCGCGACCCCGACACGATGGACACCTTCGTCGACAGCTCTTGGTACTACCTGCGGTTCCTGTCGCCGAACAGCGACACCGAGGCGTTCTCGGCGCGTGAGGCGAACAAGTGGGGCCCGGTCGACTTCTACATCGGCGGCGTCGAGCACGCCATCCTGCACCTGCTGTACGCGCGCTTCATCACCAAGGCGCTGTTCGACATGGGCCTGGTGGAGTTCACCGAGCCGTTCTCGAGCCTCATCAACCAGGGCATGGTCATCCTCGACGGCGCGAAGATGTCGAAGAGCAAGGGCAACCTGGTGCTGTTCCAGGAGGAGCTCGACGCCCACGGCGCCGACGCGCTGCGCGTCGCGCTCGCCTTCGCGGGTCCCGTGGAGGACGATAAGGACTGGAACGACGTCTCGACCACGGGGGCGGCGAAGTTCCTCGCCCGCGCTCTGCGCATCGCGCACGACGTCGACAGCGAGACCGACGTCGTCTGGGCCGAGGGCGATCAGGCGCTGCGCCGCGTGACGCACCGTCTGCTGGCCGAGGCGCCCAACCTCATCGAGCAGACGAAGTTCAACGTCGTCGTCGCCCGTCTGATGGAGCTCGTCAACGCCACGCGCAAGGCGATCGACGGAAAGGCCGGCGCGAGCGATCCCGCCGTCCGCGAGGCGGCCGAGGTCATCGCGATGACCCTCGACCTGTTCGCCCCGCACACGGCCGAAGAGATGTGGCAGACGCTCGGGTACACCGGCTTCGTCGGTCTCGTCACCTGGCGCCAGGCCGACCCGATGCTGCTCGTCGAGGACTCCGTGACCGCGGTCGTACAGATCGACGGCAAGGTGCGCGGCACGCTCGAGGTGTCGGCCAAGATCGGCGCCGACCAGCTCGAGGCGCTCGCCCGCGACGACGAGAAGGTCCGCCGCGCCCTCGGCGACCGCGAGATCGTCCGCGCGGTGGTCCGTCCGCCGAAGGTGGTCAGCTTCTCGACGAAGTAGTCCGTCGTCCCGGATGCCACGTCCTCGCCGCTCTTTCGAGCGATGGGGCGTGGGATCCGGCGTTCTGCCGTCTGCGATAGAGCTAAGCACCTCTCCTCCCCATCGGGCCGACCTCGTGGAGTGTCCACGGAACGGACGATGGCCCCCGCGCGCGGGGTGACCGCCGCCCTACGGTGAGCCGATGACCGCCCCGCCCGTCGACCCCGAGGAGCCCGAGCGGCCCGCCACGCCGGACGCGCGACGACGGATCGGCGTCGGCGCGATCCTGGTGATCGTCCTGCTCGCGTTCGCCGCCGTGGTCGTCATCGGCATGCTTCGCGGCGCGACCGGGACGCAGATCGTCACCGCGTCTACGACGCCGTCCGGCACCGTCCTCGCGCCCGCGACGGCCGGGGTGTACGTCCACGTCGCCGGCGCCGTTCGCGAGGTGGGCTTGTACCGCCTCGACGTGGGCGACCGCGTCGCCGACGCCATCGCGCTCGCCGGCGGCTTCGCCGACGACGCGGACCGCGCCGGGGTCAACCTCGCCCGGGCCGTCACCGACGGTGAGCAGATCGTCGTACCCGTTCTCGGCGCGACCCCGGATGCCGTCGCCCCTGGCGCCGCCGCGAACGGTGCGGCCGGCGGGCTCATCGACCTCAACTCCGCCACGGCGGATCAGCTCGACACCCTGCCACGGGTGGGCCCTGCGATGGCCGAGCGCATCATCTCGTGGCGCGAGCAGAACGGACGGTTCACGAGCGTCGACGACCTGCTGTCGGTTCCCGGTATCGGCGACAAGATGCTGGCCGCCATCCGAGAGCTGGTCCGGGTATGACCGGCAGGCGGGCCCTCCAGCGTCGCGCCCTGCGCGCTGTGGCGGTGGCGCTCTCGACCTGGTTGACCGCGGGGGTGGCGACGGGCCTCCCCGACGCGAAACCCCTCGCCGTCGCGATGGGCGTCGCGACGCTCGTGGGTGTGGTCGTCTCCTGGCGCCGCCTCGCGCCCGTCCTCGCCGTGCTCGTAGTCGCCTGCGCGTGCGCGGCGGCCACCGCGGCATCGGTGGCATCGGTGGCTCCCGTGCGTGACGAACTCGCCGGTCTGCAGGTCGAGGGCGGACGCCACCTCGAGATCGAAGCCATCGTCACCGGCCGCGTCGACGCGCAGTCGGACGGCGGCGCCCGATTCGACGCGCTCGTCTCCACCGTGCGGGCGGGGTCCGTCCACCTCGGCGGCACCGTGCCGGCGCGCATCATGGTCCCCGCCGATCTGACGGCCGCTCTGGCCTCCGTGGGCCCGGGCAGCGAGCTGCGTCTAGCAGCGCGCGCGATCCCCGCCGATCCCGCGGAACGCGCCGCGCTCGTCGCCCGAGTGAGCGACGTCGTCGAGGCGCGTGCGCCCGGAGGGATCTGGGGCTGGTTCGAACACCTGAGACGCGGCCTCGTCGCCTCGACGCACGGCCTCCCTCAACCGGGTGCAGGGCTCGTCCCCGGGCTCGCCGTCGGCGACACCTCGATGCTCGACACCGCGACCGAGGAGGCCATGAACGCCTCGTCACTGTCCCACCTCACGGCCGTCTCGGGCGCCAACTGCGCGATCGTCGTGGCCGCGGCCTTCGCCCTCCTCGCCGCGTGCGGGGCACCGCGCGGCGTCCGCATCGTCGGCGCCGTGATCGTCCTGGCGGCGTTCGTGATCCTCGTCACCCCCGAACCGAGCGTCATCCGCGCGGCGGTGATGGCGACGATCGCCCTCCTCGCCCTGGCACTCGGCCGTCCCGCCGTGGGTGTGGCGGTGCTCGCGCTCGCCGCGACCGTCCTGCTCGTCATCGATCCGTGGCTCGCCCGCTCGATCGGTTTCGCCCTCTCGGCCGCGGCGACGGGCGCTCTACTGCTCCTGGCGCGGCCCCTGGCCGCCGGTCTCGAGCGATGGATGCCGCGTTCCCTCGCCCTGGCGATCGCCGTGCCCACGTCGGCCCAGCTCGCCTGCGGCCCGCTCATCGTGCTCATCGACCCGCACGTCCCGCTCCTCGGCGTGGCCGCGAACATGCTCGCCGACCCGGCGGCCGCGCCCGCGACGATCGCGGGCGCGCTCGCCTGCATCGCGCCGGTCCCGTGGCTGCGCGACGGCCTCACCGGGCTCGCTTGGGTCCCCGCGGCGTGGATCGCCGCCGTCGCCCACGCCGCCTCCGGCATCGCGCAGCAGAACCTCCCGTGGCCCGACGGCATCCTCGGCGCGGGCCTGCTCGCCCTCGTCGGGGCGGCGATCGCCGTCCATGTGATCGCACCTCGCCGGCTGCCCCGACTCACGGCCGGCTCGACCCTTGTCGTCGCCCTGGTCACCGGGCTCGTCTTCGGGCAGACGACGGTGCGCACGGTGGCCGGTCCCCTCACCGTGCCGGCGGACTGGCAGGTGGCGATGTGCGACGTGGGGCAGGGCGACGCGACGCTGTGGCGCTCGGGGACGGCCACCGCGCTCGTCGACACGGGGGAGGACCCGGAACCGATCACGGCCTGTCTGCAGACCTTCGGTGTCGACCGCATCGATCTGCTTCTGCTCACCCACTTCGACCGCGACCACGTCGGTGGGGCACCCGCACTGATCGGGCGGGTCTCCACGGTCCTGCACGGACCGGTGGGCGAATCCTCCGATCAGAGACTCCTCGACGCGTTCGCCTCCGCGGGTGCTTCCGTGACGGCCGCCACCCTCGGCATGACCGGCGAAATCGGGACCACGCACTGGCAGGCGCTCGGTCCCGCACCGAAGGCGCAGCCCGGCAACGACGCGAGCATCGCCCTCGACGTCGCCGGCCCCGGCTTTCCTCGGACCGTGCTGCTCGGCGACCTGGGCGAGGACGCCCAGCAGGCGCTCCTCCGACGCGTCGACGTCCCGACCGTCGACGTGGTCAAGGTCTCGCATCATGGCAGCGCCGACCAGGACCCCGAGCTCTACCGTCGCCTGCGCCCGAGCGTGGCGCTCATCGGCGTCGGTGCCGAAAACCGGTACGGGCATCCGAAGCCGTCCCTGATGGCGTTGCTGACGTCGCTCGGCACCACCATCGGCCGCACCGACCAGGAGGGCGCACTCGCCGTGTGGTCGACCGACGACGCGCTGTCGTTGTGGCGCGAGCGCGGAGCGGCGTCGTCGTCCCCGGATGCCACCCTCCCGCCGTCACCGACAGCCTCGGCCCCGTCCCACCGGCGCCGGCCGTGTCGGAGGCGGTCGGTAGGCTGGGGGAGTGACCCCCGCTCCGCGACGCTCGGCCCCGGCGAAGGCCAAAACGGCCATCCCGCAGGTGTCGTGGCGCACCCCGCAACCGGCCCCGATCGTGCTCGTGTCGGGTCCCGAAGAGGTGTGCGCCGAGCGCGCCATCGCCGGCATCCGGGCGATGCTGAAGAGCGAAGACCCAAGTCTCGAGGTCACCGACATCCGTGCCGACGACTACGCCGCGGGCACGCTCCTGGCGGTCACCTCGCCGTCACTGTTCGGCGAGCCCCGCCTCGTACGCGTGAGCGGCGTCGAGAAATGCAGCGACACGTTCCTCACCGAGGCCGTCTCCTACCTCTCCCAGACGCAGGACGGCGCGACCGTCGTCCTGCGCCACACGGGCGCGAGCGTGCGCGGCAAGAAGCTGCTCGACGGAATCCGTGCGGGGCAGGGCGGGGGGATCGAGATCGCGTGTCCCGCCGTGAAGCGAGACTCCGACCGTTTCGACTTCGCCGCGGGCGAGTTCAAAGCGGCGCAGAAGCGCATCGCTCCCGTCGCTCTCCGGTCTCTCGTCTCGGCTTTCGCCGACGACCTCACCGAGCTCGCCGCCGCCTGCCAGCAGCTCATCGCCGACGTCCCGGGCGACATCGACGAGCGCACCGTCGAGCGGTACTACGGGGGGCGCGTCGAAACCTCCGCCTTCACGGTCGCCGACACCGCGATCGCCGGACAGTACGGCCCCGCGCTGCTCGCTCTGCGTCACGCCCTGGCATCCGGAGCCGACCCCGTACCGCTGGTGGCCGCCGTGGCCATGAAGCTGCGCACCATGGCGCGGGTCGCGGGCACCCGCGAATCCTCCTCGGCGCTCGCCCAGCGGCTGGGGATGAAGGACTGGCAGGTCGACCGAGCCCGCCGCGACCTCGTCGGGTGGACCGGACACACGCTCGGCATGGCGATCCACGCGACGGCGCGCGCCGACGCCGAGGTCAAGGGCGCCTCCCGCGACGCGGTGTTCGCTCTGGAGCGCATGATCACCGTCATCGCGACGCGCGCGCCCTACGGCGGCTGACCCGCGCCCGCAGCGTCAGCTCTCGGCGCTCAGTCGCGCGGCGAGGACGTCGAAGAGCCGACGACGCCAGGCCAGGCTCGACCACCCGTGGTCGGCGCCGTCGACGACGGTGAGGGAGCCGCCGGGAAGGAGCTCGGCGTACCGCCGTCCGTACGAGAGCGGGACGACCTCGTCGGCGGAACCGTGCACCACATCCACCGGACCCGGCTAGGCGCGAGCGGGCTCGTAGACGTCGAGACCGTCGCGTACGTCGTCGACGATCGCCGGGCCCACGGCCATCCCCTGGAGGTCGACGAAGCCGTTCTCGCGGAGCTCGGACAGCGGCGAGCCCACCACGCGGTCGTGCACAGTCATGTCGTCGACCACGACCCCCGCGGGCGACCACAGCGACAGCGACGCGACGCTTTGGGACTCGAGCGCGGCCGCGAGAGCGGACTCCACCGCCCCGAGGCTGTGCCCGACGACATGCACGCGGCCGCCCTCGGCCGAGTCGCGGATCATCGCCCGCACCTGCTCGACCTCGTCGCGCACCGTGATGTCGAAGAAGTCGCCGTCGCTGACGCCCTGGCCGAGCCGGTCATACGAGCGCACCACGACGCCGCGCTCCACGAGATGGCGCGCCGCCTGCACGAACAACTGGCGCGACCCGGTCGACGTGCTGCTGAACCCGTGGACGAGGAGCACCCGCGTCGCGTCGCGGCGAGGGGAGCCATCGTCCCACTGCCACCCGCGCAGCGTCAGACCGCGATGCACAAGCGTCACGGCCGAGACGCGCGCATCGACGGCGGGGCGGACGGCGTCGAGATCACGGGACGAGGGGGACGGGACACTGATCGGATCCGGCATCCTCCGATTGTCGTCCGAGCACGGCTGCCGCCGCGCAGAGCCGACCGGGGCGCCGGATGACTCTACAATCCGTCCTCGCGCGTCAAGCGCGCGCGAGGTGACGGGCCAGGAACGTCGCCGCCCTCAGCGTGAGCCGCGGTTCGGCGCGGCGCAGGTCACGCACCACGACCACCTCGTCGTGCTCGGGCGAGGCCACCGCGGCCGCCCACCTCATCGCCGTCTCGGGCGGCTGGCCTCCCTCGGGGACCTCCCCGCCGAACAGCTCCACGAGCCGGTGCCGGGGATCCTCCCGGTCGCCGAAGATCTTAGCCGCGCGTTCGCTCTGCATGCTGCACCTCCGGCATCCACGCTAGAAAGGACCTGCACCGCCGCGCATCCGCCGGAGGGATGAGATCGCCCGGGAACGACGAAGCCCGCCCCGCGATGCGGGACGGGCTGTCGAGAGGTGTTGCGGCTCAGAGAGCGGCGACCGACTTCGCGATGGCCGACTTGCGGTTCGCGGCCTGGTTCGCGTGGATGACGCCCTTGCTCACGGCCTTGTCGAGCTTCTTGGTCGCGGTGAGGAGGGCCTTCTCGGCGGCCTCCTTGTCACCGGCCAGGATGGCCTCGCGGGTGCGACGCACGTGCGTGCGGAGCTCGCTCTTGACGGCCTTGTTGCGCTCGCGCGCCTTCTCGTTGGTCTTGTTGCGCTTGATCTGCGACTTGATGTTCGCCACGTCGACGGTCTTTCGTTTGAGTGAGTGTTGGAAGTGCCGGTCAAGCGGTAGAGGGACGCTGCACCGGCGATCGTGGAGGTCGGGAAAAACCCCACACGCAAGCCAAGGGTTGAGTCTATCAGGTCGGCGTCTCGATCGTGGTGAGCGCCACCTCCAGCAGCGCGTTGAAGACGCGCGGCCGCATCGCCGTGACGAGGTGCGTCGTCCGCGGCACCACGACGAGCTCCGCGTGCGGGGCGAGCGCGAGGAAGAGCCTTTCGTTCATCCGGAGCTGGTCCCACTGCCCGTTCACGAACCACAGCGGCACCTTTATCCGGCGCAGCGACGTCAGCAGGTCGAGCGTCGACAGCGACGCCAACGCCGTGTCCTGGGCGTCGAAGGCGTAGCCACCGGCTCCGAAGTCATGTCGCGTCTCGGGTGGGAGCGTGCGATCGAGCACGCGATTGGTCAGGCCGAGACCGCGATCGGGCAGGCCGTCGAAGCGCCGCGTGAGGAAGCGGTACGCCGCCAACCCGACCCCGCGGGGGATCGACGTGCAGGATGCCGCCACGAACGCCGCGACCGGCGGCGGTTCCTCCCGCCCGACGTACTCGAGCGAGAGCAGTCCGCCCATCGAATGTCCGACGAGGAGCACGGGGCCGCGGTCCGCGGCATCCTGGACCGCCCGGTCGATCGTGGCGAACGCCTCGTCGAGCGTGAACTCCTCGCCCCGGCGCGTGCCGTGACCGGGAAGGTCCACCGCCGTCGCCGGGTTCCCGCGCGCCCGCAGGTACTCGACCTGCGCACGCCACATGCTCGCCGACGTGCGGATGCCGTGCACGAGCACGACCTGGACCGCCATGGCATCCATGTTAGAAGCGCCGATCACCGGGGGTCCGGCGGTCTGCTCTCCGTCCAGGTCACGTGACCTCGTCGAGGCCGCACGACGTGGCGTGTGACCTCGCCGAGGCCACGTGATCTCGCGCCGCTCCGGCTGCGATCGAGCCCCGGATGCCGGAACCCCGAGCATCCGCGGACGGCGATGTCGGCGCACCCCCGTAGAATCGACGGAACATGTCACCGCGCGCCCTGAAGCCCCTCGAGCCGTCTGCCACCCCGCCGGAGCAGATCCGCAACTTCTGCATCATCGCCCACATCGACCACGGTAAGTCGACGCTGGCCGATCGCATGCTGCAGATCACCGGCGTCGTCAGCGACCGCGACATGCGGGCGCAGTACCTCGACCGCATGGACATCGAGCGAGAGCGCGGCATCACGATCAAGTCGCAGGCCGTGCGGATGCCGTGGTCCACCGCCGACGGCACATTCGCGCTCAACATGATCGACACCCCCGGCCACGTCGACTTCACGTACGAGGTCAGCCGCTCGCTCGCCGCGTGCGAGGGCGCGATCCTCCTGGTCGACGCCGCTCAGGGCATCGAGGCCCAGACGCTCGCCAACCTCTACCTGGCGCTCGAGAACGATCTGACGATCATCCCGGTGCTCAACAAGATCGACCTGCCCGCGGCCGACCCCGACAAGTACGCGGCCGAGCTCGCCGGCCTCATCGGCGGCGACCCCGCCGACGTGCTGCGCGTCAGCGGAAAGACGGGCATGGGGGTCGAAGACCTGCTCGACCTCATCGTCGAGAAGATCCCCGCCCCGGTCGGCAAGGCCGACGCCCCGGCGCGCGCGATGATCTTCGACTCCGTCTACGACGCCTACCGCGGGGTCGTCACCTACGTGCGCATGATCGACGGCTCGCTGCAGCCGCGCGAGCGTCTGCAGATGATGTCGACGGGCGCGACGCACGAAGCCCTCGAGATCGGTGTGTCGAGCCCCGAGCCCGTGCCCACCAAGGGTCTCGGCGTCGGCGAGGTCGGCTACCTCATCACGGGCGTGAAAGACGTGCGTCAGTCCAAGGTCGGCGACACGATCACGACGCACCGCAAGCCCGCCACCGACGCCCTTCCCGGCTACACCGACCCGAAGCCCATGGTTTTCTCGGGCATCTACCCGATCGACGGCAGCGACTACGCCGAGCTCCGAGAAGCGCTCGACAAGCTCAAGCTCTCCGACGCCTCGCTGCAGTACGAGCCCGAGACCTCGGTCGCCCTCGGCTTCGGCTTCCGATGCGGCTTCCTCGGGCTCCTGCACCTCGAGATCATCACCGAGCGCCTCTCGCGCGAGTTCGGTCTCGACCTCATCACCACGGCGCCGTCGGTCACCTACGAGGTCACCACCGACACGGGCGACACCGTCTCGGTCACCAACCCCAGCGAGTACCCGGACGGGCGCGTCGCCTCGGTGTCGGAGCCGATCGTCAAGGTCGGCATCCTGCTGCCGAAGGATTACGTGGGCACGGTCATGGAGCTCTGCCAGTCGCGCCGCGGCACCCTGCTCGGCATGGAGTACCTCAGCGAAGACCGCGTCGAGCTGCGCTACCACATGCCGCTCGGTGAGATCGTGTTCGACTTCTTCGACCACCTCAAGTCCCGCACGCAGGGCTACGCGAGCCTCGACTACGAACCCGCCGGCTCGCAGACCGCTGACCTGGTCAAGGTCGACATCCTGCTGCAGGGCGACAAGGTCGACGCGTTCAGCTCGATCGTGCACCGCGAGAAGGCGTACGCCTATGGCACGCTGATGGCCGAGCGCCTGCGCAAACTCATCCCGCGCCAGCAGTTCGAGGTGCCCATCCAGGCCGCGATCGGCGCCCGCATCATCGCGCGCGAGACCATCCGCGCCATCCGCAAAGACGTGCTGGCCAAGTGCTACGGCGGTGACATCACCCGCAAGCGCAAGCTCCTCGAGAAGCAGAAGGAGGGCAAGAAGCGCATGAAGATGGTGGGCCGCGTCGAGGTCCCGCAGGAGGCGTTCATCGCCGCCCTGTCCGGAGACGTCGAGACCAAGAAGTAACGCACCACACCGAGAGGGGTGAACCATGCGCCGGCAGAACTTCACCGACGACACGGTCGACTACGCGGCGGTCGGCGCAACCCAGGCGCCCGACCTGATGCAGTACCCGCCGCAGAACTCCCTCCCCGCCGAAGATGCCTGGCGCATCGGCAGCGGCGAGGACCGCTTCGCCGCGGCCGGGGAGCTCCTGCTGTCGTGGGCGCCCCTGCGCGCGGGCGAGCTGAGCATCACCGACGTCCGCCCGGCCTCGAACGCGGGCTACTCGGGCGTCGGGTTCGACGCCGAGGGCACCCCGGTCGCCCCCAGTCGCCTCGAGGCCGATCAGCGCTTCGCCGCCGACGGCACCCCGTTCGTCAGCCCGGGCGCGAGCGTGCACCTGCACGGCAAGGTCCACGGCCACCGCGCCGACGCCGAGCTCCGCGTGATCTCGGTCTTCGAGGAGCCCCGCCGGGTCGGCTTCATCCTCGGCACCGTCGGGCACTCCATCGTCAGCGGTGAGGAGCTGTTCTCCCTCGAGTGGCGCGAGAACGACGAGGTCTGGTTCGTCGTCCGCGCGTTCGACCGCCCCACGGCTCCGACGTACCGCCTGTTCCCGGGCCGCGTGCGCCGTCGCCGCCGCGCGCTTTTCACGCGGTACCTGCGCGCGATCTCGCCGCTGTACTCGTCCTGATGGGCGGACCGCTTCCGCTCGGAGACCCCGCCCCGGCCGACGGCCGTCTCCCCGACGACCTCGACATCGATCCCGCCGCCGACTTCGGCGTGTATCTGCACGTGCCGTTCTGCCGCGTGCGGTGCGGGTACTGCGACTTCAACACCTACACCGCGAGCGAGCTGCGCGGCGCCCGGCAGGACGACTTCGCCGACACGCTCGCCGGCGAGGTGCGTCTGGCCGCAGAGGTGATGGATGCCGCCGGCGCCCGGCGGGCGGCATCCACCGTCTTCTTCGGGGGAGGGACGCCCACGCTCCTGCCGCCCGGAGATCTGGCGCGCATGCTGAATGCGGTGCGTGAGCAGTTCGGGATCGCGGACGGAGCCGAGGTCACCGTCGAGGCGAACCCCGACACCGTTGACGCCACCGTCACCCGAACGCTCGCCGAGGCCGGCGTCACCCGCCTGTCGATCGGCATGCAATCCGCGCGTCCGCACGTGCTCGCGGCCCTCGACCGCACGCACGATCCGCGCAACGTCGCCACGGCGGTGGCGGCGGCGCGCGAGGCGGGTCTCGACGTGTCGGTCGATCTCATCTACGGGGCACCGGGAGAGTCTCTCGACGATTGGCGTGCGTCGCTCGAGACGGCGATCGCCCTGCACCCCGACCACGTCTCGGCGTACGCGCTCATCGTGGAAGACGGCACGAAGCTCGCGCGGCAGATCCGCTCCGGCGCGGTCGCCGAGCCGTCCGACGACCTGCAGGCCGACATGTACGAGCTGGCCGACGAGCTGCTCGGCGCGGCCGGCTACGACTGGTACGAGGTGTCGAACTGGTCGCGGGGGGTCTCGCACCGCTCGCGCCACAACCTGGCGTACTGGCGGGGCACGGACTGGTGGGGCTTCGGTCCCGGCGCCCACAGCCACGTCGCGGGTCTGCGCTGGTGGAACGTGAAGCACCCGGCCGCGTACGCGCAGCGTCTGGTGGCGGGGGAGTCGCCCGCCGCCGCGCGCGAACGTCCGGACGAGACGGCGCGACGCCTCGAATCCGTGCTGCTGCGCAGTCGCATCCGCGAGGGGCTCGCGGTGTCGGAGATCCTCGGCGAGGGGCGCAGGGCCGTGGCATCCCTCATCGCCGACGGGCTCATCGAGGGCGCGGATGCCGTGCGGGGGCGCATCGTGCTGACGTTGCGCGGTCGCCTGCTGGCGGATGCCGTGGTGCGGGCGCTCACGGTCTGACCGCTGTCGTCGGCCCGCGCCGTGGATCCCCGGGCGCCATGACGGCCGCGGAGGCAGTTCAGGCGTGACACCCGTCCGCGTGCCCCCGGCGCAGTATCGGAGCGATCCCGTAGAATTGGCACTCAACTGAGTCGAGTGCCAGGCGGAAGGAGCAGATCATGGTGTCGGAACGCGGACTCCAGGTGCTCCGCGCGATCGTGCAGGACTACGTCGACACGCGCGAGCCGGTCGGGAGCAAGGCCATCGTCGAGCGTCACGCGTTCGGGGTGTCGGCCGCGACGATCCGCAACGACATGGCACTGCTCGAAGACGAAGACCTCATCGTCGCGCCTCACACCTCGTCGGGGCGCGTCCCAACCGACAAGGGCTACCGCGTCTTCGTCGACCACCTGGCCGAACTGCGACCGCTCTCCGGTGCGCAGCGCAGCGCCATCACCTCCTTCCTCGACGAAGCGGGCGACCTCGACGACCTGCTCGCGCGCACGGTGCGCGCGCTCACGCAGCTCACCGGCCAGGTCGCGATCGTGCAGTACCCCTCGTTCGCGCGCGCCAACCTGTCCCACGTCGAGCTCGTCGCCCTCGGCGGTCCGCGGGTGCTCGTGGTCCTCGTCACCGACACCGGCCGCGTCTCGCAGCGCATCGCGCTCGTCGTGGCCGAGCCCACCGAGAACGACATCGCGCACCTGCGCGCGCGGGTCGGTTCCCTTCTCGTCGGACGCCGCGTCGCCGACTGCGTGCAGCAGGTGACCACGACGCTCGCCGACGGCCCCCGCCCCGGCAACACCCTCGACGCCATCGCCGACGCCGTCCTCCGCGTCGTCGGAGAGGAGCTCGAGGAGTTCCGGCAGGACCGTCTGGTCATGGCCGGCGCGGCGACGCTCGCGAAGCGCGAGTCGGACTTCCGCGGCAGCATCTACCCGCTCCTCGAGGCCATCGAAGAGCAGGTGACGCTGCTGCGGCTGATGAGCGAGATGGTCGCCGATGAGCAGGGACTGTCGGCGAGCATCGGTCGCGAGAACGAACCGTTCGGCCTCGTCGAGGCATCCGTCCTGGCGAGCCGGTACGACGGCTCGGCCGGCGGCGCCCGGGTGGGCCTGCTCGGCCCGACCCGCATGGACTACTCCTCCAACCTCGCGGCGGTCCGCGCCGTCGCGCACTATCTGACCCGGATGCTCGAAGACGACGACAGCGCGCGCTGACGAGCTCCCTCCCCGAGAACGACCCCGCGACAGCGGGCAGGAAGGCGATTGTGGCTGACCACTACGAGGTCCTGGGCGTCGAGCGCGACGCCAGCCCCGAAGACATCAAGAAGGCGTACCGCCGCCTTGCGCGTCAACTGCACCCGGATGTCAACCCGGGTGAGGACGCCTCCGAGCGCTTCAAGCTGGTGACCCACGCCTACGACGTGCTGAGCGACCCCGAGCAGCGTCGTCGCTACGACATGGGCGGCGACCAGAGCCCGTTCGGCGGCGGGGGAGCGGGCGGCTTCGGCGGCTTCAGCGACATCTTCGAGACGTTCTTCGGGGGCGCGCAGGGCGGCGGCGGCGGACGCGGGCCCCGGCCCCGCTCACGTCGCGAGCGGGGGCAGGACGCCCTCGTGCGCGTCACTCTGCAGCTCGGTGACGTCGTCTTCGGCACCCACCGCGACCTCGAGGTCGACACCGCCGTGCTGTGCGAGACGTGTCAGGGCGCCTGCACGCAGCCGGGCACCAGCGAGGTCACGTGCGACATCTGCCACGGCTCCGGTCACGTGCAGCGCACGGTCCGCAGCCTTCTCGGCAACGTCGTGACGAGCGCGCCGTGCACGGTGTGCCAGGGGCACGGCACGACCATCCCCTATCCCTGCGGCACCTGCCAGGGCCAGGGTCGCGTGCGCGCCCGCCGCACCGTGTCGGTCGACATCCCCGCCGGCGTCGAGTCGGGTCTGCGCCTGCAGCTGCCCGGATCGGGCGAGGTCGGACCCGCGGGCGGTCCCAACGGCGACCTGTACCTCGAGATCACCGTCGAGGCGCACGACGCCTTCAGCCGCGAGGGTGACGACCTCGTCGCGACCCTCGAGGTCTCGATGCCGGATGCCATCCTGGGTGCCAACACCACGATCGAGTCCCTCGACGGCAGCGTCGACCTCGAGGTGCGCCCGGGCGTGCAGTCCGGAGACGTGCTCACGATCAAGGGCCGCGGGATCACGCCCCTGCGCGGCAGCCAGCGCGGCGACCTGAAGGTCGGCGTTCACGTCGTCACGCCGACGCGGCTCGATCACAAGGAGCGCGCGCTCATCGAGGAGTTCGCCAAGCGCACGAAGGCCCCCAAGCCGCGCCTGGCCGAACATCAGCAGGGCATGTTCAGCAAGTTCCGCGACCGCTTCCGGCACTGATCGTGGCGCTGCACTTCGTCGCCGACGAGGCGGCATCCGCTCGACCCGGCGACGTCGTGACACTGACCGGGGCCGAGGCGCACCACGCCTCGGCTGTCCGACGGGTGCGCGTCGATGAGGCCGTGACGCTCGGCGACGGTCGCGGGGTGTGGCTCTCCGGTGTGGTGACCGACGCCACCCCCAAGCACGTCGACGTCCGGATCACCGAGCGTGACGAGCGCCCCGCGCCCTCGCCGCGTTTCGTGCTGGTGCAGGCTCTCGCCAAGGGGGACCGCGACGAGCTCGCCGTGCAGGCCGCGACCGAGCTGGGCGTCGACGCGATCGTCCCCTGGCAGGCGGCGCGCAGCGTCTCGCGCTGGGATGCCAAGGCCGAGAAGGGGCTCGCGCGCTGGCGCACGATCGTCCGCGAGGCGGCGAAGCAGGCCCACCGTCCGTGGATCCCCGAGGTGGAGGGGGTCGCCCGCACGAGCGACCTCGTGACCCTCGCGGGCAGCGCGCTGGTGCTGGTGCTGGAGCCGTCGGCATCCACTCGTCTCACCGAGGTGGCCGCGGAGGCGTCCGACGGACGCGACGTCGTGCTGATCGTCGGACCCGAGGGCGGGATCGCGCCCGAGGAGCTCTCGGCACTGCAGGACGCCGGCGCGCGTCTCGTCCGACTCGGCGACACGGTGCTGCGCACCTCGACCGCGGGGGCGGCCGCGCTCTCGGTGCTGTCGGCGGCGCACGGTCGGTGGTGACCCCGGCCTCGACGTCGGTCTTCTCCGGTTCGGGGCGGATTCCGCAGATTCGGGGCGTGATCTCTGCGCCCCGAAAACGGAATCCGCCCCGAACGGTTGAGAGCCCGTCGCGCGCGTGCGTCGGCGGAACCGCCGAGCCCCGGTGTCGGAGGCCGTCACTAGACTGGATGCCATGAGCGAACCGTCGATCTTCACGCGCATCCTGCAGGGCGATATCCCCGCCGAGATCGTCGCCGAGACCGAGAACGCCTTCGCGATCCGCGACATCGCTCCGCAGGCACCGGTGCACCTGCTCGTCATCCCCAAGACGCAGCAGTACCGCAACGTGGTCGAGCTGGCCGCGGGCGACCCCGACCTGCTCACCGAGGTCATCGGTCTCGCCAACTCGGTCGCGGCCGAGCATGCCGACGGCGACTTCCGCCTCATCTTCAACACCGGCGAAGGCGCCGGTCAAACCGTCTTCCACGTGCACGCCCACGTCCTCGCGGGTGGCCTGAACGAAAAGAGCCTGGGTGGCTGATTCCCCCGAAGAAACCGTCTCCGACCGCATCGAGGTCGACGGCGTCGCCATGGTGCAGCTCCTCGGTCCGCAGGATCGCCTCCTGCGCGTGGTCGAGAAGGAGCACCCCGACGTCGACGTGCACGTGCGCGGCAACGAGATCACCCTCTCGGGTGCGCCCGGCGCCGTGCGCGCGGCCCGCGGCCTGGTCGATGAACTGCTGTCGATGACGCGCTCGGGTCAGGGACTCGACCCGTCCGACGTGTCGAGCTCCAACCGCATGCTGCGCTCAGACGGCGGTCCCCGGCCCTCCGAGGTCATGGGCGAGGCAATCCTGTCGTCGCGCGGCAAGACCATCCGCCCCAAGACCGCGGGCCAGAAGGAGTACGTCGACGCGATCGACGAGAACACGATCGTGTTCGGCATCGGTCCCGCCGGTACCGGCAAGACGTACCTCGCCATGGCCAAAGCCGTGCAGGCGCTGCAGCGCAAGGAGGTCAACCGCATCATCCTCACGCGCCCGGCCGTCGAGGCGGGGGAGCGGCTCGGATTCCTCCCCGGCACGCTCACCGACAAGATCGACCCGTACCTGCGCCCGCTCTACGACGCGCTCAACGAGATGATGGACCCCGACATCGTCCCCAAGCTCATGGCGACGGGCACCATCGAGGTCGCGCCGCTGGCGTACATGCGCGGCCGCACGCTCAACGACTCCTTCGTCGTGCTCGACGAGGCGCAGAACACCACGCCGGAGCAGATGAAGATGTTCCTCACGCGCTTGGGCTTCGGCACGCGCATGGTGGTCACCGGCGACATCACGCAGGTCGACCTCCCGCAGGGCGCCTCGGGACTTCGGCTCGTCACCCGGGTGCTCGACGACATCGACGACATCCACTTCGCGCGTCTCACCAGCGACGACGTCGTGCGTCACAACCTCGTGGGCCGCATCGTCGACGCGTACAGCGAGTACGACGAGAAGCGCCTGGCTGCTCGCCGCGAACGCGACGAGGCGTCCGAATTCGCCAACCGTGCGGAGCGACGCGGCCCCGGTGCCGCCGGTCCCCGTGATCACCTCCCGAGACGAAACCGCTCATGACGATCGAGATCAACAACGAGTCCGACCACCAGATCGACGAGCAGGTCCTGCTGCGTCTGATGGAGTACAACCTCGCGGAGCTGCACGTCAGCGCCGACGCCGACGTGGCCATCGTGCTGGTCGACGAGGGCGCCATGGAGTCCCTGCACGTGCAGTGGATGGACGAGCCCGGTCCCACCGACGTGCTCAGCTTCCCGATGGACGAGCTGCGTCCCGGTTCCGAAGACGCCCCGACGCCGGCAGGACTGCTCGGCGACATCGTGCTGTGCCCGGCGGTCGCCGAGACCCAGGCCGTCGCCGCGAAGCACTCCACGCAAGACGAACTGATCCTCCTCACGACCCACGGTCTGCTCCACCTGCTCGGCTTCGACCACGCCGAGCCCGATGAGGAGCGCGAGATGTTCGGTCTGCAGCGCGAGCTCATCGCCGGCTTCCAGGCCGTCGAGCGCCAGCGCCGCGCATGACCGAGGCCCTCCTCCTCGTCGCCGCCTTCCTCCTCGTCGCCTTTGGCGGCCTGATGGCGGCGTTCGAGGCGGCCCTAGGCGTCACCTCGCGTGCCGACCTGATCGAGCTCGGCGCGAGCGGGCGCAACGGGCGCGCCCTGAGTCGCATCGGCGACGATACGAACGCCCACGTCACCGCGGTGTCGTTCATCCGGGTGCTGGCCGAGACGACCGCGGCGGTCCTCGTCGCCGCGGCGTTCATGCTCATCTTCGACAACATCCTGCTGGCGGTGCTCGCCGCGGCCGTCCTCATGACGGGCATCTCGTTCGTCGCCGTCGGGGCCAGCCCCCGCTCCGTGGGCCGTCAGCACGCCCGCGGGCTCCTGCGGGGCGGCGCGCCGATCATCCGCGGCATGCGCGTCCTGCTCGGCCCCCTCGCGCACGGCCTGGTGGCGGTCGGCAACCGGGTCACGCCGGGGGTGACGCACTCGACGTCGTTCGCGTCCGAGGAGCAGCTGCTCAGCATCATCGACGAGGCCGCCGAGAACGAGCTCATCGAAGAAGACGACCGCGAGCTCATCCACTCGGTCTTCGATTTCACCGACCGGTACGTCCGCGAGGTCATGGTCCCGCGCACCGACATGGTGACGGTGGATGCCGCGGCCACCTCCCGTGAAGCCCTCGCCCTCTTCTTGGAGAAGGGCGTCTCCCGTATCCCGCTCGCCGACGACGAGGCCGACGACGTCGTGGGTGTGCTGTACCTGAAGGACCTCGTACAGTTCGGCTTCCGCGACGAGGCCGGGTGGCGCGACGCGCCCATCCGCCGGATCGCGCGCCCGGCCGTGTTCGTCCCCGAGTCGATGAAGGCCGAGACGCTGCTGCAGCAGATGAAGACAGACGCCGTGCATGTCTGCCTCGTCGTCGACGAGTACGGCGGGGTCGCGGGCCTCGTGACCCTGGAAGACCTGATCGAGGAGCTCGTTGGCGATATCGCCGACGAGTACGACGCCCCCTCCACCGAGATCGTGGAGCTTCCCGACGGCCGCTACCGCGTCAACGCGCGCCTCGGCCTCGACGAGGTGGGCGACCTGTTCGGTCTCGAGCTCGACGACGAGGATGTGGATTCGATCGGCGGCCTCCTGGGCAAGGCTCTGGGGCGCATCCCTCAGCCCGGTGCCACGGCCGAGCACTCCGGTCTCGTGATGACGGGCGGGGCCTCGCGCGGGCGTAATCGCGGCATCGCGACGGTGATCGTGGAGCGGGCTGAGACCATGGACGATCAAGACGCCGAGGCCGACGCCTCGCCGCGTGAGAGGAACGACAGATGACCGACACCCGATCCGGCTTCGTGACCTTCGTGGGCCGGCCGAACGTCGGCAAGTCCACGCTGACCAACGCCCTCGTGGGCGAGAAGGTCGCCATCACGAGCGACAAGCCGCAGACCACGCGCCGCGCGATCCGCGGCATCGTCAACCGTCCCGGCGGTCAGCTCGTGGTCGTCGACACCCCCGGCATCCATCGCCCGCGCACTCTGCTCGGCCAGCGGCTCAACGACCTCGTCGAGCAGGTACTCGGCGACGTCGACGTGATCGCGTTCTGCGCACCGGCCACCGAGAAGGTCGGCCCCGGCGACCGCCGCATCGCCGAATCGCTGTCGGGCTACCCGCGTGCCAAGAAGGTGGCTCTGGTCACCAAGACCGACGCCGCGACGCGCGATCAGATCACGGAGCGTCTCGTCGAGGTCGACTCCCTGCGCGAGGACTGGGCCGCCGTCATCCCCCTCTCGGCCGTCACGAACGACCAGCTCGATGTGCTGAGCGACGAGCTCCTCGCCCTCATGCCCGTCGGGCCGGCCCTCTACGAAGACGACGTCGTGACCGACGAGGCCCTCGAGGACCGCATCGCCGAGATCATCCGCGAGGCCGCCCTCCACGGTGTCCGCGATGAGCTGCCCCACTCCATCGCCGTGACGGTCGACGACGTCGCCCCTCGCGAAGACAGCGACCTGACCGACGTCTGGGCGAACATCGTCGTCGAGCGCGACAGCCAGAAGGCGATCATCATCGGCAAGAAGGGCTCGCGTCTCGCCGAGGTGGGCGCCCGCGCCCGCGCCGGCATCGAGCCGCTCGTCGGCGGCCGCGTGTTCCTGTCGCTGCACGTGCGGGTGGCCAAGGAATGGCAGCGCGACCCGAAGCAGCTCGGTCGCCTCGGCTTCTGACCAGCCCCCTCCGAACCTCCCGCGGCGGGGCTACGCTCGACGCCGACGACCCGTGATGAAAGGCGTGACCATGGCGATGAGGTGGACGGCTCCGGCCCCGGGCCCGATCGACACGTGGAGCTTCGACGAGGTCGACGTCGTCCCTCCCGGCCCGGGCGAGGTGACCGTCCGCATCCACGCGGCCGGCATCAACCCCGCCGACGCCAAGCACGTCGCCGCCGCCCGTCCCGGCGCCGAGTTCCCGGTGCCGATCGGATACGAGCTCTCCGGTGAGGTCACCGCCGTCGGCCCCGACGCCCTCGGCGGCTCGGGCGAACTGCACGTCGGCGACGAGGTCGTGGCGTTCCGGGTGCAGGGTGCCTACGCGACCGAGCTCACGGTGCCCGCTCGCGATGTCTTCGCCAAGCCCGCGAACCTGACGCACCCCGAGGCGGCGAACCTCCTGCTCGCCGGCACCACCGCCGCCGAGATGATCCAGGTCACCCGCGTCGCCGAGGGCGACACCGTCCTGCTGCACGCCGCGTCCGGCGCGGTGGGCGTCAGCCTGCTGCAGCAGGCACGCGAGCTCGGCGTCCGCGTGATCGGGACGGTGGGCCCGGATGCCGCGGACTCGGCCGAGCGCGTCCGTCGCTACGGCGGCATCCCCGTGGCGTACGGCGAGGGCTTGCGCGAGCGCGTCGAGGAGGCCGCCGAGGGCGCGCCCGTGGCTGCCGCGTGGGATGCCGTCGGCACCGACGAGGCGTTCGACGTCTCCCTCGCGCTGGTCGCGGACCGCCACCGCATCGTCACGATCGTGGACCCCGAGCGCGCGAAGAAGGACGGCGTGCTGTGGATCGCGGGGTCGCGCCCGGAGAGCGCCCGTTTCCGGGACATCGCGCGTGCCCGCGTGCTCGAGCTGGCGGCATCCGGTGCCCTGGAGGTGCCCGTCACGCGCACGTACCCGCTCGCCGACGCGATCGAGGCGGTGCGCTTCGTCATGAACGGCCACCCCGGCGGCAAGGTCGCGCTGCTGCCGTGAGCGCATCGCCGTTCTCGCTGCCCCCGGCTCCGGAGTCGCTCGAGGTGATCGGCGAGCGGGTGCGTCTCCGCCCGTTCGAGGAGCGCGATCTCGAGGCCATGGCCGCGTACCGGGGAGACGCGGAGGTGTGCCGGTTCCTCCCGTTCGAGCCGCAGACGCCCGAGGACATCCGCGGTCGCATCGGCTACCTGTTCGGCCGGACGACGCTGCAGGGGGAGCGCGGGGGGATCATCCTCGTGATCGAGCACGAGGGCGACGTGATCGGCGACCTCGTCCTGTTCCATCTCGATCCCGAGGCCGGATCCGCGGAGATCGGGTGGGTCCTGAGTCCCGCGGCATCCGGTCGAGGACTCGCCACCGAGGCGGTGCGCGCCCTCATCGACACCGCATTCGAGGTCTACGGCCTGCGCCGACTCGTCGCGCAGATCGACGCCGCGAACACCCGATCAGCGGCGCTCGCGGAGCGGCTCGGCCTGCGTCGCGAGGCGTACTTCGTCGAGAACGCGTGGTTCAAGGGGCGGTGGAGCGATCTGCTCGTCTACGCCGTCCTCGACCGCGAGTGGACCGCGGCCGGACGGACCGCTTCGTGAGGGACTGCTACCATCGCAGAATGCGCTTCGGTGGCCTGCTTCTTCTTAGCTGCCGCGACGAGTCCTCGATCTAAGGGCCTTCCTCGTCGCGGAGATCGTCGTCGGCCCCACCGAACGAATCTAAAGAAGCGACACATCATGAAGAACACCCAGAAGCCCACCTCCGCTCCGGTGCACAAGTACCGTCCCTTCCACGAACAGATCCGGGTCGACCTGCCCGATCGCACGTGGCCGTCGAAGCGCATCGAGGTCGCGCCGCGCTGGTGCGCCGTCGACCTGCGCGACGGCAACCAGGCCCTCATCGACCCGATGAGCCCCGAGCGCAAGCGCGTCATGTTCGACCTGCTCGTGAAGATGGGTTACAAGGAGATCGAGGTCGGCTTCCCCAGCGCCAGCCAGACCGACTTCGACTTCGTCCGTCAGCTGATCGACGAGAACCTCATCCCCGACGACGTCACGATCCAGGTGCTGACCCAGGCGCGAGAGCACCTGATCGCCCGCACGTACGAGGCCATCGCCGGAGCGAAGCAGGCGATCGTGCACCTGTACAACTCGACGAGCGTGCTGCAGCGCGAGGTCGTGTTCCGGACCGACGAGCAGGGCATCGTCGACATCGCCCTCGAGGGCGCCCGCCTGTGCAAGAAGTACGAGGCGACCATTCCGCAGACCGAGGTCTACTACGAGTACTCGCCCGAGAGCTACACCGGCACCGAGCTCGAGTTCGCCCTGCGCATCTGCAACGAGGTGCTGGAGGTCTTCCAGCCGACGCCCGAGCGCAAGGTCATCCTGAACCTCCCCGCGACCGTCGAGATGGCGACGCCGAACGTCTACGCCGACTCGATCGAGTGGATGTCGCGTCACCTCAACCACCGCGAGAACGTCATCCTGTCGCTGCACCCGCACAACGACCGCGGCACGGCCGTCGCCGCCGCGGAGCTGGGCTACATGGCCGGAGCCGATCGCATCGAGGGCTGCCTGTTCGGTAACGGCGAGCGCACCGGCAACGTCGACCTCGTCGCCCTGGGCATCAACCTGCTGACGCAGGGCATCGACCCGCAAATCGACTTCAGCGACATCGACCAGGTCAAGCGCACGGTCGAGTACTGCAATCAGCTGCCCGTCCCCGAGCGCAGTCCCTGGGCCGGCGACCTGGTCTTCACCGCCTTCAGCGGATCGCACCAGGATGCCATCAAGAAGGGCTTCGAGGCGATGGAGGCCCGCGCTCAGGCCGAGGGCAAGAGCGTCGACGATATCGAGTGGGCGGTCCCGTACCTGCCCATCGACCCGAAGGACCTGGGCCGCTCGTACGAGGCCGTCATCCGCGTCAACTCGCAGTCGGGCAAGGGCGGGGTCGCCTACCTGTTGAAGGCGGACCACGCGATCGACCTGCCGCGCAAGCTCCAGATCGAGTTCTCGGGTGTCGTGCAGGCCCGCACCGACGCCGAGGGCGGAGAGGTCTCGAGCGCCCAGATCTGGGACATCTTCACCGACGAGTACCTGCCGTCGAAGGACGACGACCAGCGCTGGGGACGGTTCGAGCTGCTGTCGACCCGCTCGTCGAGCGACATGTCGGGCGACGTGCACCTCGACGTGTCGTTGCGCGACGGTGAGCAGACGCACCCGGCGTCGGCTGTCGGCAACGGCCCGGTGGCGGCGTTCCTCGAGATCGTGCGTTCGCAGGGCTTCGAGGTCACGCTGTACGACTACGTCGAGCACGCCCTCAGCTCGGGCGGCGACGCGCAGGCCGCGGCTTACGTCGAGCTGCAGGTCGACGACCAGCGGCTATGGGGCGTCGGCATCGACGGCGACATCTCGACGGCGTCGCTCAAGGCGATCGTCTCGGGCGTGAACCGCGCGATCCGCACCCGCCAGACCAGCGGCGAGCTCGCCGGCGTCTGATTCCGCCCGAAGCGCCGTCGACTCCGCATCGACGGCGCTTCGGCGTTCCATCGGGCGGATGCCAGGATGAGACCGTGATCCGCGTCGACGCCCTCTACCGCTACCCCGTCAAGGGCTTCACGCCCGAGAAACGCGACAGCCTCGTCATCCAGGCCGACGGCCGGGTGCAGGGCGACCGCTCGCTCGTGTTCCGCTTCGCCGACGCGCTCGAGCCCGAGGACGCCACCTACCCGAAGAGCCGCGGACTGGCGCTGATGACGTTCCCGTCGCTCGCGCGGGTCGTCCTGACCTTCGACGATGAGGCGCAGACCCTCCGACTGCGAGTCGACGACATCGACATCGAGGCCGATCTCAGCGAGAGCGGTCGCGCCCGGCTGTCCGAGGCGGTCACCGCATACCTGCGTACGACGAGCGATGCGAAGCTGCTCGAGGCCGACGGCATCCTGCCCCTCGGCCTTCTCGGAGATGGCCGCACGGCGCGCTTCCAGGACCGCCCCCGCGGTTTCGTCTCTCTGCACGGTGCCGCCTCGGTCGGGGCCCTGGATGCCACGGTCCCCGCGCCCGTGGACGATCGGCGCTTCCGCTCGAACATCGTCGTCGACGGCGCGGCGCCCTGGGCCGAGCTCGACTGGCGCGATCGCGTTCGCATCGGCGAGGTTGTGTTCGAGGTGCAGAAGCCGATCGAGCGGTGCGCCGCGATCACCGCGAACCCCGACACGGGTGTCCGCGACGCGCGCCTGCTCCGCGCGCTCACGACGGAGTTCGGTCAGGACGAACCGACCCTCGGCATCCTGTTGCTCCCCGTCGCCGGCGGCGGCACGATCCGCATCGGCGACGAGGTCGTTCTCCCCGCGTGAGTCGCCACATTTTGTCGCTTCGGGCGCGCAGGAAGCGACAAAACCTGGCGACTCACGCGGGGGGACGCCAGGTCACTCGGGCGCGTCGGTGCGGATGATCGGGATGCCGGTGGTCTCGACCGCGACCTTGCGGCGGTAGAGCTTGCGCTGCTCGGGGAGCGAGAGGTCGAAGACGACCGCCAGCACCCGGATGATCGTCGTCACGACGATGCCGATGACGGCCGCGATGGGCAGCGGGACGCCAAAGGCGGCGGTCGTCGCGAGCACGACGCAGCCACCGCCCGCAGCGACGGCGTAGAGCGAGCCGACGTGCATGATGGCGACGGGCAGACCCATGAGCACGTCGCGCAGCACGCTGCCACCCGCCGCCGCGAGCACCCCAACGAAGACCGCCGGCACCGCCGGCATGCCGAGCGCGAGCGCCTTCGACGTGCCGAAGGCGCCGAACATGCCGATGACCACCGCGTCGAGCATGACGATCGCGCGGTTCAGGCGCTGGAAGATCCCCGACAGCAGCATGCCGACGATCGAGGCGAGCGTCGCGGTGATCAGGTACCAGTTGCTCTGCAGCGTCGCGGGGGTGAGCCCCAGCAACAGATCGCGGATGAGACCGCCGCCCATGCCGAGCAGGATGCCGATGATCGCCACGCCGAGCAGGTCGAGCCGCCGCTGCCCCTGGAAGCCGGAGGCGAACAGAGCTCCCTGCACGCCGCCGAGGGCGACGGCGGTGAGATCCGCCCACAGCGGGATGACGAAGACCGGCGCGTTCACGGCATCCATTCTCCCGCGACGCGGGGCCCGGGCCAGGCGCGCCGCGCAGGCTCCTCCCGGGATCCCGGCCCGATAATGGACTGTGCCCACCTACCGCGACGAAGTCGTGGTCCTGCGTACCCACAAGCTCGGGGAGGCGGACCGCATCGTCACCCTCCTCAGCCGCCGCAACGGGAAGATCCGCGCGGTGGCGAAGGGCGTGCGCCGCACCTCCTCGCGCTTCGGGTCTCGGCTCGAGCCGTTCATGGTGGCTGACGTGCAGCTGTACAAAGGCCGTAACCTCGACATCGTTCAGCAGGCCGAGTCGCTCGGGTCCTACGGCGCCGACATCGCCGTGCACTACGACCGCTACACCACCGCCAGCGCGATGGTCGAGACGGCCGATCGGCTGAACGAGGCCGAGGCGACGCCGCAGCAGTACCTCTTGCTGGTCGGCGGCCTGCGCTCGCTCGCGCGCGGCGACCACGCCGCGCGGAGCGTGCTCGACTCGTATCTGCTGCGCGCGATGGCGCTGTCGGGCTGGGCGCCGGGCCTGGGGGAGTGCGCCCGGTGCGGCACCGTCGGCGATCACGACTACTTCCTCGCGCAACTCGGCGGCGTGGTGTGCTCCGCGTGCGCGCCGGCCGGTTCGCCGCGCGTCGCGCGCGACACCGTCGACCTGCTCCGGGCGCTGATCGCCGGAGAGTGGGAGGTCGTGGATGCCGCCCCCGAGCGCACCACCGCCGCCGCGTCGGGACTGGTCGCCACCTACGCGCAGTTCCATCTGGAGCGCGGCATCCGTTCTCTCTCGCACCTGGAGTCGCGTCGATGACACCGAAGCCGTTCACCCACCGCGATGCGGTGCCGTACCGTCCGCTCGACTGGACCGGGGAGTACCCCCCGGCCTACCCGAGAGGTGCGGTCCCCGAGCACGTCGCGATCGTGATGGACGGCAACGGCCGCTGGGCGAACCGCCAGGGCCTCACTCGCGTCGAGGGGCACCGGGCGGGCGAGGCCGCGCTGCTGGACGTGGTCGCGGGGGCCATCCAGGCCGGGGTGAAGCACCTGTCGGTGTACGCCTTCTCGACCGAGAACTGGTCGCGCTCGCCCGACGAGGTGCGCTTCCTCATGGGCTTCAACCGCGAGGTGCTGCACCGCCGCCGCGACCAGCTGAACGAGTGGGGCGTGCGCATCCGCTGGTCGGGACGCAAGCCGCGCCTCTGGGGCTCGGTCATCAAGGAGCTCCAGCACGCCGAGCGGCTGACCGAGGGAAATTCGACCCTGACCCTCACCATGTGCGTGAATTACGGCGGTCGCGTCGAGATCGTGGATGCCATGCGCCGCATCGGCGACGATATCGCCGCCGGGAGACTCAAGCCGTCGGCGGTCACCGAGAAGCTCATCCGGAAGAACCTGTACCAGCCCGATATGCCCGACGTCGACCTGTTCGTGCGCTCGAGCGGCGAGCAGCGCACCTCGAACTTCCTCCTGTGGGAGTCCGCCTACGCCGAGATGGTGTTCCTCGACACGCTGTGGCCGGACTTCCGCCGGACGCACCTGTGGGACGCCATCGGCCTCTACCTGTCCCGCGATCGACGGTTCGGCGGAGCCGTGGACGCACCGACGGCGTGACGGATGCCGCTCGGGGAATAGATCCGCGCCACGAAGGGTTTCAGGCGACATGACGGATGCCATCAAGATCGACGTGTGGAGCGACATCGCCTGCCCCTGGTGCTACATCGGCAAGCGGAACCTCGAGAACGGCCTGGCCGCGACGGCTGACGACGACGACGCCCCGGTCGTCGAGATCGAGTACCACTCGTTCGAGCTCTCGCCCGACACCCCCGAGGATTTCGACGGGGGAGAGGTCGACTACCTCTCGCAGCACAAGGGCATCTCGCCCGAGTCGGCGCGAGAGATGCTCGACCGGGTCACGGGCGTCGCCGCGGAGGCCGGTTTGGCCTACCGCTTCGACATCCTCAAGCACACCAACACCGTCAAGGCGCACGAGCTGCTGCACTTCGCCAAGGAGAACGGCCGGCAGCTGGAGCTGGCCGAGTTGCTCATGTCCGCGTACTTCCTCGAGGGGCGGCATGTCGGACGCGACGACGACCTGGTGCAGCTCGCGATCGAGGCCGGTCTCGACGGGGATGCCGCGCGCGAGGCGCTCGCCTCGCAGCGATACCGGCCCGCCGTGCGTGCCGACCAGGCACAGGCGCAGGAGTACGGCATCCAGGGTGTGCCCTTCTTCGTCATCGACGGCAAGTACGGCGTGAGCGGAGCACAGCCCGTCGAGGCGTTCTCGCAGATCGCCCGCCAGGTCTGGGGCGAGCGTCGCGAGGCATCCGCGACCGCCGACGCCTGACCCTCCTCCACAGCGGTGCCCGTTCCCGGTCTCGTCCGGGGCGGGCACCGCTGTCGTGAACCGTCTGGGAGAATGAGACAGTGAATACGGCAACGGCTCCGACGCGGACGCTCCGCATCGGCAACATCGAACTCGACGCCCCCGTCGTGCTCGCTCCCATGGCCGGCATCACGAACACGGCGTTCCGGCGTCTGTGTCGCGAATACGGTGCCGGTCTCTACGTGAGCGAGATGATCACGACCCGCGCCCTGGTGGAGCGCAACGACACCACGATGCGCCTCATCCGCCATCACGAGTCCGAGACGCCGCGCTCGATCCAGCTCTACGGCGTCGACCCGGCGACGGTCGAAGCAGCCGTGCGCATCATCGTCGACGAAGACCACGCCGACCACATCGACCTCAACTTCGGTTGCCCCGTACCCAAGGTCACGCGACGGGGCGGGGGAGCAGCACTGCCGTGGAAGACGTCGCTGTTCCGCGAGATCGTCGAACGCGCCGTCGTCGCGGCCGGCGACAAGCCGCTGACGGTCAAGATGCGCAAGGGCATCGACGCCGATCACCTCACCTACCTCGAGGCCGGTCGTATCGCGGAGGGCGCCGGAGTGGCATCCATCGCCCTGCACGCCCGGACGGCGTCCGAGTTCTACTCCGGCCACGCCGACTGGGCCGCGATCACGAAACTGAAAGAGACCGTCACGGGCGTCCCCGTGCTCGGCAACGGTGACATCTGGTCCGCCGACGACGCGGTGCGCATGATGGACGAGACCGGCTGCGACGGAGTGGTGGTAGGACGAGGGTGCCTCGGCCGTCCCTGGCTGTTCGGCGATCTCGCGCGCGCCCTCGGCGGTCCCGGCGCCGCTCACGGCGAGCCGGTCGACGCCACCCTCGGCTTCGTCGCGAAAGCCTTCCGACGTCACGCCGAGCTGCTCGTCGAGTTCTTCGAAGACGAAGGACGCGGCTGCCGCGACATCCGCAAGCACGTCGCCTGGTACTTCAAGGGCTACCCCGTCGGCGGCGAGCTCCGGGCGAGCCTGGCGACCGCCTCGACGCTCGACGAGATCGACGAACTGCTGGCCACGATGGAGCTCGACGCGCCCTACCCTGGCGCCGCTGCCGAAGGACAGCGCGGGCGAGCGGGGACCCCGAAGCGCCCCGCCCTCCCCGACGGGTGGCTGACCTCGCGCGAGATCGGCGTCGACGCCGGTCGCGCACTCGCCGACGCGGAGCTGCACCACAGTGGCGGCTGAGGTGGCGGTCACCGCCGCCCGTCCGCTCGGCTATGCCGATGACGACGCCGCCCGGTTCCACGTCGAGAAGCACCGGTCGCAGCGCGACGACTTCGCGCGCGATCGCGCACGGGTCCTGCACTCCGCGGCCCTGCGTCGCCTCGCCGCCAAGACCCAGGTGCTGAGCCCCGCCAGCCCCGCGGACTTCGCACGCAATCGCCTCACGCACTCGCTCGAGGTCGCGCAGGTGGGTCGCGAGCTCGCCACCGCCCTTCAGCTCTCGCCCGACGTCGTCGACACCGCCTGCCTCAGCCACGACCTCGGTCACCCGCCGTTCGGGCACAACGGCGAGCGGGCGCTCAACGAGTGGGCGGAAGACATCGGGGGGTTCGAAGGCAACGCGCAGACGCTGCGCATCCTCACCCGCCTGGAGCCGAAGGTGTTCGGGGCCGACGGTGAGCCCTACGGCCTGAACCTCACCCGGGCGAGCCTCGACGCCACGTGCAAATACCCGTGGACCGTCGATGAGCCCGTTCCCGATCCGGGCGGCCGGCTCAAATTCGGCGTCTACCCCGACGACGAGCCGGTGTTCCACTGGATGCGCGGGGGTGCCCCCGCCCGGCAGCGCTGCATCGAGGCCGAGGTCATGGACCTCTCCGACGACATCGCCTACTCGGTGCACGACTTCGAGGACGCGGTGGTCAACCGCTACGTCGACCCGGCGCGCCTCGCGTTGCGGGTCGGTCGCGAAGGACTGCTCGACGCGATCCAACGGTGGGTCGGCTACGACTTCGTCCGCGACGACCTCGACGCCGGACTCGAGCGGCTCATGGCCATGCCCGAGTGGATCCCCTCCTTCGACGGCACCCGTCCCGCTCTCGCCCGGCTGAAGAACCTCACGTCCGACCTGATCGGACGCTTCGCCCGCGCCGCCACCTCCGCCACCCGCGAGGCGTATCCCGCCGACGAGCTCACCCGCTACCGCGCGCACGTCGTGGTCCCCGCCGAGGTCGAGGTCGAGATGGCGGTGCTCAAGGGCATCATCGGCGCGACCGTGGTCTCGATCGACGGGCGGAAGGTGCTCTACCGCGAGCAGCGCCACGTGCTCAAGCGCCTGGCATCCGCCCTGTGGGAGAACCCCGGCGCGCTCGACGCGCTGCACGCCCCCGACTTCGCCGACGCCGTCGACGACACCGCGCGTCGTCGGGTCGTGGTCGACCAGGTCGCGAGCCTGACCGATCAGCTCGCGATCGCCTGGCACGGCAGATTGGTCGGAGAGGTGGATGCCGCCGAGCTCGGCGTCTGGGCTCCTGGGGCCCGTGCGGCCCGCGGAGCGGATGCCTGATGGCGGGACGCATCCGTCAGGCCGACGTCGACGAGGTGAAAGCCCGCGTCAACATCGCCGACATAATCGGCGAACGCGTCGCCCTCAAGCCCGCCGGCGTCGGTTCGATGAAGGGGCTGTGCCCGTTCCACGATGAGCGCAGCCCGAGCTTCAACGTGCGCCCGCAGGTGGGCTACTACCACTGCTTCGGCTGCGGCGAGTCGGGCGACGTCTATTCGTTCCTGCGGGCGATGGACCACGTGTCGTTCACCGAAGCTGTCGAACGCATGGCAGCGCGCGTCGGCTACACGCTGCACTACGAAGACGGCGGCGCCGCCCCCGAGACGACGGGCCGCTCGCGCCTGTACGCCGCCAACGCCGCGGCCGCCGAGTTCTTCCGCGCACAGCTGATGACCCCCGAGGCCGAGACCGGTCGCCGCTTCCTCGGCGACCGCGGCTTCGACGCGGGGGCGGCGGCGCACTTCGGCGTCGGGTACGCCCCGAAGGGGTGGTCGAACCTGCTCGACCATCTGCAGGCGCAGAAGTTCTCGCGCGACGAGCTCGTGCAGGCCGGGCTGGTGTCGCAGGGACAGCGGGGTGTGTACGACCGCTTCCGGGGCCGGCTCGTGTGGCCCATCCGCGACGTCACCGGCCAGGTGATCGGCTTCGGCGCGCGCAAGCTCTTCGACGACGACCAGGGCCCCAAGTACTTGAACACCCCCGAGACGCCGCTGTACAAGAAGACGCAGGTGCTCTACGGACTCGATCTCGCCAAGCGTGACATCTCGCGGTCCCATCGCGTGGTCGTGGTCGAGGGATACACCGATGTGATGGCGTGCCACCTCGCCGGGGTGACCACCGCCATCGCCTCATGCGGCACCGCCTTCGGCAGCGAGCACATCACCGTTCTGCGGCGGGTCATGGGCGATGACAGCGCCTCGGGCGAGGTCGTGTTCACCTTCGACCCCGACGCCGCGGGACAGAAGGCGGCGCTGCGCGCCTTCGCCGACGAGAAGCGCTTCGCGGCGCAGACCTACGTCGCCGTCGCGCCCGAGGGGCTCGACCCCTGCGACCTCCGCCTGCAACGCGGCGACGGCGCGGTGCGGGCGCTCATGGATTCCAAAGCGCCCATGTTCGAGTTCGTCATCGATCAGCGGCTGACGGACTTCGACCTCGCCACCGTCGAGGGCCGCGCCGGTGCCCTTCGCGCGGCGGCACCGATCGTCGCCGACATCCGTGACCCCGCCCTCCGTCCCGGATACGTACGCGTGCTCGCCCGCCGACTCGGTCTCGACATCCCCGAGGTGCAGTCCGCCGTGGAGCGGGCCGCGCGCGGGGCCGATCGAGCCGACAAGCGCGAAGCGGAGCGCCAGCCCGACGCGGCGCCCGTCGCGGTGTCGGTCACGCTGTCCTCCCTGCCGAACACGCGCGACGTGGCGTTGGAGCGGGGGGCGATGATGGCCTTCCTGCAGTACGGCCACCGCATCGAGCCCGATCTGTTCCTTCGCGCACTGCAGACGCCGTTCGGCCACCCGGCTCTCGAGGCCGTGCGGTCGGCGCTGGCATCCACCGACCTGTCCCAGGCGGGCTGGGCCGTGACCGCGGTGGAGTCCGTGCGCGAGCCGTTCCGCTCGCTCGCCGCCGAACTGTTGACGGCCGAGTTCCCCGCCCGCACCGAGGAGGGGGCCGTCGCGTCGGCGAACGACCTCGCGCGAGGACTGCTCGTGCGCGAGCTCGAGCGAGAGAAGAGCGAGCTGCTGCGCGGCATCCAGCGCGTCCCCGCCGATTCCGAGGAGGGGCGGCGCCTCCGCCTGCGCCTTCGCGAACTCGATGCCGACCGCCAGCGCCTGATCGCGTCCTGACGAACCATCGCGCCTGCGCGAAGTGGATGCCGACCGGTTCTTCCACGGGACGTTGCGGGCGCCGTGCTGGCATCGCGGCCCTTGGTTGGGGGAGGATGAGGGAATGCCCTCCGACACCGACGTCGCCATCCGCGCGGACGATCTGTCCCTGGCCCGCCACGGGGTGCGCGTCATCGACGGCATCACCTTCACCCTCGACGCCGCCCGCACGCTCGTCGTCCGCGGCGCGACGGGGGCGGGGAAGACGTCCCTGGCCTCCCTGCTGGCGGGGCACCCCGACGACGGCCTGACGGTCGTCGGGGGAGAGGCGCGCATCCACGGCATCTCCGCGCGCCGGCCGGGTCGAGCGCGGCGCGAGTGGGTGTTCCACACCGGGTACCTGCCGCAGGGGGCGGGCGCGTCCCTGCCGTCGCGCTTCACCGTGCAGGACGTCATCGCGGAACCGATCACGAGTCGCGACCGCAAGGTCAACACGCGCGCCCTCGCCGTGCGGGTGGCGACGCTCCTCGACGAGATGGAGCTGCCGCTGGGCACCGCACCGAAGTACCCGTACGAGCTCAGCGCCGGCATGCGCCAGCGCGTGGCGCTCGCGCGCGCGCTGGTGCTCGAGCCGCGGCTCTTCGTCGCCGACGACCTCTACGCCAACCTCGACGTCGAGGTGCGCGCGGCCGCTCGGGCGGCGATCACCCGTCGCCGCGACGATCGCGCGATGGCCTCGCTCATCGTGACGAACGACGCCGATGCGCCGCGGGACCTGGATGCCGATGTGCTGGTGCTGCACGCCGGCCACGCCGTGGGGCTCGGGCACGGCGATCAAGCGGTGCAGTGGACCCCGGACGGCACGCCCGAGCGACGTCTTTCGGCGGGCTGATTTTTCCGGCGGGCTCGCGTGCTGTTAGTATCGTGGGGTTGCCCGCCGCAAGGTGAGCATGATCCTCGGTAGCTCAATTGGCAGAGCAATCGGCTGTTAACCGATAGGTTCTTGGTTCGAGTCCAAGCCGGGGAGCCACAGAAGGCCCGACGCATCGCGTCGGGCCTTCGTCGTGTCATAGGTGCGCGTCCGGCGCGTCGATCACGCGGGATCGTCGAGCCCCTCGGTGCGGTGCTCCTCCTGCTCCGCGGGGTTGTGCTCCATGTCAGGAACGATCGACGTATCGTCGCGGTCGGTCTTCTGGGCGGCGGGGTCGGGCACGGGGAGTCGGTCGGGATCGCTTATGCGCTCGAGTCGATCACTGCCGGGTTCCGACGTCACGCCCGTTGACAGCGCATCTCAGCCCGCAGGGGCATCGACGAGACGACCGTTGCCTTTGCCGTTGCCCGGTCCTTTCGTGCCGCTGTTGCCCGGTCCTGGAGAGCCTGGGCCAGGAGGGCCGGCGGTCACAGTCCCCTGCGGGGTGGGCGTGGGGTCCGCAGTGGGGGCGGGGGAGCCCGCGGGTGCCGTGGTCTGTGGCGCGGGCACATCGACGCTCGGGGCGCCGGAGTCGGTCGCCCCCGACCCGGTTCCTCCCGGTGCATCCACCACCGGCTGGACCGGAGCGGGCTGCGTGGGAGAGGGAGAACTCGGGGCGGACGAGCGCGGCGGGGAGCCGGCATCCGTCTTCACGACGGGAGCGACCGCGACGGATCGGTCCTCGGCCACCACGGACCCGGGGGTCGACGACGGCAGCGGCGTCGCGGTCGGCGCGGGCGTCGCGACGCGATCGGTGGTGGTCCCGGACGGGTCGCCGAGCGAGAAGGCCATCAGGTGGCCCCCCACGATGAGGGCGGCGCTGGCCGCGGCTCCCGCCCACAGCAGCGCCCGCCGCCGCGCGCGCCGCGGACGCGAGGTCGGGACCATCGTCTCGGCGGTGCCGACGGCGGCGGAGACGGGAGGAGCCGTGACGGAGCGGTCGCCGTCCAGCTCGCCGGGTACTCGCGTCGAGCCGGAAGCGGGAAAACCCGGAGCTGCGGACGCGGCGACGGGGGCGGTCAGCAGGGCCGTGGGCATCGCCCACGAGGGAGCAGCCGAAGGCACTGCGGCGACGTCCGCGTCGGAATCCTGCGCCAAGACCTCCGCCCGTTCGACGACGCTGGCGGCGCTGGGTCGCTCCGCCGGGTCGAAGGCGGTCATCGAGGTCAGCAACGTGCGCCACTTCGGGCTGAGGGCTCGAGGGATGTCGGGATGGCGAGCGAGCCGCGCGAGGAGCGTCTCCTGCAGGGTGCCGCCGCCGAACGGGTGCAGACGCGTCAGCGCCTCGATGGCGAGGAGGCCGAGCGCATAGACGTCGGATGCCGCCTGCGGAACCTCACCGCGAACCTGCTCCGGCGCGAGGTACGCAGCCGTTCCGATGATCGTGCCGGGGGTGGTCAGGCGCGTCGCGCCGATCAGCCGTGCGACCCCGAAGTCGGCAAGCACCGCCTCCACGTCACGGCCGCCGCCTCGCACCGGCCGCAGCAGCACGTTGGACGGCTTGACGTCGCGGTGGACGATTCCCGCGTCGTGGACGACGGAGAGGGCACTCGCGAGGTCGGAGACGATGCCCGCCACCTCGGACGACGTCAGAGGGCCGCTCTCGATCCGGCGCTGGAGCGAAGGCCCGTCGATGAGTTCCATGACGAGGTAGACGTGGTCCGCCCCCGTGAGGCGCGCGTCGTACAGGGTGACCAGAGAGGGGTGGTCGAGGGCTGCGAGGGCCTGCGCCTCCGAGGCGCGACGGAGGGGCTCCGGTTCGTCGCTGGCGTCGGCGAAGAAGATCTTGATGGCGACGTCGCGCGCGAGAACCTCGTCGCGCGCACGGAACACCCGCCCCATCCCGCCGGCGCCGATCCTCTCCCGGAGGACGTAGCGTCCGCCGAGGATGTCGCCCGCATGGGGCATCGAGAGGTCGGGCGAGTGACTCATCGGTTCCTTCGGGCAGGACCGCCTGTCGGCGAGGGAGAGGATGCCGGGACGCATCCGTCGTGACGGACACTAAGCCCGGCGATTCCGACACGGCCGGGGGTGGCGGTGCCTCTCGCGGACGCGCATAATGGTCGCCCTCCCGCACGGCAGCGCTCTCGCTGCTCCGTCCACGGGTCGACCTTCCGCGCGGGACCGGCTCGGTCGCATTCTCCGATCCCCGGCATATGAGAGCATCGGCGAGGACCCCCCGAGCCGTATCCCGTCAGGAGTTCCCCATGCAGCCCGTCGTGCGCCGCCGCGCCTCGCGTTCCGTGACCGTCGGCGTGGTCGCCGCCCTCGCCGCGACCCTGACCGGCTGCGGGCAGGGCACGAACGTGTCGGAGGACTACGCGCAGATCTGCCGTGACAACGCGACCGAGAAACGCCTGCCGGACGACGATTGCAACAACCACGGCGGGGGAGCGCACTGGTACTTCCTGCCGATCGGTACGGGAGGACGCACGGTCCCGGCCGTCGGACAGCCGACCAGCGGCGGCGTCGACACCCTCCCCTCGGGTAAGACGGCCGCCAAGGGCATCTCCGCCGACGGCGCGAGCGTCTCGCGCGGTGGCTTCGGCGGTTCCGGGTCCGACGGGAGCCACGGCAGCTGATGCGTCGTGTCGAGCTCGCTCCGCGTCCGGACTGGGAGCGCACCATCAAGCAGTCCGGCCTGATCTACTCGCGCTCCGTGCGCGACGACGGCACCGCGGTCGACTACTGGAACGACGGCGCCGCATACGTCTTCACCCTCCCCGAGGTCGAGGAGCTCGAGAGGCAGACCGAAGAACTGCACCGCATGAGCCTCGAGGCGGCGAAGTATCTGGCATCCGGCGAACTCGGCCACCTGGGCCTCACCCCGAAAGCCTTCGACCTCGCCCGATGGTCGTTGGAGAAGAACGAACCCGACGTCTACGCACGATTCGACCTCGCCTACGCCGGCGACGGTACTCCCGCGAAGATGCTGGAGTACAACGGCGACACCCCGACCGGCCTCATCGAGGCCTCGGTCACGCAGTGGTTCTGGTTGCAGGACCGCATCGCGAGCGGAACGCTCCCCGCCGGCACCGACCAGTGGAACGGCCTGCACGAGGCACTGGTGGAGCGCTGGCGCGTCCTCCTGCACCGCTCGCTCTCCGAGGGGGAGGGCGGGCGCCTCTTCGTCGCCCATTCGGATGCCGACATCCACGGCGAGGACTGGGACACGGTGGCCTACATGCGCGACCTCGCCGGCGAGGCGGGCTGGGAGCACACGGGCATCGAGATGAAAGACATCGGCTGGCATCACGGCGCGCGGCAGTTCGTGGGCGTCCCCGAGCCGTGGGGGTCGGCGCGCAGTATCGCGGCGCTGCCCGGCGACACCCCGGGCACGCAGTACCCGGTGATCCGCAACCTCTTCAAGCTCTACCCGTGGGAGGACCTCGTCTCGGGCGAGGACCGCGTCGTCGGCGACCAGGAATTCGGGGCGCTGCTCATCGCCGGACGCGGCCTGTTCGGCCACTGGTACGAGCCCGCGTGGAAGATGTTCCTCTCGAACAAGCTCCTGCTCGTGGCGCTGTGGCGCCTGTTCCCGGGTCACCCGAACCTGCTGCCCGCCTACGCCGACGGACCGAACGGCATGACCGACTACGTCGTCAAACCGGTCTTCGGCCGCGAGGGCGACGGCATCCGCGTCCATCGCGCTGACGGGACCGTGACCTCGAACGGGAACGAGTACCGCCGCGAGGGTCTCGGACGCGAGCGCGTGTGGCAGCAGTACCACGAGCTGCCCGACTTCCCGGGGGCGAATGGGAGCAACCATCCGGTTCTCGGCTCCTGGGTGATCGACGGCGAGGCGTACGGGGTCGGCATCCGCGAATCGGACGGTCCGATCACCGACTACTACTGCCGCTTCGCGTCGAACGTCATCGAGGTCTGACCGCCACGGTCGATGCGCCAACGAGGAACTTGCGTGTTCCCGCCGAGGGCACCCGTCAGGCGTCGATGTCGTCGACTCCCGGCATCCACGAGGCACCGGGCTTCCCCCATTTGCGCTTCTTGGCGATCTTCGCCGCGATCCGGCTGTCGTCGTCGTCGAGGCGATCGATGTAGAGGATGCCGTCCAGATGATCGAACTCGTGCTGCAGGATGCGGGCGCGCCAGCCCGTCACCTCGATGCGCACCGCGTCCCCGTCGAGGTCGGTCCCCGTCAGCAGCGCCGCCTCGGAGCGGCGCAGCGGGAAGCGCTCGCCCGGGAACGACAGGCACCCCTCGCTCTCTTCGTCGGGGTCGGGGTAGCCCGGCTCGAGCGGGCGGATCCACAGTTCGGGGTTGATGACCACGCCTCGCCACGGCTGACCCTCGTCGTCTTCGTAGGTGTAGGTGAAGATGCGCAGACCCACCCCCACCTGGGGCGCTGCGAGACCGACGCCGGGTGCGGCGTCCATCGTCTCGAACATGTCGGCGACGAGCTGGCGCACCTCGTCGGTGATCTCGTCGACACGGGCGGCGGGAGCGTGCAGCACGGGGTCGCCCATGATGCGAATCGGGAGTACGGCCACGTCACCAGCCTATCCAGCGGGCGGGCGGCTATCGTCGAGGGGTGATCCCGCTCGATGCCACCCTCAGCGACGGAATCGACCAGCTCGTCGGCGTGTTCCGCGATCCCCGTATCCTCCTCGGCATCCCCTTGGCGCTTATGGGCGCGGTGTTCATGTCGTTCGGGGCGCAGTACCAGCACCGCGGCGTCCAGAAGGTGGAGCGCCTGTCGGGCAAGACCACCGGCGGCCTGTCCCGCAAGCAGCTCACCTCCCTGCTGACCCGTCCCTCGTGGGTGACCGGCACCCTGATGCTCGGTCTGGCGATCGTCTGTCAGCTGGCCGCCCTGTCGGTGGCCCCGCTGATCCTCGTGCAGCCGCTCGGCGCGATCGCCCTCGTCATCACGACGGTGCTCAACGCACGGGTGTCCCGGCACAAGCCCACGCGACAGTCGCTCATCGCCATCGCCGCGTGCGTGGGCGGCATCTTCATCTTCGTCACGATCGCGGCGTTCTTCGCCACCGAGCACGTCATCACCGAGCGCGAGCTGCTCATCATCCTCGGCATCCTCGCCGTGGTGGTCCTCGTGTTCGGCGCGCTGTGGGTGCTCGTGCGTCGCCGCGCGCAGGCACTGTTCTACATCATGGCCGCCGGCGTCATCTACGGCTTCGTCGCGACCCTGGCGAAGGTCGTCATCAGCCGGGCGCAGGCGGGGAACTTCGAGTGGCTCACGCTGCTCTGCCTGGTCGCCCTGCTGGCGGCGGTGGCCGTCGGCGCGTACTTCGTGCAGACGGCCTATTCGGTGGGCCCGCCGGACCTCGTGATCGCCGGACTCACCGTCATCGACCCGATCGTCGCCGTCCTCATCGGCCTGCTCGTGCTGGGGGAGGCCTCTACCGCACCCGCATGGGCGCTCATCGGATTCGTCATCGCCGGGGCCATCGCCACGTGGGGCGTCATCCAGCTGACCCGACACCACCCGCAGATCACCGCGGACGGCAAACCCAAGCAGCCGCGGGTCCACTGATCGGCCGGCCGATGGCCGCACCCGGCGCTGAACGCCTCGCACGCGCATACTTCGCGCTGCAGGCCGCGGGAAGCGTCGTATGGTGGATCCTCGTCTTCGCCACGACGCCGATCCGCGAGGCGACGCTGGGTGGGCTCGACCCGGCCCTGGTGGCCGCACTCGACGTCCCGCTGTTCGTCGCCGCCTCCGCTCTCGCCGCAGCGCTCCCGCTCCGCATTGCGAGAGGCTCCGCGACGGTGGCCACGGTGTGGACGCTGATCGTCACGGTGCTGCTCGGGCTCTACGCCACCCTGTCGACGCAGGCCGGGGCGGGCGTGATCATCATGATCGCCGCGAGCGGAGGATCGATCGGCGCGTGGTGCTTCCTGACGTGGGGGCGCGTACCGACCGCGTGGCTCCTCGTGGGGCCTTTCGCCTTCCGCCGCGCACGTCGGCGCCGCACCCCGACGGCGCACATCGTGGCGACGGCCGGGCAGATCGTGGTGTTCTGGGGCCTGTTCCTCGTCGTGCTGCCGGCCGTCATCCGCACGCTGGAGCTGCGGTGGCGGGTGGCGCTCGACCTCCCCGCTGGGATCGTCGTCGCGGGCGCCGCGCTCGTGGTGGCCGCCAGCGCCCTCGGGGTGTGGTCGGCGGCGGCGCTCACGGTGGAGGGCGACGGCACTCCGCTGCCCTCGGCGATGCCCAACCGTCTGGTGGTCGCCGGCCCCTACCGGCTCGTGCGCAATCCCATGGCCGTGGCCGGGATCGCGCAGGGCGTGGGGGTCGGGATGCTGCTGTCGTCGTGGATGGTCGTGGCCTACGCCCTCATCGGTTCGCTGATCTGGAACTACGCCATCCGCCCGCACGAGGAAGCCGACCTCGCCTCCGCCTTCGGCGACGACTACCGCGCCTACGCCCGCCGGGTGCGCTGCTGGCTGCCCCGCCTCCGCGCGCCGCGCTGAGCGGCCGGTTCGGCGCACCGCGTCTTCGACGATTCCCGGATGCCGAACCGTGGCGCATGCGGAATCAGAAGACGCCCAAGAGGGGGAACGGGATGAAGCTGAAGGCGAAACGGCCGATGGTCACCACGATGATCGCGGCCGCCACGTATCCCGTGATGAGCCCCATCATCGCGGGGGCTTGCCCGACCCCCGACCCCTTGGCTGAGACGAGCCCGAGGTGACCCAGTACCAGAGCGCCGACCACGAACGGGAAAGCGACGAAGAACGCGAGGATGCCGATGAATGGCAGGGGCACGAGCAGCGCGTTGACCAGGGCGACGGGGCCGACGATCACGGCAGCCACGGCGGTGCCGTTGGAGGGCCGCAGAGGCGCGGGCGTCAACGGCGGCTGCGGGAGAGAGGTGGGCGTCGACACGCGGTGACCTCGATTGTCAGGGATTCGTGGGCCGGGCGTCCTGCTCACTGCTTCGCCAGCTGCTCGAGCTTCGTCCCCGAGAGGGACAGGGAACGTCCGCGCACCGCGTCGCCGATCCCCAGCTCCTCGGCGGCCGTCGCCATCGACACGTCGATGCCCTGCGCATCCTGGGCGTAGAAGCCGGCGGCCCCGACACGCATGGTTTCCGCGCCTCGAGCCATCACTCCGAGAATCGGTCCCAGTGTCTGCGCAGACACGGTCAGACCGGGCTCGATGACACTGTCGTCGAGCGTCACGGTGACGGTCAGGTCACCGGAGAAGGAGTCCTGGTACGACACCTCTGCTGCTGTGACGCCGAGATCCCCACCCTTCAACTGCGCAGCCAGCTGGGCAGCTCGCTCATCCTGGGTGGGCCCGCCCGCCGAGAAGCAGCCGGCCAGGGTGAGGACGACCGCCCCGACGGCGAGCGCGATGGTCGTGCGCGCCAGCGGACGCCGCATCATGCCCCCAGGGCCCGCGCACCCGCGAGATCACAGGTGTCATAGACGTCGGCCAACTTTCGGACCACACCGGCGTTTCTCATCAACCGTTCCCTCCGAGTATCCACTTCGGACAGGGCCCGCTCACTGGAGACGATCGCAGCCTCCGAGGCCTCGCCGCTCGTCGACGCACGAAGAGACTCGATCGATCTCCTCAGATCTGCCGACGTCTCGGCGAGCTCCGCCGCCTGCGCTTCGAAGCGCGAGGCCTGGTCCAGCAGAGGACCCAGCCGGATGTCGAGACGATGGACCATCATCATCACCGTTCCGTGGCGCGGGAGGTGCGCAGTTCGGAGACCAGAGGTGCAGTCTCCCCGAGGAGGACGGCAGCGCGATCCGCAGCGGCCTCGCGCGCAGCCGCTTGCGCGGTCGCGATGGTCCGGGTGAGGACGGTGTCGAGACCGGGTCCGAGGTCAGCGCCGGGAGCGATTCGAACACGAGTGATCGCACCCTCCGCCGTGGCGGTGACCTCGCACTCGTTACGGGGGCTCCGCGATGTCACCGATATGGTCCTTAGTTCGCGGAGTCCGTCATCGAGGCCGACACGAGCGTCCCGTGCGGCAGCCACTTGGGCGTCGAGCCGAGCGAGCACCGCCTCGACGCGTGTGTCGATGTCATCGATCATGATTGTTCTCCTGTCCGCGCCACATAGACCTCATCGACCGCGCCATTGAGGAAACTCCAGTCGTTTCTGAAAGCCCCTCCGTCATCGATGTAGCTCCGAAGATCGTCGGTGTAGTTGCGTGCGTTATGCGTTTGACCCGGACTCATCGACCCGCCGGGATCATCCAGAGCGACCCAGTCCACGTTGGCAGGGAGACGAGGCGTCAGGGCGACCGCTGGTCCCGCCGGCCCGTTGACCACCTGTGGGTGGTGGTTCAGCGGCGTCTGTAGATCGAGCTTCGCCACCGGGTCCGAGACGTGCTCCACCTGCATGACCGGGATGTCATCGGGAATGTCGAACCCATCGATCGGAGAGCCGTTGGTGATCACCCCGATCGTGTTGTACGGCACCGAGTCATCCGCGGCGAGGTTGCCTGCCATGATCCCACCCTGGCTGAAGCCCGACCAGACCACGTCGGACCCGGGCGGCACGCCGGCGTCCTGCATCGCCTGCATCACAGCGCGCTCGTACTGCGTGCGCAGCACAGGATTGTCCATGGTCATGAGGGCGATATTGCTGTCGAGGTCATTCATCGGTCCGGCATCGCGGAACGTGTCGGCCCATTCGCCTCCCATGAGTCCCTTCAGGATGCCCCAGTCCTGCGTGGAGGGCAGATTGACGAGGGCATAAGTCGACCCGTCAGGACGGCGAACTGTCGTCACGCTGATCGCCGTTTGGCGATCCTTGCCCAGGCCGTCGATCAACTCGTTGTTCTCGAGGAGATCAGCTGGCGAGGTTATCTCACTGCGATTCATCAGATCGGTGTAGGACTGACTGTCCGCGGCGTCCTCCGGATACAGCTCACGCACCTGCGGGTCGGAACGGAGCATGTCGCCCAACCCCGTGGCGAGCAGGTAACTGAGAGGTCCGCCGATCGCCATGGAGATCCCCGGAAGCATCCGTCCGAGCAGATCCTGCACAACGGCCATACCGCGCTCGACGATCGGCGCAAGCTCCTCGAGCAGGCGCCCGAGCTGCCCCAGCGCGAGGAGCAACTGCTCGATCAGATCCCGTGCCAACACGACGACATCCCACGCCGCATCTGCGAACTCGCGGATGGCGTCGAGCTTGTCGAAGGGGTTCAGAGTGAAGCTCGTCAACGAGTCGGACAGGCGCACGAGGGCGTTGAGCAAGCCGCAGATCGCGTCGCGGCAGGCGGTCACGAGCGTCGATGCGAGGGCCAAGGCGGATGACGCAGCTCCCGCCCAGTCCTGCACATCCGTCAGGACCCGGGAGACGTCTTCGTACCGCTGGCGCAGGGCCCGAACCGTCCGACCGTCGAGGTCGTGGAGAGCCCGCGCGGCGGATGCGAGATCGAATGTGACTTCGGTCACCGACGACTCGACCGCGCGCCACTCGGACGACCGCAGGGCGATGGCGCCCGGATCTCCCTGCAGCTCATCCATCCACTGCGGCAGCGGCTGCACGTACGTGATCAGCCACCCCGCGAACCCGGGGATTCCGTCGCACCCGCCACCTGACGAGCGCGACGCACCCGCGGCCCACGACTCGCTGCGCAACTGCGCGGCGACGGCGGCTGCACCGCTCACGACTCGAACTCCTGCATCGCGGCGATCGCCTGCTCTTCGACGTCATCGAACGAGTCGCGTGCGACTTGGACGCCCTTCTGCATCGTCGCGATGAGCTCCTGTGCGCTCGACAGAAGCTGTGCGGTCGTGCTCGCGAGACCGTTCGCAGCCCCGACCACGATTCCCGACGCGAGAACGCCGAACGCTGCGCCCGGCAGCTGTGCTCCGGCGGCGGACGCCGCGGCATCCAGGGCATCACTCGCGCGGCCCAGTCTGGACGCTTGGTCCGCCAGGACATCGGTATCGATGATGATGTGCGTTCTTCCCGCCACGGGGCCCCCGCTCGTGTCAGCTTGCCAACACCATAACGAAACCCCTCCCGGTGCCGCAGAGCGAGGCGCGCGACATGTGGATAACCGGATGCCGGTAGGCTCGTCATCGCTGGGGGCGGTGGCCAAGCTGGTCAAGGCAGCGGGCTCATAACCCGACGATCGTGGGTTCAAGTCCCACCCGCCCTACGACGACCGCCTACCGTGCCGACCTGGCGGCGCTCATCGCCGATTCGTAGACCGCGATCACCGGGTCGGCCCGCTGCTCGACCTGAGCGCGCCCGCGGATCATGGCCGCGCTGGCGGTGGCGATGGCTCGGGGGTCTCGCTGGAGTCCCGCCACGAGGGCGGTGATCCCCTCGGCATCCGGTGTGTCGGCGAGGAAGCCACCGCCTGGCGGTAGGACCTCGCGGAGATCCGGATCGCAGAACAGCACGGGAAGACCGGATGCCGCTGCTTCGAGCATCACCATCGGCTGGTTGTCGAAGTCGTACGAGGTCGACACCAGCACGTGGCTCGCCCTCATGGCATCGAGCACCTCGTGCTGAGACACCGACCCGTGCAGGACCAGTGGGGCGCCCATTCGCTCGATCGAGCGTCGCGAGAGGCCGTCGCCGTAGACGTCCACCGAGACATCGCGTGCGAAGGAGCGCGCTGCGTCGGCGATCACGGCGGGACGTTTCTCCGGCGACAATCGCCCGACCCACAGCAGACGGAGGGTGCTCCCGGGGGCGAGTCGTCGCTCGACGGGCGCGCCGATGCGGTCGAGCACACTCTGCTCGAGCCCGTTCGGTACGACCGAGACGGGCGCCTCGACCCCCTGCTGGGTGAGCTTGCGGGCGAAATGCGTCGACGGGACGATCACGTGGTCGCTCGCGCGCGACTGAGCGAGCATGAGCCGCCACATGCTCCTCGCCGCCGGGGTGGCGGTGTAGGGGGAGTCGGCGCGCACCCGCAAGCCGCGATGACTGATCTGGCGGGAGTGCAGGGCAGCCAGGAGGGGAACGGTGACCCGAGGGAGGGGGAGGACACTCGCCGTGTACACATCGACGCGGCCGTGCATGGTGTGAACGACCGGCAACCCCAGATCATGAGCCGCGCGCACTCCCGCAAGGGCGGCGAACATCTCCGAATGCGTGTGCACCACGTCGATGCGCCGCTCCGCCAGCTCCCGCCGCAGCAGCGCCGCTGCAACACGCGGTGGCCAGGTGAACGGGTAGCCGTCGGGCCGGAACGCGCGGGAGATGGGCAGGGCGACGATCGACGGGTCCTCGCTCGGCTGAGCCAGCGGACAGAACACCGTCACTTCGAGACCAGCTCGGGTGAGCACTTCCCGGAGCGACTTGACCGCGGTCTGCACGCCACCGAGCGTGGGCAGGTAGTAGTCGGTCACCAGGGCGATCCGCATGTCCCGAAGCATACGGGTCCACGGCCCTAGAATCGGGCGGATGGGGGCAGGAGAGACGAAGGGCGGCACGCCTGGCGTCGCGCCCCGTGGACAGACGGCGCTGGTCACCGGCGCGAGCGGCTTCCTCGGCGGGTACGTCGTGCGCGATTTGCGCGCCCACGGCTACGACGTGATCGCCTCTGGTCGGAACGCCACCGCTCTGCCCGCGGGGGAGACGCTCATCGGCGACCTCGACGACCTCGCGCGGGCGGACGTCGGCCGCCCGGTGGACGTGGTCGTGCACTGTGCGGCGCTGTCCTCGCCGTGGGGACGCTGGGCCGAGTTCGAGCACGCCAACGTGACCGGTACCGAGCGGGTGCTGGAGTTCGCCCGCCGCGCCGGATCGCGCCGACTCGTGCACATCTCCTCCCCGGGGATCTATGCCGCCCCTCGTGACCGGGTCGGCATCCGGGAGCACGACGTCGATCCGCGGCATCCGATGAACGGCTACATCCGCTCGAAGCTGGAGGCCGAGGCCCTGCTGCAGGACGCCTCCGCCGAGGATGCACGGCCGGAAATCGTCATCCTGCGCCCCAGGGGGATCATCGGTCGCGGCGACCCCAGCCTCGTCCCTAGGATCCTGCGTGTTCGCGAGCGGTTCGGCATCCCCCTGATGCGCGGCGGACGAGGACTCGTCGATCTCACCGCGGTCGAGAACGTCGCCCTGGCGGTGCGGCTCGCGGCCGAGGCGCCCGACGTGCACGGCCAGGCGTTCAACATCACGAACGGGGATCCCCGTCCGTTCCGGGCCGTGCTCGAGCAGTTGCTCGAGGGGCTGGGGCTCGAACCGCGGTACCGGCGGGTACCGACAGCAATCGCTTACGGGGCCGCGGCGCTCCTCGAGGCCGTGTGCGGGATACTCCCCGGACATCCCGAGCCGCCCGTCACGCGGTACACCGTCACGACGATCGCCCATTCGCAGACCCTCGACATCTCACGTGCACGCGATCTGCTCGGCTACCGGCCCGAGGTCTCGCTCGACGAGAGCCTGGCAGGTTACGCCCGTGTCTGAGCTCCGCTACTTCGCCTGCGGCGAGACCTCACACGACATGGGCCGGTTGCTGCGCGGTGCCCTTCGGGAGCGTCGAGTCTTCCCGGCCGGAGCGTTCCTGTACCGCTCCGGTACGCGACGGGTGCTCTTCGACACCGGCTACGCGCCCGAACCGTGGCGCGCCGGACTCGGCGGATGGGTGTACCGGAGGGCGCTTCCGCCTCGCGTGGGAGCGGGTGACACGATCGCCGAACAGCTCGACCCCGCCACGATCACGCACGTCGTCCTCTCTCACCTGCACCCGGACCATATCGGCGGCGTCCGGTTCTTCCCGAACGCCGCCTTCGTCCTCAGCGACGGGGCGCGCCGCACCCTCGAGCGACCGCGACTGCGCGACGGGCTGCTGCGCGAACTGCTGCCGCCATGGTTCCGCGAGGCGACGGTGCTGCCCTCGCCCGCGTTCTCGTCCGGTCCGCACGGACTCCGCACCGCGGACCTCTTCGGTGACGGGTCCTATCTCCTCGTCGATCTACCGGGTCACACCCGAGGTCATCTCGGCGCCCTCATCGAGAACGAGGTGCTGCTCGCCGGAGACGCCGCCTGGGGGCGCGACCTGCTCGGTGCGGAGCGGCGCATCCGCCCCCTGCCGCGACTCGTCAGTCACGACATGACCCGGCAGCGCGAGACGGCGCAGATGCTCCTGGCCGCGGAGCAGCACGGGCTACGACTGCTTTTCAGCCATGACCGCCATCCGACCGGGCAGAACCTGCTATGACCACGAGGAGGACGGAGATGCTGCCGCATCGATCCAACGGCCAGAAGAGTCAGCTCCGGCCGTGCCGGCTGGCGGGATGGGGAACGTACCTTCCGGATCGGGTGGTCACGTTCGGAGAGCAGACGCGCTTCCGCATTCCCGACGGCATGTCGCAGCTCGACATGCTCGCCGCGGCCGCCGAGGAGGCCCTCCGGCGAGCCGAGCTCGATGCCGACGACATCGACTGCGTCATCGCGGCCTGCGCGGCAGGCGTGCAGCCGATCCCCTGCACGGCGGCTCTCGTCATGGAGCGCGTCGCCCCGCACGCCGGCGCCGCCGCCTTCGACGTCAACTCGACCTGCACGAGCTTCATCACGGCAGTGGATATCGCGTCCCGGTACCTCGCCGCCGGCGACCACGACCGGGTGCTCATCGTCTCCGGCGACGTCGGGACCCGCTTCCTCGACGCCGGCCAACGCGAGAGCTTCGAACTCTTCTCGGACGCCGCCGCCGCGGTCGTACTGACGCGGGAAGCCGTCGAAGTGAGCCACGTCGCCGCGCCCGGAGTCCTCGGCAGCCTGCAGCAGACGTGGCCTGAGCACGCGCACGATACCGAGCTCCGTGGCGGGCTCTCGCTGCACCCGGCCCAGTCATACGCCGACGGCAACCCTGCTGATTACGTCTTCGCCATGGACGGGCGGCGCGCACTGCTGGGCATGTTGGCTGTGCTGCCTGACTTCTTCGCCCGGTTCTTCGACCAGGTCGGCCTCGGTCTCGAGGAAATCGACCTCGTCGTGCCACATCAGGCGAGCAGGGCGCTCAGCATCGCGATGCGTCGGATCGGCATCCCCAAGAATGCGTACGTCGACCGCGTCGCGGAGTTCGGCAACATGGTGTCCTCGTCGGTTCCGTTCATGCTGGCGACCAGTCTCGACGAGGGCCGGATCGGGCCCGGGGACACCGTCCTGCTGTGCGGCACCGCCGCGGGCTTGACCGCGAACGCTCTCGCGCTCCGGCTCTGACGAGCCGCAGGGGTCGATGGGTCGATCTCGCCCGGCCCCGGGGCCCCCTTCGCGTAGTCGGGGCGGCGATGTCGGACGTCGCAGCTAGCCTCCCTCCCGTGGTGGAGAGAGTGCAGTCCTGGTGGGCCCGACGGCAATGGTCGAAAGGGCTCGACGTGCCCTACCCGATCGGCGCCTATCGCGAAGCATGGGCGGCCTATCCCGCCCTGGTACGGCAGTACCACCCCGACCTCAACGCGGGGATCGCCCTGAGCCAGGTGCCGCCTGCGGCCGAGGTGCTCCTGCTCTGGCAGTGCGACGCCGGTCATCGTTTCGCAGCAACGCCCAGCGAGCAACGATTGCGCCCCGGTCGTGAGCGCCGCCGGAGCGCGTGGTGCCCCGAATGCAGTGAGCAGGCCAGCCCCAGACGCACGGTCGCGCTCCCCATGCGCGACTCGGTGACGGAGCCCGCCGTCACCGCCACCGCCGTCCTGCGGCAACGGAAGCGGCCGGTCACCCCGCCCATCTGCGAGAAGACGCCCGCGGTGCCGGTGGGCACGGCATTCTTCTCGACGTGCGCTCCCGCGCCCGCCTCCGCCGTGGAGGACCGCGTCCGCGCCGATGTGGACGATCGCCTGACCCTGGACCACCGTGCGAACGCCGTCCGCGTGGCCAGACCCTTTTTCCAGCACGTGGAGGTGTGGCCGGATCTCGTGTTCCCCGAGCTGCGCATCGCGGTGGAGTACGACTCGATCGGACGACACGGTCTCGAGCACGTCGGGAAGCGCGAAGCGGCCGACCGTCGAAAGGACCGCGCACTGCGATCGGCGGGCTGGGAGGTCGTCCGCTTGCGTGCCGGCCGGCTCGAGCTCCTGGGCCCGCACGATCTGCGGCTCGCGACCTGGAACGATCGCGCGCTGGACCGGCTGATCGAGACGTTCCGCGGCATCCGGGGTCCGCTGCTCGTGGACGCGTACCTCCGCTGATGCCCGCCCCGCGTCCGAACGAGGAACGCCCGCCGCCGCGGAGTGTTCTCCGAGAGCGGCGAGCGTTCCCGGCTCACGCGGTGGCGGACCTCAGCGCACGACCTCCGCCACCTCGGCGGGCCCGGGCAAGATCTCGCGCAGCAGGTCGTCGAGCGTGACCACGCCGAGCAGGCGTTCGCCGTCGACGACCGTGGCCAGCTGCACCCGGCCGCGGCGCATCCGCGCGAGGGCGTCGTAGGCCGAGGCTGACGGCTCGAGCACCAGCGGCTCTCGGGCGATGTCGAGCGCCGGAGTGGCCGGGTCGACGGTCAACGTGTCCCGCACGTGCGCGACACGCGACGCAGCACCGGCGCCCACGAGGATGCGCAGGTGCGTCGACGAGGCGGCGACGGCCTGGATGTCGGCGACCGTGGCATCCATCGCCACCGCGGTGGGGGAGCGGTCGGTGCGCACGATGTCGCCGACGGTGATCGTGCTCAGGGCGATGACCTGGTTGATCGGTTCCGAGTACTGCTGTTCGAGCGTGCCCGCCTGACGGGAGTGCGCGACGAGCTCTCGGATGGTGTCGACGTCCTGACCGCCCGCCGCGGCCTTCTCGACGGGCTCGACACCCGATGCCTTCACCAGGCGGTTGGCGATGTGGTTGATCCACAGCAGGAACGGGCGCAGCGGCCAAGTGAGCGCGCGGGCCAGGATGCCGGTGGCCTTCGCCGCGGTCTCGGGATGCGCGATGGCCCAGGACTTGGGCGCCATCTCGCCGATCACGAGGTGGAGGAACGTCACCACGATGAGCGCCAGCATGAACGCGATGATGTCGGCGAGGACGTAGGGCAGACCCCAGGCCTCGAACACCGGCGCGAGGGCGTAATCGATCGCGGGCTTGGTGATCGCACCGAGCAGGAACGTGCACGCCGTGATGCCGAGCTGGGCGAAGGCGAGCATGACGGTCAGCTCGTTGACGCCGCGCAGCGCGGCGCGAGCGGACGCGCTGGTCGCGGCCTCCTCCTCGAGGCGGTGGCGTCGCGCAGCGAGGAGGGCGAACTCGACGATGACGAAGAACGCGCTCGCGATGATGAGCCCCGTGGTGACGAGGGCGACGACCCAGCCGTTCATCGGGCCACCTCCTCGTCGCGGGTCTCGACCGGGTCGGCATCGCGGTCGTTCTCGTGCAGCTGGACGCGCACCTGCGAGGGCACGTGCCGGTCGACCTCGACGACCTCGACGACGAGCCAGCGGTCGATCTCGATGCCCTGAACGGTCTCGGAGGCGCGCTCCGGCAGATCGATGCGGACGACCTCGCCCACGGCGGGCAGGTCGCCGTTCGTCTCGATGACGAGACCGGCGACCGTCTCGGCGTCGGTCTCGGCGAGATCGTGGCCGAGGAGGCGTTCGAGCTCGTCGAGGTGCAGGTCGCCGGGAACCGTCCACGCGTCGTCGCCCACCGCTGCCGCCTCGGCGACGATCGCGTCGTGCTCGTCGGAGAGCTCGCCGATGACCTCCTCGGTCAGGTCCTCGACGGTCAGGATGCCGTCGAAGTTGCCGTACTCGTCGACGACGCAGGCGAGCTCGTTGCGCGAGCGACGCATGCGCTCGAGCGCGACAGGCAGCAGCATCGAGGTCGGGATGACGACGGCGGCACGCATGACGGACGCCACGGGCGCGTCGTCGCCGGGCTGTTCGCGCAGGATGTCGATGAGCTCGACCACGCCGACCGGGGAGTCCTCGTCGCCGATCACCGGGTACCGGGTGTGCCCGGATGCCATGAGCGCACGCACCTCGCCGACGGTGGTGTCGGGGGTGACCGAGTCGGTCTGCGAGCGGGGCACCATAGCGTGCTCGACGTCGCGCTGCGGGAAGTCGAGGATGCGGTCGATGATCATCGACAGGTCGTCGGGCAGGTCGCCGCTCGCGCGGGACTCCTCGATGATCGCCTCGAGGTCGCGAGCGGTCGCGCTCTCGTCGACGTCCTCGAGGGGCTCGATGCGCAGCAGACGCAGCAGCGCGTTGGCGGCCACGTCGAACACGGTGATGAGCCAGCCGAACAGCAGCAGGTAGATGCGCGTGGGAACGGCGAGTGCACGGGCCAGCGGCTCAGGGCTCGCGATGGCGAGGTTCTTCGGATACAGCTCGCCGAAGATCATCGTCACGATGGTCGCCAGCAGCAGCGCGGCCACGGTGCCGATGAGCACCGACACGGCCGGCTCGATGCCGACGCCGCCGAGCAGGGTGCCCAACGACTGGCCGATGAGCGGTTCGGCGACGTAGCCGATGAGCAGCCCCGTGACGGTGATGCCCAGCTGCGCACCTGACAGCATGAACGAGGTGCGCTTGGTGATCGCCAGGACCCGCTTGGCCTGCGCGTCGCCCTTCTCGGCCAGTGCCGCCATGCGCGAGCGGTCGACCGACATGTACGCGAACTCCTGCGCGACGAAGAAGCCGCAGGCGACGATGATCGCCAGAGTGATGATGATCCCCAACAGAAGGGTCAGGGTCGCAGCCAGCATCAGATCTCACCCCCTCTCCGGAAGAGGGGGCTCGAAGATCGGCCCTCCTGGTCGGTGGAGGTGCGGTGATGGCTCACGGGTTTTCTCTCTCGTGGGTCGGATGATCGCAGATACCTTCGACTCTATCGATCGGCCCGCGGCGCACCCTGAGCATTCGCCGCGACATCGACGGCGAGCACACCCGCTCGGTCGCCGATATATCGGCGTGCATGTACCGAAAGAGCCCCGAGGGTGAAATACTGAGGGTCCCCGCATTGCCCCGCTTCCCGGCGAGGTCCCGCCCTTGCAACAACAGGTACGCTTCGGCGTGCCGGAAAAGGACCCGCCGTGGGACGCCTCATCTACCGCGATCGCGCATCGTTCGACATCGACGACCGCATCCTCGCTCACCTTCGCCTCGTCGTGATGAACAAGCTCCGACGCAACGAGGGCTTCATGCTGCAGTTGCCCGTGAACGAGGGGGTCCGGCAGGCGAGCCTGTGGATCCACGCCTCGAACGCCCTCGTCATGCAGTTCTACGGCGGCCGGGAGCCGGTGATCGACCGCGAACTCGTCGACCAGATGATGCACGACGCCAGCGGTGCCGACGGCCTCACCCTCACCGCCGCGGGCATCGCGCCGGCACCGGCTCCGACGCGTCAACCGGTCGGCCATCGCCCCACGCGTTGAGCGCGATCGGCTGCTGACCTCCGAGTCGCTGCGAAGGCGTCAGACCGTCGGCAGCGATATGTCGAAGCGCGCGCCCGCATCGGAGCGGACATTCCGCACCTCTCCGCCGTGGGCGCGCGCGATTCCGCGTGCGATCGGCAGGCCCAGTCCGACGCCGCCGGAGGTCTCGCGTCCCTGGTCCAAGCGCACGAGACGGTCGAAGATGCGCTCCGCCTCGGCGGGGGGAACACCCGGACCGTCGTCGACGACGGTGATCACCGCCTGCCCGCCCTCGGTGTGGAGCGACAGGGCCACCGTCCCCGTCCCGCCGGTGGCACGCGCGGCGTTCTCGACCAGGTTCGACAGCACCTGCGCGAGACGGCCGACATCGACGCGCGCGCGCACCGCGGCATCCGGGATCTCCGCCCAGATGCGCAGGGACGGATGCACGAGCGGGGCGCGATGCGCCTCGGCCTCGACCAGCGTCCGCAGGTCGACCTCGGCCCGGTCGAGCTCGAGCCCCCGGTCGACACGCGCCATCGTCAGCAGGTCGTCGACGAGGCGGGATGCCCGCGTCGCCTCCCGCACGACGTGCGCCGCGAGCAGGTCGCGCTCGGGGCCGTCGAGATCGGCGCGCACGAGCGTGTCGGCGGCGGCCCGGATGCCGGCGACCGGCGTGCGCAATTCGTGCGCCGCGTCGGAGAGGAACGCCCGCAGTCGCGCCTCGGCGTCGCGCGCCGCCTGCTCGGCGCCGACGACGTCGTCGAGCATGTCGTCGAGCGCGGTGGCGACCCGTCCGATCTCGGTGTCGGGTCGGGTCGGGCGTAGGCGCCTCTCGCGCTCTCCGGAACCGATCGCCCTCGCGACACGCGAGACCTGGTCGAGAGGTCGGAGGCTCCGCCGGACGACCAGCGTGACCGCCCCGGCGGCGAGCACGAGGACGCCGATCGAGGACACCGCCATGATGCCCCGCACCTGCGCGAGCGTTTCACCGACGCCGACGGCCGACGCCGTCAGGGTGAGCGTCGACCCGTCGCTGAGGGTGGAGCGCAGCGTCACGAGCTGGTCGTCGCCGGAGACGTCGGACGCGACGACCTGTACGCCGCTGGACGACGCCGAGGGCGGCGCCGACCGCTCTCCCGGTCCGACGCCCGGCCCGCCGGGTCCCGGTGGAGCGTCGCGCAGCTGATCGGGACTGGGACCCGCGACGACCGAATCGCCGCCCGCGCCGTCGATCCGCACGGCGAGTCCCTGGTACGACAGACGTTCGGCGAGCTCAGTGTCGTCGACCGTCCCGACCAGCGATGCAGCGGCGGCCGCGCGATCGCGCAGGCGCTCTTCGATCTGCCCGCGCAGGCGGGCTCCCAGCGCGACGTCGACGACGACCGCGAGCACGACGAGCAGCAGAGCGACGAGGGCCAGGACCGCGACGATCGTGCGCCGGCGGAGGGAGCCGGAGCGCAGGGGAGCGGGGGTGCTCACGGCGTCGCGCTCAGCCGGTAGCCGAGTCCCCGTACGGTGTGGATCAGCCGCGGACCGTGCTGCTCCATCTTGCGTCGGAGAGCGCTGAGGTGCACCTCGACGAGGTTCGGGTCGTAGTCCTCGTACCCCCACACCTGCGTCAGGATCTGCGCCTTCGACAGCGTGCGTCCCCGGCTGTCGGCGAGGAGGTGAAGCAGGCGGAACTCCGTCGCCGTGAGATCCAGGGCGACTCCCGCGCGGTGGGCGGTGGTGGCATCCGGATCGACGACGAGATCGCCCACCGAGACCGTCTGCGGCAGCCGACCGCGTCGACGCAGCACCGCGCCGGTACGCGCGACCAGTTCCGCCATGGTGAAGGGCTTCACGACGTAGTCGTCCGCACCCTCGGCGAATCCGCGCAGGCGGTCGTCCACCTCGTCGCGGGCGGTCAGCATGATCACCGCGGCGTCGCCGGCCGCGCGCACGACGGGCAGCAACCGGATGCCGCTCGGCCCGGGCATCATCCAGTCCAGGACCACCAGGTCGGGGCGGAACGCCCTCAATCTCTCCGCGAGGTCGGAGCCGTCGGGCGCCGCCTCGGCGACGAAGCCGTCGGCCCGCAGTGCCGTGGTGACGGCGAGGCGGATGGTCTCGTCATCGTCGACGACGAGGACCCGGGCTGCAGAGGACATCCGGCAGACGATAGGGCCGTCTCCTGAACGCCGGTTATGGCTTGCGTATGCGGTCGCCGCTGGAGCACCGGCTTCAGGTGGGCTTCAGTCCCGGCTCGAAACCTGGTCTCAGAGCCGGTGACCGCCACCGGCACGGGAAGCGAACATGAACGACGACAACCCCACCCTGCCGCTGCCGAAGTACGAGGAGTCGCCCGAACCGCGTCGCCGCTCCTGGCGCCGGCCTGCTCTGATCGCCGGCGCCGTCATCGTGGCCGCGGGGCTCACGGGCGGGACCGCCGCCCTCGCCGCGCAGACGACCGGCACCGGGCCCCTCGCGGCCGCCGCCACCTCGGCACCGAGCGCCGACGGCGGCTCGACCGGACCCGGCATGCCCGGCGCCGCACCCACCCCCGGCGCCACCGCCCCCGCGCCGACCGACGGCGCGACTCCGCCCGCTCCGGCGGACGGCT
>NZ_JAUZUP010000005.1:0-282319 GCF_031844085.1 Microbacterium sp. PRF11
CGGCGCCCCGGGCGACAAGCCCGCCCCGCCCGCCGACGGGTCGGCGCCGACTCCGCCCGCCGACGGTGACAAGCCCACCCCGCCCGCGGACGGCGACAAGCCCACCCCGCCTGCGCCCCCGGCCGACGGTGCCGCCCCGACGCCCCCGGCCGACGGCTCGGCGCCCACCCCTCCCGCACAGCCCGGGAGCTGACCCGACCGCGCTGACCGACGCGCCACGTTCCCGACGTGCAGCGCGCGGTCAGCGCGGTGCGGCACGATCGAGGGGTGGCGAAGAGACGTTCGCGGCCCCGCCGTACGCCCCGCGCGACGATCCTGCGACGTCGCCGCATCGCGTTCGGCGTCGTGGCCCTCGTCCTGGTGGGCCTCGTCATGCTGGCGATCGCACCGCTCGTCTCGCTCACGGCCGCGTGGAACACAGAGGTCCGCCGTCAGGCCGTCGATCTGCGCGACTTCGACCCCGGCACCCTCATCTCCGACGCCGAGTTCTACGACGGCGATGCGATGACCGCCGGCGAGATCCAGAGCTTCCTCGACGACCAGGTCGGCGAATGTCGCGACGACTCGTGCCTGGCGCGATTGCGCACCGAGCTGCCCGCTCGGGGGCCGATTGTCTCGGATGCCACGGGGGCGACCGTCTGCGAAGGATACGACGGCGGGGAGCTGTCTGCCGCAGAGATCATCGACCGCATCCAGAGGGCGTGCGGCATCTCCGCGAAGGTCCTGCTGGTGACGCTGCAGAAGGAGCAGAGCCTCGTCTCCGGGCGCACCGCCCGCGCCCCCTCCCCGGAGCAACTGGGCGCCGCGATGGGCGCTCGCTGTCCCGACGACGCCCCGTGCGATCCCGGTCGCTCCGGGTTCGCTCTGCAGATCGCGCAGGGCGCGACCGATCTGAAGTCGTACAGCGCCTCCGATTTCATGCGTCAGCCGGGGCAGCACTACATCGCCTACTCGCCCGACCCCTCCTGTGGGGGAAGCGACGTGACGATCACGAACGAGGCCACGGCGGCGCTGTATAACTACACGCCCTACCAACCCAACCCCGCCGCGATCGCGGCCCGCTGGGGCACCGGGGATGCGTGTTCCGCATACGGCAACCGCAACTTCGCCCTGTACTGGGCGCTGTGGTTCGGCTGACGCGACCCTCGCATCGGCGAGCCGAATCACAGTGTTGTGATTTCGTTATGCACGGGCGATAATGGCCGGGACAACCGAACACTCGCCACACTCCATCACAGGTCGTAGGGGAAGACGTACCTGACGAAGGAGAGACCATGGCGATCACGTCTTCGCGCGGAGTGATCCTGATCCACTCCGCGCCCCGCGCGTTGTGCCCCCACCTCGAGTGGGCGGTGGGACGCGCCCTCGGTCGCGCCGTCAACTTCGACTGGGCCGACCAGCCTGTGCTGACGGGGAGCCGTCGCGCCGAGTTCTACTGGGAGGGTCCGGTCGGCTCCGGCGCCGCGCTGGCGAGCGCCATCCGCGGTTGGGAGCACCTGCGCTTCGAAGTGAGCGAAGACCCGACTCCGCGCAGCGACGGCGGCCGCTGGATGCACACGCCGGGGCTCGGCATCCACTATGCGCAGACCGACGCGGCGGGCAACGTCGTGATCGGCGAGGACCGTGTGCGCTACGCCATGGAGGTCGCCGCGGGCGACGCGTTCGAACTGCAGCGCGAGCTCGATGTCGCCCTCGGCTCGGCCTGGGACGAGGAGCTCGAGCCCTTCCGCCACGCCGGCGACGACCAGCAGATCGTCTGGCTGCACAAGGTCGGCTGAAGCCGTCGGGCGGGGGAGGCGCCACTACCGGAGGTCGGTGACCGCACCCGGCACCGGGACCGCGTATCCCCCGCTTGACAACACGAGAGCCCCCTGGCATCCCCGAACGCAGTCGGGGGGATGCCAGGGGGCTCTCGCCGTAGGGACCGCGCTCAGACCGAGGCGATCGCGACCACGGCGTTGTGTCCGCCGAAGCCGAAGGAGTTGCTGATCGCGAGCTGGTCGCCGGTGCCGAGTTCGACGGGGGAGCCCGACAGCGCGAAGGGCACCTCCGGGTCCTGCTCGGTGAGGTTGATCGTCGGCGGGGCGACGCGGTTCTGCAGGGCGAGGACGGTGAAGATCGCCTCGAGTGCGCCGGTGCCGCCCAGCAGGTGACCGGTGGATGCCTTGGTCGCCGACACGGGGATCTCGTCGACCCGGTCCCCGAAGACCGCGCGCAGGGCCTGGTATTCGTTCGGGTCGCCGACGGGGGTCGAGGTGGCGTGGGCGTTGATGTGCGTGACGTCGTCGACCGAGGCCCCCGCCATCTCAAGCGCCATGCGCACGGCGCGCGCGGCGCCGCGACCCTCGGGGTCGTTGGCCGTGATGTGATACGAGTCGGCGGTGACGCCGCCGCCCACGATCGAGGCGTAGATCTTCGCGCCGCGAGCCTTCGCGTGCTCCTCGGTCTCGAGGATCAGCACTCCGGCGCCTTCACCCATGACGAAGCCGTCGCGGTCGATGCTGGCCGGGCGCGACGCCGTCTCGGGGGAGTCGTTGCGCTTGGACAGCGCCTGCATCGAGGCGAACGAGGCGATCGTGATGGGGTGGATGGCCGATTCGGTGCCACCGGCGATGACCACGTCGGCGAGGCCGTCGCGGATGTGCTGCACGGCGTTGACGATCGACTCGGTGCTGGACGCGCACGCCGAGGCCACCGTGCGGGCGAACGCGCGGGCGTTGAAGTGCAGTGACAGGTTGCCGGCTGCGGCGTTGGGCATGAGCATCGGCACCGTCATCGGCATGACGCGACGCGGGCCCTTCTCGCGCAGGGTGTCCCAGGCGTCGAGGAGCGTCCACACGCCGCCGATGCCGGTGGCGAAATCGACGCCGAGGCGGTCGGGGTCGATGTCGGGGGAGCCCGCGTCTTCCCAGGCCTCTTTGGCCGCGACCATCGCGAGCTGCGACGAGGGGTCGAGGCGCTTGGCCACGGGACGCTCGAGCACGGTCTCGGGACGCACGAGTGCCTCGGCGGCGAAGGTGACCGGCAGGTTGTACTGCTCGACCCACTCGTGCTCGAGGGAACGTGCGCCGGAGGTGCCGGCGAGCAGGGCGGACCAGCTCTCGGGCGCCGTGCCGCCGATGGGCGAGGTGGCTCCGATGCCGGTGACGACGATGCGGGGTGTGCTCATGAGCGATGAATCCTTGGTGCGGCCGACGGATCGTGACCGGTGGGGGCCGGAGCCCCCACCGGGAGGTGTCAGGACTGGTTCGACGTGATGAACGTCACGGCGTCGCCGACGGTCTTGAGGTTCTTGACCTCGTCGTCGGGGATGGTGACACCGAACTTCTCCTCGGCGTTGACGACGATCGTCATCATCGAGATGGAGTCGATGTCGAGGTCGTCGGTGAACGACTTCTCGAGCGCGACCTCGTCGGCCGAGATTCCGGTCTCGTCGGTGATGAGCTCGGCAAGGCCGGCGAGAACCTCGTCGTTGGTGAATGCCATGATGTCTCCTGTTTCTCGGGGATGGGGCCCGACGGGCCCCGATCAGTCTAGGGTTCGACGCTCGCGCGTCAGGGGAGGACGACGACCTGCGCGCCGAAGACCAGACCGGCGCCGAAGCCGATCTGCAGCGCGAGTCCGCCGCTGAGCTCGGGGTGCTCCTCGAGCAGTCGGTGGGTGGCGAGCGGGATGGATGCCGCTGAGGTGTTGCCCGTGGTCTCGATGTCGCGACCGATGACCACCGTCTCGGGCAGGCCCAGCTGCTTGGCGAACTCGTCGATGATGCGCATGTTCGCCTGGTGCGGGACGAAGGCGGCGAGGTCCGAGGGCTCGATGCCGGCGGCCTCGATCGCCTGACGGGCGACCTTGACCATCTCCCAGACGGCCCAGCGGAACACCGTGGGGCCCTCCTGGCGCAGGGTGGGCCACGGCGCGGTGCCGTCGCGGAACTCGTTCAGGGTGGCGTTCATGCCCACGGCGTCGGCCTTCGAGCCGTCGGAGCCCCAGACCGTGGGGCCGATGCCGGGGGTGTCGCTCGGGCCGACGACCACGGCGCCCGCGCCGTCGCCGAGCAGGAACGAGATGCTGCGGTCGGTGGGGTCGACGATGTCGCTGAGCTTTTCGGCGCCCACGACCACGACGTGCTTCGCCAGGCCCGCGCGCACCAGAGCGTCGGCCTGGCCCACACCGTACGCGAAGCCCGCGCACGCGGCGTTGACGTCGTAGGCGGCGGCCGGGTTCGCCCCGATGCGGTCGGCGACGATGGCCGAGGCGGACGGCGTCTGCTTGGGGTTGCTGATGGTGGCCACGATCACGGCATCGATGTCTTCGGGCGCCACGCCCGACTTCTCGACGGCCTCGCGCGCGGCCTCGGCCGCCAGGTCAATGGCATCCGTCTCTTTGTTCGCGCGCACGCGCGTGACGATGCCGGTGCGCTGGCGAATCCACTCGTCGCTGGAGTCGATGGGCCCGACGAGGTCGTCGTTCGGCACGAAGTTCTCGCCGCGCGCCGCGCCGTAGGAGTAGATGCGCGTGTGGGCCGGGCCCTGCAGCTGACGAAGGGTGGGGGTACTCATGCCTGGTCTTCTTTCAGGAGTGAGACGGCCGCGTCGAGGTCGTCGGGGGTCTTCACCGCCACGGTGGGCGTGCCGCGCAGGGCGCGCTTGGCGAGCCCCGTGAGGGCACCCGCGGGCGAGAGTTCGATGATGCCGGTCACGCCGTGCTCGGCGAACGAGGCCATGCAGCGATCCCAGCGGACGGGGGAGGCGACCTGGGCGACGACGAGGTCGAGGGCGCGGCGACCGTCGGAGATGACGGAGCCGTCGGAGTTGGTCCACAGGGTGGTGGAGGGGTCGGATACCTCGACATCGGCGGCCGCGGTGCGCAGCGTCTCGACGGCGGGTTCCATGAAACGGGTGTGGAAGGCCCCGGCGACCTGCAGCGGGATGACCCGCGCGCCGCGCGGCGCCTCCGCGCCCAGTTCGGCGAGACGGGAGAGCTCACCGGCGGCGACGATCTGACCGCCGCCGTTGAAGTTCGCGGGCGTCAGCTGCAGCGCCTCGAGACGCTCGAGTACGGCCTGCTCGTCTCCGCCGACGACGGCGCTCATGCCGGTCTCGACGGTGGCGGCCGCCTCGGCCATCGCGCGACCGCGCAGGCCCACCAGGCGCAGGGCGTCGTCGTCGTTCAGGACACCGGATGCCGCCAACGCGGCGATCTCGCCCACGGAGTGCCCCGCGACCCCGGCGACGGGCGTTCCGGCACGCTCGTTCAACGCGGCCCACGACAGCAGGCTCGCCGCGACGATGAGCGGCTGGGCCACGCTGGTGTCGCGGATCCGGTCGGCATCCCACTCGGTCCCCGCGGCCACGAGGTCGACGCCCGCGCGCTCCGAGAACGCTTCCAGACGCTCGCGCGTCCCGTCGAGTTCGAGCCAGGGGGAGAGGAAGCCGGGGGTCTGCGAACCCTGTCCGGGGAAGACGGCGATGATCACCGTTCCATCCTGCCAAGGATCAGGCGGGGGCTTCTGGAGATATCGTCACAGATATGCGGCGTGTCTTTGTGCGTGCCGTGCATCGGCCGCCGTCGGCGTCAGCGGGCGAGCGGCGGTCGTCGGTTCGAGAGACCACGTCGGCGCGTGGCATCGGTGCCGATGGAACCGAGGATCAACGCCGTCTGCAGGATGAGCGCCTCGCGGGGGCCCGTGGCATCCCACCCGATCACCTCGGAGACGCGCTTCAGGCGGTATCGCACGGTGTTGGGGTGCACGTACAGCTCGCGCGCGGTCGCCTCGAGCGACCGCCCGTTGTCGAGATAGCTCCAGAGCGTCGCCACGAGGTCGGCGCTGTGCGCCTGCAGCGGACGGTAGACGCGATCGACGAGCGTCTGCTTCGCCACCGCGTCGCCGGCGAGGGCGCGCTCGGGGAGCAGATCGTCGGCCTCGACGGGGCGGGGCGCGTTGCGCCAGGCGCGCGCGACGGCGAAACCGGCGAGGGCGGCGCGGGCGCTCTGGCCGGCGTCGACGAGCGCCGGAACGGCGGGGCCCAGCACGAGGTGGCCCGTCCCGAAGCTCGGCTCGAGGCGCTTGGCGATCTCGGGGAACGGCAGCTCGGCGACGTCGTCGCCGCCGCGCGCGGGCAGGTCGGCCCGGCCGAGGACCAGCACCAGACGCGATCCCTGCACGCCGATGAGGACGTCGACCCCGAGCTTGCGCGCGGTGCGGCGCACCTGGTCGACGTCGAGCTGCGGGGGAGTGGTCCCCACGAGCACCGAGACCTCGCCGTGGCCGTGCCAACCGAGGGCGGCGATACGGCTGGGCAGCTCGTCGTCGGCCTCTCCGGTGAGGATCGAGTCGACGACGAGGGCCTCGAGACGTGCGTCCCACAGACCCCGCGCCTCGGCGGCACGCGCGTAGACGTCCGCCGCGGCGAACGCGACCTCGCGCGAGTACGACAGCATGGCCTCGCGCACCTTCTCGCTGCGCCCGGCCACGCGCTCCTCCATGACCTCGACGGTCACGCGCACGAGCTGCAGCGTCTGCGTCAGGCTGACGCTGCGCAGCAGCTCGCGGGGAGCGGCGGCGAAGATGTCCGCCGCGATGGCGGGAGTGGATGCCGGCTCCTCGAACCACTGCAGGAACGAGGTGATGCCGGCCTGGGCCACCAGCCCGACGGCCGAGCGCCGCGCCGGCGGCATCTCGGCGTACCAGGGGAGGGTCTCGCCGAGGCGCTGGATGGTCGCGGTGGCGAGATCGCCCGAGATCCGGCGCAGCCACGCCAGCGTCTCGGCCTTCTCGTGCGCGGCTGCGTCGTCTTCTGCGCCCGAAGGCCGGTCGGGCCCGGTTCCGCCGCGCGAGGCGGAGGGACCGGACCCGACCGTGGAGTCGCTCACGCGATCACGCCTCGCCGCCCGCGTTGCCGCTGGTGCCGGCGTTGACGTCGTGCAGACGGTACTTCTCGATCGCCTGACCGACGACGGCGCGGTCGACCTTGCCCTCTTCGGCCAGAGCCTGCAGAGCACGCACCGCGAGCGAGGGACCGTCGATCTTGAAGAAGCGACGGGCCGCGGCGCGCGTGTCGGAGAAGCCGAAGCCGTCGGCGCCGAGCGTCCAGTAGTTCTGCGGGACCCACTGACGGATCTGGTCCTGCACGGCGTGCATCCAGTCGCTGACGGCGATGACCGGGCCCTGGGCTTCCTTCAGCTTGTCGGTGAGGTAGGGCACGCGGCGCTCCTCGTCGGGGTGCAGGAAGTTGTGCTCGTCGGCGGCCAGACCGTCGCGGCGCAGCTCGCTCCACGACGTGACCGACCAGACGTCGGCCACGACGCCCCAGTCGTCCTTCAGCAGACGCTGCGCCTCGAACGCCCACGGCACACCGACGCCCGAGGCGAGCAGCTGCGTGCGGGGGCCGTCGCCCTCGCCCGACGAGATGTGGTGGATGCCGCGGACAATGCCGTCGACGTCGACCCCCTCGGGCTCGGCCGGCTGCACGTAGGGCTCGTTGTAGACCGTCAGGTAGTACATGACGTTGGGGTCGGGGTGGTTCCCGCCGTACATGCGCTCGATGCCCGAACGCACGATGTGCGAGATCTCGTAGCCGTAGGCCGGGTCGTACGAGACGGTCGCCGGGTTGGTGGATGCCAGCAGCTGCGAGTGGCCGTCGGCGTGCTGCAGACCCTCACCCGTCAGCGTGGTGCGGCCGGCCGTGGCGCCGATGATGAAACCGCGCGCCATCTGGTCGCCCGCGGCCCACTGGGCGTCGCCCGTGCGCTGGAAGCCGAACATCGAGTAGAAGACGTACACCGGGATGAGCGGCTCGCCGTGGGTCGAGTACGCCGTGCCCGCCGCGGTGAACGCCGCGAGGGCGCCCGCCTCGTTGATGCCGACGTGCACGATCTGGCCCTGCGGGCTCTCCTTGTACGCCAGCAGCAACTCGCGGTCGACGGAGGTGTAGTGCTGGCCCTTGGGGTTGTAGATCTTCGCCGTGGGGAAGTACGCGTCCATGCCGAACGTGCGCGCCTCGTCGGGGATGATCGGGACGATGCGGTGACCGAAGTCCTTCACCCGCAGCAGGTCCTTCAGCAGACGCACGAACGCCATGGTGGTGGCGATCTCCTGCGTGCCCGAGCCCTTCTTGGGCAGCGCGTAGGCCGCATCGCCCGGCAGCTCGAGGCCGACGTGCGTGGTGCGACGCTCGGGGAGGAAGCCGCCGAGTGCGCGACGGCGCTCGAGCATGTACTTGATCGTCTCGTCCTGCTCACCGGGGTTGTAGTACGGCGGCTGGTACGGGTTCTCGTCGAGCTGCGCGTCGGTGACGGGGATGTCCATCGCGTCGCGGAACGCCTTGAGGTCGTCGAGGGTCAGCTTCTTCATCTGGTGGGTCGCGTTGCGGCCCTCGAAGTGCGGACCGAGGCCGTAGCCCTTGATGGTCTTGGCCAGGATGACGGTGGGCTGACCCTTGTGCTCCTTGGCCGCCTTGAACGCCGCGAACACCTTGCGGTAGTCGTGGCCACCGCGCTTGAGGCCCCAGACCTGCTCGTCGGTGTAGTCCTTGACGAGCTCGAGGGCGCGGGGGTCGCGACCGAAGAAGTTCTCGCGCACGTAGGCGCCGTTCTCGGCCTTGTAGGTCTGGTAGTCGCCGTCGGGGGTGCTGTTCATGAGGTTGAGCAGCGCGCCCTCGGTGTCGCGGGCGAGCAGGTCGTCCCACTCGCGGCCCCAGACGACCTTGATGACGTTCCAGCCCGCACCGCGGAAGAAGCTCTCGAGCTCCTGGATGATCTTGCCGTTTCCGCGGACCGGACCGTCGAGGCGCTGGAGGTTGCAGTTGACGATGAACGTCAGGTTGTCGAGGCCCTCATTGGCGGCGACCTGCAGCTGGCCGCGGCTCTCGACCTCGTCCATCTCGCCGTCGCCGAGGTAGGCCCAGACGTGCGAGTCGCTCACGTCTTTGATGCCGCGGTTCGACAGGTACTTGTTCGACATCGCCTGGTAGATCGCGTTGATCGGGCCGAGACCCATCGACACGGTCGGGAACTGCCAGAACTCCGGCATGAGGCGGGGGTGCGGATAGGAGGGGATGCCGTTGGGCGCCTGCGACTTCTCCTGGCGGAAGCCGTCGAGCTGCGCCTCGGTGAGGCGGCCCTCGAGGTACGCGCGGGCGTAGGCGCCGGGGGAGGCGTGGCCCTGGATGAAGATCTGGTCGCCGCCCGAGGGGTCGTCGAGACCGCGGAAGAAGTGGTTGAAGCCCACCTCGTACAGGGCGGCCGACGACGCGTAGGTCGAGATGTGGCCGCCGACGCCGATGCCGGGGCGCTGCGCGCGGTGCACCGTGACCGCGGCGTTCCAGCGGATCCACTTGCGGTAACGACGCTCCAGCTCCTCATCACCGGGGAACTCGGGCTCGTTCTTCTGCGAGATCGTGTTGATGTAGTCGGTGGTCGGAACCATCGGCACGTTGAGGTGCAGTTCCTTGGAGCCCTTCAGCAGGCTCAGCATGATCTCGCGAGCGCGAGCCGGACCCTTCGCCTGGACCAGCTGTCGCAGGGATTCCTGCCACTCCCCGGTCTCTTCCGGGTCGCTGTCCTGCGGCCCCTGCGAATACGGATCCTGGTCGTGAACAGTCACGGAAGACCTTTCGTCGTCTGGCAGGTCATGCCAGAGAATCGCCATACGAGTGCGGCAACCCTTGTCTGCTCCGCACAATCAACCAACGTCCAGCCTAGCGAGTCGGGACGACATCGGATGCTCTCCCGCGACGCATCCGTCGCCGCCGACGAGATGACCCTTCGACATCGAGACGTCGCGGGCCGACCCGGCCGCGGAGAGGAGGGATGCCGACTCCTCGAGCGAGCGGGGCTTGCAGAGCCCTCGCGCGTCCAGCCTGACCCCGTGAGCACCCGAGAGTCCGCCGCGTTCCGCACGTCAGCTGCTGCGGGGCGAGGGCGACGGAGCGGCGACCCTGCTCGGCGCCGCCCAGGTGTGAGGGGGCGAGGACTGGGCGCCCGGCTACGTCGACTACCTCTCCTTCTCGGCATCCATCGCGATGGCGTTCAGCCCTACCGACGTCATGCCGCTGAGCTCGCGCGCGAAGCTGTTCATGCTGGTGCAGGCGATGTCGGGATTCATCCTGCTCGCGCTGGTCATCGCGCGGAGCGTGAACATCCTGAACTGAGGTGGGCCCTGCCGGGATCGAACCGACGACATCCACGGTGTAAACGTGGCGCTCTACCAGCTGAGCTAAAGGCCCGGGATGCCTCGAGTCTAGCGTCGCGCCCGGGCAGCGACCGCACTGCCCGCGAGGTCACGTGACCCGGGCGGGAGCACAGGTCACGACGTGTCCCATCGCGCAGGTCACGTGATCTCGGGATGCCACCACCCGGCCGCCCGCTGCAGAGCCGACGCCACGGGTCCGGTGCGTGCCGCCGGTGTCTGAGCCGCGGGGTAGCGTGGGGGACGTGAATGCCGATCCCGCCGACCAGCGCAAACTGCTCGACCTCGCCGACCTCGACGCCCGCATCCGGCGCGACGAGAAGGTCTCGGCCAACCCGCCGCAGGCCGAGCGCGTGCGCGAGCTGATCGCGCAGCGCGCGACGCTGTCGCAGGAGCTCGCCACGCGTGCCAACGCGCGCGACGACATCACCGCCGAGCTGAAGCGTCTCGAGTCCGACGTCGCCGTGGTCGACGCCCGCATCGCGCGCGACACCGAGCGCCTCGCCGCTTCGTCGAACCCCAAGCAGGCGCAGGGCTTCGAGAGCGAGCTCGCCTCGCTCACGCGGCGCAAGAGCGACCTCGAAGACATGGAGATCGCCCTCATGGAGCGCCTCGAGACCGCCGATGCGGCGGTGTCGGAGCAGGAGGCGCTGATCGCCGAGACGAACGCCCAGGGCGCATCGCTCAGTGCCGAAGCCAAGGCGACCGTCACCGACGCGACCACCCGCCTCGAGGGCGCCCGCCGTGACCGCGACGCCGTCGCCGCCGCCGTGCCCGTCGAGCTGCTCGGCCTGTACGAGCGTCTCGCCGTGCGCGGCAACGGAGCGGGTCTGCTGCGCGCCGGCGCCTGCGAGGCGTGCCGCATGGTGCTGCCGCCGAGCGATCTGGCCACGGTCCGCCGCGCCCAGACCGATGAGGTCGTGTTCTGCCCCGAGTGCGGTGCGATCCTCGTCCGCACCGAAGAATCCCGATGACCTACCGCGGCGCCCGTGGCATTTGACACGGTCGTCGTCGGACGCGAGAACGGACGCGTCACCCTCGTCGTTCTCGGGCCCGATCACGCGCCGCTGAGCGAGCACGCGGTCGCCGCGCCCGACCTCGCCGCGGCCGTCGCCGAGCGCGAGGCGGCGGGCGGAGTGCGGTGGGTCTGGGCCGACTCGGCGCAGACCTATGCCGCTCTCCTCGACGCAGGCGTGCGCGTCGCCCGCGCGTGGGATCTGCGCCTGGTGCACGGCATCCTGCGCGACGCCCGCGCCGTGGGCGACGATCACGGTCTCCGCGACGCCGTCGAGTGGGATGCCGCGAACCGGGCGACCGTCACCGGCGACACGCTGTTCGAGCTCGGCGACACCGCCGCCGGGGTTCCCGAGTCGGTCTCCGCCGCCCTCGCCGAGTACCGTCGGCAGACCCACGCCATCGCGTCGTCCGCCACCCCCGGGGCACTGCGGCTTCTGTGCGCGGCGGAGTCGGCCGGGGCGCTCATCGCCGAGGAGCTCCATGCGGCCGGCGTCCCCTGGAGCCGCGCCGCGCACGAGGCGCTGCTGGAGGACGAGCTCGGCGCCCGCCGGGGTGGAGGGCTGCCCGCTCGCATCGAACAGGCGGCCGCTGCCGTCCGGGACGCGCTCGGCGACCCCGCCGCCTCCCTCGACTCGCAACCCCGCCTGCTGCGCTCGCTGCACCGCGCGGGGCTCCTCGTGCAGTCCACCAGCCGGTGGGAGCTCGCCGAGCACGATCACCCGGTCGTGCGACCGCTCATCGCCTACAAGAAGCTCATGCGGCTGTACACCGCGAACGGGTGGACGTGGCTCGACGAGTGGGTGCGCGACGACCGCTTCCGCCCGGTCTACGTCGCCGCGGGCGTCGTCACCGGACGCTGGGCGTCGTCGGGCGGGGGAGCGCTGCAGATCCCGCGCTCGCTGCGCACCGCCGTGCGCGCCGACCCCGGGTGGACGCTGGTCACCGCCGATGTTGCACAGCTCGAACCCCGCGTGCTCGCGGCGATGGCCCGCGACACGGCACTGGCGGAGGCGGCATCCGGTCGCGACCTCTACGCCGGCATCGTCGAGCGCGGCGCCGTCGCCAGCCGGGCCGAGGCGAAGCTGGCGATGCTCGGCGCGATGTACGGCGCCACCACGGGGGAGAGCGGACGGCTCCTGCCTCGACTGCGGCGCACCTTCCCGCGCGCGATGCGGCTCGTCGACGACGCCGCCCGCGTCGGCGAGGACGGAGGCGTCGTGCAGACCTGGCTCGGCCGGACGTCGCCGCCGGCGGGGGAGTCCTGGCGCGCGCTGCAATCGCTCGCCAGCGACGCCGCGGCATCCGGCATCGACGAGACCCGCGCCCGTCGCTCCGCGCGCGACCGGGGACGCTTCACCCGCAACTTCGTCGTCCAGGGCACGGCCGCCGAATGGGCCCTGGCCTGGCTGGCCGACCTCCGCTCCCGCCTCGCGGCCTTCCCCGAGGTGGATGCCGCCCACGCGGCGAGCGCATCGGGTCCGGTGTTCGGCCGGTCTCCGCACCTGGCGTTCTTCCTGCACGACGAGATCGTCGTGCACACGCCTCTGGTGCATGCGGACGCGGTGGCCGAAGCCGTGCGGAAGTCCGCGGCATCCGCCGGGCGCCTGCTGTTCGGGGAGTTCCCCATCGACTTCCCCCTCGACCTTCGCATCGGGACGACCGCGGAGAAGGGCTGAGGCGGTACCCCGGTAGACTGATCGCTGCGAATGGGTCGGCTGGACGGTCGCGTCACGGGTTCACCCGTGCCGAGGAACGTCCGGGCTCCACAGGGCAGGACGGTGGGTAACGCCCACCCGGAGTGATCCGCGAGACAGTGCCACAGAGAGCAGACCGCCCGCCTCGCGCGGGTAAGGGTGAAAGGGTGGTGTAAGAGACCACCGGGGGTCGTGGTGACACGACCCGCCAGGTAAACCTCGTCCGGAGCAAGGCCAGACAGGGGATGCAGACGCGGCTCGCCGAGTCCCCGGGTAGGCCGCTGGAGCGGCACGGCAACGTGTCGCCGAGAGAGATGACCGTCCACGGGGTTTCGACCCCCGGACAGAACCCGGCGTACAGGCCGGCCCATTCGCCCCTTCCGCCCGGTGGGTACGACGGTCCGCGGCGCCCAGCGTCGAACGATCCAACCCGATCCGCGCGCGGCGACGAATGACCTGTAGACCCTCCTGGCGCACCCCCTGTGCTCAGGAGGGTCGCCTGCGTTCACGGCTTCGCGTCGTGTCCATCCCCCGGTGAGTGTCGGACATATGTTCTACACTCGAGCACGGCCGGGGAAGGGGTCCGGTGCATGGGTTCGACGAGGGTCAGCGATGAGATGGTCGCGCGGGTGCTGGCATCCATCGCCCCCTGCACCCTCCAGCCCGAGACGTGGGGAGCGCGGCCGATCGAGTGGTACGCCCAGAAGCGTCCGGTGTGGGCGTGGGTGACGTGGCCCAATCGTGCGGCGACGCGAGAGCCCGCGTGGGCGACCGGGGGGAACGACCGGGTCGTCATGCTCGAGGTGCCGTGCGAGGGCGGGCACTGGGCACCGGTCGTCTGGCGCAACGCCGTGAGCGTGCGTCAGTAGTCGAACGCCGTCTGACAGCGCGGCGGGCGCCCGCCCGTCACTTGACGGCGGGGAGGGCCTCCGGGACGGGGACGGCGAGGGACGCCGCGCCGATGATGCCGGCGTTGTTGCGGTGCTTCGCGGGCACGATCGGCGCGCGCAGCTTCAGCAGGGGCAGGAAGTGCTCGGAGTGCTTGGACACGCCTCCGCCGACCACGATCAGGTCGGGGCTGAAGAGGAACTCGACGTAGTCGTAGTACCACTGCAGGCGCTTGGCCCACTTGTCCCACGACAGCTCTTCGCGCTCCATCGCCGAGTACGCGGCGAAGTGCTCGGCATCCTTCTTGTGCCCGGCGCGCTGAAGGTGACCGAGCTCGCTGTTGGGGACGAGCACGCCGTCGTAGATCATCGCCGAACCGATGCCGGTGCCCAGGGTGGTGAGGATGACCAGGCCCTCGACGCCCTTCGCGGCGCCGTAGCGCACCTCGGCGATGCCGGCGACGTCGGCGTCGTTCGCGAAGTGGATGTCGCGCGACAGGCCCTGCTCGAAGAACTTCTCGGCTTCGAAACCGATCCACGACTTCGACACGTTGGCGGCCGACAGGGTGCGTCCACCCTTGACGATGGCGGGGAAGGCGACGCCGAGCGGCAGATCGGCGGGCGCCTCAAGGGTCTCGAGCACCTGGCGGACGGCGGCGAGCACGTCGGCCGGCTCGGCGCCCGCGGGGGTGGCGACCTTGACGCGGTCGCTGACCAGCTCTCCGGCGTCGAGATCGACGATTCCCGCCTTGATGCCGGTTCCGCCGATGTCTACTCCGACCGCGCGAGATGCATTCGTTGCCATACCCCTCAGCCTATCCAGGCGCACGGTCGGCATCAGTAGGATCGGGGGAGCACCGGCGGTTCTGCGCCGACGCACGAGACCCACGTGAGGAGCCATCGTGAGCGACGACAACAACAAGTACTGGTACAACCTCCAGACCGGTCAGGTCGAGCAGGGGTACGAGTCGCCCGCCGTCGATCGCGCCGGCCCCTTCGACACCGCCGAAGAGGCGGCGAACGCTCCGCAGCTCATGAAGGAGCGCTCGAAGCAGTGGGCCGACGAAGAGGCTCGCGACGACTGGGGCTCCGGCTCGGCCCGCTGACGGCCCACCGAAACGAAGGATGACGATGGACAAGCAGCGCGATTTCGTCCTGCGCACGATCGAGGAGCGCGGCGTCAAGTTCGTGCGCCTGTGGTTCACCGACGTGGTCGGCACGCTGAAGTCGGTGGCGATCGCCCCGGCCGAGGTGGAGGGCGCGTTCACCGAGGGTCTCGGCTTCGACGGCTCGGCGATCGAGGGGCTCACCCGCTCGTACGAGTCCGACCTGCTCGCGCACCCCGACCCCACGACGTTCCAGATCCTGCCGTGGCGCGGTGAGATCGACCCGACGGCGCGCATGTTCTGCGACATCACCACGCCCGACGGGCAGCCCGCCGTCGCCGACCCCCGCCACGTGCTCAAGCGCACACTCGCGAAGGCAGCCGATGCCGGGTTCACGTTCTACACGCACCCCGAGATCGAGTTCTACCTGCTGAAGTCGTCGCAGCTCGGCCCCGACGGGCGCCCGCAGCCGGTCGACTCGGCGGGCTATTTCGACAACGTCCCCGGGGGCACGGCGCACGACTTCCGTCGCCGGTCGGTGCGCATGCTCGAAGACCTCGGCATCTCGGTCGAGTTCAGCCACCACGAGGGCGGCCCGGGCCAGAACGAGATCGATCTCCGCTACGCCGATGCGCTCACCACGGCCGACAACATCATGACCTTCCGCACGGTGGTCAAAGAGGTCGCGATCGAGCAGGGCGTCTACGCCACGTTCATGCCGAAGCCCATCAGCGGACAGCCGGGCAGCGGCATGCACACGCACCTCTCGCTCTTCGAGGGCGACATGAACGCCTTCTACGAAGAGGGCGCGCAGTACCAGCTGTCGAAGGTCGGCCGGCACTTCATCGCGGGCCTTCTGCGCCACGCGAACGAGATCTCGGCCGTGACGAACCAGTTCGTCAACTCCTACAAGCGACTGTGGGGCGGCGACGAGGCTCCCAGCTTCATCTGCTGGGGCCACAACAACCGCTCGGCGCTCGTGCGCGTGCCGCTGTACAAGCCCAACAAGGGCCAGTCGACCCGCGTCGAATACCGCGCGCTCGACTCTGCCGCGAACCCCTACCTGTCGTACGCGCTCATGCTCGCGGCCGGCCTGAAGGGCATCGAAGAAGAGTACGAGCTCCCCGCCGAGGCGGAGGACAACGTGTGGTCGCTCAGCGACACGGAGCGCCGTGCCCTCGGCTACGCCCCGCTCCCGTCGAGCCTCGACCACGCCCTCGAGTACCTCGAGGAGTCCGAGCTGGTCGCCGAGACGCTGGGGGAGACGGTCTTCAAGTACGTCCTGCTGAACAAGCGCCGCGAGTGGAACCAGTACCGCGCGCAGGTGACGCCGTTCGAGCTGGCGAGCAACCTCGAAGCGCTCTGACGGAGCACCGATGACCTCGGGCGACCGCTCCACCGCGCTCACCGCCCTCGCCCGCACCGGCTTCTCGAGGCTCACCGACGCAGACACCCTGCTCGGTGAGCTCGAGGAGTCGGTCGGTGTGAGCCGAGCGGATGCCATGCAGCTCGCGCAGCGCGTGGCCGACCCCGACGGGGCGCTGCGAGCCATCCTGCAGGTCGCTCGTCGTGACGTCGCCGCCGTACGCGCGGCTGCCGCGGATGCCGGCGCCTGGCGCGCGCTGTGGGATCTGGTGGGGGCGTCCGACGGCTTCGCGGAGTTCTACCTGCGGCACCCCGACGAGCTCGTCCACCTGTCGGGTGCTGGTCTCACCCTGCCCGACGAGCCCACCATGCGGACCGAGCTGCTGTCGTCGGTCGGCGACGTCGACGGGTTCGCCGCCGATGCGTCGGATGCTGCCTGGGTCGCGTTGCGCACCCGCTACCGGCGGCTGCTGGCCCGGATCGCCGCCTACGACCTCGGCCAGGACGACCCCGCGGAGGCGATCGGCGTGGTCGCCGCGGCCCTGGCCGACCTCGCCGGCGCGGCGCTCGAGGCCTCGCTCAGCGTCGCCCGCTCGCGCGTGTGCGCCCCCGGTCCCGCCGGCTTCCCCCGCGCGCAGGTCGAGGCCACGCGCTTCGCGATCATCGCGATGGGCAAGACCGGCGCCCGCGAATTGAACTACGTCAGCGACGTCGACGTGATCTTCGTCGGCGGTTCCTCCGACGAAGAGGTGGTGTCGGAGGCGCGCGCGATCGACATCGGCACGCGCCTGGCCGTGCAGACCATGCGTGGAATTTCCGGTCCCGAGATCGAGCCGCCGTTGTGGGAGGTCGACCCGAACCTGCGGCCCGAGGGCAAGCAGGGCGCGCTCGTTCGCAGCCTCGCCTCGCACCAGCAGTACTACGCCCGTTGGGCGAAGAGCTGGGAGTTCCAGGCTCTGCTGAAGGCCCGCGCGATCGCCGGCGACGCGACGCTGGGCGCCGAGTACGTGGCCGCGGTGCAGCCGCTCGTCTGGCACAGCGCTGCGCGCGAGAACTTCGTCGAGGGCGTGCAGCGCATGCGCGAGCGCGTCACCGAGCACATCCCCGCGGCCGAGGTGAACCGCCAGCTCAAGCTCGGCCCGGGTGGCATCCGCGACGTCGAGTTCACGGTGCAGTTGCTGCAGCTCGTGCACGGCCTCACCGACGAGCGCATCCGTCAGCGCGGCACCCTCGACGCTCTCGACGCCCTCGTCGCCGAGGGGTACATCGGCCGCTCCGAGGCCGAGGCGTTCGGGCGCGATTACCGTCTCCTGCGCCTGCTCGAGCATCGCCTGCAGCTGCGGGGCCTGCGGCGCACGGCGCTGCTGCCCGAGAAGGACGACGACCTGCGGGTGCTCGCGAGGGCCTCGCGGCTGGCGGACTCGGCATCCGGGGTCCAGGCGGTGTGGGAGGGCATCAAACGCGAGGTGCGCGACATCCACGTGCGCCTGTTCTACCGGCCCCTGCTCTCGGCCGTGGCGGCTCTCCCCGAGGGCGAGCGGACCCTGTCCACCGAGCAGGCCCGCGACCGCCTCGCGGCGATCGGTTTCCGCGATCCGGCCGGGGCCCTCCGCCACATCGCCGCTCTGACGAGCGGCCTGAGCCGCAAGGCGACCATCCAGCGGCACCTCATGCCGATCATGATCCGGTGGTTCGCCGACGGCGTCGACCCCGACTACGGGCTGCTGGTGTTCCGCCGCATCAGCGAGCGGCTCGGCAACACCCCGTGGTTCCTGCGGATGCTGCGCGACTCCGCCGGCGCCGCCGAGAGCCTCACGCGCGTGCTGTCGGGGTCGCGCTACATCGGCGAGCTGATGGAGTGGATCCCCGAGTCGGTCGCCTGGCTCGACGACGATGCGCTGCTGCGCCCCCGCTCGGGCAAGGCGCTCGAGGAGGAAGCCCGGGCCATCCAGACCCGCTGGCAGAACATCGACGACGCGATGCGCTCGGTGCGCGCCCTGCGCCGGCGCGAGATGTTGCGGGTTGCGATGGCGGCGGTGCTGGGCACGGTGTCGCTCGAGGAGCTCTCCGACGCGCTGACCACCATCACCGAGGTCACGATCCAGGCGACGCTGCGCGCGGTGCGCCGCGTGGTGGTGCCGCCCGAAGACGACGACCTCGACTTCGCCGTCATCGCGATGGGCCGCTTCGGCGGTCGCGAACTCGGCTTCGGCTCGGATGCCGACGTCATGTACGTGTATCGCGCGAACGGCCTCGACCCGCAGCGCGCGAGCCAGCTGGCGCTCAAGCTCGTCGCGGGTCTGCGCGAGCACTCCGAGGACCACCGGCTGCCGCTCGACCTCGACGCCGAGCTGCGTCCCGAGGGCCGCAGCGGCCCCCTCGCCCGTTCCCTCGAGGCCTACACCGAGTACTACCGGCGCTGGTCGCTGTCGTGGGAGGCCCAGGCCCTGCTGCGCGCGCGCGGGGTCGCGGGCAGCGTCAAGCTCATCCGCGCGTTCATGGAACTCGCCGACGAGGTGCGCTACCCGGCGGTGGCCGATCAGAACGGCCTGCGCGAGATCCGCCGCATCAAGGCGCGCGTCGAGAACGAGCGCCTGCCGCAGGGCGCCGACCCGGCTCGCCACCTCAAGCTCGGTCCCGGCTCTCTCAGCGACGTCGAATGGCTCGTGCAGCTCCTGCAGTTGCAGCACGCGCGCGCCGTGCCGGCGATGCGCACCACCTCCACGCTCGAGGCCCTCGACGCCGCCGTCGACGCGGGTGTCATCGAGTCCGAGGCAGCAGGGAAGCTCGCCGCGGCGTGGCATCTGGCGAGCCGGCTCCGCTCGGCGAACACCCTGCTGTCGGGGCAGACGAGCAACGTCCTCCCCGTCGACCGAGCCAAGCTCGACGGCATCGGCCGCATCCTCGAGTACGCGCCGCGCTCGGCGACACAGGTCGAGGAGGACTACTTCGGCGCCACCCGCCGCGCACGGCGCGTCTTCGACAAACTCTTCTACGGCTGAGCAGAGGGGATGCCATGGCCCCGAGGTCGTGGCATCCCCCTCGTCACGACATCAGGCGCTGACGCACCTCACGGCGGAGGACCTTGCCGATCAGGGAGCGGGGCAGGTCGTCGACCACGACCACGCGGCGCGGGACCTTGTAGGCGGCGAGACGCGTCTTGCAGTAATCGCGCACCGCGTCGGGCTCGATCGCGACCCCGTCGCGCAGCACGATCGCGGCGGCGACGTCCTCCCCGCCGCGGGGCTTCGGCAGGGCGACGACGGCGGCTCCGACGATGTCGGGGTGGGAGACGAGCACCTCTTCGACCTCGCTCGGCGACACGTTGAAGCCGCCGGTGATGATGATCTCCTTCAGACGGTCCACGATGGTGACGAAACCGTCGGGCGAGACCGAGGCGATGTCGCCGGTGCGCAGCCACTCGCCGTCGATGAGCGTCTCGGCGGTGTCGGCCGGCCTGTTCCAGTACCCCTGGAACACCTGCGGTCCGCGCAGCAGCAGCTCGCCGGTCTCCCCGAGCGGCAGGTCGGTCGTCGGATTCTCCGGATCGACGACGCGGATGTCGGTGCTCGGGAACGGAACCCCCACCGTGCCGGGCCGACGCGAGGGGCCGATGGGGTTGCCGAGCGCGACGGGCGACGACTCGGTCATCCCGTACCCCTCGACGAGCAGTCCGCCCGTGGCTGCCTCCCAGCGGTCGACGGTCGCGACGGGCAGGCTCATCGCTCCCGAGATGGCGAACCGGACGCTGGACAGGTCAATGGTGCCGCGCGCGGCCGCCCGCGCGAGCTGGTCGTAGATGGGTGGCACCGCGGGCAGGAAGGTCGGAGGACTCTTCTTCGCTGCGGCGGCCACGAGGTCGAGATCGTACTTCGGGAACAGCACGAGCTTCGCGCCGATGCTCATCGCGAAGGTGAGGCACAGGGTGAGACCGTACGCGTGGAAGAGCGGAAGCACGCCGTAGAAGGTCTCGTGTCCGTCTCGCAGGCCCGGGACCCACGCGCGTCCCTGCATCGCATTCGCGCGGAGGTTGCGGTGGGTGAGCACGGCGCCCTTCGGGGTGCCGGTGGTGCCGCTGGTGTATTGCAGCAAGGCGATGTCGTCGAGGAGCGGTCCGCGGTGCTTGCGCGAGATCGGGCCCCGGGTCAGCAGCGCCTCCCACGGCGTCGGCCGCTTCGATCGCACGCGCGCCGTCAGCTGCGCCCGCGCGGCGCGGGCCTTGGACACCGGGAGCCGCAGCGCGAGCCGCTTGCCGAGGGGCAGAGCGGCGGTGATGTCGACGCGGACGATGTGCTCGAGCGCGAGGTCGGACGGGAAGTCGGCGACCGTGTCGGCGAGCTTGTCCCACACGATCGCGACACGGGCGCCGTGGTCCTCGAACTGGTGACGCAGTTCGCGCGGCGTGTAGAGCGGGTTGTGCTCGATCACGATCGCCCCCAGCCGCAGCGCGGCGTAGAACGCCACGACGTGCTGCGGGCTGTTCGGCATGACGAGGGCCACCCGGTCGCCCGCGACCACGCCGAGCCGTCGCAGTCCCTCGGCCGCGCGGTCGACGAGCCGTCCGAGCTCGCGGTACGTGGTCGTGGCGCCGAAGAACTCCAGCGCCGTCTGACGTCCGTAGCGCGAGACGGCATCGGCGAGCATCTCGGGCAGGGTCTGCGTGGGGGCGTCGATCTCGTGGGGCACGCCGTCGGCGTACGAGTTCAACCAGGGGCGTGCGGCGTAAGGGGACGTCGGCATCCCCCCATCCTCACCCGCGTCTCCCACACGGCGGTGGGACTTGACCTGTGCGGATGCCGGGAAGCCGGCGACCTGCTTCGATGGGGGAGTGCACGTGCGACCGTTGACCGACGACCCGGCCATGATCCCGTCGGGGTGGGACGCGTCGTTCCTCCCTGCTCTTTCGAAAGTCCGACCCACGGGTCGCTGGTTCCGCCTCGTCGAGATCCCCGCCCCGTGAAGATCTCCCCGCACCGATTCACCGCCGAAGTGGACCGGACGCTCGACCGCCTCGGTCGCATCCGCTCACTCACGGCCGCCGCGGGCTCGATCATCTTCGGTGCCGTCACGCTCGCGCTCGTCGTGACGGTCCTCGGTGACCTCTCGTCCGGGCTCATCGGCTGGGGCGATGTGGTCGGGTCGACACGGCGCGGACTGCCCGCCGTGCTCGTCGTCTTCCTGGGCGGTCCCTTCGCCCTGCTGATGGTCTTCTACGGGGTGTTCGTCGGGGTGCGGCTCCGCCACCGCTGGGCGGACGTCCCCCGCCGCCGCCGCTGACCTACCGCCCGGGCGCGAAGGGGCCTACCCTAGCGGGCATGTGCCGCAACATCGTCCCCCTGCACAACTTCACGCCCCCGGCGACGGATGCCGAGTGCCACGACGCCGCGCTGCAGTTCGTGCGGAAGATCGTCGGGACGACGACACCCTCCCGGGCCAATCAGGCGGTGTTCGACCGCGCGGTCGACGAGATCGCGGCATCCGTCCGCCACCTGCTCGACGACCTCGTGACGAACGCCCCGCCCAAGGTGCGGGAGGTCGAGGCCGCCAAGCGTCAGGCGCGTTCCGCGGAGCGGTACGAGGCGATCCGCGTCTACCAGGAGCAGAAGCGCGCGGCGCGCACGGGCTGACTCGGGAAGTCATCGACGAGCGGTGCCTCCCGGACACGCGTCGACGCCCGCCCCCGCGAAACGGCGGGGACGGGCGTCGACGTGGATGATCGGGATATCAGACCCCGAAGTACAGTTCGTACTCGAAGGGGTGCGGGCGCTGGGCGATCGGCTGGATCTCGTTCTCGATCTTGTACTCGATCCAGGTGTCGATGAGCTCCTGCGTGAAGACGCCACCGGCGAGCAGGAACTCGTGGTCGGCGCGCAGGGCCTCGAGCGAGTCGAGCAGCGAGTTGGGAACCTGCGGGATGTTCTTGGCCTCTTCGGCGGGGAGCTCGTAGAGGTCCTTGTCGACGGGCTCGTGCGGCTCGATGCGGTTCTTGATGCCGTCGATGCCGGCCATCAGCTGGGCCGCGAACGCGAGGTACGGGTTGCCCGAGGCGTCGGGCGCGCGGAACTCGATGCGCTTGGCCTTGGGGTTGGTGCCCGTGATCGGGATACGGATGGCCGCGGAGCGGTTACCGGCCGAGTACACCAGGTTGACCGGCGCCTCGAAGCCCTTCACCAGGCGGTGGTAGCTGTTGAGGGTCGGGTTGGTGAACGCGAGGACGGCGGGCGCGTGCGCCAGCAGACCGCCGATGTACCAGCGGGCGATGTCGGAGAGGCCGCCGTAACCGGTCTCGTCGTAGAAGAGCGGCTTGCCGTCGTTCCACAGCGACTGGTGCGTGTGCATGCCGGAGCCGTTGTCGCCGAAGAGCGGCTTGGGCATGAAGGTCGCGACCTTGCCCCACTGCTCGCAGGTGTTCTTGACGATGTACTTGAACTTCAGGATGTCGTCGGCCGCGTGCAGCATCGTGTCGAAGCGGTAGTTGATCTCCTGCTGACCACCGGTGCCCACCTCGTGGTGCGAGCGCTCGAGCGCGAAGCCCGCCTCGATGAGTTTGAGGGTGATGTCGTCGCGGAGGTCCGCCGTCTTGTCGACGGGGGAGACGGGGAAGTAGCCGCCCTTGTAAGGGGTCTTGTTGGCGAGGTTGCCGCCCTCTTCGGCGCGACCGGTGTTCCAGGCGCCTTCCTCGGAGTCGATCGAGTAGAAGCTCGAGTTCTGCTTCACTTCGTAGCGGACGTCGTCGAAGATGTAGAACTCGGCCTCGGGGGCGAAGAACGCGGTGTCGGCGATGCCGGTGGAGGCGAGGTACTTCTCGGCCTTCTTGGCGACCTGACGCGGGTCCTTCGCGTAGATCTCACCGTTGCGCGGGTTGTAGATGTCGAAGACCATGACGAGGGTCTTGGCCTCGCGGAACTGGTCGACGTACGCGGTGGTCACGTCGGGGATCAGCTGCATGTCCGACTCGTGGATGTTCGCGAACCCGCGGATCGACGAGCCATCGAACAGCTGTCCGACGGTGAAGAACTCCTCGTCGACGGTCGAGGCGGGGATGTTGAAGTGCTGCTGCACACCCGGGAGATCCGTGAAACGGATGTCGAGGAACTTGACGTCCTCGTCCTGGATGAACTTGAGCACCTCGGACGAATCTTTGAACATGAAGACTCCAGAGGTAGAACATTCGGGATCATGCCGGCCTCGGCCAGCCTCCTCGACCCTATACAGAACCGGTGTCCCGGTCATATCTCGCATGTTTCCGGGATGTTACGGCGACCCGATTACGCTGGATGCCGTGAGCGCGACCGCTGAGAACGAGTATCCGGGCCAGCGGCTCGGCCTTCCCCGCGAGGGTCGCGGCTCCATCGCCCGTCCCGGACGCCGCATCGCGGCGCTGCTGATCGACGTCGTCAGCGCGGGACTGATCGGTTTCGCCTTCTTCTCGACGCCCGACCCCGTCACCGGCGTGCCTTTCGCCAACCCAATCGCGGCGAACGTCATCTTCTTCGTCGTGCAGATCTTGTTCATCCCGCTCATCGGGGGAAGCCCCGGACACCGCATCATGGGCATGCGCCTCGAGTTGGCATCCGGGGGCTGGGTGGGCCTCTGGCGACCCATCGTGCGGACGGTCCTGCTCGCGCTCATCATCCCGGCGGTGGTCTTCGACGCCGATCAGCGCGGACTCCACGACAAGGCGGTGGGCACCGTCCTGGTCCGCACCTGAACAGCCCGCACGGATGAGAAAGGCCCCCGCCGCGGCGGGGGCCTTTCTCATGGGGTCAACGGGGGCGCGGGGCGCGCATCTTCGTTGGGTCGACGCCCTTCGGAATGGGCAGCGACGACAGCCCCTGCGATACCGAGGACACGCGCTTGATGACGGCGGCCATGGTGGCACGGTCGACCTTCTTGGGCAGAGCCTTGATGGTCGAGGCGAGCTTCGCGATCGGCACCTCGTCGTCGCCGTGACCCACGTAGAGAATGGTGACGGGCACGCCCGCCGCGACGCGCGTCACCCGCGAGCGCTCCTCACCGACGAGGCGCGTGAGGCGGCTGCGGTTGCCCTCGCCGATGAGGACGACGCCACCGCGGCCGATGGCGCGGTAGAGCGCCTCCTGGGTACGGGGGTTCACGCCGATGGGCGCCTCCGAGGCCTGCCAGTTGCGGCCGAGCGACGACGACAGCACGTGGCCGGTCGCACCGGGCATACCGTCGATCTTCTTGTACATGGCGGTCGTCGACAGACGCGTCATGGTGATCATCGCGGCCAGGATACCGGCCAGCAGGCCCGTGACACCCCACAGGATGACGCTCCAGGCCGCCACCGGCGGGATGAGGAAGCCGATCAGCACACCGAGGGCGATGCCGACCAGCACGATCCCCGCCAGCAGGAACGGCAGCCACCGGTACTCCTTCTGGGTGAAGGTGTACAGGGTTTTCAGCTGCGAGAAGAAGCCCGGACGCTTCTCGGGCGTGGAAGTGCGAGCGGCCATGAGAACGATTCTATCTTCGCCGCCGACTCCTCCTCCCCAGCCCGCGGATCGAGCCGCTCATCCACCGTTCGCCTCTCGACGCCGGCAGCGCCCGGCTGCCGTGATCCAGCATCGGGGGATGAGCAGCAGCGCGGCATCCGTCCTCGTCGAACCCCTCGACGCCTACCTCCTCCGGCGTGCCCGTAGCGCGCTCGCCCTCACCCCCGGAGAGGCGGTCACCGCGGCCGTCGCCCTCTTGCGTGGATGCCGCAGCCCCGCCGCTCGCGGAGAAGGCACGCGGTGGTGGTTGCGAGCCGACGGTTGTCCGGTCGCGGTGGCCGAGGACGGCCCCGACGACGCGGTCTCCGCCACCGCCGACGCCCTCGAGCGTGTCGCAGAGCTCACCGACGGAGCCGCGACGCGGGAGATGGTCGAGCGGGCGCGCGAGAGCCTGCTCACGGAGCCGCCACGCGCCTGGGACCGATTCGAGCGCCGGCTGTTCGCGTTCGCCGATCCCGTGCCGCTCGTGCTCGGGCCCCTCGCGCCTGCGGACGAAGACGAGGCCGAGGGCGTCGACGAGCCTCGTCCCGGCGCCGCCTCCCGCGCCCTGTCGCTGGTGGACGCGGATCTCGGCGACGCGGTGCACGGCGTGCTTCGCGAGCTCCGTGAGCGATGGTCGTCCTCGCGCGGCCTGCGACTGAGCATCGTGGGTGGGGCCGTCGTCGCCGTGGTCGTCGCCACCGCTGCGCTCCTCCTCCCGCCGAGCGGGCAGTCGGATGCCTCGGTGGTGCCCGGTCCGGCCATTGCGAGGCCGACCGGGTCGACCTCCGAGGAACAGGGACAGTCGTCGCCTCCGCCCGCGTCCACCATGGGGGAGGTGCTCACCGGCAATCTCGTCGATGATGCCCGCGCCCTGTTCGCCGACATCGACGGGTGTGCAGGGGAACCGTCCTGCGTGAGCGGGTATTACGAGGACTCGGGCTTCCCGCAGGAACCCCTGCTCGAGCAGACGCTCGACGCCGAGATCGCGCTGCTCGACGACTTCGGCGGCGTCGGGGTCGTGCGGCTGACGCGGGGGGATCGGACGCAGTACGTGACGCTCGTCCGGCAGAAAGACCGATGGCTGGTCCGCGCCGTCAGAACGGTCGCGGACCAGCCATCATGAGCTGGTGCTCAGTGCTGTCAGATACCGAGGTCGCCCTCGAACTGGGCCGCCTCGAGACGGGCCTTCACCGCGCCGAGGAATCGGGCGGCGTCGGCACCGTCGATGATGCGGTGGTCGTACGACAGGGCCAGGTACACGTACGAACGGACCGAGATCGCGTCCTTGCCGTCAACGGTGACCACACCGGGCTTCTTGACGACGGCACCGAGACCGAGGATCGCCGACTGCGGGAGGAAGACGATCGGGGTGTCGAACAGGGCGCCGCGCGAACCGGTGTTGGTCAGCGTGAAGGTGCCGCCGGCGAGCTCGTCGGGCTTCAGCTTGTTGTCACGCGTGCGGGCGGCGAGGTCCGCGATCTCGCGAGCGAGCTGGGCGATGTTCTTCTCACCGGCGTCCTTGACGACGGGAGTGAGCAGACCGCGCTCGGTGTCGACCGCGATCGAGACGTTCTCGTGGGCGGGGTAGACGATCTCGTCGCCCTCGACCGTCGAGTTGATGATCGGGAACGCCTTGAGCGCCTCGACGGCCGCGATGGCGAAGAAGGGTAGGAACGACAGTTTGTCGCCCGTCTTCTGCTGGAACTCGCCCTTCACACGGTCGCGCAGCGCGGAGAGCTTCGTCACGTCGACCTCGACGACGGTGGTCAACTGGGCGGTCGCCTGCATGGACGCCACGGCGCGCTCGGCGATCACCTTGCGCAGGCGCGACATCTTCTGCGTCGTTCCGCGCAGCGGCGAGACCTCGACGGGCGCCGGGGCGGGAGCGGCGGCGGCCGGAGCCGACGACGCGGCCGGAGCCGACTTCGCCGCCTCGGCGGCCTTGAGCACGTCTTCCTTGCGGATGCGTCCACCGACGCCGCTGCCCTTGACGGACGCCAGGTCGACGCCCTGCTGCTGGGCCAGACGACGCACGAGCGGGGTGACGTAGGTGATGTCGTCGTTCGACGACGCGGAGGCCTGCTCGGCGGGCTTCTCAGCGGTGGCGGGGGCGGCCGCGGCGGGCTTCTGCTCGGCGACCGGAGCCGGCTGCTGGGCGGGCTTCTCCTCCGCCGCGGGAGCGGGCTGCTCGGCCGGCTCCTCGGCGGCGGGCTGCGCCGGAGCCTCGGACGGTGCGGGAGCCTCGGGCTGGGCGGCGGCGGGAGCCGCTCCGCTACCGATGCGGGCGAGGGCGGCGCCCACGTTCACCGTCTCGTCCTCCTGGACGAGGATCTCCTGCAGGGTGCCGGCGACCGGCGAGGGGATCTCGGTGTCGACCTTGTCGGTCGAGATCTCCAGCAGCGGCTCGTCGACGGCGACGTCGTCGCCCACGGCCTTGAGCCACCGCGTGACCGTGCCCTCGGTGACGCTCTCACCCAGTTCGGGCAGCTTCACCTCGGTGGAGTCGCCGCCGGCGGCCGGGGCGGACTGCTCGGCGGGCGCGGACTCGGCAGGGGCCGCCTGCTCGGCGGGCGCGGACTCGGCGGGAGCTGCTTCTTCGGCGGGAGCGGACTCCTGCTCGGCGGGGGCGGCCTGGGGCGCGTCGTCGGACGAACCGGCGCCCGACCCATCACCGATCTTCGCCAGGACGGCGCCGACCTCGACGGTCTCGTCTTCCTGGACGAGGATCTCTTCGATGACACCCGAAACGGGGGAGGGGATCTCGGTGTCGACCTTGTCGGTCGAGATCTCCAACAGACCCTCGTCCTCCTGGACGGTGTCACCGACCTGCTTGAGCCAGCGGGTGACCGTTCCCTCGGTCACGCTCTCGCCGAGAGCGGGGAGGACGACGGAAGTGCTCATGGATATGTCTCCTTCGTACCGGATGCGGTACCTAGCTTAGTGACCGGTTTCGGTCAGAGTGCGTGCAGGGGTTTGCCGGCGAGGGCGAGGAAGGCCTCGCCCAGCGCCTCGCTCTGGGTGGGGTGGGCGTGGACGAACGGCGCGATGTCCTCCGGGTGGGCTTCCCACCCGACGGCGAGCTGCGCTTCGGAGATCAGCTCGCCGACCCGGTCGCCGACGAGATGGGCGCCCACGACGGGACCGTCGACGCGGCGGACGATCTTGACGATGCCCGATGTGCCGATGATCTCGCTGCGGCCGTTGCCGGCGAGGTTGTACTCGTACGCCTTCACCGCGTGGGAGCCGTAGCGCTCCGCGGCCTGCGCCTCGGTGAGACCCACCGACGCGACCTCGGGGTGCGAATAGGCCACACGGGGGACGTCCGCATCGGGGACGAGCACCGGTGACAGACCGGCGATCTCTTCGGCGACGAAGATGCCCTGCTGGAAGCCGCGGTGTGCGAGCTGGAGTCCGGGCACGATGTCGCCCACGGCCCAGACGTGCGGCGCGGCGGTGCGCAGTCGATCGTCGGTCTGGACGAAACCGCGGTCGAGGACCACCCCGGCCTCCTCGAAGCCGAGACCCGCGGTCGCGGGGCCGCGGCCGACCGCCACGAGGACGTAGTCCGCCACGAGGGAGGAGCCGTCGTCGAGGCCGATCGTGACGTCACCGTCGGTCTGCGTCAGGGACGAGAACCGTCGCCCGAGCTGGAAGGCGATGCCGCGCTTGCGGAACGCGCGCTCGAGCGCCTTGCTCGATGCGACGTCCTCGGCGGGCAGCAGGTGCGGCAGCGCCTCGACGATCGTGACCTCGACGCCGAACGACCGCCAGACACTGGCGAACTCGACACCGATCACGCCTCCGCCGAGCACGACCACACGCTCAGGGATCACGTCGAGGTCGAGTGCCTGCTCGCTCGTGAGCACGCGACCGCCGATCTCGAGGCCCGGCAGACTGCGGCTGTAGGAGCCTGTGGCCAGGATGACGTCCGCGCCGCGGTACACGTCGTCGCCGACGCGCACCGAGGGGCCGGCCTCGAGGCGGCCCTCGCCGCTGATCACACGGATGCCGCGCGCGGAGACGAGACCCTCGAGGCCCTTGAACTTCTTCGCGACGATGCCCTCGCGGTAGCGGCGCACCCGCGCCGGGTCGATACCGCCGAAGGTCACATCGACGCCGATGTCGGCCGCGCCGCGGGCAGCGTCGGCCACCTCTCCCGCGTGCAGCAGGGCCTTGGTCGGGATGCACCCGCGGTGCAGGCACGTCCCGCCGAGCTTGTCCTTCTCGACGAGGACCACGTGCTTGCCGAGCTCGGCCAGTCGGAGCGCCGCGGCGTATCCGCCGCTGCCACCGCCCAGGACCACGACGTCGGCGGTGTACTCGGTCATCGCCGGGCGCCCGAGGCGAGCATCTCGACGAGAGAGCGCACGGTGGCCCCGGTCACGCCCTTGTCGGTGTACCCGAAGGGAGCCGACTTGTTCATGCCGACGCCGGCGATGTCGAGGTGCACCCAGGGGATGCGGGGCGCATCGGCATCCTCCGACACGCGTCCGACGAAGTGGCGCAGGAACAGCCCGGCGAAGAGCGAACCGCCGGACGGGTCGCCGATCTTCGCGTTCTGCAGGTCGGCGATGGGGGAGTCGAGGTCGTCGACCATGTGGTCGGGCAGCGGCAGCTGCCAGGCGAGCTCGGCCGCGCGTCCCGAGGCGGAGAGGTACTCGGCCACCGCCGCGTCATCACCCATGACGCCGGTGTGCCGGTTGCCGAGAGCGATCGTGATCGCCCCGGTGAGGGTCGCGACGTCGACGATGAGGTCAGGGTTCTCACGGCTGGCCGCGGCGAGGCCGTCGGCGAGCACGAGCCGGCCCTCCGCGTCGGTGTTCAACACCTCGACCGTCGTGCCGTCGAGCGTGCGCAGCACGTCGCCCGGGCGGGTGGCGCGACCGGAGGGCATGTTGTCGGCGATGCAGAGCCAGGCGCTCACCTTGACCGGCAGCTGCATCTCGGCCGCGGCCTTCAGGACGGCCAGGACCGTGGCGGCACCGCACATGTCGTACTTCATGCCGACCATGGATGCCGGCGGCTTGAGCGACAGGCCGCCGGTGTCGAACGTGATGCCCTTGCCGACCAGGGCGACGTGACGCTCTGCTCCGGCGGGGGAGTAGTCGAGGCGCACCATGCGCGGCGGACGGTCGGAGCCCTGTCCGACACCGAGGATGCCGCCGTATCCGCCGTCGCGGAGGGCGTCCTCATCGAGCACCTCCACCTCGACGGGGAGGCCGGCGACGGCCTCGACGGCCGCGTCGGCGAAGTCGGCGGGGCCCAACCACTCCGCGGGGGTGGTGACCAGGTCCTTGACCAGCGCCACGGCGCCGGCGACGGCCGAGACGGCCGCGGTGTCCGCCTCGCTGGGCGCGGCGGTGGTCTGGACGGTGACGCGCGACGCGCGCACCTTCGTCGCCTTCTTCTTGTAGTCAGCGAAGCGGTATCCGCCCAGCGCGGCCCCCTCGGCGAGGACGCGCCACGGCGCAGCGACGACGGACTGCACGGCGACGTGCTCGAAGCCGGTCAACTGGCGCAGACCCGTTCCCGCGGCGTCGCGCAGGGCGGCATCCGACGGATCGACCCCGGCTCCCGCCACGGCAAGTGGCTTCTCGACGCCGGGGAGGTGCACGCGCTGGAACGAGCCGGCACTGCCGGTGAAACCGACAGCGGAGAGGGCGGCGCCCAGCCCCTCCCACCCCTCGGGATCCGGATTCCCCTCCGAAACGGTGGGGACGATCAGCAGGATCGCATCGGCATCGGACTCGCGGAGGGGGGCGGAGGTGTACGCCACAGAGGGGAACGGCATGGCCCCCATCCTAGGTTCGCGCGTGTTCGCTAGGAGCGGGACGCACCGCGACCGCGGCATCCGGCACGCTCGTAGAGTGGAGGGATGACCTCCTCCGCCCCGCTGTACGACCGCGCTCCCGCCGCGCCGCCCGTGCCGTCGGGCCTGCCGCTCGTCATCGCCCTCACCGGTTTCACCGACGCCGGAGGAGCGGTCGCGCGGCTGGTCGAGTACTTCCGCGACGACCTCGAGCCCAACGCGCTCTTCGTGTTCGACAACGACGCACTGCTCGACTACCGGGCGCGTCGGCCGATCATCACGTTCGTCGAAGACCATCTGACCGACTACCGTCCGGCGCGCCTCGAGCTCTCTCTCGCCCACGACTCGCTGGGTCACCCGTTCCTGCTCCTCGCCGGCTACGAGCCCGACTTCCTCTGGGAGGCCTTCGCCGAGACGGTGCTCGAGCTCGCGGCGGGCCTGCAGGTGGCGTCGGTCACGTGGGTGCACGCGATCCCCATGCCCGTGCCGCACACGCGCCCCATCGGCACCACCGTGAGCGGCACGCGCGCCGACCTGGCCGAGGCGCACTCCGTGTGGCGTCCGCACACCCAGGTGCCCTCCACCGCCGGCCACCTGCTCGAATACCGCTTCGCCGAGGCGGGAGCGAAGGTCGCCGGTTTCGCTCTGCTCGTTCCGCACTACCTCGGCGACACCGAGTACCCCGCGGCGGCCCTCGCGGCCCTCGACAGCCTCACCGTGGCCACCGGGCTCGTATTCTCGGGCGAGGTGCTGCGCGAGGAGAACCGCGAGTTCCTCGGAAAGGTCACCGAACAGGTCGAGGGCAGCGACGAACTCACCCGCATGCTCGAGAACCTCGAAGAGCGCTACGACGCCTACATGGCCGGTTCCACGCAGGCGACGCCCATCATCCACACCGGCGACCTCCCGAGCGCCGACGAGCTGGCCGCCGAGCTCGAGCGCTTCCTCGCAAGCCGACCCGACGACGACCGCCGCGGCCGGCTCGGCTGACCCTTCCTCCCGAGCGCATTCTCGGATGCCGGGTCCTCGGCATCCGGGAATGTCAGGCGCGCTGAGGGCGTTGTCTACGCATACACCCCGGTCCGCGTCAAGTCCCGGTCCGGGAATGTGAGAGAATGAAGAACCTGACCCGTTGTCAACCGGACCAGGAGCCCCCGCTCCTCGGCTCGGGACTTGACAAGGGTCTTACTAGTGTCCGAGAACGACCGGTGGCCGTGCAGCGTACGTTCCCGGTGAAAGGCGAAACGTGGCAGACACGACAACCAAGACCCGCTCCCGGAGTGCGAAGGACACCGAGCTCGAGAACTCCGAGGAGACCGTGACGGCGTCGAAGACGACGACCGCCAAGAAGGCCCCCGCGAAGAAGGCCCCGGCCAAGGCCAAGGCGGCTCCCGCCAAGGCCAAGACGAAGGCCAAGGAAGACGACGACCTCGAAGAGGACGAGGACGACATCGACGAGGGCGACGTCGAGATCGACGACGCCGACGACAGCGAAGACTCCGACGACGCGGCGAAGACCGACGCGAAGAAGTCCGACGACGACGAAGACGACGAGACCCCCGCGGCTCCGGCCGAGGCCCTTCCGCAGGGTGCGATCGTCATCTCGTCGAGCGACGAGGACGACGTCCCCGTCTACTCCGCGCAGATCACCGGCGCCACCGCCGACCCGGTCAAGGACTACCTGAAGCAGATCGGTAAGGTGCCTCTGCTGAACGCGGCCGAAGAGGTCGAGCTCGCAATGCGGATCGAGGCCGGCCTGTTCGCCGAGGAGAAGCTGTCGAACATGTCGGCGGCCGAGAAGACCAGCCAGCTCGGTCTCGACCTGCAGTGGGTCGCCCGCGACGGTCAGCGTGCGAAGAGCCACCTGCTCGGCGCGAACCTCCGCCTGGTCGTCTCGCTCGCCAAGCGCTACACCGGTCGCGGCATGCAGTTCCTCGACCTCATCCAGGAGGGCAACCTGGGCCTCATCCGTGCGGTCGAGAAGTTCGACTACACCAAGGGCTTCAAGTTCTCGACCTACGCCACCTGGTGGATCCGTCAGGCCATCACGCGCGCCATGGCCGACCAGGCCCGCACCATCCGCATCCCGGTGCACATGGTCGAGGTCATCAACAAGCTCGCGCGCGTGCAGCGTCAGATGCTGCAGGATCTCGGTCGCGAACCCACGCCCGAGGAGCTCAGCCGCGAACTCGACATGACCCCCGAGAAGGTCATCGAGGTGCAGAAGTACGGCCGCGAGCCGATCTCGCTGCACACGCCCCTCGGTGAAGACGGCGACAGCGAGTTCGGTGACCTCATCGAGGACACCGAGGCCGTCGTCCCCGCCGACGCCGTGGGCTTCACCATGCTGCAGCGCCAGCTCGAGTCGCTCCTCGATTCACTCAGCGAGCGCGAGGCGGGCGTGATCCGCATGCGCTTCGGCCTCGGCGACGGTCAGCCCAAGACCCTTGACCAGATCGGCGACACGTTCGGCGTCACGCGCGAGCGCATCCGTCAGATCGAGTCGAAGACCATGGCGAAGCTGCGTCACCCCAGCCGTTCGCAGTCGCTCCGGGACTACCTCGAATGAGCGGCGAGGCCAACGCCGGCAAGGCGCTCACCGTCACCGTCGAGGGAACCTCGTACGCCCGTATCCCGATCCGCACCCGGGTCGTCATGCCGGGCGACGACCTTGACGCGTTCATCCTCGAGTACGCGAAAGATGCGGTGCAGCCGGGCGACCTGCTGTTCGTCACCGAGAAGATCGTCGCGATCACTCAGGGCCGCTCTTACAAGCTCGACTCGATCAAGCCCCGCAAGCTCGCGCTGTTCCTGTCGAAGTACGTCACCCGCACGCCCTACGGCATCGGCCTCGGCATGCCCGAGACGATGGAGATGGCGCTGCGCGAGTGCGGGACCCCGCGCATCCTCTTCGCCGCGGCCGTCTCGGCCGTGACCAAGGCGATGGGCCGCAAGGGCGACTTCTACCGCATCGCAGGCGACAAGGCGCGCGCGATCGACGGCCCCACCAAGGGCACGATCCCGCCGTACAACCAGGCCGTCGTGCTCGGCCCCGAGCGTCCGCGCGAGGTCGCGGCGCGCCTGAAGTCGCTGCTCGGCGGCGACCTGCAGGTGGCCGTGGTCGACATCAACGATCTGGGCGGCAACATCCTCGGCTCGACGATGGACAAGGCCGGCGAAAAGCGTCTCGTCGCGATCCTGAAGGACAACCCGCTCGGCCAGGGACACGAGTCCACGCCGCTCGGCATCGTCCGCCACAGCTGACACCGTCACACGAAAGGCCCGTCCCGTTCTCGGGGCGGGCCTTTCCGGCATCCGGATGCCATGACCTCGGGCCCGGACCCTTCGACAAAGCTCACGGACCTCCCGACCGAGGTGGCCGAGCCGTCGAAACCACCGGACCGTACGGAAGAGGCCCGCCCCCACACGGGGAGCGGGCCTCTCGGCATCCGGGATCAGAACCCGATCGCGGCCTGATAGCGCGGCTTGTGCCCGGTGCGGATACCGGTCACGCTCGGCTTGTTCTCGTACACGCCGGCACCCCAGTTGCCCTCGACGAGCACGGGGCCGTCGGGGCCGACGACGATGTCCCACCCGACATACTGCACCTGCGGCACGACCCGGGCGACCTGGTCGACGAAGGCCTTGACCTCGTCGATCATCGGCAGCTGGAAGTCGGCGATGCGCACGCCCGAGTCGGGGTGCAGCTCGTGCACGTGGCCGTGCGAGTCGTAGCCGGCACCGAGGGCGTGGCCGTTCTCGTCGAGCATCGTGTAGAAGCCGCCGAAGGTCATCTGGTCGCTGACCGCGCCGCGGCCGAACTTCTGCGCCATCGCGAGGATGTGCGTCTTCTCGCCGTCGAAGAACGCGGTCACACGGGTGGTGTTGACGGTGCCGGGGCAGACGGCCGCGAGGTCGTCGTGCTGGCGGATGACCTCTTCGACGAGGATCTCGCCGCGCTCGAGCAGTCCCCGGTGGAACGCGCCCCAGTCCTCGACCTCGGCCGCGTGGTAGCGGTGCACGCCCGTTCCGGCCTGGCCGACCGGCTCCTTGGTGACGATGGTGCCCAGCTTCTCGGTGAAGGCGCGCAGCTCGTCGGCGTTGTCGGCATCCACCACCATCCATTCGCGGCGGAGGAAGTCGCTGAAACGACGGTCGAAGGCGACCTTGTCCTGGAAGATGCCGCGGTAGTCGGGGTGGTCGTACTTCTGCGAGATCTGGTTCGACACCGGATGCGTCATGTACGTGGCGCGCTCGGCGGGGGTGAGGATCGCGAAGTCGTAGTCGATGTAGTCCTGGAAGCCGACGTTCTTCACGCCCGCCTGGTAGAGCATGTCGGCGACGACGAGCGGCAGGGCCTTGCCGTGCTGGGCCGAGGCCTCTTTGGCGCGTTCGATGACGGATCCGACGTCGATGCGGCGGGCACGTCCGGCGAGGTAGCGCAGGCGCGTGACGGGGGAGAAACCCTGCTGAGGCATGTGGCTCCGGGGTCGGGGAAGAAGGACCCCGTTAGTCTAAAGGGGTGACCTCCACGCTCCCTGCCCGCTCGCCCGCGGCCGGGGGAGTGGCACCCGTGGCCCTCGTTTCCGAGTCCGCCCTGCGCCGCAACGCGCCCCTCGCCCTCGCGGCCGGTGCCGGTTCGCACGCCGACGACGTGCTCGCCGCCGACGGGTGGGGTCACGGCGCCGGGTGGGTGGCATCCGTGCTCGCCGATCTCCGGATGGATGCCGCGCCCCTCGACGCTGCGGTCCTGTTCGGCCTGCCCGGCACGCACGCGCAACCCGTGATGTCGCTGCGCGGTCGAGCCCTGGGCACCAAGCCCCTGCTGCGCGGAGAGGGCGTGTCGTACGGCTACACGCACCGGGCGCCCCGCGACACGACCGTGGCCCTGGTGACCGGCGGGTACGCCCAGGGCGTCGTGCGATCGCTCGGCAACGCCGCGACGGTCGCGATCACCGGCCGACGTCACCGCATCGTCGGGCGCGTGGCGATGGATGTCTGCGTGGTCGACGTCGACGATGCGGCGGTCGCGCGCGGGGCGGAGGTCGTCTTCTTCGGCGACCCCGCCGACGGGCACCCCTCGCTGCAGGAGTGGACGGATGCCACGGGCCTGACCGCCGCGGAGATCGTCGCCGTCGTGGGTATGCGGGCCGATCGGCGGGTGACCACGTGAGCGCCGTCTACCGCGTCGACCTCGACGCCTTCGCCCGGAACCTCCACCGTGTGCGAGAAGCCGTCGCCCCCGCCTCCCACATGCTCGTCGTGAAGGACGACGCTTACGCCCACGGCCTGGAACCGATCGTGACGCGCGCCGTCACGGAGGGCGTTCGCTGGTTCGGGGCGTTCGACGTCGCGACCGGAGCCGAGGTCCGCCGGATCGCCGGACCCGACGCGCGCATCTTCGTATGGCTCATCGGGGGGATCGACGATCTCGTCGAGGGCGTCGCGGCAGACCTCGATCTCGGCATCGGCGACGAAGCACTGCTCGACGACCTCGCAGGGCTCCGCCTCGATCGACACGCTCGCGTGCACCTGAAGATCGACACCGGGCTGCACCGCAACGGCATCCGGCCCGAGCGGTGGGACGCGGCGCTCGCGCGAACGGCGGCGCTGGTCGCCGAGGGCCGAGCGGAGCTCGAGGGCATCTGGTCGCATATCTCGGAAGCCTCGGATGCCGACGACGACGACGCCCGCGCGCTGTTCCTCGCCGCGCGCGAGGCAGCGCTCGCAGCGGGTCTGTCCCCGCGCTTCTCGCACCTCGCCGCCAGCGCCGCCGGTTTCGCGCGCGGGGAGTTCCGCGAGGACCTGGTCCGGGTGGGCGCCTTCTCGTACGGCATCCGTCCCGCCGGCGGTCCGAGCGAGGGAGAGCTCGGAATCGAACCCATCGCGGGTCTGACCGCCACCGTGACGGCGGTGGATGCCGCCGGAGTGCACCTCGACATCGGGAGCCTGCACGGACTGCCCAGCAGCCTGGGCGGCCGCTTCGACGTGGCCACGCCCGAGGGCCCCCGGCGCGTCGAAGCAATCGGTCCGAACGCCGCGGTTCTCGCCCCCTGGACCGGCGCTGCCCCCGGTGACGAGATCGCCGTGTTCGGGAGGGGCGCCCTGTACGGCGTCACGGACCTGGCCGAACTCATCGAAACGATCGGCGAGGAGATCGCTCTGCGCGTGTCGCCCGTCGTCCCACGGGTCTTCATCGCCGCGAACGGCTGAGACACCGGAACGCAGGGACGCCTGATACGCGAAACGGGCCCCGACGCACGAGGTGCGCGGGGCCCGTTCCGACGGGGTCTTACTCCGGGGCGTTCAGACGAGCCGTCTCGTCGTGCCACGAGGTGGCGACGCTGCGGAGCTTCTCTTCGTACTTGCGGCCGTGGTGCGCGCAGAAAAGCAGTTCGCTGCCGTTGACGGTCGCGGCGATGTAAGCCTGTGCGCCACAGGAGTCGCAGCGATCGGCCGCGGTCAGGCGGTGATCGAGGACGGCTGACGCGTCGGGTGCAGTCGTGGTGGTCATGTCGGGTGCCCTCCTCAGGTGGTCGTGGGCGAGTCTCCATATACAACCACGCGGATGTTTCCCCTATGCCGCGGCTTGATCACATTTCGCTGTGCGCGTACGGTGGCCCGCCCCCGCTGTGTGTCTGGCAGGCGATGTCGGCGCCCGCGATTACGCTGGGAGATCGTGACGTCCGAGTACTCCGCCCATCATCTCCAGGTCCTCGAGGGCCTCGAAGCCGTGCGCAAGCGCCCGGGCATGTACATCGGGTCCACCGATTCCCGGGGTCTCATGCACTGCCTGTGGGAGATCATCGACAACTCCGTCGATGAGGCCCTCGGCGGCCACGGCTCGCGGATCGACATCCTGCTGCACGCCGACGGCAGCGTCGAGGTGCGCGACCGCGCCCGCGGCATCCCCGTCGACGTCGAGCCCCGCACCGGCCTGACCGGAGTCGAGGTCGTCTTCACCAAGCTGCACGCCGGCGGCAAGTTCGGCGGCGGTTCCTACGCGGCATCCGGCGGTCTCCACGGTGTGGGTGCCTCGGTCGTGAATGCCCTTTCCGAGCGCCTCGACGTCGAGGTCGACCGGGGCGGCAAGACATACGCCATGTCGTTCCACCGCGGCGAGCCAGGCCTGTTCGCCGGCGACGCCCCCGACTCGGCCTTCACCCCGTTCGAGCGCAGCAGCGAGCTGCGCGTGGTCGGCAAGGCACCGCGCGGCGTGACGGGCACGCGAATCCGCTACTGGGCCGACCGGCAGATCTTCACGAAGGATGCCGCCTTCGGCCTCGACGAGCTCGTCCAGCGCGTTCGTCAGACGGCGTTCCTCGTTCCCGGCCTCGAGATCGTCGTGCACGACGAGCGGAGCGAGGAGCGCGTCGAGACGAGCTATCGCTTCGACGGTGGCATCTCGGAGTTCGCGGAGTTCCTCGCACCCGACGCCGCGGTCACCGACACCTGGCGCCTCACCGGCACCGGCACGTTCACCGAGACCGTCCCCGTCCTCCAGCCCGGCGGGTCGATGGTCCCCACCGAGGTGGAGCGCGAGTGCGAGGTCGACATCGCGGTGCGCTGGGGCACCGGCTACGACACGACCACGCGTTCCTTCGTCAACATCATCGCCACGCCCAAGGGCGGCACGCACCAGCAGGGTTTCGAACAAGGACTCATGAAGGTGCTGCGATCGCAGGTCGAGCAGAACGCCCGCAAGCTCAAGGTCGGGAACGACAAGATCGAGAAAGACGATCTGCTCGCCGGACTCACCGCGGTCATGACCGTGCGCCTGCCCGAGCCGCAGTTCGAGGGCCAGACCAAAGAGATCCTGGGGACCCCCGCGGTGCGTCAGATCGTGGCATCCGTGGTCCAGAAGGAGCTCGCGGCCCGCTTCGCCTCGCCCAAGCGCGACGACAAGGCGCAGACCGCACAGCTGCTCGAGAAGGTCGTCTCCGAGATGAAGGCGCGCATCTCGGCGCGCACGCACAAAGAGACCCAACGGCGAAAGAACGCCCTCGAGTCCTCGTCGCTGCCGGCGAAGCTGGTCGACTGCCGCTCGAACGACGTCAACGACTCCGAGCTGTTCATCGTCGAGGGCGACTCCGCTCTCGGCACCGCGAAGCTGGCTCGCAACAGCGAGTTCCAGGCGCTGCTGCCCATCCGCGGCAAGATCCTCAACACGCAGAAAGCCTCGATCAGCGACATGCTGTCGAACGCCGAGTGCGCCTCGATCATCCAGGTGATCGGCGCCGGCTCCGGCCGCTCGTTCGATCTCGAGGCCGCCCGCTACGGCAAGATCATCCTGATGAGCGACGCCGACGTCGACGGCGCGCACATCCGCACGCTGCTGCTCACGCTGTTCTTCCGCTACATGCGTCCGCTCGTCGAAGAGGGCCGCGTCTTCGCCGCCGTCCCGCCCCTGCACCGCGTGATCGTGATGAACCCCGGCTCCAAGCCTAACGACACGATTTACACCTACAGCGAGCAGGAGCTGCACGCCCTGCTCACCAAGCTCAAGCGCTCCAACAAGCGCTGGCAGGAGCCCGTGCAGCGCTACAAGGGCCTCGGCGAGATGGATGCCGACCAGCTCGCGACCACGACCATGGACCGCGGCGGTCGCATGCTGCGCCGCGTGCGCGTGCAGGACATGGAGGCCGCGGCATCCGTGTTCGACCTGCTCATGGGCAGCGACGTCGCCCCGCGCCGCGAGTTCATCATCGACTCGAGCGACCGTCTCGCCCGCGAGCGCATCGACGTCTGACGCGCCTCACGCGTGAGTCGCCATGATTTGTCGCTTCGGGACCTCCGTAAGCGACGAATCGTGGCGACTCACGCGAGCGCCGGCAGCGGTCAGCGGACGACGGTGCCGATCGCGCCGATGACGGCGTCGAGCGGCTGACCGGAGGCGTCGCGCTTCGCGCCCGCCTCGGGCAGGGCGCGCACGGAGCCGTCGGTGCCGACCGCGCGCGGATCGGTGCCGACCCAGGCGAGGGTCAGGGCGTCCTCACCGCGGAGAAGGCGCTGCGCGCGCACTCCGCCCGTGGCGCGCCCCTTGGCGGGGAACTCCGTGAACGCCGAGACCTTGGCGCTGCCTGCGTCGGTCCCGGGAAGCGCCGCCGACGACCCGGCCACCGTGACCACGACCGCGTCGAAAGCCGACGCGCCCACGACCGCGAACGCGATGACCCGTGCACCGTCGGACAGACGGATGCCGGCCATGCCCCCCGCGGAGCGACCCTGCGGCCGCACAGAGGATGCGTCGAAACGCAGCAGCTGCGCATCACTGGCGACGAAGACGAGCTCGGCGTTGTCGCCCGCCGGTGCGGCGCCGACGACCCGGTCGCCGTCGCGGAGGGAGATGATCTCGATCTCGTCCTTGGCGCCCAGCTCGGTCGCCGCGACCCGCTTGACCACGCCCTGCTCGGTGCCGAGGGCGATGGTGGGGGAGTCGACCAGCGGCACGAGGGCCACGACCTTCTCACCCTTGGCGAGGGCGAGGTATTGCTCGACCTTGGTCCCTGCGGCGACCTGCACCGAGTTGGCGGGGACCGAGGGGAGGTCGACGGGGGAGAAGCGCATCAGGCGCCCCGCGGAGGTGACCGCCCCGATGTCGCCGCGCGTGGTCGTGTCGACCGACGAGCGGATGGCGTCGTGCTTCGACCGGCGCGCGGGCGGCACGACACCGCCGGCGGGCGCGTCCGCGACGAGCTCGGCGCGGACCATGCGACCGGTGGCCGACAGGTACACGCGACACGGCGAGTCGGCGATCTGCAGGTCGGCGGCGGCCGCCGCCTTCGCGGACCGCGGCTGAACCGGACCGCCGTTGAGCAGCATGGTGCGCCGCGGGGTGCCGTACGCCTCGGCGGCGGCATCCAGTTCTCTCGCCACCTGCTGGCGCAGCAGGGTCTCGCTGCCCAGGAGCTCGACGAGCTGGGCGATCTCGGCGTTCAACTGGTCGCGCTCGGCCTCGAGCTCGATGCGCGAGAACTTCGTCAGGCGGCGCAGGCGCAGCTCGAGGATGTACTCGGCCTGCGGGTGCGAGAGGTCGAACACCTCCTGCAGCTTCGTGCGGGCCTGCTCTCCGTCGTCGGACGAGCGGATGACCTGGATGACCTCGTCGATGTCGAGGATCGCGATGAGAAGTCCCTCGACGAGGTGCAGACGCTCGCGCTTGCGGGCGAGACGGTACTCGCTGCGGCGCGTGACCACGCGGAGGCGGTGGTCGATGTAGACCCGCAGCATCTCGCGCAGACCGAGGGTCTGCGGCTGGCCGTCGACGAGGGCGACGTTGTTGATGCCGAAGGAGTCCTCGAGAGGCGTGAGCCGGTACAGCTGCTCCAGGACGGCCTTGGGGTCGAAACCGGTTTTGATGCCGATGACCAGGCGCAGGCCGTTGTTGCGGTCGGTGAGGTCGGTGACGTCGGCGATGCCCGTGAGCTTCTTCGCCTGCACGGCGTCTTTGATCTTCTCGATCACGCGCTCGGGGCCGACGAGGTAGGGGAGCTCGGTGATCACGATGCCGGTGCGGCGCGGGCCCAGCGACTCGATCGACGCCTTCGCCCGGGTGCGGAACGTGCCGCGGCCGTTCGTGTAGGCGTCCTTGATGCCGTCGAGGCCGACGATGATGCCCCCCGAGGGCAGATCGGGGCCCGGGACGAACTCCATGAGCTCCTCGACCGTGGCATCCGGGTGCTGAAGGAGGTGGGTCGCGGCGGCGACGACCTCGATGAGGTTGTGCGGCGCCATGTTCGTGGCCATGCCGACCGCGATGCCCGTCGCGCCGTTGACGAGGAGGTTGGGGAAGGCGGCCGGCAGCACCTCGGGCTGCTGGAACTGCCCGTCGTAGTTGGGGATGAAGTCGACGACGTCTTCGTCGAGGTTCTCGGTGAGGGCGAGCGCCGGGGGAGCGAGACGCGCCTCGGTGTAGCGCGGAGCGGCGGGCCCGTCGTCGAGGGAGCCGAAGTTGCCGTGCCCGTCGACCAGCGGGACCCGCAGCGAGAACCACTGCGCGAGACGCACGAGGGCGTCGTAGATGGGCGCGTCGCCGTGCGGGTGCAGCTTTCCCATGACCTCGCCGACGACGCGCGCGCTCTTGACGTGACCGCGGTCGGGACGCAGACCCATCTCGGCCATCTGGTACAGGATGCGCCGCTGCACCGGCTTGAGCCCGTCGCGCGCGTCGGGCAGGGCGCGCGAGTAGATGACGGAGTAGGCGTACTCGAGGAACGACCCCTGCATCTCGGTCGAGACATCGACGTCTTCGATGCGCTCGGACACAGGGGAGGAGGAACGGGAATCGGGCATGGCGGCGACCTCGGGTCGGGCGGGCGTCCAGGGCGGACGAGGATCGGGAGCCGTGTGGAAGACTTGCTCCGATGTCCCTCAGCCTACCGGCGGACCCGCCGCGTTCCCGCAGCCTCACCGGTGTGGTGGAGCAGTCCCTGCGCGCGCTGACGGGGGAGTCCGACTGGTTCGCACCCGCGCGCAGCGTCATCGTCTTCCTCGTCGACGGTCTCGGTTCGCACAACCTCGCCGCGCGGCGCGGGCACGCCCGTTTCCTCGGATCGACCGGCGGGCGACGCGACGTCGCGCGCACCGTCTTCCCCTCCACGACCGCGGCCGCGTTGACGAGCCTGCTCACCGGCACCGAGCCCGGTGCGCACGGCATCGTCGGCTACCGCGCGCGCATCCCCGGCACCGATGTGGCGCCCAACCAGTTGCACGGCTGGGAGACCGACGGACTCGACCCGCACGTGTGGCAGCGTCGCGCGCCGTTGCTCGAGACGCACGCGGCTTCCGGCGGGCGGGCGTTCGTCGTCTCGCGACCGAGCTACACCGGTACGGGGTTCACCGAGGCGACGCTGCGCGGCGCGGAGTTCTTCCCCTCCGACGACCTCGACGAACGGGTGCGCATCGCGGCCGATCTAGCCGCACGGCATCCGGGATCCATCACCTACCTGTATGCCCCGGAACTCGACACGGCCGGGCACCGCGACGGGTGGGAGTCCGACCGGTGGACCGACGCCCTCGAGCAGCTCGACGACGCCGCTCGTCGCCTGTCGAACACCATCGACCCGCGCACGGGTGTGCTGCTGACCGCCGACCACGGCATGGTCGACGTCCCCGCGCACAAGCACGTGCTGCTGCGCGACGGCGACGCCCTGCTCGACGATGTCGCGCTCATCGGGGGAGAGCCTCGCATGCTCCACCTCTACACGACCGAGGGACGAGGGGATGCCGTGACCCGCACCTGGCGCGAGAGCGAAGACGCGCGCGCCTGGGTCATGACGCGCGACGAGGCGATCGCCGCGGGGCTGTTCGGGTCGCGGGTCGACGACGACGTGCGGCCGCGGATCGGTGACGTGTTGGTCGCTGCGCGCGGGCGGTTCGCGTTCTACGACGATCGCGAGTCCGATAAGCGCCCGCAGCGCATGGTCGGGCAGCACGGCTCGCTCACGGACGAGGAACGCACCGTCCCTCTGCTGCGCCTCGGCGCGTTCGCCTGACCGCGCGGTCAGCCCAGGAGCAGCGCGACCCCGAAGAGCACCGGCAGGCAGCCGACGGTCGAGATGAAGACGACGTCGCGCGAGAGGATCTCACCGACGCCGTATCTCTGGGCGAAGTTGAACACGTTCTGCGCCGTCGGCAGCGCCGCCAGGACGACGACGATGAACACCTGCTCGGCGGGGAGGCCGAACAGCGTCGCCACGAGCCACGCGAGAGCCGGCATCGCCAGCAGCTTGAGCACCGATGCGATGACGACGTCGAGACGGCGCCCCGGTTCGGTGAGCACGCGCTGCCCGTACAACGACATGCCGTACGACATCAGCAGCACCGGTACGCACGCGCCGGCGATGAGGTGCAGCGGGTCGAAGACGACCGGCGGCAGGTCGATGTCCAGCAGGGCGACCAGAACGCCGAGCGCGGACCCGATGAGCATCGGGTTCTTGGCCGTCTGCGCGAGGATCCGCCGGAACGAGCGTGAGCCGGAGGTCACGGCATCCAGGATCGCCAGCGCGATCGGCATGAGCACGAGCAGTTGGAAGAGGATGACGGGAGCCGAGAACGCCGCGTTGCCGAGCATGTAGAGCGAGATCGGGATGCCGATGTTGTTGCTGTTGACCTGACCGGCCGACAGTGCGGCGATCACCGACTCGCCCACGGGTCGACGAAGGATGAGCAACGACACGAGCGCCGACACCGCGATGATGACCGCGGCCGTGATCATCGACACCGGGAGCAGCGCCGAGAACAGCGTCGCGACATCGGCCTCCGCGAGCACCGTGAACAACAGGAAGGGCGAGAGCACGAAGAAGGTGAGCCGGCTCAGCACCGGACGTGCGTGCGGTCCCAGCAGATCGATGCGGGCGATGATGTACCCCACCACCACGGCGAGGCCGACGACGGCGAAGCCGGTCAGGATGCCGCTCACGCGCTCAACCGGTCGGTCAGGGAGGCGCACAGGAAAGTCATCGATTCGAGCGTAGCGGGGGAGCGGGGCGGCTGCCGCCCGTCAATGCGCTACTCGCACCGGGGCGTGTCTGCGCTCGATGTCTTCGGAGCGACTCCGATCCCTTCCGTTGCGTTCAGGCACGATGGCGGCATGCACGGTCAGGTCGTTTCTCGGCCACGTCATTCTTCTCGGAGCGGTGGGCATTCCATGATTGTGTCGGGAATCCCTAGGGTCTACTCGTGGAGATGAGGCGATTGCTCATAGGCGGCCGGACGGTGCGGTCCATCGAGACGACTGCTCGCACCCGAACCGAGTGGTTCTCCGTGATCTGGGCAGCAGAACAGAGACGGGGAAACGCCGCCTCGAGAGCCGACGTGCCCGGCAGAGTCCTGAGCGAGCAGTTGTTCTCCGCCCCATCGGACGAAGCGTTCATCGTGTGGGATGCCGACGTCCCCTCGGCTGGGCACGCGGATCCCATCACGTGGTTCGCGGGGAATGAATTGCGGGACCCGCCCCCGCCGATTCATAAAGCCGTTTCTCTTCTCCGGGCATTGTCCGACGAGGAGTTCTGGCCGGTCATCGACGCGCTTCAGGGGCGGCTGTGGGACAGGAGCCTCTCGGTCGCCGCGGGGCTCCTGGCGCAGGCGCCCGAAGAGTTCATCCTGCGATGGGCGCAAACAGCCGCAGTCAAGGCGCTGGCTCTGGCTGACGTCCTCGAGGCGGGCGGAATAGGAGCGTTCGACGAAATTCACGCTATCGGTGCCGTTGTCGGGAAAGGGCAACGCGCTTTCGACGAGGTGCTGAGCAACGCCGATGCATTCGACTCATCCTGGTGCACCGACAACTCGGCGCACGTACTGACGCTCGCGAGTCACGCCTACGAGCGGAGGACGGGGATGAGCGCTGATATCCACACCGCCTTCCAGCCCCGGGCGTCGGAGATCGGAGCGCGATCTGAGGCGCAGGTGGCCGAGCGCCAGAAGCAGCGAGGAATCAAATCTGACGCCCCGGATCCTGTCTTTCGGGCGGCGCGAGCGGTTGTCCGCACTCGAGGTGCGCTTCGCGAGCGAATTGTGCTCGTGAGGGACGTCGAGCATTCCGGGCGGTCGCTCGAGGACATTGCGGAGACCGGGTTGGCCGCGGACGAAAGCGAGATCCTGGCAGGCCCCGAGTTCGCGATGCAGCGCGCCATCGGCTCGTGGGGTGGCGAGGCGTTCGCGATCAAGCGGCGGACGACGCTCAGCGTCCCTGCGTATGTCGAGAAGTACTCATCCGTCCCCACCGTGGAGGCACGAAGCGGAATCCAAGTGCGCCGATAATGCACATTATGTCAGTTAGCAGGAGGAGCAGCCCTCCCCGCCCGTGTGAGGGACGACGCCTACACCGGCGAGACCGCGTCGGCGAGGAGGCGCGACGAGGCGCCTCATCGTCGTAGCGTCGAACCACGACGGAAGGACGCGCAGACAATGAGCAGCAGCATCTCCATCGACCTGTCCGGGAAGACCGCGGTCGTCACCGGTTCGACGCAAGGCATCGGGCTGGCCATCGCGCGCCGCCTCCACGACGCGGGAGCCGAGGTCGTCGTCAACGGTCGCTCCGTTGAGCGCGTCGACCGGACCGTCGCCGGTCTCGGCGATCGGGCACGCGGCGTCGCCGCCGACGTGACGACGGCGGAGGGCGCGGCGCAGCTCGTCGACACCGTGGGGCCGGTCGACGTTCTCGTGAACAACCTCGGGATCTTCGGCTCGACGCCGGCCCTCGAGATCGACGACGAGCAATGGCAGCGCTTCCTCGACACCAACGTCGTCTCGGCGGCGCGGCTCATCCGCCTGCTGCTTCCGGGGATGACGCAGCGCGGCTGGGGCCGCGTGCTGAACATCGCCAGCGACTCCGCCGTCGTCATCCCCGAGGAGATGATCCACTACGGCGCCTCGAAGAGCGCCCTGCTCGCGGTGTCACGCGGCTTCGCGAAGGCAGCGGCCGGAACCGGCGTGACCGTCAATTCCGTCATCGCCGGCCCCACCCACACCGAGGGTGTCGAGGACTTCGTCTACGAGATGGTCGACAACGACCTCCCGTGGGATGACGCGCAGCGCGAGTTCATGCGGACCGCGCGGCCGCAGTCGCTCGTCCAGCGACTCATCGAGCCGGAGGAGATCGCGAACATGGTCGTCTACCTCGCCTCTCCCCTGGCCTCGGCGACCACCGGCGGTGCGCTCCGCGTCGACGGCGGGTACGTCGACAGCATCCTGCCGTGACGAAGGGCCGCGAGATGAGCCCCTCCCGCGTGCACATCCTCGGCGCGAGCGGCAGCGGGACGACCACCCCGGGTCACGCGTTGGCCGCGCGCTGGGCGGTTCCGCACGCCGACGCCGACGACTATTTCTGGATGCCGACCACTCCCCCGTTCATTCGAAAGCGCGACGAGAGGCGGAGGGTGGCCCTCATGCGCGAGATCTTCGCCGCGCGCCCGCGTGGGTGCTCTCGGGGTCGATGCTGGGGTGGGGAGAGTCGGTCGTCGCCGAGTGCGATGCGATTGTCTTCCTCGCGCTGGATCCCTCCGAGAGGCTCCGGCGGCTCGACGCCCGCGAGGTCGTTCGACGCGGCGGGCCGGTCCCCGATGACGACGCCTGGCGCGCGTTCAGGACGTGGGCCGAGGGCTACGACGATCCCGCTTTCGACGGTCGCAATCGCGTCGAGCACGACAGGTGGTTGGCTACGACAGGCAAGCCCGTCCTGCGCCTCGACAGTCGGTCGACGGTGAGGGAACTGGTGGATGCCGTGTGCTCGTGGAAGCCTGCCGCGGCACCGTCCTAGAGATCCGTCTCCTCGACGTCCACGAGCCACCCCGTGCGCACCCGTACCCGCCGTTCGGCTGGCTCGGGCCCGTCGAGGTCGATCTCCGGGCCCTGATCCTCCGACCCCGGCCGCTCCCCCGGCACCCTGTCTCCGGGCACCAGCGCGACCGCCCCGGGCACGCGCTCGGATACCTGCATCCACCTCGTCGGGCGCGTGCCGATGAGGAATCCGTTGCCGAGGTCCCGCCCCGAGAAGGGCCAGAACTCCCCCTCCGCGGGCATCTCGGCATCCGGAGGCGCACCGTATCCGGGACGACGAAGAACGAACCGGTCGACGCTCTCGTGGACGACGATCTGCACGCCCGTGACCCGTCCGCGCACGCGGTCGTCCGTCGGGTGTTCCGGATGCCGCGCCTCGAAGGCGTCGACCGTCGCGGCCAGCTCCGCGCCGAGGTATCGGACGAAACGGTCGGAGGGCATCCGCCCCTCGATCACGAAGTCCACCTCGTCGCCGACGGCGAACGGGTCGCCGCAGCACGCCCAGTCCATCGCATCCAGCCACACGCGCGTCATGCCGTCCACGCTAACGGCGAGACTCCTCAGTCGCGACGCAGCCATCCCGACGTCACGCCCAGCACGCGCGACCCGGTCAGGTCGCCGAGGGACAGGCTCGCGAAGCGCACGGCGGCCTCCGAGGTCTGCCACCGGAACCGCGGGTCGTCAGTGGTCGCCGCCTCGACGACGGTGTCGGCGGCGTCGTCGGCCGCCTGCGCACTGGCGAACGACGCGGCCGCGCGATCGAGGTACGCCTGCTGCAACGCCGCGTAGGGGCCGGGCGCAGCGCGGTGCACCGACTCGACGAACGACGAGGCGACGGCGGCCGGCTCGACGATCGACACGTCGATTCCGAAGGGGGCGACGACCGGGGCGAGCGACTGCATGAGACCCTCGACGGCGAACTTGGCCGCGCAGTAGGCGTCCGAGAAGGGCTGTCCCACCGCTCCCCCGACGCTCGTCACGGTCACGATGCGGCCGCTCCCCCGCTCCCTCATCCCGGGGAGCACGAGACGGGTGAGCCGCGCGACCGAGAGGTAGTTCGTCTCGAGCTGCTCCTGCAGATCGGCATCGCTCATCTGCTCGAGCGTGCCCACGGCACCGCGTCCGGCGTTGTTCACGAGGATGTCGATCGGACCCACCGCCTCGACCAGGGCGCGCGCGGCTTCGGCATCCGTCACATCCAATGCCCGGATGTCGAGCTCGACACCCGCCTCGGATGCCGCTGAGCGCAGCGCATCGGCGCGTCCGTTGTCGCGGACCGTGGCGATCACCCGGATGCCGCGGGCCGCGAGCCCGATGGCGGTGTGCAGGCCGATGCCGCTGGAGGTTCCGGTGACGAGTGCGAGAGTCATGTGCCCAGTCTGCTCTTCGAACCCATGGGCGCGGTGTGCGGGGGTCGCGCAGGTGGCGCTGCCAGGGTCGTCACGGGAGCGAATGAATGCCGTCGCCCCCGGCCTCTGCTCACCCGCGCGGCGAGAGCTCCACCCACCCGCCGCCGAACTTCGCCTGACGGTTGTCGCCCGACGACGTGCCCGTGAGGCGGCGCCGCACCCACGGGGCGACGTGCTCGCGATAGTACGCCGTGCCCGTCAGCCGCTCGGTTTCGGGGATCTCGCGCAGGTGCCACCACTCCCCCGGCGGGGTGTGGCCGACGGACTCGATCACGCGCGCCGCGACGCGGTGATGACCGCGCGCGTTCATGTGCAGTCGGTCGACCGACCAGAACTCCCCTCCCGCGAGCTCGCGATCGAACCAGTTGTAGGCGGTGAGCACGTCGGGTCGCGCCTCCAGGCGCTTCTCGACCGCGTGCGACAGGCGGTCGCCGCGGGCCTCGATGATCTTGCCGAGCGGGAGTCCCGCCGAGGGGTTCGCCCCCGAGAGCACGATGAGCTGCACGCCCTCCTCGTCGCAGCGGCGGACGACGTGGTCGAACAGGTCGACGATGCGGTCGATCCCGGTGCGGGGACGCAGCATGTCGTTGCCCCCGCCGTTGAAGGACAGGTGGGTCGGCTTCAGCGCCAGCGCGGGCTCGAGCTGCTGCGCGACGATCGGCTCGATGAGCTTGCCGCGGATCGCGAGGTTGGCGTACTGAATCGGTTCGCCGGCGGCATCCGCCCAGCCCTGAGCGGCCAGGTCGGCCCACCCTCGGACGGTGCCGTCGGGCAGTTCGTCGCCGACGCCTTCGGTGAACGAGTCGCCGATCGCGACGTAGCGGACGGATGCCATGACCCGAGCCTACGCGCGCGGGCGGTGCAGGCCGTCCCCCGGCACACCCTCCGATTCGGGGCGAATCCTGCAGCCTGGGGCGGAAATGACCGGCCCCGAAGAGCGGAATCCGGGAGAGGCTACGCCAACGCCCGCCCGCGCTGCTCGCGCAGGAAGAGCGCGGCGACCACCGCCACGGCGAAGAACGCCGCGAACACCACGAACAGCAGCGGCGCTCCCCCGATGCCGAGCAGCGGCGGCACCGCGAGGGGAGCGAGGATCGACGCGATGCGCCCGACACCCGCCGCCCACCCCGCACCGGTGGCCCGGAGCGCCGTGGGGTACGTCTCGGGCGTCGCCGCATAGAGCGCGCCCCACGCCCCGAGGTTGAAGAACGACAGCGCCATCCCCGCGGCGATCACCGCGATCTCGCCGGTCGCCGTGCCGAAGAGCACCGCGGACACCGCCGAACCGGCCAGGAACGTCGCGAGCGTCGCGCGCCGACCCCAGGCCTCGATCAGCCAGGCCGCGACGGCGTATCCGGGCAGCTGCGCGAGGGTGATGATGAGCGTGAAGCCGAACGAGCGCACGAGGTCGTACCCCTGGGCGACGAGGATCGTCGGGATCCAGATGAACGCGCCGTAGTACGAGAAGTTCACGCAGAACCACAGCACCCACAGCGCCGCCGTGCGGGCCCGCAGCGCCGGCGCCCACAGTGCGCTCACGCGGGGTCGCGGGGCGGGAACGGATGCCGAGACCCCCTCCGTCGAGGCCTCGAGCGCGATGCGACCGGCCGCGGCCTCCAGATCGCGCACGATCACGATCGCCTCGGCGTTTCGACCCCGCGAGGCCAACCACCGCGGCGACTCGGGCAGACCCCACCGGACGATCAGCGCGTACACCGCGGGGATCGCACCGAGGGCGAAGGCCCAGCGCCAGCCGTCGGCCGAGGACGGCACGACGAGGTAGCCGATCAGCGCGGCGGCGGTCCACCCGACAGCCCAGAACGCCTCGAGGAAGACGATGAGCCGCCCTCGCATCCGCGCGGGAGCGAACTCGCTCACGTAGGTCGAGGCGACCGGCAGTTCGGCACCGAGCCCGAGGCCCACGACGAAGCGCAGCACGAGCAGCACGGCGAGACCGCCCACGAGGGCGCTCGCCCCCGTCGCGAGACCGTAGACGAGCAGGGTCAGCGCGAAGACGTGCCGACGCCCGAACCGGTCGGCCAGGAGCCCACCCACGCTCGCCCCGATCGCCATGCCGGCGAAGCCGACCGACGCGATCCACGACGCCTGCGTCGGCGCGAGCTGCCACTGCACGCTGAGAGCCGCGATGACGAACGAGACGAGGCCGACGTCCATGGCATCCAGGGCCCAGCCCAGACCGGAGCCGCCGAGGATCCGTCCGTGCCGACGGGTGAACGGCAGGGCGTCGAGGCGTTCGGACACCCGGATGGTGTCGGTGGTCGTGGTCACCGGATGCCGGGAGCGTCGGCCGGCGCGGAGCTGTCGGCGAGCATCTCCTCGACGAGGGGACGCACCTTCGTGCCGTACAGCTCGATGCTCGACAGGAGCCGTTCGTGCGAGATCGACCCGCTCGCGATCTTCATCTGGAAGCGCGAGTTGCCCAGCGCCCGCACGGTCGCCGCGATCTTGCGCGCGACGGTCTCGGGCGAGCCGACGTACATCGACCCCTCGGGACCGACGTCGTGCTGGAAACGCATGCGGTTGTACTCGGGCCAGCCGCGCTCGCGGCCGATCGTGTTGTTGAGCTCGGCGACGCCCTCGAAGGCTTCGTCCCACGCCTGCTCGTCGGTCGCGGCGACGTGGCCGGGCGAGTGCACCGAGATGGGCATCTGCGGCTTGCCGAGCTCCGCGAGCGAGCGGCGGTAGAGATCGGCGTAGGGGCGGAAGCGGGCCGCCGAGCCGCCGATGATCGCGAGCACGAGACCGTAGCCGTAGCGCGCCGTGCGCACCACCGACTCCGGAGAGCCGCCGACCCCGACCCACGCGGTCAGCCCGGTCTCGGTCTTGGGGTACACGTCGGCGTCCTGGAGGGCGGCGCGCGTACGGCCCGACCAGGTCACGGGCTTCTCGGTCAGCAGGTGCGAGAACAGCTCGAGCTTCTCCTCGAACAACTGCTCGTAGTCGGCGAGGTCGTAGCCGAAGAGGGGGAACGACTCGATGAACGAGCCGCGCCCCAGGATGACCTCGGCGCGCCCGTTCGAGATGGCATCCAGGGTGGCGAAGCGCTCATACACGCGAACCGGGTCGTCGCTCGAGAGCACGGTCACCGCGGTGCCGAGGTGGATGTTCGTCGTGCGCGCGGCGGCCGCGGCCAGGACGATCTCGGGGCTGGTGACCGCGAAGTCCTTGCGGTGGTGCTCCCCCACCCCGAAGAACGACAGACCGACCTCGTCGGCCAGGACCGCCTGGTCGACGACGTTGCGGATGGTCTGCGCGTCCGACAGCAGCGACCCGTCGGGCGCGCGGGAGATGTCTCCGAAGGTGTCGAGGCCGAGCTCGAGGGAACGAACGTCCATGGGGTCTCCTTGCATTCGGATGAATGAACTTTACGCGACCGCGGGGTATTCCCCCGCATCGCCGAAGGGCGCCGCCGAGGCGACGCCCCTCGGGGAGATCATGCGGATGCCAGAGCCGCGCGCAGCGTGTCGAGACCGACGCCGCCGATGTCGAGCGCGCGCGTGTGGAACTGCTTCATCGAGAAGTCGGTGCCGCGGCGCTCCTGCTCCTCGTCGCGCACCTGCTCCCAGATGCGCTGCCCCACCTTGTAGGACGGAGCCTGGCCGGGCCAGCCGAGGTAGCGGTTGACCTCGAAGCGCACGAACTCCTCGCTCATGTTGACGTTCTTCAGCATGAACGCCAGGGCGTAGTCGTGATCCCACGTCCCGGTGCCGTCGAGACGCGGCTTCTGCAGGTGCACGCCGATGTCGAGCACGACGCGAGCGGCGCGCATGCGCTGACCGTCGAGCATTCCGAGGCGGTCGGCGGGGTCGTCGAGGTAGCCGAGCTGCTCCATGAGGCGCTCCGCGTACAGCGCCCAGCCCTCGGCGTGACCGCTCGTGCCCGCGAGCAGGCGCCGCCACGAGTTGAGCTCGGCGCGGTTGTACACGGCCTGCGCGATCTGCAGGTGATGGCCCGGAACGCCCTCGTGATACACGGTCGTCAGCTCACGCCACGTGTCGAAGGTGTCGACGCCCTCGGGCACCGACCACCACATGCGCCCCGGCCGCGAGAAGTCGTCGGTCGGACCGGTGTAGTAGATCCCGCCCTCGTTCGTCGGGGCGATCATGCACTCGAGGTGGCGGATGGGCTCGGCGATGTCGAAGTGCGTGCGACCGAGCTCCTCGACGGCCTTGTCGCTCGTGCGCTGCATCCACTCCTGAAGGGCTTTTGTGCCGCGGAGCTTGCGGGACTCGTCCTTCTCGAGGAACGCCACCGCCTCCTCGACGCTCGCACCCGGCAAGATCTCGTTCGCGATGGCCTCCTGCTCGGCGACCATGCGCGCGAGCTCCTCGACGCCCCACTCGTAGGTCTCGTCGAGGTCGATCTCGGCGCCGAGGAAGTGCCGGGAATGGAGGGCGTACAGCTCGCGCCCGACGGCGTCGGTCTCGCCCGCCGCGGGGGCGAGCTCGGAAGACAGGAACGACGCGAGCGCGTCGTACGCGACGCGCGCCGCGTTGGCGTTCGTGGAGAGGTCGCGAGCGAGGGATGCCGGCAGCTGCCCCTCCTCGGGGGCGGCCTCGCCCACGAACTCGGCGAAGAACCCCGTGTCGGAGGTGTACCGCGCGATCTGGGTCACGACCTCGGTGACCTGGCGGCGGGCCGGGACGACGCCCTCGCTGATCCCGCGGCGGAGGGTCGAGATGTACCCGTCGATCGCGCCGGGCAGGGCCTTGAGCCGCTGCGAGATCGTGGACCAGTCGTCGGCGGTCGCGGTGGGCATCAGGTCGAAGGTCGAGCGGATGTCCTGCGCGGGAGACGCGATGACGTTCAGGTCGCGCAGGTGCGTCTTCGCCTCGTGCTTCTCGATCATCAGGTCGAGCTCGCGGCCCAGGTCCATTTTGGTCACGGTGTCGATCGCGTCGACGGCGTCGGCGGCGTCGAGGGCGGCCCGGGTCGCGCGCGCCTCGGCGATGAGGGCATCGGCGCCCTCGGGGCTGTAGTCGCCGAACCGCCCGTTGTGCTCGAAACGCCCGATGTAGGTCGCGAGGGTCGGCTCCCGCTCGGCCAGGGTGTCGACCCACGCGTCGGCGATCGTGTCGACCGGCGTGGGGGTGCGTTGTGCGTCAGTCATCCTCCGAGCCTAGGGAAGCCGCAGCCGGCGCGCACGCCCCCTGGCGCTAGTGCCCCGCCTCGTCCCAGTCGCCGCCGCGTCCGATCTGTACGTCGAGCGGCACCGAGAGGTCGGCGGCGTCGGCCATGCGCGAGCGGACGATCTGCTCCACGGCATCCCACTCCCCCGCCGCGACCTCGACGACGAGTTCGTCGTGGATCTGCAGCAGCACGCGCGAACGCAGCCCCGCCGACGCCAGCTCGTCGCGGATGCGGAACAGAGCGACCTTCATGATGTCGGCGGCGCTGCCCTGGATGGGGGCGTTGAGAGCCGCTCGCTCGGCGTTCTCGCGCAGGACGCGGTTCATGCTCGTGAGGTCGGGGAACGGGCGCCGGCGACCGAAGATCGTCTCGGTGTAGCCGTCTTGACGCGCCTGCTCGACCGAGCCGCGCAGGTAGTCGCGCACGGCGCCGAAACGCGCGAAGTACTCGAGCATGAGCTTCTTGGCTTCGGACTGCTCGATGCGCAACTGTTTCGACAGGCCGAACGCCGAGAGGCCGTAGACGAGGCCGTAAGACATCGCCTTGACCTTGGTGCGCATGGCCGGGGTGACGTCTTCGGGCTCGACGCCGAAGACGCGCGCGCCGACGAAGCGGTGCAGGTCTTCGCCGGAGTTGAACGCCTCGATGAGCCCGGGGTCGCCGGACAGGTGCGCCATGATGCGCATCTCGATCTGCGAGTAGTCGGCCGTCAGCAGCGTCTCGTAGCCCTCGCCGACCTCGAACGCGGCGCGGATGCGACGGCTCTCCTCGGTGCGGATCGGGATGTTCTGCAGGTTCGGGTCGGTGCTCGACAGGCGCCCCGTCTGGCTGCCGGTCTGCACGTAGGTGGTGTGGATGCGGCCGTCGGCGCCGGTCGCGGTGTCCAGGGCGTCGATGATCTGCTTGAGCTTCGTGGCCTCGCGGTGGCGCAGCAGGAGGTCGAGGAACGGGTGATCGGCGCTCTCCTGCAGATCGGCGAGGGCGGCGGCATCCGTCGTGTACCCGCTCTTGGTCTTGCGCGTCTTCGGCAGCTGCAGCTCGTCGAAAAGCACCTCCTGCAGCTGCTTGGGCGAGCCGAGGTTCACCTCGTGTCCGATCGCGGCATAGGCGTCGCGCGCCAGGGCGTCGGCCCGGGCGGCGAGCTCGTTCGAGAAGCCGGAGAGCTTCTCGTGCGAGACGGCGACGCCCGCGAGCTCCATGTCGGCGAGGGCGGTGAGCGTGGGCAGCTCGATGTCGTCGAGCACGCTCGCCACGCGCTCGGGGAGTTCGGCGCGCTGCGCCTCGGCCACCCGGCGAGTGAACCATGACAGCTGCCCCGGGGTCGCACCCTCGGTCTCCGGCACGAGCTGGGTCGGGTCGGCCACGGGCAGCTTCTCGTCGAGAACGCGCTCGACCAGGTCGCCGAGCGTCTTGTCGGGGAAGCTCGGGCGCACCAGCCACCCGGCGAGCACCACGTCGAAGGCGAGGCCGTCGACGGCGAGACCGCGGCGGGCGAGCGCCTTGATCTGCGGCTTGGCATCGGCGAACACCTTCGGGGCGTCGGAGGCCAGCCACGACGCGAGCGCCTCGCCCACGGCATCCGTCCACTCGCTCTCGACCGCGGCGTCGGCCGAGGCGAGGCCGATCGCCGTGGGCTGAGCGCCCTCGAGCGAGACGGTGACGCCGACCGGTCCCTCGGCCGCGGCGGCCCAGGATGCCAGAGCGTCGGCATCGAGACGGGTCGGCGTCGGGGCGGTCGCCGTGGGGCGCTGCTCCTCGACCTCGCCCGCGTCGCCGCCGAGGGCGTCGAAGACGCGCGGAAGGAGCGTGCGGAACTCGAGGCGCGCGAAGATGTCGCGCACGGCCTGCGCGTCGAGCGGGTGCATCTCGAGATCGCCGGGGCCCACAGGGAGCTCGACGTCGCGGAGCAGACGGTTGAGCGAACGGTTGCGGCGCACGCCGTCGAGGTGCTCTCGCAGGTTGCCGCCGACGACGCCGGTGATCTTGTCGGCGTTCTCGAGCAGGGCGTCGAGCGAGCCCCACTGCGTGAGCCACTTCACCGCGGTCTTCTCGCCCACCTTGGGCACGCCCGGCAGGTTGTCGCTGGTCTCACCGACCAGGGCCGCGATGTCGGGGTACTGCTCCGGCGGCAGACCGTACTTCTCGATAACGGCGGCGGTGTCGTAGCGCTTGAGCTGCGACACCCCCTGCACGTTGGGATACAGCAGGGTGATGTCGTCGGTGACGAGCTGGATCGTGTCGCGGTCGCCCGAGCACACCAGCACGTCGAACCCCTGCTCCGCGCCCTGCGTGGCGAGGGTGGCGAGGATGTCGTCGGCCTCGAAGTCCTCCTTCGAGAGGACCGGCACGCCCATGGCCCGCAGGCAGTCCTGGAGAAGCGGGATCTGCCCCTTGAACTCGGACGGGGATTCGCTGCGGTTGGCCTTGTACTCGGCATACTCGCGGGTGCGGAACGACTGGCGCGAGGTGTCGAAGGCGACCGCGAGGTGCGTCGGCTTCTCGGCCTTGACGAGGTTCACGAACATCGAGAGGAACCCGTAGATGCCGTTGGTGTGCTGCCCGTCCTTCGTCGAGAAGTTGTCGACCGGCAGGGCGTAGAACGCCCGGTACGCCAGCGAATGGCCGTCGACGACGAGGAGAGTAGGCTTTTCGGCATCCGTCACCCCTCCAGCGTAACGAGAACCACGGACACTCCCCCGGCCCCGGCCCGATCGAAGGCGATGATGACCTCCACGACCCCCGACACGACCTCCGGACTCGACTGGGCGAAGGAGCGCGGGATGGGCGCCCTCGCCGAGAAGATGGGCATCGAGTGGGTCGAGTTCTCGGTCGAGCGCAGCGTCGCCACCATGCCCGTCGAAGGGAATACGCAGCCGGTCGGACTGCTGCACGGGGGCGCGTACGTCGTCCTGGGCGAGTCGCTCGGGTCGATGGCGGCCAACCTCTACGCCGGCTCCGGCAAGCTCGCCGTCGGCATCGACATCAACGCCACGCACACGCGCTCGGCCACGTCGGGGATCGTGACGGGCGTGTGCACCCCGATCCACCTGGGCCGTTCGCTGACGGTGCACGAGATCGCGGTGTCCGACGAGCAGGGCCGCCGCTGCTCGACCATCCGCATCACGAACATGATCAAGGACGCCCCCGCGGGCTGAGCGCGCCGGGTTTCGCTGCGGAAACGAGAAATGGATGCCACCGACGCGGCATCCATTTCACGAAGAGGGAGAGATCAGGCCTTCTTGGGGGCCAACTGCTCGATGATCGCCTTGGCGACGTCCTGCATGGTGAGGCGGCGGTCCATCGACGCCTTCTGGATCCAGCGGAAGGCCTCGGGCTCGCTCAGCCCCATCTTCTCGTTGAGCAATCCCTTGGCGCGGTCGACGAGCTTGCGGGTCTCGAAGCGCTCGACCATGTCGGCGACCTCGGCCTCGAGCGTGATGATCTGCTCGTAGCGGGCGAGGGCGATCTCGATCGCGGGCAGGAGGTCGTTCGGCGTGAAGGGCTTCACGACGTACGCGAGAGCGCCGGCCTCGCTGGCGCGCTCGACGAGCTCCTTCTGGCTGAAGGCGGTGAGGAGCACCACCGGGGCGATGTGGTTCTTGCTGAGCTTCTCGGCGGCGCTGATGCCGTCGAGCTGCGGCATCTTCACGTCCATGATGACGAGGTCGGGGCGCAGCTCCGTGGCCAGCTGGACCGCGGTCTCGCCGTCGCCGGCCTCGCCCACGACATCGAAACCGTTGTCCCGGAGGATCTCGACGATGTCGAGGCGGATGAGCGATTCGTCCTCCGCGACGACGACGCGTCGGGGGGCGGCCGGAGCGCTGGCCGGAACGGCTTCTTGATCAGTCACGGGACCATCCTACGTCTGCGGGGGCGCGAAGCCCCGGATCGCAGCCCCCATCGCTGGAGTGCTGTAACGGGTACCGGTGGTGGGACTCGAACCCACACGTCTTTCGACAGAGCATTTTGAGTGCCCCGCGTCTGCCATTCCGCCACACCGGCAGGTGTTGCGCTCCCACCCTATCGAGCGGGAACGCCACGACGCGCGCCGGTGTGAACCGGCGCGCGTCGCGAAGGGTCAGACTTCCTGATACCCCGGGGCCGCACCGTGCACAGCATCGCCCACGCGGTGCACGCGCAGGTCGTTCGTGGAGCCGGCGATCCCGGGAGGGGAACCGGAGATCACGACGACCTTGTCGCCGACCTTGGCCAGGTCGTTGGCGAGCAGGTAGTCGTCGACCTGCAGGAACATCTTGTCGGTGTGCGGCACGTGCTCGACGAGCGTCGAGCGAACGCCCCACGTCAGCGCGAGGCGGCGGCGGATGCCGGGCTCGGGCGTGAACGCGATCATGGGGATCGTCGAGCGCAGACGCGACATGCGGCGAGCCGAGTCGCCCGACTCGGTGAAGACGCAGAGGTACTTCGCCTCGACGAAGTCGGCGACCTCGACGGCGGCGAGGGTGATGGCGCCACCCTGCGTACGCGGCTTGTTGGTCAGGGGTGCGATGCGCTCGAGACCGTGCTCCTCGGTCGAGGCGACGATGCGCGCCATGGTCTCGACGACCACGACCGGGTAGTCGCCGACGCTGGTCTCGCCCGAGAGCATGACCGCGTCCGCGCCGTCGAGGACGGCGTTGGCGACGTCGGAGGTCTCGGCGCGGGTGGGCACCGGGCTGTTGATCATCGACTCGAGCATCTGCGTCGCGACGATGACCGGCTTCGCCATGCGGCGGGCGAGCTCGACCGCGCGCTTCTGCACGATCGGGACGGCCTCGAGCGGGAGCTCGACACCCAGGTCGCCGCGGGCGACCATGATGCCGTCGAACGCGTCGATGATCTCCTCGAGGTTGTCGACCGCCTGCGGCTTCTCGATCTTGGCGATGACGGGGATGTAGCGTCCCTCTTCGGCCATGATCTCGTGCACGCGCTCGATGTCTTTGGCATCCCGCACGAAAGACAGCGCGATGAGGTCGGCACCGGCGTTCAGACCCCAGCGGAGGTCGGCCTCGTCCTTCTCGCTCAGAGCGGGGACGTTGACGGCGACGCCGGGGAGGTTGATGCCCTTGTTGTTGGACACCGGGCCGCCGACGACGACCTTGGTGGTGACGACGGTGCCGTCGGTCTCGACGACCTCGACGCGCACCTTGCCGTCGTCGATCAGCAGGAAGTCGCCGGGCCGCACGTCCTGCGGGAGGCCCTTGAACGTCGTGCCGACGATCTCTTTCGTGCCGAGGATGTCCTCGATGGTGATCTTGAAGATGTCGCCGGGCAGCAGGTCGTGGGGACCGTTCTCGAACTTGCCGAGGCGGATCTTCGGGCCCTGCAGGTCGACGAGCGCGGCGACCGGGCGACCGGCGTCCTCCGCGGCCTTGCGCACGTTGGCGAAGTTGGCGTCGTGCACGGAGTAGTCTCCGTGGCTCAGGTTGAGGCGGGCGACGTCCACCCCGGCGTCGATGATGGCGCGAACCATCTCATACGACGACGTGGCGGGCCCGAGTGTTGCGACGATCTTGGCGCGTCTCATCCGTTTTCAAGCTCCGTGAGGATTTCGGGAAGTGGCCGATCGGCCCTTGCCAGCTTAGGCGGGCAGGAGGCCGATGGCGACATCGGTCGGGCGCACCGGCGCGGGAAGCACCGTCTCGCCCATGAGGAAGGTGTCGACCTCGGCGGCGGCCGCGCGGCCTTCGGCGATGGCCCACACGATGAGGGACTGTCCGCGACCGGCGTCTCCGGCGACGAACACCCCCGGGGTGGTTGTGGCGTAGGTCGCGTCGCGCTCCACGTTGCCGCGGTTCGTGAACTGCGTGCCGAGCTGGTCCTCGAGCAGGTCGCGCTCAGGACCGGTGAAGCCCATCGCGATGAGCACGAGGTCGGCGGGGATCTCGCGCTCGGTCCCGCTCTTGGGGACGCGTCGACCGTCGACGTACTCGGTCTCGGCCACGCGCAGCGCGCGCACCTCGCCCGCGGCGTTGCCGAGGAACTCCACGGTCGACGCGAGGAACGTGCGCTCCCCGCCCTCTTCGTGAGCGGAGGCCACTTCGAACAGGTTCGGCATCATCGGCCAGGGCTGCTCGGCCGGCCGCTCCGAGGGAGGCTGCTTGCCGATCGCGAGGTTGGTGACGCTCAGCGCCCCCTGGCGGTGCGCGGTGCCGATGCAGTCCGCGCCGGTGTCGCCACCGCCGATCACGACGACGTGCTTGCCCTCGGCCGTGATCTGGTGCGGGATCTGGTCGCCCGCGACGGCCTTGTTGCCCTCGACGAGGTACTCCATGGCGTAGTGCACGCCGTCGAGGTCGCGCCCCGGGATGGGGAGATCGCGCGGGACCGTGGAACCGGTGGCCACCACGACCGCGTCGTAGCGGGCCCGCAGGTCGCTCCACGACACGTCCTTGCCGATCTCGACGCCGGCGCGGAAGCGCGTGCCCTCGGCCTGCATCTGGCGCAACCGCAGCTCGAGGTGGCGCTTCTCCATCTTGAAGTCCGGGATGCCGTAGCGCAGCAGCCCGCCGATGCGGTCGTCGCGCTCGAAGACGGCGACCGTGTGACCGGCGCGCGTGAGTTGCTGGGCCGCGGCAAGGCCCGCGGGACCGGATCCCACGACCGCGACCGTCTTGCCCGTGAGACGCTCCGGCGGCTCGGGCTCGACCCAGCCGTTGCCGAACGCCTCGTCGATGATCGAGACCTCGACCTGCTTGATCGTCACGGCGGGCTGGTTGATGCCGAGCACGCACGAGCTCTCGCAGGGCGCGGGGCACAGGCGACCGGTGAACTCCGGGAAGTTGTTCGTCGCGTGCAGGCGCTCGATCGCCGCGCGGCCCTCGCCGCGCCACGTCAGGTCGTTCCACTCGGGGATCAGGTTCCCGAGCGGGCAGCCCTTGTGGCAGAACGGGATGCCGCAGTCCATGCAACGGCCGGCTTGGCGCTTGATGACGGCCGAGTCACCCGGCTCGTACACCTCTTTCCAGTCCATGATGCGCACGGGCACCGGTCGACGCTTCGGGAGCTCGCGCTCCGTGGTCTTGAGAAAGCCCTTCGGGTCAGCCACCCGTCACCTCCAGAATGCGCTTCCAGACGACGTCGCCGTCGGGGTCGAGCCCCTCGGTGACCGCCTCCTGGCGGGTCTGCAGTACGGCGGCGTAGTCGCGCGGCAGCACCCGGACGAAGTTGTCCACCTCGGTCTCGAAGTCTTCGAGAAGACGACGGGCCAGCGTGGAATCGGTCTCCGCGACGTGCTTCTCGAGCAGGTCGCGGAGGATCTCGGCATCCCCCGATCCGAGGGCGCCGAGCGCAAGCTCACCGGATGCCATGGCCTCGCGGTTCACCAGATCGCGGTCGAGCTTGTACACGTAGGCCTGCCCGCCCGACATTCCGGCGCCGAGGTTGCGGCCCGTGGCGCCGAGGATGACGGCGAGACCGCCGGTCATGTACTCGAGCGCGTGGTCGCCCACACCCTCGACGACCGCGGTGGCGCCCGAGTTGCGCACGAGGAAGCGCTCGCCCACGACGCCGTTGAGGAACATCTGCCCCTGCGTGGCGCCGTAGCCGATGACGTTTCCGGCGATGACGTTCTCGGAGGCCGCGAACGTCGAGCCACGCGGAGGGCGTACGACGATCGTTCCGCCCGAGAGGCCCTTGCCGACGTAGTCGTTCGAGTCGCCCTCGAGGCGCAGCGTGATGCCGGCGGGCATGAACGCGCCGAACGACTGTCCGGCGGAGCCCGTCAGGCGCACGTCGATCGAGTTCTCCGGCAGACCGTGCTCTCCCCGCGCCTTGGTGACGTGGTGGCCGAGCATGGTCCCCACCGCGCGGGCGGTGTTGCGGATCGGCAGGTCGATCGTCAGTTGGCCGCCGCGCGCGATGACGTCCTGCGCGCGCTCGATGAGCTGCACGTCGAAGTGGTCCTCGAGCTCGTGGTCCTGGTTGCGCGCGTGGCGACGCGGCTCGTCCTCGGCGAAGCGGGGTCCTTCGAGGATCGGCGCGAGGTTGAGGCCCCGCGCCTTCCAGTGCTGGATCGCCTCGTTGGCATCCAGGAGTTCCGATCGTCCGACGATCTCGTCGATCGAGCGGTAGCCGAGGGCGGCGAGGTACTCGCGCACCTCCTGGGCGATGAACTCCATGAAGTTGACGATGTACTCGGCCTTGCCCGTGAAGCGCTCGCGCAGCACGGGGTTCTGCGTCGCGACGCCCACGGGGCAGGTGTCGAGGTGGCACACGCGCATCATGATGCAGCCCGAGACCACGAGCGGGGCCGTAGCGAAACCGAACTCCTCGGCGCCCAGGAGCGCACCGATGATGACGTCGCGGCCGGTCTTCATCTGACCGTCGACCTGCACGACCACGCGGTCGCGCATGCCGTTCAGCATGAGCGTCTGCTGCGTCTCGGCCAGGCCCAGCTCCCACGGGGTGCCCGCGTGCTTGAGCGAGTTCATGGGGCTCGCGCCCGTGCCGCCGTCCTGGCCCGAGACGAGGATGACGTCGCTGAGCGCCTTGGCGACGCCCGCCGCGACCGCACCGATACCCGACTGGCTGACCAGCTTGGTGTGGATGCGGGCCTTGGGGTTGGCGCGCTTGAGGTCGAAGATGAGCTGCTTGAGGTCTTCGATCGAGTAGATGTCGTGGTGCGGCGGCGGCGAGATGAGCCCGACGCCCGCGGTCGCGTGACGCGTGCGCGCCACCCACGGGTACACCTTGGTCGGCGGCAGCTGACCGCCCTCGCCGGGCTTGGCGCCCTGCGCGAGCTTGATCTGAATGTCGTCGGCCTCGGTCAGGTACAGGCTCGTCACACCGAAGCGACCGGATGCCACCTGCTTGATGGCGCTGCGGCGCTCGGGGTCGAGCAGACGGTCGACGTCTTCTCCGCCCTCACCGGTGTTCGACTTGCCGCCGATGCGGTTCATCGCGACGGCGAGCACCTCGTGCGCCTCTTTCGAGATCGAGCCGTAGCTCATGGCACCGGTCGAGAAGCGCTTGACGATCGCCGAGACGGGCTCGACCTCGTCGATCGGCACGGCGGGCCGCTGACCGGTGCGCAGGCCGAAGAGGCCGCGGAGGGTCTTGAGCTCGTGCGCCTGGTCGTCGATCAGCTGCGTGTACTCGCGGAAGATGTCGTACCGGCGCTCGCGCGTCGCGTGCTGCAGACGGAACACCGTGTCGGGGTTGAACAGGTGCGGGGCGCCGTCGCGGCGCCACTGGTACTCGCCACCGGTCCAGAGGCGCTCGTGCGCGCGGGCCGCGGCATCCTGCGGGTAGGCGTACTCGTGACGGGCGGCGTTCTCGGCCGCGATCACGTCGAGTCCGACGCCGCCGAGCTTGGTCTCGGTGCCGGTGAAGTACGCATCGACGAAGTCGCGCGACAGGCCCACGGCCTCGAACACCTGGGCGCCCGCGTACGACGACACGGTCGAGATGCCCATCTTCGACATGATCTTCAGCACGCCCTTGCCGAGCGCGTAGATCAGGTTCTTGACGGCCTTCTCGGGCGTGACGTTCGTGATGAAGCCGGCGCGCACGAGGTACTCGACGGTCTCCATCGCGAGGTACGGGTTGACCGCCGAGGCGCCGTAGCCGATGAGGGTCGCCACGTGGTGCACCTCACGCACGTCGCCAGCCTCGACCACGAGGCCCACCTTCATGCGGGTCTCTTTGCGGATCAGGTGGTGGTGCACCGCCGCGAGCATGAGCAGCGACGGGATCGGCGCGAGGTCTTTGTTGGAGTCGCGGTCGCTGAGCACGATGAACTCGGCGCCGTCCTCGATGGCCTGGTCGACCTCGGTGCACATCTGCGTGAGGCGCTTCTGCAGCCCCTTGTGACCGGCCTCGACGCGGTAGAGACCCCGGATCGTCACGGACGACCGACCCGGGAGAGCGGTGTCGATGTGCTGGATCTTGGCCAGCTCGTCGTTGTCGATCACGGGGAAGTCGAGCGTGACCGTGCGGGTGTGGTCGGGACCCCAGTCCAGCAGGTTGCGCTCGGGCCCCAGACCCAGCGAGAGGGAGGTCACGACCTCTTCGCGGATCGAGTCCAGCGGCGGGTTGGTGACCTGCGCGAACTGCTGAGAGAAGTAGTCGAACAGCAGGCGCGGGCGGTCGCTCAGCACGGCGACGGGAGCATCGCTGCCCATCGCGCCGAGCGGTTCGGCACCCCCCTGGCCCATCGGGGTCAGCAGGATGCGCACCTCTTCCTCGGTGTAGCCGAAGGTGCGCTGGCGGCGGGTGATCGAGGCGATCGGGTGCACGATGTGCTCGCGCTCGGGAAGCTCGCTCAGCTTGACGCGGCCCTTGTCGACCCACTCGCCCCAGGGCTGCAGCGCGGCGAGGTCGGCCTTGATCTCCTCGTCCTCGACGATGCGGCGCTGGGCCGTGTCGACGAGGAACATGCGACCGGGCTGCAGCCGGCCGCGCCGCTTGATGCGCTCCGGGGCGAAGTCGAGCACACCGGTCTCGGAGCCGATGACCACGAGGCCGTCGGTCGTCTCGGTCCACCGGCCCGGACGCAGACCGTTGCGGTCGAGCGTGGCGCCGACGAGCGTGCCGTCGGTGAAGATGAGCGCTGCGGGGCCGTCCCAGGGCTCCATCTGCATGGAGTGGTAGTCGTAGAAGGCGCGCAGGGCCGGGTCGATCGTGGCCTGCTTCTCGTAGGCCTCGGGGACCATCATCATGATCGCGTGCGGCAGGCTGCGACCGGTGAGGGTCAGCAGCTCGAGGACCTCGTCGAAGGATGCCGAGTCGCTCGCGCCGTCGGTGCAGATCGGCAGCAGCGGGCGCACGTCGCCGATCAGCTCGGACTCGAGCTGGGACTGACGCGCGCGCATCCAGTTGCGGTTGCCCTTGACGGTGTTGATCTCGCCGTTGTGCGCGAGCATGCGCAGCGGCTGCGCGAGCGGCCACGACGGGAACGTGTTGGTCGAGTAGCGCGAGTGCACGACCGCGAGCTCCGAGGCGAAGCGCTCGTCCTGCAGGTCGGGGTAGAACGGCTCGAGCTGGAGGGTCGTGACCATGCCCTTATAGCCGAGCGTGCGGCTCGACAGCGACACGAAGTAGGCCTCGAGCTCGTGCCGCGCGCGCTTGCGCAGGCGGTACACGCGGCGGTCCAGCGCGATGCCCGACAGCGCGGGCTCGTCGCCCGTCGCCGGTCGCGAGACGAAAAGCTGCTCGAAGGCCGGACGCGCCTCGTAGGCGAGCTTGCCGAGGTTCTCGTGCTCGACGGGGACCTCGCGCCAGCCGAGCACCTCGAGGTTCTCGTGACGGGCGATCTCCTCGATCCCCGCCTTCATGACGGTGCGCTCGTCGTGCCCGAGGGGCAGGAACACCATTCCCGCGGCGTACTCCCCCACCGGCGGCAGGTCGAAGTCGACCACGGCGCGCAGGAACGCGTCGGGCATCTGGGTCAGGATGCCGGCACCGTCGCCGGTGCCCGCGTCGGAGCCGATGGCCCCGCGGTGCTCGAGGTTGCGCAGCGCCGTCAGCGCGAGATCGATGATGTCGTGACCGGCTTCGCCGCGGAGAGTCGCGACCATGGCGAGGCCACAGGCGTCTTTCTCGAACGACGGGTCGTACATTCCCTGTCGGGCCGGGAATGAGCCTCCGACGGTGTCGGAGCGCAGGCTGGAAGCCATATCAACCGTCCTCACGTTGATGCTTCGAATGGGACGACGTCGGCCCAGAGTGTTAGTTCGTGGCGGGGCTGCTTGTGGCGCTGGTGCCGACGGTGTCTTTCGTCGCGGGCGGCTCGCTCACGTCGACGAAGTCAGAGGGGTCGCCTGAGTCTACAGCCCCCGGAGCCTTCGACTCGCGCCCGGGCACGTACGGCGACGGCTCGAGGCCGTGGTGACGACGCGACTGGACGACGAAGATGACGATTCCGAGCACGACACCGAAGATGGCAGCCCAGACGTTGGTGCGCAGGCCCAGGATGATGTCGCTCGGGTCGACGCGGATCGACTCCCAGACGATGCGGCCAGCGGAGTACCAGACCAGGTAGATGGCGAACTGCTTGCCCCACTGCAGCGTGAACCGCTTGCCGACGTACAGGATGACCGCTGCGCCGAGCAGGTTCCAGATCACCTCGTACGCGAACGTGGGGTGGAAGAGCGTGCCGGCGGGGAGCCCGACGGGGATGGCCGGGTTGCCCGCGGCGATCTCGAGACCCCAGGGCAGGTCGGTGGGCTGACCGAACAGCTCCTGGTTGAACCAGTTGCCGAAACGTCCCATCGCCTGCGCGATGATCAGGCCCGGCGCCAGCGCGTCGGCGAAGGTCCAGAACCGGATGCCGGTCCAGCGGCATCCGAGGATGGCGCCGATCGCGCCACCGATCAGGGCGCCGTAGATGGCGATGCCGCCCTCCCAGATCGCCCACACCGAGCCCGGCTGGGTGATGTCCCAGGGGTTGGATCCCGGTCCGAAGTAGAAGCCGAGGTGCGTGACGACGTGGTAGATGCGGGCCACGACGATGGCGAGCGGCACCGCCAGGAGGCAGATGTCGATGACGACCCACTTCTCGGCGCCCCGACGCGTCAGACGCGCGTTCGTGAGGAAGATCGCCACGATGATGCCCGCGACGATGCACAGGGCATAGAAGTGGATGCGGAGCGGACCGAGATCGACGTACGAGATGGTCGGGCTCGGGATGCTGGCGAGCACGCCGGAGGCGGCGCTCGAGAGGGCGAACGTCATGCTGTCGAGTCTAGGCGCGCCGCGCGGTGCCCGCGGACAGCTCACGGGCGAGGTCGGAGAGAGCTCCGACGCCGCCGTCGCGAAGCGCCTTCACGAGGGCCGTACCCACGATCGCACCGTCCGCGTAGGCTGCGACCCCGGCGACCTGCTCGGCGTTGGAGATGCCGATGCCCACGCACGCGTACGTCGCACCGAAGGACCGCAACCGCCCCACGAGACCGCGAGCCGCGGCATCCAGCTGCGCGCGCTCACCCGTGATGCCCATGGTGGAGACCGTGTAGACGAAGCCGGTGGAGGCCTGCACGATCATCCGGAGACGTTCGTCGGACGAGGTGGGAGCGGCCAGGAACACGCGATCCAGGCCCGTGCGCTCGCTCGCCGCGATCCAGGCGGCACCGGCGTCGGGGGTGATGTCGGGCGTGATGAGCCCCGCTCCCCCGGCGGCGACGAGCTCGTCGGCGTAGCGGTCGACGCCGTACTGCTCGACGAGGTTCCAATACGTCATGACGAGGATCGGCACGTCGGTGCGCGAGGTCACCTCGCGGATGATCGTGAACAGGTCGCGCATGCGGAACCCGTTGGCGAGGGCCGTCTGCGTCGCCTCCTGGATGATGAGGCCGTCCATCACCGGATCGCTGTACGGGGGGCCGAGCTCGATGACGTCGGCGCCCGCCTCGGCCAGCGCGACGGCCGCCTCGATGCTCGTGGAGACGTCGGGGAAACCGGCGGGCAGGTAGCCGATGAAGGCGGCGCGACCGTCGGCGTGCGCGGCCTCGATCGCCGCGGCGACGCGCGAGGTCACAGCTCGACCCCCGCCCCGCTGGCGGCGTCGGGGGCAGCGGTCACGTCGACGGGAGAGCCCGGCGCGGACGCCACGGTCTCGGCCGCGCGCGTCTGCGGGGCGCCCTCGGGCGACTCCGGCGTGTGCTCGGCGTCGTACAGGTCGAAGTACCGCGCGGCGGTGTCCATGTCTTTGTCGCCCCGGCCGGAGAGGTTGACCGCGATCACGGCGTCGGGACCCAGCTCGCGGCCGACGCGTAGCGCGCCCGCGAGGGCGTGCGCCGACTCGATCGCCGGGATGATGCCCTCGGTCCGCGACAGCAGGCGGAGAGCTTGCATGGCCTCGTCGTCGGTGGCGGGGATGTACTGCGCACGACCGATGTCGGCGAGCCAGGCGTGCTCGGGTCCGACGCCGGGGTAGTCGAGACCGGCGGAGATCGAGTGCGACTCGGTGGTCTGCCCGTCTTCGTCCTGCAGCACGTAGGTGCGCGCGCCGTGGAGGACGCCGGGGCGGCCGCGGCCGATGGATGCCGCGTGCTTCGGGGTGTCGACGCCGTCGCCGGCCGCCTCGACGCCGTAGAGCGCGACGCCCTCGTCGTCGAGGAAGGCGTCGAACATGCCGATCGCGTTCGAGCCGCCGCCCACGCACGCGAAGACGGCGTCGGGGAGACGGCCGAGGCGGTCGAGGAACTCGGCGCGCGTCTCTTCGCCGATGATCTTCTGGAAGTCGCGGACCATCGCCGGGAACGGGTGGGGGCCGGCGGCCGTGCCGAAGATGTAGTTGGTGGTCTCGACCGAGGCGACCCAGTCGCGGTACGCCTCGTTGATCGCGTCCTTCAGGGTGCGCGAACCGGTCGTGACCGGGATGACCTCCGCACCGAGCAGCCGCATGCGGGCCACGTTGAGCGCCTGGCGCTCGGTGTCGACCTCGCCCATGTAGACGACGCACTCGAGACCGAACAGGGCCGCGGCGGTCGCGGTGGCGACACCGTGCTGGCCCGCGCCGGTCTCGGCGATTACGCGGGTCTTGCCCAGACGCTTGGTGAGCAGCGCCTGACCAAGCACGTTGTTGATCTTGTGGGAGCCGGTGTGGTTCAGGTCTTCGCGCTTGAGGAAGACCCGTGCCCCGCCCGCGTGCTCGGCGAAACGCGGCACCTCGGTGAGCACCGAGGGACGACCCGCGTAATCGTGCAGCAGCGCGCGCAGCTCGGCCTGGAACTCGGGGTCGGCCATCGCCGACTCGTAGACCTCGGTGAGCTCGTCGATCGCCGCGATCAACGACTCCGGCATGTAGCGACCGCCGAAGTCGCCGAAGAACGGCCCCTTCTGGTCGCGCAGCGTGTGGGAGGGAGCGGTGGTCATGTCGTCTCCTGGAGGAACGCGCGGAGAGTGGCGACGGGGTCGCCGGTGACGAGGGCCTCGCCGACGAGCACCACGTCGGCACCCGCGGCACGGTAGTGCGCGACGTCGGCGGGGGCGAGGATGGCGGACTCGGCGATCTTGATCGCGTCGGCCGGGAAGCGGTCCGCGAGGGAGCCGAAAAGATCGCGGTCGAGCTCGAAGGTCGAGAGGTTGCGCGCGTTGACGCCGATGAGCTTCGCGCCCAGAGCGGAGGCGCGCTCGAGCTCGTCGGCCGAGTGCGTCTCGACGAGGGCGGTCATCCCCAGGTCGGTGACGAGGCCGTACAGCTCGGTGAGCGTGTTCTGGTCGAGGGCGGCGACGATCAGCAGCACGAGGTCGGCGCCGGACGCGCGAGCCTCGAGCACCTGGTACGGCGTGGCGATGAAGTCCTTGCGAAGCACCGGCACGCTCACGGCCGAGCGCACCGCCTCGAGATCGGCCAGGCTGCCCTTGAACTTGCGACCCTCGGTCAGCACCGAGATGGCGGACGCCCCGCCCTCCTCGTACAGGCGGGCCTGTCGAGCGGGATCGGGGATCGCCGCGAGGTCGCCGCGCGAGGGGCTCGCGCGCTTGACCTCGGCGATGATCTTGACCCGGTCCGCCGGGGCGAGCATCGCCAACGCGTCGCGAGCGGGCGTCTGCGCGAGCGCGTCGCGCTCGACATCGGCGAGCGGACGCGACTGCGCCCGCTGCTCGGCGTCTTCTACCGCCCCGGCCGTGAGCTCGGCCAGCGCCATCAGTGGGCCTTCGGGTTGGACTTCGCGCCGTTCGCGCCGTAACCGGCCTTGGTCATGACCCAGCCGACGATCGCACCGACGACGAGCAGACCCACCGACGCCCACACGAGCACCGGCATGTCGAGCCAGAAGAACAGCGTGCCGAGCGTGAAGGCGACGAGCATGATGATCACGGCCGTCCAGGCGGCGGGCGAGTGTCCGTGGCCGGGGTCACCGATGGGGTTGCTCATGGGGCTCCTAACAGTCGCGCGCGAGCGCGGGGGAAAGCGTTCGCCCAGTCTATCGAAGCCGAGGTACCGTCCCGGCGCCGTCGTCTCGACGTCGGGGTGTCACGGTCTTCTGCGCCGATAAACGCGTTCGCGAGTGAGAAACGGCGCGCGAGAGCGTTTTCCCCTCGCGAGAGCGTTTGTCAGGGCGGGTGGGCGCCGGGTGCTTGCGGGTGCGGCGGCGACGGGGCAGGGTGGGTTCGCCGCGAGGTCGGGCGGCGGCGGGGTCGGGCCGCGGAGATCGGGGGCCGGGTGGGCCGCTACGTCAGGCGGTGGGGTCGTCGCCGCGGGAGAGGTCGTCCCACGAGTCGATCGCGTCGTGGGGGCGACCGGTCTCGGCGCCGGCCTCGTCGCCCGTGCGGTACTTGCGGCTCGCGCCCGAGGCCCACCGACGGCCGGTGACGAGGGTGAAGACCGCGGCGGCGGCGAGCACCGCCTGGGCCAGCAGTGTGACCGCCGGCCACGGGGTGAGCGACAGGTTCGACACGAGCGAGGCCACGGCATCCGTTCCGGAAATGCCCGTCGCGTCCGTGACGGTTGCCGCGGTGGCCGCGACAGGGGTCGCGAAAAGGATCTGGGCGGTGCCGATGCCGACGAAGACCGCGATCAGCACGCCGAGCGCCCCGAAGACGTACCGGAGCACCGGTCCGACGATCGACAGGGCGGCGCCGAGGGCGAGGGCGGCCAGGCTCAGGGGGGTGAGCACCGGAAGCGCCTCGGCGCCCGGCACGGCGAGCGTCTGTTGGGCGCCGTCGTCGAGGGTGACGTCGATCCACGTCTGGGTCGACGAGATGACGCCGATCGCCCCGGCCAGGAGCATGCCGAGCACCGCCGTCGAACGGGCCCGCCGCATCAGCGCTCCCCCACGACCGGGTGCAGGTCGTCGGCGTCGAAGCAGGTGTGGTCGCCGGTGTGGCACGCGGCGCCGACCTGATCGACCTCGATGAGCAGCGTGTCGCCGTCGCAGTCGAGGCGCGCACCCTTCACGAGCTGGATGTGACCGGAGGTGTCGCCCTTGCGCCAGTACTCCTGACGCGAGCGCGACCAGAACGTCACTCGGCCGGTGGTGAGCGTGCGGCGGAGGGCCTCGGCATCCATCCACCCGACCATGAGCACCTCGCGCGAGTCGAACTGCTGGATCACCGCCGCGACGAGACCGTCGGCGTCGTATTTCACGCGGTCGACGCTCATCGGCGCACCTCGATCCCCTCGGACGCCATGGCGTCCTTGACCTGTCCGACGGTCAGCTGACCCGAGTGGAACACGGATGCCGCGAGCACGGCGTCGGCGCCGGCCCGGATGGCGGGCGCGAAGTGCTCGAGCTCCCCCGCGCCGCCCGAGGCGATGACCGGCACCGCGGCGACCTGCCGCATGAGACGGACGAGTTCGAGGTCGAAGCCCTGCTTCGTGCCGTCGGCGTCGATGGAGTTGACCAACAGTTCACCCGCTCCGCGCTCGACCGCCTCGCGCGCCCACTCCAGGGCGTCGAGCGTGGTCTCGGTGCGGCCGCCGTGCGTGGTCACGACGAAACCCGAGGGCGTGGATGCCGAGCGCTTCACGTCGAGCGAGAGCACGATGACCTGCGCGCCGAAGCGGTCGGCGATCTCGCCGATCAGCGCGGGCCGGGCGATCGCCGCGGAGTTGACGCCGATCTTGTCGGCACCGACGGCGAGAAGTCGGGCGACGTCGTCTGAGGAGCGCACTCCCCCGCCGACGGTGAGCGGGATGAAGACCTGCTCGGCCGTGCGGCGCACGACGTCGTACGTCGTGGAGCGCTCATCGACCGTGGCGGTGACGTCGAGGAAGGTGACCTCGTCGGCGCCCTGGTCGAAGTACAGCTTCGCGAGCTCGACCGGGTCGCCCATGTCGCGCAGGTCGAGGAAGTTCACGCCCTTCACGACGCGCCCCGCGGCGACGTCGAGGCACGGGATGACGCGACGCGCGAGGGTCATCAGAGCCTCGCGGCGAGGATCTCGGTGACGAGGATCGCGCGAGCACCGATGGCGTAGAGCTCGTCCATCACGCGGTTGACGTCGCGGCGCGGACTCATCACGCGCACGGCCACCCACTCGGGGTCGCGCAGCGGCGAGATCGTCGGCGACTCGAGGCCGGGCGCCACGGCGATCGCCTGGTCGACCAGATTCGCGGGCAGGTCGTAGTCGACGAGGACGTACTTGCGCGCGGCGAGCACGCCGCGCAGACGACGCAGGAGCGTCTCTGTGCCCTCGACCTCGGTCGGACCCGAGATCAGCACGGCGTCGCTTTCGAGGAGGACCGGCCCGAAGATCTCGAGCCCGGCCTGGCGCAGCGTCGTGCCGGTCGAGACGACGTCGGCCACGGCATCCGCGACCCCGAGCTGCACGGCGGACTCGACCGCGCCGTCGAGCGGCACGATATCGACGGCGATGCCGCGCTCGTCGAGGAAAGCGTCGACGAGGCCCGGGTAGGCGGTGGCGACGCGCAGACCCTGCAGGTCTTCGACGTCGGTGAAGCGGCCGGGGCGACCGGCGAAGCGGAAGGTCGAGCCGGCGAACCCGAGCGACTCGACCTCGCGCGCGCCCGGCATGCGGGCATCGAGCAGGAGGTCGCGGCCGGTGATGCCGACGTCGAGCGCGCCCGAGCCGACGTAGGTCGCGATGTCACGGGGGCGGAGGTAGAAGAACTCGACCTCGTTGACGGGGTCGACGGTGTACAGGTCCTTGGAATCGCGTCGTCCGGTGTACCCGGCCTCCGAGAGCATCTCGGCGGCGGTCTCGGCGAGCGACCCCTTGTTCGGCACGGCGATGCGCAGCATGTCGGGGGCTTTCGTGTTGAAGTGAGCTCTGGATGAGGGGGCGGGCTCAGAGATGTCGGTAGACGTCTTCGAGCGACAGGCCCTTCGCGAGCATGAGCGTCTGCAAGTGGTACAGCAGCTGCGAGATCTCTTCGGCTGCGGCCGCGTCGGACTCGTACTCGGCGGCCATCCACACCTCGGCGGCCTCTTCGACGATCTTCTTGCCGATCGCGTGCACGCCGGCGTCGAGCTGCGCGACGGTGCCGGACCCTTCGGGTCGCTCGACGGCCTTGGCGCTGAGTTCCGCGAACAGGTCGTCGAAGGTCTTCACCCTCCCAGGGTATCGGGTCGGCGGGGGTGGGGCTGTCCGCCGGGCGCGGGGCGGGCCGCCGGGGACGGGGCGCCGGGGACGGGGCGGGTCGCCGGGCGGGGGGGGGGGGGGGAGGGACCGCGGCGCGGCACTCGAGAAACGCCGCGCCGAGTGGGACACGGCCGGAGAAGCCGTGTCTCACTCGCGCGAGCGTTTATCGCGGACTCGCGTCGGGCCCGGCGTCAGTGGCGGTGGCGGGACGCCGAGGCGCGCAGCGACTGGATCGCGCGGTCGGGGTCGTCGGCGCCGAACACCGCGGATCCGGCGACGAAGGTGTCGGCCCCGGCCTCTGCGGCCTGGGCGATCGTCGATTCGCCGATGCCGCCGTCGACCTGCAGCCACACGCTCGAGCCGCGGCGCTTCGCCTCGTCGGCGAGGGCGCGCAGCTTGGGCATGGTCTCGGGCATGAACGACTGGCCCCCGAAGCCCGGCTCCACGGTCATCACGAGGATCTGGTCGAACTCGTTCAGCACGTCGAACAGGTTCTCCACGGGGGTGCCGGGCTTGACCGCGACGCCCGCGCGCGCGCCGATCGACCGCAGCTCGCGGGCCAGCGCCACCGGCGACGCGGCGGCTTCGAGGTGGAAGGTGACGGATGCCGCGCCCAGCTCGGCGTACGCGGGAGCCCAGCGGTCGGGGTCGTCGATCATCAGGTGCACGTCGAGCGGTACCGGGCTCGTCTGCTGGATGCGACCCACCATCTGCGGGCCGAACGTGAGGTTCGGGACGAAATGGTTGTCCATCACATCGACGTGCACGAAGTCGGCTCCCGCGATGCGGGCCAGCTCGGCCTGCATGTTGACGAAGTCGGCGGCGAGGATGCTCGGGTTGATACGCGGGGCGTCGGTAGGCACCCGTCCATTATCGGCGCCGTCATCGAGCGCGTGAGACGCCAGGAATTGTCGCTTCGCGCCGCTCCGAAGCGACAGATCTTGGCGACTCATGCGGGAGGAACGCGGATCAGCGCTTACGCAGCAGGGCGATGGACATCGCGTCGGTACCGTGACGGTGGGGCCACAACTGAGCGCGGAGCGAGCCGTCGGCCTGGTCGGGCAGGTCGATCTCGTCGACCGCGACCGCGCGCACGACGGCTCGCGCGTCGAGCTCCTCGACCGCGTCGCCCAGCTCGCGCTTGACCTCGGCGAGCACGCCGGAGGTCTCCGCCAGGTGCGGGGAGCAGGTGACGTACGCCACGATGCCGCCGGGCTTGAGCGCCTCGAAGGCGGCGAGCACGAGCTCCTGCTGCAGAGCAGTGAGGTCGGGCACGTCGGCGGGGGTCTTGCGCCAGCGGGCTTCCGGGCGACGCCGCAACGCGCCGATCCCCGTGCACGGCGCATCGACCAGGATGCGGTCGTACTCCCCCGGCATCCGGGCGGCGCGCTCGCGCCCGTCCTCCTCGCTCACCTCGACCTCGAGGGGAACGGATGCCACGGCCTGGCGCACGAGCCCCGCCCGCGCGGGGACGATCTCGTTGGCGTCGAGACGGGCACCGTGCGCAAGGGCCTCGGCCGCGAGCAGGGCGGTCTTGCCGCCGGGACCGGCGCAGAGGTCGAGCCAACGCTCCCCCTCCGCCACGGGTGTGGCGCGGCTGAGGGCGTAGGCGGCGAGCTGCGATCCTTCGTCCTGCACGCGGATCCGGCCGTCGCTCTCGCGGATCAACCCTTCGGGGTCGCCGCCGCGGGTCGTGAAGGCGGTCGGCGCGAAGCGCGCGGGGGTGGCGTCGTCGGGCATCTCGGCGAGCCCGGGAAGCGCGAGCATCGCCACGCGCGGGGCGACGTTGTCGGCCTCGAGCAGGCCCGGGAGCTCGTCGGCGCGGCCTTCCGCGGTCAAGGCGCGACGGAGGGCGCGAACGATCCACACCGGGTGCGAGGTCGTGAGCCCGATGTGCTCGTCGTCGCTGCGCGCGGCCGCGGCGATGCGCTCCATCCAGTGCCCGGGATTGTCGCGCGAGACACGACGCAGCACGGCGTTGGCGAACCCCGCCGCCCCGCGCCCGCCCCCGTGACGTCGGGCGAGCTCGACGGATTCGTTGACCGCCGCGTGCGAGGCCACCCGCGTGGACAGCAGCTGGTGCACGCCGAGGCGCAACGCGTCGAGGACGGCCGGATCGATGCGGTCCACGGTGCGGTCGGCGGCGACGGCGATGATCGCGTCGTACGTCCCGCGTCGGCGGAGCGTGCCGTACGTCAGCTCGGTCGCGAGGCCCGCGTCCTTGGCATCCAGTCCTGCCCGCGCGATCGCGTGCGGAAGCAGGAGGTTCGCGTACGCCTCGTCGCCCGAGACGGCGCGGAGGACCTCGTACGCGGCGGCGCGTGCTCCCTGCACGCTCATGCGCCGAGCACCGGCTCGCTGGAGCGGAGTCCGCGGAACCAGTCCCCCGCGGACATCGCGCCCTTGCCGGCCGGTTGGACCGTCTCGAGACGCAGCGGTGCGGTGCCCGTGCCGACCAGCACGTCTTTTCCGGATGCCACGACCCGGCCCGGCGGAATCGGCGGGGCCTCCGCGGCGGCGGCGCGCAGCACCTTGAACCGGGCGCCGTCGAGCGTCGTGTGCGCTCCGGGCTCGGGGGTGACTCCGGCGATCTGGTGCAGGAGGCTCTCGGCATCCCGGCTCAGGTCGAGGGCCCCGTCGGCAAGGGTGAGCTTGGGGGCGAGCGTCGGCTCGCCCTGCTGCGGTGTCGCGACGGCGGTGCCGTCGGCGATGCCGTCGACCACGCGCGCGAGAAGGGGCGCCCCGATGCCGGCGAGGTCGTCGAGCACGTCGGCCGACGTCGCGCCGGCGGGCACGTCGTAGCGCTCCTCGGCGAACACGTCGCCGGCGTCGAGAGCCGCCACCAGCTGGAAGACGGCCGCTCCCGTGACGGCGTCACCGGCCATGAGCGCGCGCTGGACGGGCGCGGCGCCTCTCCAGCGCGGCAGCAGCGAGAAGTGCAGGTTGATCCACCCGTGCGCGGGGGTGGACAGCAACGGCTCCCGCACCAGACCGCCGTACGCGACGATCACGCCGAGATCCGGCTCGAGGGCGGCGATGCGCGCGGTGACGTCGGCGTCGAGCCGGTCGGCTTTGAGGACCGGGATGCCGAGCTCGTCGGCGACCTGCGCGACCGGCGACGGGGTGAGCACCCGTTTGCGGCCGAGAGGTGCATCGGTGCGGGTGACCACCGCGACGATCTCGTGCGGACCGGCGGCCAGGGCACGCAGCGAGGGGACGGCGACGGCAGGCGTGCCGGCGAAGACGAGGCGCATGGTTCTCCTCAGACTCTCGGGAGCGGACGGGCGGAGTGGCACGGCGCTCAGAGGTCGGGCTCGGGGATGTCGAGGCGGACTCTGAGCGTACTGCGCGGCCGGGGCCCGCGATCCTTGCGGGACTTCCGTGCCCGCAGGGCGTCGGCGATCACCCCGGCGCGCAGCGCCTCGGCGACCGCCCGCCCGTGGGCGTAGTCGAAACGCACCAGGGCGCGGGAGGTCGGGACGTCGGGCTCGCTCGAGGTGTCGACCGGGCCGAGCACCGCGAGGGCGTCCAGATCGGGGACCGCCTCGCGGAGGGAGGACAGCAGCGTGTCGACGCTCCGGGCGTGTCCGTCGACGCTCGCCACCCTGACCGCCGGCGGCATCCGAAGGGGCGCGCGGTCGACGAGCTCCGCACGCGCGTAGGCGGGTTGCGTCCAGGTCGCGAGCGCGCGGGCGACGGGGCCGGCCACGCCCACGAGGTGCACAGGAGCGCCGGGGGCGGCGAGGGCGGCGGCGTTCGACCACCAGCGCAGGCAGCTCTCGCCGATGCGCAGCGCTTCGTTCTGCAGCATCCGGTCGCCGTCGAGGAGGATCACCGCGCGGTACCCGCCGCGAGCGATCGGCTCGGCTCCGCGCGTGGCGATGACCAGGGCGGGGGCGGCATCCACCTCCGACACCGGATGGGTGCCGTCGGCGATGATCACGCGCGTGTTCGGGAAGGCTCGACCGAGCTCGTCGGCGGTCCGCTCGCTCCCCGACGACGCCATGCGCAGCTTCGCCGATCCGCAGTGCCCGCACGTCCAGGCGTGCGCGCTGCGTCCGCACCACGCGCACACCGGCGTCGCGCCCGGGCGGGCGGCGCGCAGCGGACCCGCGCAGTGCGGGCACCGCGCCGGACGTCGGCAGTCGGCGCACACCAGCGACGGAGCGTATCCGGGGCGGGCGACCTGCACGAGGACGGGGCCCTGGGCGAGCGCTTCGCGCGCGGCGGCGAAGGCCGACGACGGCACGCGCGACTGGCGCTGCTCGCCCTCGCGCGTGGCGCTCAGCACGACCCGCGGGCTCGATCGGCGGGCCGCCGGCATCTCGCGCACGTACCCGACCTCGACGAGACGCTGCACGTCGGTCGTGCGCGTGTGCCCGGCGAACAGCAGCGCGGACTGCTCCAGCTCCTGTCGGACGAGTGCCGCGTCGCGTGCGTGCACCCCGGGGGCGAGGGGCTCAGCGAGCAACGAGTCCCCGTCGTCCCAGATCGCGACGAGTGCGGTCTCGTGCGCGGGTGCGTAGACGGCCGAGCGGCGCCCCACGACGATGCACGGCACCGGGGCGAGCGTGCGCAGGTACTGCGCGTAGCGCACCGGACCCGACTGGTCGGCGTCGTCGCGCACAATCGCCTCGGCCGGCACGAGCTCGGCGAGGGCGGCGAGCAGCTGCGCCTGATCTCGGTAGTCCGGCACGACGAGCACGGCGCTGCGCCCGCGCGCGAGGGTGCGCACGGCCGCCGCGGCGAGCAGGTCGGCCCACGCCCCCCGTGGCAGCTCGGGGTGCGGACGGGCGGGCGCGTCGACGGCGACGCGTTCTCCGCCGTCGATCGCCTCCGCCAGGCCCGGATACGGATGCAGTAGCGAGTCGGCGCGCTCCCGCGCCGCGGGAACGACCTCGGGCGCGAGGGGTGCCGGCGCCGCGGCCCAGGCCTTCTCGGCTCGGACCATGCGGCGCGGGACGGCGAGACGGAGCACGTCGCTCACGGAGCCCGCGGCGCGATCGGCGACCCGGCGCGCGAGGGTGTAGAGCCGCTCGGGCAGGACGGGGGTGGAGGACACGACCGCTTCCACCGCCGAGAGGGGGCGCTCGGTGCCGTCGTCGGCGACCACCTCGACGACGAACGCGTCCATCATGCGCCCCGCCGAACGCAGCGGGACCTTCACGCGCACGCCGGGGGCGACGTCGGCCACGAGCGGGTGCGGAACGGCGTAGTCGAACAGCCGGTCCAGCTGCGGGACGGGCGACTCCAGCTGGACGCGCGCGACGCGGCGCTCGCTCACGCCGGCACCCCCGGGCGGAGGACACGGCTGACGCCGAGTTCCCGGGCCGGAGCGGCCGGGCCGACGCCGAGGACGCGCCGGGGTCGACGCTCGAGCACGCGCGCGGTCCGCGAGTCGTCGCCGCTCAGGTCGGCGCGGACTCCCCCTCGACCGCGCTCGGCGCAGCCCGCCCGCACGATCAGAGTCCGGCGGCCGCGCGCAGCTCGTCGACGCGGTCGGTGAGCTCCCACGTGAAATCGGGCAGCTCGCGGCCGAAGTGGCCGTAGGTCGCCGTCTGCGCGTAGATCGGTCGCAGCAGGTCGAGCTGCTCGACGATCGCGGCGGGACGCAGGTCGAACACGTCGCGCACGGCGCGCACAATCACCTCGTCGGCCACGTGCGCGGTCCCGAACGACTCGACGTAGAGGCCGACCGGGTTGGCCTTGCCGATCGCGTAGGCGACCTGAACTTCGAGACGGTCGGCGAGACCCGCGGCGACGGCGTTCTTCGCGACCCAGCGCATGGCGTAGGCGGCCGAGCGGTCGACCTTGGACGGGTCCTTGCCGCTGAACGCTCCGCCGCCGTGACGCGAGGCGCCGCCGTAGGTGTCGATGATGATCTTGCGGCCGGTGAGCCCGGCATCGCCCTTCGGGCCGCCGATCACGAACGGTCCGGCCGGGTTGATGTAGTACTTCACGTCGGGGAGCTCGAGGCCCGTCTCGGCCAGAACCGGGTCGATGACCTCGGCCTGCACCCGGGCGCGGAGGTCCTCCTGCGAGATGTCGGGGTGGTGCTGCGTCGACAGCACGACGGAGTCGACGGTGCGCGGGGTGAAGCCGTCGTAGCCGAGCGTCACCTGTGTCTTGCCGTCGGGCCGCAGGAACGGCAGCTCGCCGCTCTTGCGCACGGATGCCAAGCGCTCGGCGATGCGATGAGCCGTCCACGCCGCCATCGGCATGAGCTGGGGCGTCTCGTTGGTGGCGAAGCCGAACATGATGCCCTGGTCGCCGGCGCCCTGGAGGTCGCGCGGGTCGACGGAGCCGCGCTCTCGCTGCTCGAACGCCTTGTTGACACCGGCGGCGATGTCGGAGGACTGCGCGCCGATCGACACGCTGACCCCGCACGACTCGCCGTCGAAGCCGGTGTCGCTCGAGGTGTAGCCGATGCGGTTCACGACGTCGCGGACGATCGCGGGGATCTCGACGTACGCACTCGTCGAGACCTCACCGGCGACGTGCACGAGGCCGGTGGTCACCAGCGTCTCGACGGCCACACGACCGGTGGGGTCATCGGTGAGGATGGCATCCAGGATGCTGTCGGAGATCTGGTCGCAGATCTTGTCGGGGTGCCCTTCGGTGACGGACTCGGACGTGAACAGGCGCAGATCGGTCAAGACGGCTCCGGGAGATCGTGATCGGGGAACGGGCACAAGTATGCCCCGGACGGCGGCGGGCCGTCCGGGGCATCGTCACATCTGTGAACAGATCACTCCGCGGCGCGAAGGCGCAGCTTGTCTTCGTGGATCTCGTGCAGCGCGATCGTGAGGGGCTTGTCTTCGACGGACGAGTCGACCAGGGGGCCGACGTTGTCGAAAAGGTTGCCCTCGTGCAGATCGGAGTAGTAGTCGTTGATCTGACGCGCGCGCTTGGACGCGTAGATGACGAGCTGGTACTTCGAGTCGACCTTGTCGAGCAGAGCGTCGATGGGCGGGTCGATGATGCCCTTGTCACGTCCGGCCATGGGGAACCTCCTGGTTCGGCGGGATGGGGTGGATGCGGCGCCGGGAGCGCCGAAGCATCCTCTTATTCTAGCCGACGCCGGCTCGGGCTGTGCCGAGCGGCGCCGGGCGGGTCCGGTTCTCCCGGTTCGAGGCGAATTCCGCGGCTCGGGGCGAGGAAATCACGCCCCGACCCGCAGATCGCGCCCCGAACGGGAACGCCCGCGTCAGCGCTGCGCGGCGGCCAGGGCCACGACGTCGGCGGCCGCCGAGGCGACGTCCTCGTTCACGACGCGGTAGTCGAACTCGTTCTGGGCCGCGAGCTCCACGCGGGCCGTCCGCAGTCGTCGCGCGCGCTCCTCGGCATCCTCCGTCCCGCGTCCGACGAGACGCTGGACGAGCTCGTCCCAGCTCGGAGGAAGCAGGAAGACGAGGGTCGCCGAGGGGTCGGCCGCGCGCACCTGTCGCGCGCCCTGCAGATCGATCTCGAGCAGCGCCGTCCCGCCCTCGGCGAGCACGCGCTCGATGGGCTCGCGCGGCGTCCCGTAGCGGTGACGGTTGTGCACCGTCGCCCACTCGAGCAGCTCGCCGTCGGCGATCAGACGGTCGAACTCGGCGTCGTCCACGAAGTAGTAGTGCTCGCCGTCCACCTCGCCCGGGCGCGGGGCGCGGGTGGTGGCCGAGACCGAGAGGTGGATCTCGGGATAGTTCTCCTTGATGTGCGCGGCGACCGTGCCCTTGCCCACGGCGGTCGGGCCGGCGAGGACGATGAGGCGGCTGCGTCCCGCACGCGGTCCGGGTTCGGGCCAGCGCGAGTCGAGGAAGCGCTGCATCGCCGTGCGCTGGCGCGTCCCGAGACCGCCGAGGCGCTTGACCGGCGAGATGTTCAGCGACGCGAGGATGCGGTCGCGCTTGCTCTCGCCGATGGCCGGGATCGCGGTCAGGAACTCGGTGACGCGCATGGCCCCCGCCGGCGAGAGCGGATCGGCCATTCCTCGCCGCAGTAGCTCCTGCGGCGAGATGACACGGGTCGACACGTCGCGCTTGAGAGCGGCGCGCTCCCGACGGGCCTCGACGGCGCGGCGCGAGGCGGCGGCGCGGTCGACCTCGGGTGGACGGCGGGTTTCAGCCATGCAGGGACTCCCGGTAGAGCGCAGCGCGCTCGTCGATGCGGGCGGCGAGACGGTCGGGCCCGACCGCGAGGATGCTCCGGCTCTCGTTGGCCACGACGGCCTTCGCGACATAGCCGAAGAGGCGACGGAGGTCGGCCGGAGCCGCCCCCTGCGCGCCGAAGCCGGGGGCGAGGATCGGCATACCTGCCAGGGCCACGTCTCCCAGGCCGAAGGCGGATCGATCCACCGTGGCCCCGACGACGACCCCCACGGGGCCGAGAGCGCCGGGGGCGCCGATGTTCGCCTGATTCACATCGTGCGCCACGCGGGCGGCGACGTGCTCATGGTCTCCGACGGCCTGCTCATCGTCGACGATCGCGCTCTGCAGAGCGCGGGCCTCGGGATTGCTCGTCGCGGTGAGCACGAACGCGCCCTTGCCGTGGTTCACGGCGAGCGACAGCGTGTCGCGCAGCGAGTCGGCCCCCATGTACGGCGACAGGGTCACGGCATCCGCTTCGAGGGGCGAACCGGGCTCGAGCCACGCGTGGGCGTAGCCCTCCATGGTCGTTCCGATGTCGCCGCGCTTGGCGTCGGCGATCACGAGGAGCCCCGCGTCGCGCGCGGCGGCCATCACGTCTTCGAGGGCGGCGAACCCGCGGGAGCCGTAGCGCTCGTAGAACGCCACCTGCGGCTTGACCACGCCGACCCGGCCGCGGGCGGCCTCGACCACCCGCAGACCGAAGTCGCGCGCGCCCTCGGCCGTGGTGTCGAGCCCCCACGCCGACAGCAGGGCGGCGTGGGGGTCGATGCCGACGCACAGGGCGCCGTGCAGGTCGAGGGCGATGCTGAGCCGCTGCCCGAAGGTCTCGCTCACAGACGCCCCGCGCGGTCGACGGCGTACTCCTGGAGGCTGCGCACCCCGAATCCGTCCTTCATCGCGCCGAGGGCGCTGACCGCGGCGCCGAGGACGGCCATCGTGGTGAACAGCGCCTTGTCGGCGGCCACGGCGGCCGCGCGGATCTCGTAGCCGTCGGCACGAGCGGTGCCGCCGGAGGGCGTGTTGACGATCATGTCGATCTCGCCGGCGTTGATGAGGTCGACCACGTTCTGCTGGCCGGAGCCCTGCGTCTCGGAGTACTTCTCGACGACCTTCACCCGGATGCCGTTGCGCGCGAGGATCTCGGCGGTGCCCTCGGTTGCCATGAGCTCGAAGCCGAGCTCCTGCAGGCGGTGCGCCGGCAGGATGACCGCGCGCTTGTCGGCGTCGGCGACCGAGATGAACACGGTGCCCGAGGTCGGCATCCCGCCGTACGCGGCCTCCTGCGACTTCGCGAACGCGGTCGGGAAGTCGCGGTCGATGCCCATGACCTCACCGGTCGAGCGCATCTCGGGTCCGAGGACGCTGTCGACGGTGTGACCGTCGGCGGTGCGGAACCGCTTGAACGGCAGCACGGCCTCCTTGACCGCCACGGGGGCGTCGAGCGGCACGCGCGAGCCGTCCTGCTCGGGCAGCAGTCCCTCGGTGATGAGCTCGGCGATGGTGCTGCCGGCCATGATGCGGCTGGCGGCCTTGGCGAGCGGGATGCCGAGCGCCTTCGACACGAAGGGGACGGTGCGGCTGGCGCGGGGGTTCGCCTCGATGACGTAGAGCACACCGGCCGAAATCGCGAACTGAACGTTCAGCAGGCCGCGGACGCCGACGCCCTTCGCGATCGCGAGGGTCGCCTCGCGGACGCGATCGACCTCGGTGCGGCCGAGCGACACGGGCGGGAGCGTGCACGAGGAGTCGCCGGAGTGGATGCCGGCTTCCTCGAGGTGCTCCATGACGCCACCGATGTAGAGGTCGATGCCGTCGAACAGCGCGTCGACGTCGAGCTCGATCGCGTCGTCGAGGAAGCGGTCGACCAAGAGCGGCAGGCCGGGACCGATGATCGCCTGGTCGGCCACGCGCACGAAGTAGTCGCGCAGCGCCTCGGTCGAGTAGACGATCTCCATGCCGCGACCGCCGAGCACGAAGCTCGGGCGCACCAGAACGGGGTAGCCGATCTCCTCCGCCACCTGAACGGCGCCCTCGACGTCGATCGCGGTGCCGTTGCGCGGGGCGACGAGACCGGCGTCGTCGAGCAGGCGCGAGAAGAGCTCCCGCTCCTCGGCGAGGTCGATCGCCTCGGGGCTGGTGCCGAGGATCGTGTAACCCGCGGCCTCGATGCCCTTCGCCAGGCCCAGCGGCGTCTGGCCGCCGAGCTGGCAGACGACCCCGAGGATCTCGCCCGACTGGCTCTCGGCGTGCAGCACCTCGAGCACGTCCTCGAGCGTCAGCGGCTCGAAGTACAGGCGGTCGGAGGTGTCGTAGTCGGTCGACACGGTCTCGGGGTTGCAGTTGACCATGACGGTCTCGTATCCGGCATCCGACAGCGCGAACGACGCGTGCACGCACGAGTAGTCGAACTCGACGCCCTGGCCGATGCGGTTGGGCCCCGAGCCGATGATGACGACCTTCGTGCGGTCGGAGGGGGTGACCTCGGTCTCGGCGTCGTACGAGGAGTAGTGGTACGGCGTGAGCGCCGGGAACTCCCCCGCGCAGGTGTCGACGGTCTTGTAGACCGGGCGCACGTCGAGCGCGTAGCGGGACTCGCGCACCTCGGCCTCGTCCAGACCGCGGATCTGGGCGATCTGCGCGTCGCTGAAACCGTGCTCCTTCGCGAGGCGGAGGGTGTCGGCATCCAGGTTCTCTGCCTGACCGATGACCGCCGCGACCTCGTTGATGAGCACCATCTGGTCGATGAACCACGGGTCGATGGCCGTGGCGTCGAAGGCCTGCTCGGGCGTCGCACCCTTGCGCAGCGCCTGCTGCAGCACGACGATGCGGCCGTCGGTCGGGGTCTTCGCGATTTCGAGCAGCTCCTCGACCGAACGCGACTCCTCGCCCCAGTGGAAGCTCGACCCGCGTTTTTCGAGCGAGCGGAGCGCCTTCTGCAGGGCCGTGGTGTAGTTGCGGCCGATCGCCATGGCCTCGCCCACCGACTTCATGGTGGTGGTGAGGGTCGTGTCGGCGGCGGGGAACTTCTCGAAGTTGAACCGCGGCACCTTGACCACGACGTAGTCGAGCGTCGGCTCGAAGCTCGCCGGGGTGACCTTGGTGATGTCGTTGGGGATCTCATCGAGCCGGTAGCCGATCGCGAGCTTCGCGGCGATCTTGGCGATCGGGAAGCCGGTGGCCTTCGACGCGAGCGCCGACGAGCGCGAGACGCGCGGGTTCATCTCGATGACGATGATGCGACCGGTCTTCGGGTCGACGGCGAACTGGATGTTGCAGCCACCGGTGTCGACGCCCACGGCGCGGATGATGTCGATGCCGATGTCGCGCAGCCGCTGGTACTCGCGGTCGGTCAGCGTGAGGGCGGGGGCGACGGTGATCGAGTCACCCGTGTGCACGCCGACCGGGTCGACGTTCTCGATGGAGCAGACGACGACCGTGTTGTCGGCGGTGTCGCGCATGAGCTCGAGCTCGTACTCCTTCCACCCGAGGATCGACTCCTCGAGCAGCACCTCGTTGGTGGGCGAGTCGTGCAGACCCGCGCCGCCGATGCGGCGGAGGTCGGCCTCGTCGTACGCGAAGCCCGAGCCGAGGCCGCCCATCGTGAACGAGGGCCGGACCACGAGCGGGTAGCCGAGCTTCTCCGCTCCCGCGAGCAGTTCGTCCATCGAGTGGCAGATGACGGATGCCGCGACGTCGGCGCCCGCCTCGATGACGAGCTCCTTGAAGATCTGGCGGTCCTCGCCGCGGTTGATCGCGTCGAAGTCGGCGCCGATGAGCTCGACGTCGTACTTCTCGAGGATGCCGCGCTTGTGCAGCTGGATCGCCGCGTTCAGGGCCGTCTGTCCACCGAGCGTGGGGAGCACGGCATCCGGCTTCTCTTTCGCGATGATCGACTCGATCACCTCGGGGGTGATCGGCTCGATGTAGGTCGCGTCGGCGAAGTCGGGGTCGGTCATGATCGTCGCCGGGTTGGAGTTGACGAGGATGACCCGCACGCCCTCTTCGCGCAGGACGCGGCAGGCCTGGGTGCCGGAGTAGTCGAACTCGCAGGCCTGACCGATGACGATCGGGCCGGAGCCGATGACGAGGACGGAGTTGATGTCGTCGCGCTTAGGCATTGTTGTCTTCCTGGGTCGAGTCCTGAGCGTCGTTCTGGCCCTGAGCCGCGGGGGCCGGTCCCTGAGCCTGTCGAAGGGCCTGGGTCGCGGTCACCATGTCGCGGAAGCGGTCGAACAGGTAGTTGGCGTCGTGCGGGCCCGAGGCGGCCTCGGGGTGGTACTGCACGCTGAACGCGGGGATGTCGAGGGCGCGCAGGCCCTCGACGACGTTGTCGTTGAGACCGATGTGGCTGACCTCGACGCGGCCGAAGCCGTTCGGGCTGTCGATGACCTGGTCGAGCGGGGCGTCGACCGCGAAGCCGTGGTTCTGCGAGGTGATCTCGACGCGGCCCGTCGTCTTGTCGAGCACGGGCTGGTTGATGCCGCGGTGGCCGAACGGCAGCTTGTACGTGCCGAAGCCGAGCGCGCGTCCCAGCAGCTGGTTGCCGAAGCAGATGCCGAAGAAGGGCAGGCCGTCGCTGAGCACCTCGCGCAGCAGCTCGACATGGTGGTCGGATGCCGCCGGGTCGCCGGGGCCGTTCGAGTAGAACGCCGCGACGGGCTCGATCGCGCGGATCTCGTCGATCGTCGCGGACTGGGGGAAGACGTGCACGTCGAAGCCGCGAGCGGCCAGGTTGTCGATCGTGGACTTCTTCACGCCCAGGTCGAGCACGGCGAGGTTGCCGATGCGATCGGCCGTGGCCGGGGTGACCTCGACCTCGCTGACCGAGACCTCGGCCGACAGGTTGCGGCCCGCCATGCCCGGGGCCTCGCGCACGCGGCGCAGCTGCTCCTCGGCATCCAGCTTCGCCGCCTCGCCCGAGAAGACTCCGCCGCGCATGCTCCCGGAGGAGCGGATGCGACGGGTGACGGCGCGGGTGTCGATCCCGGAGATGCCGACGATGCCGTCCTCGACGAGCGCGTCGTCGAGCGAACGGTTCGCGCGCCAGTTGGACACCATGCGCGAGGGGTCGCGCACGACGTAGCCGGCGACCCAGATGCGGCGCGACTCCGGGTCTTCGTCGTTCACGCCGGTGTTGCCGATGTGCGGGGCGGTCTGCAGCACGATCTGTCCGGCGTAGGACGGGTCTGTGATCGTCTCCTGGTAGCCGGTCATGCCGGTGGCGAAGACGACCTCGCCGAGGGTCTCGCCGCGCTTGCCGTACGCGCGGCCGGTGTAGCGGGTGCCGTCTTCGAGCACGAGGACGGCGGGCTCGGTGGTGATCAGGGCGGTCATGCGTCGCTTCCTGTCGAGGTGAGGGGGCGGATGGCGTCGGCGAGGGCTTTCGCCGAGGCATCCTGGGGTCGGAGATAGGTGTCGACGAGCGTGCCGTCGTCGATGCGCCAGGTCACGCGGGTGAGGCCGTCGCGTTCGACCACGCGGTCGATGGCGACGGTCGCCTGACCGGCGTCGACGAGACGGTCGCGGGTGAGCGCGATGCGGGGCTGGCCCGGGAGGTCGAGGGCGACGCCGGCCGTGGTGACCGTGACGTCCACGCGGGAGCGGAAGCCGAGACCCTTGATGGCGAGGCGCTCGAGCGGCTCGTCGTGACGGGTCGTGGCGACGTAGAGCCCCGAGAACGTCGCCGTGTCGACGGCGCCTTCGGGCAGCTCCCCCACCGGGGCGGAGTAGCGCGCATCGCGCCGCGTTCGTCGCATCCAGGCCCACGCCAGAGCGACGAGGGCGAGCAGGGCGACCCCGGCGATGACGAGGAGGGCTCCCTCACGGGTCACGCGAGCTCCCCCGGTGCGTCGAGCAGCGCGCCCTTGGCGACGGTGGGGATGCCGGCGCGCACGGTCCAGCGGACCTCGCCCGGCAGTTCGCGCCCGAGGTAGGGCGAGTTCTTGCTGCGGCCGCGCAGGTCGGACACCGCGAAGGTACGCGACGGGCGCGGGTCGTAGAGCGTGAAGCTGGCCGGCTGCCCCGCGGCGATCGGCGTGCCGTGTCCATCGAGGCGGCCGATGCGCGCCGGGGTCTTCGACAGCACGCGTGCGACGTCGGCCCAGTCGAGCAGACCGGTGTCGACCATCGCCTGCTGGACGACCCGCAGGGCGCTCTCGAGCCCCACCATGCCGTTCGCGGCGGCCGCCCACTCGCAGGCCTTCGCCTCGGCGGGGTGAGGGGCGTGGTCGGTCGCGACGATGTCGATCGTGCCGTCGGCCAGGCCCTCGCGCACGGCCATCACGTCTTCCTCGCGGCGCAGCGGCGGGTTGACCTTGTAGCGGGCGTCGTAGTCGCGCACGAGCTCGTCGGTCAGGAGCAGGTGGTGCGGGGTCACCTCGGCGGTGACGTTCACGCCCCGCTTCTTGGCCCAGCGGATGATGTCGACCGAGCCCGCGGTGCTGAGGTGGCACACGTGCAGGCGCGAGCCCACGTGCTCGGCGAGCAGCACGTCGCGGGCGATGATGGACTCCTCGGCGACCGCCGGCCAGCCGGTGAGGCCCAGCTCGGCCGAGACGGCGCCCTCGTTCATCTGGGCGCCTTCGGTGAGGCGCGGGTCCTGAGCGTGCTGGGCGACGACCCCATCGAACGCCTTCACGTACTCGAGCGCTCGGCGCATGATGAGCGGGTCGAAGACGCAGAAGCCGTCGTCGCTGAAGACGCGGACGCGCGCGCGGGAGTCGGCCATCGCACCGAGCTCGGCGAGGCGCTCGCCCTTCTGTCCGACGGTGACGGCGCCGATCGGCTGCACGTGCACGTAGCCGGCGGCCTCGCCGAGGGCGAGCTCCTGCTCGACGACGCCGGCGGTGTCGGCGGTGGGCGAGGTGTTCGGCATCGCGAACACCGTCGTGAATCCGCCGGCGGCGGCGGCGCGGGATCCCGTGAGGACGGTCTCGGATGCCTCGAACCCGGGCTCGCGCAGGTGCACGTGCAGGTCGACCAGGCCGGGGAGGGCGATGAGCCCGTCGGCGTCGACGACGGTGGCGCCCGCGTGCGACAGGCCGATGCCCGTCTCGGCGATGACCCCGTCCTGGACGAGGAGGTCGGTGGCATCCCGGCCCTCGACGCGCGCGCCGCGGACCAGAAGGGTCTGGGGGGTGGCGTGGCTCATCGAAGGTCCTCTTTCTCGGTGTCGGGCCGTTCCCCTGCCAGCAGCAGGTACAGCACGGCCATCCGCACGGAGACGCCGTTCGTGACCTGTTCGAGCACCGTCGAACGAGGCGAATCGGCGGCTTCGGCGGAGATCTCCAGACCTCGGTTCATCGGACCGGGGTGCAGGACAATGCTAGCGGGCGGCAGCGCGTCCAGTCGCCGCGCGTCGAGGCCGTACCGGCGCGAATACTCCCGTTCAGTCGGGAAATACGCCGCAGACATGCGCTCGAGCTGGATGCGCAGCATCATGAGCGCGTCGGGTCCGGCCGCGATCGCGTGATCGAGGTCGTAATCGATCTCGACGGGCCAGCCGCTGACGTCCTGCGGAACGAGCGTCGGCGGAGCGATCAACGTGACGTGCGCGCCCAGGGTGTGCAGCAGCCAGACGTTCGAGCGGGCGACCCGCGAGTGCAGCACGTCGCCGACGATCGTCACCCGGATGCCGTCGAGGCCGCGGCCGCGGCTGTCGGCGCCGAACAGGCGCTTGCGGATGGTGAACGCGTCGAGCAGGGCCTGGGTGGGGTGCTCGTGCGTGCCGTCGCCGGCGTTGACCACGCCCGCGCTGATCCAGCCGGAGGTCGCGAGCGTGCGCGGAGCCCCGGACGCACCGTGGCGGATGACCACGGCATCCGCTCCCATCGCCTGGAGCGTCTGCGCGGTGTCTTGCAGGGACTCGCCCTTGCTGACGCTGGAGCCCTTGGCGGAGAAGTTGATGACGTCGGCGCTGAGGCGCTTCGCGGCGGCCTCGAACGAGATGCGGGTGCGTGTGGAGTCCTCGAAGAAGAGGTTGACCACGGTCTTGCCGCGCAGCGTCGGGAGTTTCTTGACCTCACGGCGTTGGGTGTCGGCCATGTCCTCGGCGACGTCGAGGATCTCCAGCGCGGCGGCGCGCGAGAGGTGCTGGGTGTCGAGCAGGTGCCTCATGACTCGATCGTCACCTCCTCGATGCCGTCGATCTCGGCGAGACGAACGTTGACGCGCTCGTCGCGGGCGCTCGGGAGGTTCTTGCCCACGAAGTCGGGGCGTATCGGCAGCTCTCGGTGGCCGCGGTCGATCAGCGTCGCCAGGCGCACGGCGGCGGGGCGGCCGATGTCCTGCAGGGCGTCGAGGGCGGCGCGAATGCTGCGGCCCGAGAACAGCACGTCGTCGATCAGCACGATGACCTTGCCGTCGAGGCCGCCGGCGGGGATCTCGGTCTTGCGAGGTGCCCGCGTGGGGTTGCGGTGCAGGTCGTCGCGGTACATCGTCACGTCGAGCGAGCCGACGGGGACCTGAACGCCGCCGAACTCGCTGACCAAGGGGCCGATCCGGTTCGCGAGCGTGACCCCGCGGGTCGGGATGCCGAGGAGGACGAGTCCTTCCGGTCCCTTATTGGACTCCAGGATCTCGTGCGAGATGCGCGTCAAAGCGCGGGCGATATCGGCATCGTGCATGACGGTGCGCGTATTCATCCGCCGCTCCCTTCTCCGCCTCACGGGACGGGGTTAAAGGTTGCTGTGGTTCACCCATCAGTCTAGCGGGTGGCGCTGTCCGTCGCAGGGGCGGCGCGGCGGGCTGAGCGCGTGAGATCACACGATCGGGCCGAGATCACAGGCTTCAGCTCCGGCGCAGCGTGTGCTCTCGTGCGGATCGTGTGACCTCGGCGCGGGGTCAGCCCGCGGCAACCTCGGCAGCCGCGCGCTCCCCGCTCGGCGTGGTGCGCACGCGCGACGAGCGGATCGGGTGACCGGTCGTGGTGAGGCACCGACCCGTCTCGAGGTCCCACTTCCAGTCGTGCAGCGAGCAGGTGAGCACGCCGTCCTCGATCTTGCCGGTCTTGGTGAGGTCGGCTCGCAGGTGCGGGCAGCGGCGCTGCACGGTCCAGTCGCCGATCTCGGCGTCCTCGGTCTGATCCGACTGCTCGGCGTACCAGTTCTCGACGTACTCGATGCGGTCGCGCGAGAGGCACTTGAGGAACGTCGTGAGGAACTCGTTGAACTTGCCCGAACGACCCACCTCGAACTGCATCGACAGGAAGATCGAGTTCGACCAGTCGATCTCGTGGTCGCGGATGTTCGTCGACACCAGGTCGGCGGGGATCGTGTACCAGTAAATGCACTCCTCGCCGGCGTACTCGCGCACCTTGGCCTTGGGGAAGTCGACGACCAGGTCGAGCTCGCCGATGCGGAAGCGCACTGCTCCTCCGACGCCGTTGCGGATGGTGCGGGCGCGGCGCAGCAGCGGCTCCCACCATTCCTTGATCGCGGCGAGCATCTCCGCGGGCGGGAGGATCTCGGCGCGCGAGGCCTCTTCGGCCTGGATTTCGCCCTGGCGGCTGTCGCGCTGCTCGGCGAGGTAGTTCCACTTGTCGCCGAACACGCGCTCGATCTCGTCGTCGGTGTAGAGCGTCTGCGTCACGGTGACATCGGGGCCCTGCACCTCGACCTCGGTACCGGGCAGGAACAGGTAGCCCTTCTGGTCGGGGCGCTGCTCCTTCATGTGCGCGAGGAACTCGCGCTGGTCGGTGAAGATCGAGTCGTTCTCGAGGCCCGTGCCGTTGTAGCGGAACAGCTCTTCGCGCAGGAACATCGGCGGACCGGCCATGGGGAAGACGTGCTCGGCGTCCACCTTCTCGATGTAGTACATCGCGCGCTTGTTCTGGGCGTCGCGTTTGAGCTGCGCGAAGTTCTGCTTGGCATCCTGGGGCAAGTCGTAGACCATGGGCCACCAGATCGCCCCCGAGACCTGGGTGAAGTACGCGTCGGGCTTGCCGAAGTCGAACAGCTTCTCCAGATCGAGCGGGTGCGAGTCGTTCTGGTTGAGGACGGATGCCGTGCCGTCGTCGACCGACAGCGAAGAGTCACCGATGGGTCCGTCGGAGGGCGCGCGCAGCGGCGTCACCATGAGCTTCAGGTCGCCGAACTGCAGCGGCACGCCCGCCTCGGTGCGGACGAGGTTCGTGTAGCCGAGGGCGACGAGGTCCTGCTCGAGGTCGTCGGTCGGGTACTCGGGGAGCAGCACCGCGATGTCCTTCGACACGTACCGCTCGAGCAGGGCGGGGTCGAAGTGGTCGCGGTGGCGGTGAGAGATGTAGAGGAAGTCCGCCTTGCCGAAACGTTCCCAGTCGAGGGCGCGGTTGTCGGGGAACGGGAACCACGAGCCGAAGAAGCTCGGACCGAGGACGGGGTCGCAGATGATGCTGCCGCCGCGCGTCTCGATGAACATTCCCGCGTGGCCGAGGCCGGTGATCTTCATGCCGCTCCTGTGTCGTTGGCGAACCCGAAGAGTCTACGCGGGCGCGGCTGGACGGGTTCGGGGAGAGCGGGCGGGTCGTCGAAGTCAAGCGCCCGCTCGTCACACCGCCGATGACTACCGTGTGGGCGTCGGGAACCCTCCTCACGAAAGGCCACGCCATGCCCCTGGTCATGATCGACACCGTCCGCGGCAGCTACGACGAGACGCAGTTGCGCACGCTCCTCGACGCGGTCCAGGATGCCGTCGTCGAGGCGTTCGACGTCCCCTCGACCGACCGCTACCAGATCCTCACCCAGCACGAGCCGTTCGAGCTCGTCGCCCTCGACACGGGCCTCGGGATCGACCGCAGCGAGAAGCTGGTCATGGTGCGGGTCGCCTCGAAGGCACGGGCGGAGGAGGCCAAGGTGGCCCTGTATCGCAGCCTGGCGCGCACCCTGCACGAGCGGGTCGGCGTGGAGGGGGCCGACCTCGTGGTGAGCATCACCGAGAACGGGGATGCCGACTGGTCCTTCGGACACGGAGAAGCGCAGTTCCTCACGGGGGCGCTGTAGCCGGGGCGGCGGCGGACCGTCACCCGCTCCGCCCCCGGCTCACGGCCCCAGCAGTCCCCGGATGTCGTCGGCGTCCAGCGCCGCGGCGAACGCCTCGCCGTCGTCGATCACCGCGTCGGACAACGCCGCCTTGCGGCGTTGGAGGGCGAGCACCTTCTCTTCGATCGTGCCGGCGGCGATGAGGCGGTAGACGAAGACGCTCTTGGTCTGGCCGATGCGGTGCGCGCGGTCGATCGCCTGCGATTCGGCCGCGGGGTTCCACCATGGGTCGAGGAGGAAGACGTACTCGGCCTCGGTGAGGGTCAGACCGAAACCGCCCGCCTTCAAACTGATGAGGAACACCGGGGCGTCCCCGTCCCGGAACCCGTCGATCACGTCTCCGCGGCGGGCCGTCGACCCGTCGAGGTGCGCGTACGCGAGCCCGGCGGCATCCAAACGTTCCGCGGCCAGGTCGAGGAACGACGTGAACTGGCTGAACACCAGTGCCCGGTGCCCCTCGGCCGCCACCTCCACGAGGCGCTCGAGCAGCACGTCGAGCTTGGCCGAACCCAGGTGCGCGTCGCGCTCGTCGACGAGCCCCGGGGCCAGCGCCAGCATGCGCAGCAGCGTCAACGAGCGGAAGACGATGAAACGCTGCCGGTCGAGGTCGTCGAGCAGACCGAGCACCTTCTGCCGCTCGCGCTGCAGCACCCGGTCGTACACGGCCCGGTGCGCCGGACCCAGCGGGACGGCGATCTCCTGCTCCTGCTTGAGGGGCAGATCGGATGCCACGACGTCCTTCGTGCGACGAAGGAGGAACGGCCGCACCCTCCGGCGCAGACGGGCCAGCGTCTTCTCGCGGTGGGCCCCGGTCGCGGCGGCGGACAGCGCGGTCGGGGCGTCGGAGGGGAGCCTCTCGATCGCGCGCGTGTAGTCCTCCCGGAACTGCCGGATCGAGGGGAACAGACCGGGAGCGGTCAGCGCGAGCAGCGCCCACAGGTCGTCGAGTCCGTTCTCGATCGGGGTGCCGGTCGCGGCGAAGACCGCATCCGTGTGCAGCGCCGCGATCGCCCGGTGGATGCGCGTCGCCGGGTTCTTGACGAACTGCGCCTCGTCGAGGACGACCCCCGCCCAGTGCGGTGAGGCGAACTCGTCGGCATCCGTTCGCACGACCCCGTAGGGTGCGACCACGACGTCGACGCCGGCCGCGATCTCGGAAACGTGTTGCGAGCGACGCACCGCGGTGGCCTCGACCACGGCGACCCGCAGCTCGGGCGCGAAGCGCGCCGCCTCGTCGCGCCACGTGGGCAGCACCGAGGTGGGCGCGACGACGAGCCAGGGCCTCTCGTCGCCGAGAGCGCGCGTGTGCGCCATCAGCGCGAGCAGCTGCAGCGTCTTGCCGAGTCCCATGTCGTCGGCGAGGATGCCGCCGAGCCGGTGCGCGTGCAGGAGCGCGAGCCAGGACAGTCCCTCGCGCTGATAGGGGCGCAGATCGGCGCGGAACCCGGGCGGTGCAGGAATCTCCGGGACCTCGGTGACGTCGCGGAGCGCGCGGGCGAGCGCCCGCCACTCCCCCGCGGCCTCCGACTGGTCGGCGAGGTCTTCGAACTCGGCCCACAGCGTCAGGTGCGTACGCGGAAGCCGTGGACCGGTCGCCCATTCGTCGAGCGCGGCGGCTTCGTCGAGCAGCTCACGCAGCCGCTGCAGGGAGGGATGCGACAGCGAGAACCAGGCCCCGTCCGACAGCTTGATGCGCGTCTGGCCGCGCGACAGCGCGCGGAAGAGCACGCCGAAGGGGATCATGCGGCCGTCGATGGTCACCGTGATGCCGAGGTCGAGCCAGTCCCGGTCGAGCGACTCGACCAGCGTGATCCGCAGGGAGGGGTCGCCGCGCAGCTCGCGGAACGTGGGCTCGGCGCCGGTGGTGCGCACCCGCACCTCGTCGAGCACGTCGACGGCGGGGAGCACCCGCGTCGCGAACACCGCGGCGTCGGCGTCGCGCAGGGTCGCGCTCGCTGCGATCGGCAGATCGGAAGCCGCCATCCACGCCGTCTCGAACCGTTCCCCGATCTGCGCCTCGGCGCGTGCGTCGCGCTCGACATCGTCGGCGTCCGAGCCGTAGGCGACGCGGTGCCCGCCGGGATACGCCCACGTGAGGCGGAACGTCACGACGTCGCCGTCGTAGGCGACGTCGACCTCGAGGGTCGGGCGCGCCGCCGGCGGCGGCGGGACGCCCGCACCCACCGACAACGGCGCGCGCCGGGCGAGCCGGGGATAGACCTCGGCCACGAACTCCGCGGCGTCGGACGCGGGCACGTCGACCGGCCCCTTTCCCAGCAGCGACGGCAGCGGATCGGGCAGCACGACCGCGGCGAGCACGACGGGGACGGGATCGACGTCGATCGCGAACGCGAACAGCCCGGAGTCGCCGATCGCGCGCGCGTGGGCGGCATCCGTCGGCTCGCCGTCGATCTCGAGGGCTGCCGACACACGCAGGGCTCCCCCGGCGACCGCGTCGAGGGCGACCCGGGCCGTGGTCTCACGCGCCAGTCGCACGCGCTGTTGAGCGTGCATCGCGACCAGAGGGATGCCGAGCCCGTCGGCCGCCGCGAGGTGCGGCCACAGCAGCGGGGAGTCGACCGTGTCGAGGGCCACGGTATCGCCCGACGGCGCGAACGGGCCCGCGGTGCGCAGAGCCTGCGCGAGCGCGTGCAACTCGGCGAACCACCGCGCCTGCGCGGGGTCGAACCGTCCGGTGGAGCGACGCACGACGTCCCACGTGGCGTCAGCGCGGATCCACGCGCCACGCGCGCCGCGCACGAGGGGCCGGGCGACGAGCTGCAGATCGTCCCGGCGTTTCGAGAGCGACCGCGGCGTGACCGGCACCACCGCGCGCGCCTCCCACCGCGACGGATCGTAGGCCTCGCGCTGACGCAGCTCGATGCCGAGGGCGAGCGCCTCGAACGCGGGCCGCTCACCCGCGGGGACGAGATCGCGCCACGAGGTCACGGCGTGATCCTGCCGCTGACCTCCGACATCACGGCATCCGTCGCCGTGAGACGACGCGACGCGACCGCCGACGAGTGGTCGGGGCCGCGTCGGGACACGTCGGGAGGGATCAGGACGAGCGCGCGATCCGCGCCAGTACGCCGTGGACGAACGAGCCGGAGTCGTCGGTCGAGAACTCCTTCGCCAGCTCCACGGCCTCGTCGATCGCGACGGCGGTGGGCACTTCGTCGTTGTAGAGGATCTCCCACGTGCCGATACGCAGCAGGGCGCGGTCGACGGCGGGCATGCGCTCGAGCGACCAGTCCTTCGAGAACGTGGTGATCTGCTCGTCGATCGCGTCGCGGTTGTCGATCACACCGTCGACGATGTCGCGGGCGTAGAGCCACGACGCCTCGCGGGCGGGCTCGTTGGCCGCGCGCTTGGCCTCGGTGGCGAGCATGATCGGCAGCTCCTCGCCGCGCACGTCGGCCTGGAAGAGGATGTCGAGGGCGCGCTTGCGCGCCTTGGTACGTGCGCTCAAGATCAGCTGATGCGGCCGAGGTACTCGCCCGTGCGAGTGTCGACCTTGATCTTCGTGCCGGTCTCGAGGAACAGCGGGACCTGCATCTCGTAGCCGGTCTCGACGGTGGCGGGCTTGGTACCGGCCGACGAGCGGTCGCCCTGCAGGCCCGGCTCGGTGTACGTGACCTCGAGCACGACCGACGGCGGCATCTCGATGTAGAGCGGGTTGCCGTTGTTCAGCGCGATCTGCACCTGCTGGTTCTCGAGCAGGAAGTTCGCCGCGTCGCCGACGGTGGCGGCGCCCACGGTGAGCTGGTCGTAGTCGGCGACGTCCATGAAGACGAAGCCCTCGCCGTCGTTGTAGAGGTAGGTGAAGTCACGGCGGTCGACGTTCTCGAGGTCGACCTTGGCGCCGGCGTTGAACGTGCGGTCGACGACCTTGCCCGACATGACGTTCTTCAGCTTGGTGCGCACGAACGCGCCGCCCTTGCCGGGCTTGACGTGCTGGAACTCCACGACGCTCCAGAGCTGACCGTCGATGTTCAGGACGACGCCGTTCTTGATGTCTGCGGTGGATGCCATGAGTGCCGATATTCCGTTTCGTGAGTCGAAGTGGGCGAGAGCCCGACGTCAGAGTCTACGTGATCCGCGCCGTCAGCCGTCGGCGCGGCCCGCGACGACCTCGACGAGCAGGTCGACCGCCTTCGCGTACCCCGGTACGCCCTCGCCGATCACGTGCACCGAGGCGACGTCCTCGATGTACGAGAAGTGCCGGAAGCTCTCGCGCTCCTTGATGTTCGAGATGTGCACCTCCGCGACGGGGAGGGCGACGGATGCCAGCGCGTCGCGCAGGGCGACCGAGGTGTGCGTGAGGCCCCCGGCATTGATCACGATGCCGGCGCAGTCGAGCCGGGCGTCGTGGATCGCATCGATGAGCACTCCCTCGTGGTTGCTCTGCACGGCGCGCACCTCGAGACCGTGGCGTTCGGCGGCCTCGGCGGTGACCCGCTCGACGTCGGCGAGGGTGTCGCGCCCGTAGATCTCGGGCTGGCGCGTGCCGAGGAGGTTCAGGTTCGGTCCGTTGACGAGCAGCAGGCGGCGGGGCGTGGTCATGTCGGGCACGCTATCAGCGCCGTCGCTGCGCGGTGAGGCGCACGGGTGCCGTCCCCGCGCCGTACCCCGCGTACGCCTCGACCCGCTCGACGAACTCGAGGAAGACTTCACCCACGGTGCGCGTGTAGAAGTGCAGGTACTCACCCGTGGCATCCCGGTCGTAGCCGAGGTGCAGCTCGCGGAGCTCCTCGACGGCCTCCACGCCCAGGTCGAACCGGGCGGCGATGTCGTCGTAGTAGTTGCGCGGCATGGCCAGCGGGACGAAGCCGCGAGCACGGGCGTCGCGGGCGAGCGACCGGGCGTCGGAGCACGCGAACGCCACGTGCTGGGGCAGGGCTGCACCGGCGCGCTCCCCGGCGAGGATGGGCGGTGCCACGTTCAACGGGAGGCGCACCTCCCCGGCCGGCGACACGAGCACCCGACTGGCCACGAGCCCCTGTGGCCCGGGCACGTCGGTGCTGCTGTGCACCCGCAGAGCGAACCCCGCCGTGTAGAAGAGCGTCGCCTCCTCGATCGCCTGCCACGGCTGCGACAGGCTCACATGATCGACGCGCGTGATGGCGGTGGGCCGCTCGGGTTCGCCGTGCTCGAACTCCGCGACCCACGCCGGCTCCCCCTCGTCGGAGGCCTGCGCCCAGTAGACCTCGGTGCCGTCGGGCGCGATCGCACCGTCGAGTCGTTCCTCGTGCGCGTAGGTGCGCCGGTAGGCCCGCGGCACCCGCAGCTCGCTCATACGCAGGTCGACCGCCTCGGCGTCGTCGACCTCGAGACCGATCGCGGCCAGCTGCGGCTCCCACCCGCGCGCGTGCTGCTCGTTGAGCACGACACGGGCCGCACCCGCGGTCCACAGCTGCACGGGCTTGGTGCGGTGCCGGCCTCGCGGGGTGAAGCCGAGCTGCGCCAGCAGCTCCTCCACCTCGGAGGTGTCCTCGGCCTTGATCTCGACGAAGTCCACGCCCGAGGGTGCCGCGGAATCCGGGAGCATCTCGAGGTCGTCGCGTCCGGCGGCATCCGGGAACACGCGCGCCACCGCGTCTTCGAGCCACCGCAGCGACCGGCGGGCGTGCCGGGCCGTGCGGTAGGGGTCGGTCTGCCGGAAGGTGTCGTTGAACACCTCGAGCGACCACGGGCCGTCGTATCCGGCCGCGACGATGCGCGAGGTGAAGTCGACCAGGTCGAAGTCGCCCTCGCCGGGGAACAGGCGGTGGTGGCGGCTCCACGAGAGCACGTCCATGCGCAGTCGCGGCGCGTCGGCGAGCTGCACGAAGAGGATCTTCTCCCCGGGGATGTCGGCGATCCCGGCCGGATCGTGACCGCGCGAGAGGATGTGGAAGGAGTCCAGGCACACGCCGACGGCGGGGTGATCGGCGAGCTGCACGATGCGCCAGGCCCGCCGGTAATCGTCGACGAAACGTCCCCACGCGAGGGCTTCGAAGGCGACCCGGATGCCGTACCCCGCCGCCAGGTCGCCGAGCCGCCGCAACTGTCCGGCGGACACCTCGTCGTCGTTGATCGTCGCGGTGGCCACGTTGCTGCAGCACAGCACGAGGTCGATGCCGAGACGGTTCATGAGGCGGAACTTCGCCTCGGCGCGGCGCAGGACCTTCGCGAACTCCTCGTCGCCGACACCCTCCACGTCCCGCAGGGGTTGATACAGGTCGAGACTCAGGCCCAGACGCGCGGCGAGCGCGGCGATCTCCTCGGGACTCTCGGCCGCCGCGAGCAGGTCGGGCTCGAAGATCTCGACGCCGTCGAATCCGGCGTCCGCGCACGCGCGCAGTTTGTCGGCCAGGGTGCCGCTGATGCAGACGGTCGCCATCGAGGTCCTCATGGCGGCCGAATGTACCAGTTGGTACAAACGCCGTCCACTATCCTGGCCCGATGGTCGAGGCCCGCCGTGACGCCGAACGAACGCGCTCCGAGCTGCTGGCGGTGGCGACCGAGGTCTTCGCCGAAGACGGCTTCTCGGGTGCCCGCGTCGACGACATCGCCGCCCGCACGCGCACGACCAAGCGCATGATCTACTACTACTTCGGCAGCAAAGAAGGTCTCTACCGCGCCGTGCTCGAAGAGGCGTACCGCGGCATCCGCGAAGCCGAGCGCGCGATCGACGTCGATCACGCCGATCCGGTGGATGCCATCCGCGCCCTCGCCGAGCTCACGTACGACCACCACGTCGGGCACGACGCGTTCATCCGCCTCGTCGCGATCGAGAACATCCACCGCGGCAGCTTCATCCGTCAGATCGAGGGGCTGCGCACCCTGTCGCAGCCGGCGAAGGGCATGCTCGACGAGATCCTGGAGCGCGGGCGCGCCGCCGGCACCTTCCGCACCGACGTGGATGCCATCGACGTCCACCTCGTCATCAGCTCCTACTGCGTGTTCCAGGTCGCCAACCAGTACACCTTCGGGCATCTCTTCGACATCGACCTCGCCTCGGCCGACCGGCGTCCGCACCTGCGCGCGGTGATCGGCGACGTCGTGGTCGGCTGGCTCACGGCCGCGTCGCGCTGACCGCGCCATCGAGGATCGCGCCGTCACGCCCTGCCGTGCGCGGCGCTCCGAGACCGTCGAGTGTCCGAGACACTCCGCCTCCTGGGCCGGCGATGCGGTGCGTCGTGGACAGTGAACGCATGGACACTCGCGCACGCCACGCCGCATCCGACACGGCCCGGGGTACCGGCATCCGGAATTCGTCGTTGACACCGCTCGCACGTCGTGGTTTCCTCTGAACGTACCGGTTAGTACATAGCCGGCTCGCGGAGACGAAGGAGTACCGTGATCGACGCGCACCCGTATCTCGTCGGCCTCATCGGCACGGGGGTCCTGCCCTCGCTCACCCCGCCGATGCACATGGCCGAGGCTCGCGCCCTCGGCCTCACCTACGTCTACCGTCCCCTCGATCTCACCGCGTCGGGGATCGACCCCGACCGCATCGGCGAGGTCCTGGCTTGGGCGGAGCGCCTCGGGTACGACGCCGTCAACGTCACCCACCCGTGCAAACAGAGCGTGCTCCCCCACCTCGATCGCATCGACCCGGTCGCCGCCGCCCTCGGTGCCGTGAACACCGTGCTGTTCACCCCGTCCGGACGCGTCGGATACAACACCGACACCACGGGCTTCGCCGCCGCGTTCGCGGAGGGGCTCCCGGATGCCGAGACCCGCCACGTCGTCCAGCTCGGGGCGGGAGGTGCCGGTTCCGCCGTCGCCGATGCGTTGCTGCGTCTGGGCACGGGCCGGTTGAGCATCGTCGACCTCGACCCCACCCGCGCCGCGGCCCTCGCGGACGACCTGCGCACGCGGCATCCCCTCGCCGTCGTCGACACGGCCTCGCCCGCCGACCTCGGTGCGGCGCTCGTCGACGCCGACGGGCTCGTGCACTGCACGCCCGTGGGCATGGCCGAGCACCCGGGCCTCCCCCTCGACGCCGCGCTACTGCGCCCCGAGCTGTGGGTCGCCGACATCGTGTACCGGCCGCTCGACACCGAACTCCTCGTCACCGCGCGCGAGCGCGGATGCCGCACCCTCAGCGGCGGACGCATGGCGGTCCACCAGGCCGTCGACGCTTTCGCCCTCATCACCGGGACGCGACCCGATCCCGCGCGCATGACCGCCCACTTCCTCGACCTCGTCGCCGCCGACACGCCCGTCGACCCGGCCCTCGCCCGCTAAGGAGCATCCGTCCATGACCACCACCGCAACGACGCGGAAGACTCCCGTGAAGGCGGCCACCGCCAGCTTCATGGGCAGCGCCGTGGAGTACTACGACTTCTTCCTGTTCGGCTCCGCCGCCGCTCTCATCTTCCCGACGGTGTTCTTCCCGTCCGGCGACCAGGCCGCCCTCGTGATGTCGTTCGCGACCTTCGGCTTCGCCTACATCGCGCGCCCGTTCGGCGCGATCATCCTCGGTCACTTCGGGGATCGGATCGGTCGCCAGAAGGTGCTGATGTTCACCCTGCTGCTGATGGGTCTGTCGACCTTCATCATCGGCTGCCTCCCCGGCTTCGCGCAGATCGGGTGGGCCGCTCCCGCCCTGCTCGTGCTGTGCCGGCTCGCGCAGGGACTGTCGGCCGCGGGCGAGCAGGCCGGGGCCTCATCGCTCACGCTGGAGCACGCACCCGACTCACGCCGATCGTTCTTCACCTCCTGGACGCTCACCGGGACCCAGGGCGGGCAGATCCTCGCCGCGCTGATCTTCATCCCCGTCGTCGCCCTGCCCGATGAGATCAAGTTCTCCTGGGGCTGGCGCGTGCCCTTCTGGCTCAGCGCCGTGGTCGTGGTGGTCGCGTTCTTCATCCGCCGGAGCCTGCACGAGACGCCCGAGTTCGAGCAGGCGAAGGCCGAGGGACAGATCGCCCGCATGCCGCTCGTCCCGCTGCTGAAGAACCACTGGCGCGACGTGCTGCGCGTCATCTGCTGCGCGTTCATCGCCGCCGTCTCGACCGTCTTCGGAACCCTGGCGATCGCCTACGGCAAGGAGCGGGGTCTCGACGCGAGCATCACGCTCTGGCTCGTCGTCGTCGCGAACATCGTCGCCCTGCTCACGCAGCCGCTGTTCGGCCGGCTCGCCGACCGCATCGGCCGCAAGCCCGTCTTCATCTACGGCGCGCTGTCGTCCGCGGCGTTCATGCCGTTCTACATGCTGTCGATGGGCGCCGGGAACAACCTGGTCACCTTCGCCCTCGCCATCCTCACGTTCTCGTGCGGCTACGCCGCGGCGAACGCCGTGTGGCCCTCGTTCTACGGCGAGATGTTCAGCGTCCGCGTCCGCTTCTCGGGCATGGCCATCGGCACGCAGCTCGGCTTCCTCATGGCCGGGTTCGCGCCGAGCATCGTCGCCGCCCTCGGCGGCGGATCGGCGGGCGGCTGGGTCGTCATCAGCATCTTCACCGCGGTGATCGCCGTCATCGCCTCGGTGAGCGCCCTCACCGCTCGCGAGACGAAGGACGTCCCCACCGACCAGCTCGGCCTCGCCGCCGAGCGGCGCGTGCCCGCCACGGTCTGACCGGCGCGAGAGAGCTCCGTCTCCTCCGGGAGACGGGGCTCTCTCGCGTGTCCGACGTGGAGGCGCGGCGCGAACGGATGCGGACGACGACACCAGAAGCGGAGCGACACGCCCCGCCCATCCGCATCCACTGCACGCGACCGCGCCCGTTGCCTGCCCGCCGGCCGCGGGCGGCCCGCCCGGGTCAGAGCGTGCGCAGAGACCGGCTCATCGCGAGCTCGGCGCCGATCGGCCCCGTGAACGTCTCGCCCGTCGGGACGAAACCCGCGCGCCGGTAGACGGCCTGGGCACGGTGGTTGTCCACGTGCACCTCGAGGCCGAGCGTCTCGAAGCCCTGGTCGGCGGTCCAGCGTGCCGCGGCGTCGAGCAGGGCGTCGATCGCGCCGGTGCTCCGCGCCTCGGCAGCGACGAACACGCCCACGACGTCGGCGCGCCCGATCGTCGACGACCGACCCGCATAGTCGACCTGGCCGGGCTGCTTCACCAGCACCGTCACGGACCCGACCCACTCGTCGCCGTTCTCCGCGACGAACATCGCCGTCGCTCCCCCGTCGGAGCCGCTCGCCGCGCGCTCCGCCCAGAACGCCTCGTCGCGCGCGAGCTCCTGCTCGTACGTGGTGAGGAAGGCGATGGATGCCACCGGGTCGCTCACCGCGCGCAACCGCAGCGCCCGAACGCGCGCGCCCTCGTCGGCCCGCACGCGGCGCACGGTGATGGTCACGCCGGGATCCCGGCCGCCCCCGCGAGGCGCGACACCGGACGCCGTCCGGCGATGCTCACGCACCGACCTCCTGGTACGCCGCGAACAGCAGCGACTCGTCGGGGGCCTGCAGCACGGTGGGCCGGGCGAGGTCGTCGAGCACGATGAAGCGCAGCATGCTGCCGCGGCTCTTCTTGTCGCGCTGCATGGTCGCCTTCAGCGTCTGGAACGCCCCGGCGCGATACGTCGTCGGAAGACCCAGGGACTCGAGCACGGTGCGGTGGCGCTGTGCCACGTCGTCCGAGAGGCGTCCGGCGAGTCGCGAGAGCTCGGCGGCGAACACCATGCCGACCGAGATCGCCGCGCCGTGGCGCCAGCGGTAGCGCTCGGCGTGCTCGATGGCGTGTCCGAGCGTGTGCCCGTAGTTGAGCACCTCGCGCAGCCCCGCCTCGCGCAGATCCTCGCCGACGACGCGCGCCTTCATGTCGATCGCGAGCTCGATGCACCGGCGGAAGGCGCCGCCGCGCGGGTCGACGATGTTCTCAGGGTCGGCCTCGATGAGGTCGAGGATCTCGGGATGCCAGATGAACCCCGCCTTGACGACCTCGGCGAACCCGGCGGTCGCCTCGTTCTTCGAGAGGGTGTCGAGCAGATCGAGGTCGCAGACCACCGCGACCGGGGGCCAGAAGGCGCCGACGAGGTTCTTGCCCTCGGCGGTGTTGATTCCGGTCTTGCCGCCGACGGCCGCGTCAACCATCCCGAGCACGGTCGTCGGCACCTGCACGAGGGCGACACCGCGCAACCAGGTCGCGGCGACGAATCCCGCGAGATCGGTCACCGCTCCCCCGCCGAAACCGATCACCGCGTCCGTGCGCGTGAAGTCGGCCTGCCCCATGACCTGCCAGCAGAACGCCGCCACCTCCACGCGCTTGCCGGCCTCGGCATCCGGGATCTCGGCGAGCAGCACCTGCCGGTCGCCCATCAGCTGCGCGCGCAGCTCCTCGGCCTGCTTCGCGAGCGTCGGCGGGTGCACCACGAGCACCTTCTGCGCGCCCGAGGGGAGCACCTCGCCGAGCGACGCGAGCAGGCCGCGTCCGATCGTGATGTCGTAGCCGGACTCGCCGGCGACGCTGATGGTGGTGGTGTCGGTCATGCCGTCTCTCCGGCCGGCACACGGCGTGCCCAGGCCACGATGTCGTCGACGACCCGTGCGAGCGGGCCCGACGAGGTGTCGAAGGTGATGTCCGCGGTCTGCTCGTAGACGGGGCGCCGCTCGTCGAAGATGCGCTTCCAGCGCGCGACCGGGTCTTCCCCGCCCAACAGGGGGCGGTCGTCGCCGTGGATGCGGGATGCCACGACGTGCGGCGCCACGGTCAGCAACACGACGCGATGCGGGACGAGCCGCTCCCGGGTGAGCGGGTCGAGCACCGCTCCCCCGCCGAGCGCGACGACGCCCCCGCGCCCCAGCGCCTCGACGACCGCGTCGCGCTCCAGGGCGCGGAAATGCGGCTCGCCGTGGGCGACGAACAGCGCCGGGATCGGTCCGTGATCGCGCACGACCAGCTTGTCGGTGTCGGTGAACGTCGTCCCCAGGGCGCGTGCCACACGACGACCGACGCTCGTCTTGCCGGCCCCCATCGGTCCGATGAGGACGACGGCGGGCGCGGGGACGGCGTCAGGCGAGGTCATGCGCGAGCAGCGCGGCGTCGGACGCGTCGGTGGTGCGCAGGGTCTCGGGCAGGTGGGCCAGGTACGTCTCGAGGTTGCGACGCGTCTCGGCCACGTTGTCGCCGCCGAACTTCTCGAGCACCGCGTCGGCGAGGGTCACGGCGACCATCGCCTCGGCGACCACGCCCGACGCGGGCACGGCGCACACGTCGGAACGCTGGTGGTGGGCGGCCGCGGTGTCGCCGGTGGCGACGTCGACCGTGCGCAGAGCCTTCGGGATGGTCGCGATCGGCTTCATGCCGGCGCGCACGCGCAGCACGGTTCCGGTCGACATGCCGCCCTCGGTCCCGCCGGCGCGGTCGGAGGAACGGGTGATGCCGTCTTCGGTGGCGAAGAGCTCGTCGTGCGCCTGCGATCCGCGCCGGGTCGTGGTCAGGAAGCCGTCGCCGACCTCGACGCCCTTGATGGCCTGGATGCTCATCAGGGCCTGGGCGAGTCTGGCATCCAGTCGACGATCCCACTGCACGTGCGAGCCCAGCCCCGGCGGCAGGCCGTACGCGAGCACCTCGACGACACCGCCGAGGGTGTCACCCGCCTTCTTGGCATCGTCGACCTCGGCCACCATCGCGGCGCTCGTGTCGGCGTGGAAGCACCGCAGCGGATCGGCGTCGAGACGGTCGACGTCATCGGGCGTGGGGAGCGCGGCGTCGTCGGGGACGCGCACGGGACCGATCGAGAGGGTGTGGCTGACGAGCCGGATGCCGAGCTCGTTCAGGAACGAGCGGGCCACCGCACCGAGCGCGACGCGAGCCGCCGTCTCGCGGGCCGAGGCGCGCTCGAGGATGGGACGAGCCTCATCGAAGCCGTACTTCTGCATGCCGACGAGGTCGGCGTGGCCGGGGCGGGGACGCGTGAGGGCGGCGCCGCGCCCACGGGAGCGGTCGGACAGCTCGACGGGCTCGGGGCTCATGACCTCGGTCCACTTCGGCCATTCGGTGTTGCCGATGCGCAGGGCGATCGGGCTGCCGATCGTGAAGCCGTGGACGATGCCCGTGGACAGAGTGAGCTCGTCTTCTTCGAACTTCATGCGCGAGCCCCGACCGTAGCCCAGGCGACGACGCGCCAGTTCGGCGCGGATCTGCGCCGAGGAGATGGGAACGCCGGCCGGCATCCCTTCCATGAGGGCGATCAGCTCGGGGCCGTGGGACTCGCCGGCGGTGAGAACGCGAAGCATGCTCCTAGTCTCCCACGAGCACGGCGCGCATTTCGGCCAGCACCGCGTCCTCGTGATCGAGCGGCACTGCCGGGTCGCCGCCCACGAACACGCGCACCTGCAGCAGCGCCTGGTGCAGCAGCATCGCGAGCCCGTCGTGGGCGGCGACGCCCGCCTGCTCCCACGCCCGCGCGAGGGGGGTCGGCCAGCCGCCGTAGACGACGTCGACGAGCGGACCCGACACGGATGCCAGGTCCCCGGCGAGGCCGCCGAGGTCGGTGCCGCCGGGAAGGGCGGCGATGGTGGCGTCGACCACCGGGAGCTCGGGGGCGTCGAGGGGCCGGACGCGGACGTCGACCCCGAGCGCGTCGCCGAGAGCGCCGAGGGCAATCGCGGCCTCCGGCCGCCGGGCGAGCACCTCGATCGCGGCTGCCCCGGCCCGTGCCGCCGCCACCAGCGCCGAGGTCGCCGTCGCTCCCGCGCCCAGAATGCGGATGCGTTCGGGGGCCTCGACGCCGATCTCGGCGAGGGCTCGCGCGAGACCGCCGACGTCGGTGTTGTAGCCGCGCGGCCCGTCGTCCGCCAGCAGGTAGGTGTTGACGGCGCCCGTCAGGCGCGCGTCGTCGTCGAGGGAGATCGCGGAGCGCGCCGCGACCTGCTTGAGCGGCATGGTGAGCGAGAGGCCGCGCCAGGTGGCATCGAGTTCGTTCAGCGCGTCCGGGAACGCCGGCTCGCTCACCTGCCGACGCCCGTACTCCCAGTCGAGCCCGAGCGCACCGTACGCGGCCGCGTGGAGCAGGGGCGACCGCGAATGCGCGATCGGGTCGCCCCACACCGCCAGCCGTGTGCGGCCGGTCAGCATCCGCCGTCGGGGTTCTCGCGGCACCACGCCCGGAACTGCTCGACGGCCTTGAGCTGGTCGTCGTACGTGGTCGAGAACACTGTCTCCCCGGTGGCCAGGTTGACCGTCGTGAAGTAGTACCACGTGCCGTCGACCGGGTTCATGGCCGCGTCGATCGCGAGGTCGCCCGCGTTCGCGATCGGCCCCACGGGCAGACCCGGGTACTTGTAGGTGTTGTACGGGTTGTCGCTGGTCAGCGCGTTCTCGCTCGACGACGAGGATCCGGCATCCAACTCGTCGGCGCCGTATTGCGCGGTCGAATCCATCTGCAGAAGACCGTGGGTCTCCACGTTGTCGGGCTGCAGACGGTTCTCGATCACGCGGCTGACCTTGTAGAAGTCCTCGCTGCTGCGCGCTTCGCGCTCGATGATCGAGGCGATCGTGAGGATGCGCTCGCGATCCTCGACGGGCACGCCCGCCGAGTCGAGGGACTGCACGGTGCGCTGCACCATGCGCGAGATGACGTCGGTGGCGCTGACTCCCTCGTCGAAGTCGTACGTCGCGGGGAAGATCCAGCCCTCGAGGGTCGAGGCGGTCACCCCGTACCGGCTCGGATCCGCCACCGCCGCGTCGAGATCGGCGCGCGGGATGGAGAGCTGTTCGGAGATGAGCTCGAGCGACTGCTTCAGCGTGAGTCCCTCTCGGAGCTGCACGGAGTAGTCGAGACGGTTGGCGGGGTTGCGCAGCGCCTCGAGCACCGCCGCCGAGGTCATCTGCTGCTGCAGCTTGTAGACGCCCGGTTGGAACGTGAACCCCACCGCGTTGTCGACCATGTACTTGTACAGCGAATTCGACGCCTTGGTGACGCCCGCCTCGAACATCTTCGGCGAGACCGACTCGCCGGTGTCGCCGGAGACGATCGTCACGCGCGCCTCGCCCGTGGCCTGACCCGCCTCGTAATCGAGCGGCTCACCGTTGCCGAGGAACGCCTGGATGCGGTCGCCGTACGTGTTCCACAGCGCCACCCCGCCGCCGGCGATCCCGCCGAAGAGCAGCACGACCACCGCGAAGGCGATCCAGCCGCCCAGACGGCGCCGCCTGCGGGGAGCCCGCGGAGCCGTCTCGCCGATGACGTGCGTGGTGGTCTGACCGGTGAAGAGGTCTTCGAGCGATCCGGATGCCGCCGGGCTCGACGCCGAGGAGGCGGTCGCCGCCCCGGCACCCACGAGCGCGGGTTCGCGGACGGGGGCCTCGGTGCGTGCGCGCTCAGGGGCGGGGGCCGCGGCTGCGGCAGGGGCCGCCGCGGCGGGCCGGCGTCGCGGGCCGGGGGCGGTGTCGTCGATGCGGCCGGCGGCCGGTCGCGTCGCGCGCGGCTGCTCCGGGCTCTGCGGAGCGGCAGCGGGACGCTGGTCTGCGGCGGGACGCGGCGCAGCTGCCGGGCGCTGGTCTGCGGCGGGACGCGGCGCAGCTGCCGGGCTTTGCGGCGCGGCGACGGGGCGCTGCTCGCCGGAGGATCGCGGGGCGGCCTGCCCGCCCGCGCCCGACGGACGGGATGCCGAGGGAGACGACGAATCCGCGCGACGTGCCGCGTCGTACCGCGCCGGGGGCGTGGCATCCGTCGACGATTCGGGAGCGGTCGGTTGGGCCTCGGCCTGTCGTGCCGCACGCGCCGCCCGCCGCGAGGGCGGAGCCGCATCCGTCTCGGGGGCGGACCCGCCGGACGGGCGCGCTCCGGTGCGCGGGTCGGGAAGTCGACCGTAGAGGTCGGCGAACGGATCGCTCTCGGGGGGCTGGTTCTCGGGCATGTCAGGCGGGCTCCTGTCCCGGTGATACGGCGGGTCCGGCCGGCTCACCGGACTGTCGCTCCACGTCGAGCGCCTGCTGCAGGAGGACCACAGCGGCGACTTGATCCACAATGCTACGAGACTCCCGCTGGGAACGCCCTGCCTCCCGGAGCACGCCGTGCGCCGAGACCGTGCTCAAGCGCTCGTCGACCAGCCGGACCGGCATCGGAACCGCCTCCGCCAGCGCAGCGGCGAACGCCCGCGCGTCGGTCGTGGAGGCCGTGTCCTCTCCGCGCAGGTTGAGCGGCAGCCCGACCAGGATCTCGAAGGCCTCGTACTCGGCGGCCAGGGCCGCGATGCGTCGAATCGGCTCCCCCCTGCGGGGCACCGTCTCGACGGGAACGGCGAGCACCCCGTCCGGGTCGGACCGGGCCACGCCCACGCGGGCGCGCCCGACGTCGATCCCGAACCGGATGCCGCGCCGGAACGCGCTCACGCGGTGGTCGCCCGCACGTCCGCGACGATGCCCTCGAGCGCCTGCGGCAGAGCCGCGGCATCCGTTCCGCCGCCCTGGGCGACGTCGGGACGGCCGCCGCCGCCACCGCCGAGCACGCCGGCGGCGGTCTTCGCGAGGGCACCCGCAGCGAGGCCGCGCTCGCGCGCGGCGTCGTTCGTGACGACGACCACGGTGGCCCGTCCGCCGGCGACCGAGGCGAGGGCGACGACCGCGGGGTCGCTGCCGAGGCGGTCGCGCACCTGCAGGGCGAGCGAGCGCACGTCGTCGGCCGAGGCGCCCTCGCCGAGGCTCTCGGCGACGACGCGTACCGTGCCGACCGAAACGGCCGACTCCACGAGCTGCGGCAGGCGGCCGGTGAGGGCCTGCGCCTCGAACGCGGCGATCTTCTTCTCGGCGGCCTTGAGGCTCGCGGCCAGTTCGGCGATGCGGGTCGGCAGCTGCTCACGCGGGGTTTTGAGGCTCGAGCTGAGCTGCGAGACGATCGCGCGCTCGGCGGCGAGGTCGCGGAAGGCGTCGAGACCGACCAGGGCCTCCACGCGGCGGTTCGACGCGCCGACCGACTGCTCGCCCACGAGGTTGACCAGGCCGATCTCGGCGCTGCGCGACACGTGCGTGCCACCGCAGAGCTCACGCGACCACGGGCCGCCGATATCGACCATGCGCACGGTGTCGCCGTACTTCTCGCCGAACAGCGCCATGGCGCCGGCGGCCTTCGCCTCGTCGAGCGACATCACGCGCGTAGTGACCTCGAGGTTGTCGCGCACCGCGTTGTTGGCAATGTCCTCGATCTCGGTGCGGGTCTCGGGCGAGAGCGCCGACCCCCAGCTGAAGTCGAAGCGCATGTAACCGGCGCGGTTGAGCGAGCCGGTCTGGGTGGCGGTCTTGCCGAGCGTGTCGCGGATGGCCGCGTGCACGAGGTGCGTCGCGGTGTGCGCCTGCTGGGCCGCGTGCCGGTTGAGGGCGTCGACGACGGTGGTGGCGGGGGCGCCGACCGAGACCTCGCCGGTCGTCACCTCGACGGTGTGGCTGACCAGACCCGGGACCGGGCGCTGGACGTCGAGCACCTCGAGCTCGTAGCCGGGGCCGACGATGACGCCCTTGTCGGCCACCTGTCCACCGGACTCGGCGTACAGGGCGGTCTCGGCGAGGATGACCTCGGCGATCTGTCCCTCCGACGCGCGGTCGGTCCCCTGCCCCTGCACCAGGATGCCGAGGACCTTCGACTCCGTCTGCATCTCGGTGTAGCCGGTGAAGACCGTCTCGCCTTGCGCGCGGAACTCGCGGTACGCGCTCTGGTCGGCGATGGCGCCCTTACGTGCGCGGGCGTCGGCCTTGGCGCGCGTGCGCTGCTCCTGCATGAGCTGGTCGAACGCGTTGCGGTCGACGGTGAGCCCGGCCTCTTCGGCGATCTCGAGAGTCAGATCGATGGGGAAGCCGTAGGTGTCGTGCAGCAGGAACGCCTCGGAACCCGAGAGGGTCGTGCCACCGCCGTTCTTGGCCTCGACGACCGACTGGTCGAGGATCGCAGAGCCGGCGGCGAGGGTGCGCAGGAACGTCTGCTCCTCGGCGATCGCGTACGCCGAGAGACGGGCGTAGTCGGCCTCAACCTCGGGGTACGACTCCTTCATCGCGTCGCGCGAGGCGGCGAAGAGCTCGGGGAAGGTTGCGCCCTCGACGCCGAGAAGGCGCATCGAGCGGATCGCGCGGCGCATGATGCGACGCAGGATGTAGCCGCGGCCCTCGTTCGAGGGGGTGACGCCATCGGCGAGCAGCATGAGCGACGAGCGCACGTGATCGGCGACGATGCGCAGGCGCACGTCGTCTTCGTGCGACTCGGCGCCGTAGGCCTTGCCCGCGAGCTTCGCCGCCAGGTCGAGCACGGGGCGCACCTGATCGGTCTCGTACATGTTGTCGACGCCCTGCTTGATGAACGCGATGCGCTCCAGGCCCATGCCGGTGTCGATGTTCTTGGCGGGCAGCTCGCCGACGATGTCGAAGTCGTACTTCGAGCGCACGTTCGTGATCTCGTACTGCATGAACACGAGGTTCCAGATCTCGACGTAGCGATCGTCATCGGTGGCGGGACCGCCGTCGATCCCATACTCGGGGCCGCGGTCGAAGAAGATCTCGGAGCAGGGCCCGGCAGGACCGGGAAGGCCGGTCGACCAGTAGTTCGTGTCCTTGCCCAGGCGCTGGATGCGCTCCTCGGGCAGGTCGGTGAGCTCGCGCCACAGGGCGTGCGCCTCGTCGTCCTCCTCGTACACCGTGACCCAGAGGTCCTTCGGGTCGAAGGCGAGGCCGCCGTCCTCTTCGGCGGAGGTCAGCAGCTCCCAGGCGTAGCGGATCGCGTCGCGCTTGAAGTAGTCGCCGAACGACCAGTTGCCCAGCATCTGGAAGAACGTGCCGTGGCGCGGCGTCTTGCCGACCTCTTCGATGTCGTTGGTGCGGATGCACTTCTGCACGTCGGCCGCGCGCGGGTACGGCGGAGGCACGACGCCGCTGAGGTACGGGATGAAGGGCACCATGCCCGCCACGGTGAACAGGAGGGCCGGGTCGTCGGTGACGAGCGAGGCCGAGGGGACGATCGTGTGGTTCTTCTTCTCGAAGAAGTCGAGGAAGCGCTGGGCGATCTCGGCGGTTTTCATGGCGGGTCTTTCCGTGGGCGTGCGGTGGCCGCCCCCGCGCGTCGGGGGCGGGATGCCGGGGAGTCAGTCGGAGGAGGAGACGGCGTTCTTGGCGGTGGCGGCGGCGTCGCCGACGACGTCGGTGGCGCGGTCAACGGCGGAGGCCGCGACGCCCTTCGCGTCGTCGATGATCTCGGCCAGGCGCGTCTCCTGCTGGTGGTAGGCGTCGCTCATGTGATCGGTGAACTCGCCGATGCGCGAGTCGAGCTGCGCCAGCAGCTCCTGTCCGCGGGGGTCCTTGTTGACGAAATGGGCGGCGACGAAGCCACCGACGATACCCAACGCGAACCAGACGAGGCTTCTCACGATCACCACTTCTTCCTCGATACGACGCCGCGGTCGCGGCATCCCCCATCGTAGGCGAGGGCCCCCGCGGCGCGCGCGTCGACGGACCGGATGCCGCACCCTCGGCGACCGGAGACGAGAAAGGGCGCCGGGAGAACCCGACGCCCTTCTGCGCTCGCTGGGATCAGCGGGCGGCGTAGTACTCGACGACGAGCTGCACGTCACACGTGACGGGCACCTCGGCGCGCTTGGGGCGACGCACGAGCTTCGCCTGGAGCGTCGACAGGTCGACCTCGAGGTAGCCCGGAACGGGGGGCAGCACTTCGGCGTGCCCGCCGGCGGCGGCGACCTGGAAGGGCTCGAGGCCCTCGCTCTTGGGCTTGACGTGGATCTGCTGACCCGGCTTCACGCGGAACGACGGGCGGTCCACGAGCTGGCCGTCGACCAGGATGTGGCGGTGCACGACGAGCTGGCGGGCCTGCGCGGTGGTGCGGGCGAAGCCCGAACGCACGACGAGGGCGTCCAGACGCATCTCGAGCAGCTCGACCAGGTTCTCACCGGTCAGGCCGTCGGCGCGGCGGGCCTCGTTGAACGCGATGCGCAGCTGCTTCTCGCGGATGCCGTACTGCTCGCGCAGACGCTGCTTCTCGCGCAGACGGACGGCGTAGTCGCTGTCGGCCTTGCGCTTGGTGCGGCCGTGCTCGCCGGGAGCGTAGGGACGCTTCTCGAGGTAGCGGGCGGCCTTGGGGGTGAGGGCGACGCCGAGGGCGCGCGACAGACGCACCTTGCGGCGGTCCTGAGACTTCGTGGTCACGAAGTTCTCCTTCCGATGACGCGGCCGCGCCTTTCGCGGCTCGCGGGCGTATCGCCCCCTTCCGCCCGATCCGGAGCGCACGCCGGGGCGCACCGGAAGGTGATCACAGGAAGGAGGGGATGCCCGAAAACCCTGTTTCGAGCCGGTTCATGCTACCAGAGCAACCCGCGCGCTCCCACGGAGCGCTCACTTGCCGTCGAGGATGCGGCGGATCTTCTCGAGCCGAGCCGACACCTCGCGTTCGGCGCCGTGACTGGTGGGTTCGTAGTACCGCTTGCCGACGAGCTCGTCGGGAAGATACTGCTGCGTGACGATGCCGATCTCGCTGTCGTGCGCGTACTTGTAGCCCTTGCCGTGGCCCAGGCGTTTGGCCCCCGGGTAGTGCGCGTCGCGGAGGTGCATCGGCACGCGTCCGAACCCTCCGGCGCGCACGTCGGCGATCGCCGCGTTGATGGCGTTGTATGCCGCGTTCGACTTGGCCGTGGTCGCGAGGTAGACCGTCGCCTCGGCGAGGGGGATGCGCCCCTCGGGCATGCCGATGAAAGCGACGGCGTCGGCCGCCGCGACGGCGATCTGCAGCGCCTGCGGATCAGCCATCCCGATGTCCTCCGCGGCGGAGATGACCAGGCGGCGCGCGATGAAGCGGGGGTCCTCCCCCGCCTCGATCATGCGCGCGAGGTAGTGGATCGCGGCATCCGGGTCGGATCCGCGCACCGACTTGATGAAGGCGCTGATGACGTCGTAGTGCTCGTCGCCCTGCCGGTCGTAGCGCAGCAGGGCACGGTCGACGGCCTGGGCGATGTGATCGGCGGTGATGACGGGCAGCTCGTCGCCGCTGCCCGTGAAGGGCCCCGGATCCTCGTCGTCGTCATCAACGTCGTCATCGTCGTCGTCATCGCGTGCCGGAGGGGCGACGCCCGCGTCGTCGCCCGCGACCGAGGCCGCGGCCTCGAGAGCGGTGAGGGCCCGGCGCGCGTCGCCCGAGGCGAGGCGCACGAGCGCCGCCCGCGCTTCTTCGTCGAGCACGACGCGTCCGTCCAGACCGCGAGGATCGGCGACGGCGCGATCGACCAGGGCGCCGAGGTCGTCGTCGCCGAGCGGACGCAGCGTCAGCAGCAGCGATCGCGACAGCAGCGGCGAGATGACCGAGAACGACGGGTTCTCGGTGGTCGCGGCGATGAGCACGACCCAGCCGTTCTCGACACCGGGCAACAGGGCGTCTTGCTGCGCCTTGGTGAAGCGGTGGATCTCGTCGAGGAAGAGGATGGTCGACTGGCCGTACAGATCGCGCTGGGTCAGAGCGTCTTGCATGACCTCGCGCACGTCTTTGACGCCGGCTGTGATCGCCGACAACTCGACGAACCGCCGGCCCGACGACCGCGCGATCGCCTGCGCCAGCGTGGTCTTGCCGGTGCCGGGCGGGCCCCACAGGATGACCGAGACGGCCGACCCGGATGCCGAGGAGTCGGTCGTCGCGAGAGTGACCAGCGGTGACCCCGGACGCAGGAGATGCCCCTGACCGGCGACCTCGTCGAGGCTGACCGGCCGCATGCGCACGGCGAGCGGCGTCTGGCCCTGGAAGAGAGCGGAGGAGGGGTTCACCCTTCCAGGCTAATCGCGACCTCGGACACCGCAGCGGAGCGGTCCGGAGGCTCCGGCCCGGTCTTTGTAGGATCGGAGGGCCCGGAGTCGGGCGGAGGAGGTCGATGTGGCGACGCGCGGGAAAGACCGGCAGACGCGGGAGCAGCGCGAGCGGGCGCGCGCGTATCAGGCGCGCGTCGAGCTGCACGAACGGCAGGGCCGTCGCCGCACGCGCGACAACGTGATCGGTCTCGTCGTGGGCCTGCTCGTGATCGCCGGTGCGATCGGCGCGCAGACGGCGTACTTCGCCGCCGGACCCGGGGCGCCCGAGCCGACCCCGGCCTCGACTCCCGCCCCGTCGGCCCCCGCGACCGACGAGCCCGGCACACCGGCGCCGGTCCCCACGGAGACGACCGCACCCTGATCCTGTGTCGGCGGGGCCGCTCGTACTAGGCTCGGAGAGTCCTTCTCCCCCAGGCGGTTCTGCCGCAATGAGGTGCTATCCGTGTCTTCCGCTCCCACTCCCGAGACCTCCGACCCGCGCGACGACGCGAACGACGTCGAGGTCCCCGTTTCCTCCGCCGACGAGGCCGCGACCGACGACACCGCGACGACCGACGTCGCGGAGCCCGCCGAGACGACGACCGAGGTCGAAACGTCCGACGCGGTCACCGCCGACGCGGCCGACGAGACCCCGGATGCCGCCGGCTCGGCCGACGAGACCCCGGATGCCGCCGGCTCGGCCGACGAGAGGACGGATGCCGCCGTCTCCCCCGGTGACGTCGACGAGCAGCCCGCCGGTGCGGATGAGGTCGCGCCCGCAGAGGCCGAGGACGCTGCTCCCGCCGCCGCAGGCAAGGTGGAGAGCACGGAGGATTCCGGCGCTGCCGCGCCCGCCCCGGCCACGCCCGCGGCCCGCCCGGGACCCCGTCTCCCCGGGCCTCCCCCGGGAGCGAAGGCCTCGAAGACCGTCACCGAGCCCTGGGGCCGCGTCGACGACGACGGCACCGTGTCTGTGCGCGAGGCCGACGGTTGGCGTGTGGTGGGCCAGTACCCCGACGGCACCCCCGCCGAGGCGCTCGCGTACTTCCAGCGCAAGTTCTCCGACCTCGCCGGCGAGGTCATCCTGGTCGAAACCCGTCACCGCCGCGGAGGCGCATCGGCATCCGACCTGCGATCGACCGCGCAGACGCTGCGCGGCAAGATCGACGGGGCCGCCGCGGTCGGCGACCTGGCCGCTCTCCTCGCCCGGATCGACGTGCTGCTGGCCGAGCTCGCCGAAGCGAGCCAGACCGAGGCCGTCGCGGCCAAGCAGGCGAGCGAGGAGGCCGTGCGCGAGCGCACCGCGATCGTCGAAGAGGCCGAGGCCCTCGCCGCTCGCGACCCGCAGTCGGTCCAGTGGAAGCAGATGACCGCCGACATGGCCGCGCTCTTCGATCGTTGGCAGGCCCACCAGCAGAACGGCCCGCGTCTGTCGAAGTCCACCGCTCAGCAACTGTGGCGACGCTTCCGCGACGCCCGCGCGACGGTCGATCGGCACCGCCGCGAGTTCTTCTCGTCGCTCGACGAGACGCACAAGGCGGCCCGTGAGGCCAAGACCCGCCTCGTCGAGCGCGCCGAGGCCCTCGCGCCGCGCGGCGAAGACGGGATCGGCGCCTACCGCGACCTGCTCGACGCCTGGAAGGCATCCGGCCGCGCCGGCCGCAAGGTCGACGACGCGCTGTGGGCCCGGTTCAAGGCCGCCGGCGACGCCCTCTACGGCGCACGCGTCGAGCGCGAGGCCGCCGAGAACGAGGCGTCGAAAGAGAAGATCGAGCAGAAGCGCGCTCTTCTCGAGGAGGCCGCTCCGATCGTCGACGAGAAGAACCTCGCGACCGCCCGTCAGAAGCTGACCGCCATCCAGCGGCAGTGGGACGAGATCGGCCGCATCTTCCCGCGCGACAAGGAGCGTGCGCTCGACGACGAACTCCGCAAGATCGAGCAGAGCGTGCGCACCCGCGAGGACGCGGACTGGAAGCGCAACGACCCGGAACAGAAGGCGCGTGCCAACGACATGACGCGCCAGCTCACCGACGCCATCGAGAAGCTCGAGTCCGAACTGTCGGAGGCGAACGCCCGCGGCGACAAGCGCGCCGCTGCCCAAGCGTCCGAGGCTCTCGAGGCGCGGCGCACCTGGCTGCGCGCCCTCGGCGGCTGAGCGGGGTTCTCCACAGCAGCGACGTTTCGACGTTACGGGCGACACCGTCCCGCCACACTGGCGGGATGGTGTCGCCCTTCCTCTTCTTCGCCGACGAGCGCCTTTCCCTCGCCGAGCTGACCGCCGCGTGCCTCGACGGCATCCTCGTTCCGCTCGGCGAAGGCTTCATGCCCGCCGACGCGGCCGAGACGCCGTGGATGCGGGGGCGCAGCCTCGCGCCCCTGCTCGGCGACCGGTGGGGGGCGGTGCGCGCGAGCGCGGCCTGGGTCCACGGCGCCGTGAGCGCTGAGCCCGCGCGGCACCATCTGCAGCGCGTGAGCCCCACGCGCCAGCGCGCGCTGAGCGACGGGAGGACGGTCTATCACGACGTGCGGCTCCCGCTCGGCGACACCGTGGTCGTCGGTGGCGTCCCCGTGAGCACGCCCGCTCGCACCCTCGTCGATCTCGCGCGCGCCGACTCCGCGAAGGAACACAGGATCGCCTGGCAATGGGCCGTCGACGACCGACGCACGCGCCGCGCGGCAGCGGTGTGGCTCGAGCGGCATCCGCGGTTCCCCTACGGGCGACGCGCGGCCGAGCTCCTGTCCGCCGTCGACGCGGGACGCACGGTCGGCCCGGAAGGTCTCAGGACGACGTGACGCGGTAGACGTCGTACACGGCGTCGATACGACGCACCGCGTTGAGCACGCGGTCGAGATGAACGGTGTCGCCCATCTCGAAGACGAACTTGCTCAGCGCGAGGCGGTCGTTCGTCGTCGACACCGTCGCCGAGAGGATGTTCACGTGATGCTCGCTGAGCACCCGGGTCACATCGCTGAGCAGCCCCGAACGATCGAGGGCCTCGACCTGGATCTGGACCAGGAAGACACTCTTGGTGGTCGGCGCCCACTCCACGTCGATCAGACGGTCGGGCTCTTCTTTCAAGGCCTTCACGTTGGTGCAGTCGCCGCGGTGGACCGAGACGCCGCTGCCGCGCGTGACGAACCCGACGATCTCGTCGCCCGGGACGGGCGTGCAGCACTTGGCGAGCTTGACCAGGATGTCGGGCGCACCGCGCACGAGCACGCCCGAGTCGCCGCCGCGCGGAGCACGGCTGCGGCCGACGGGGATGTCGATGGGCCCGGTGTTCGTCTCTTCGACGTTGACGAGCGCGGTGACCTTCTCGATGACCGACTGGGTCGAGACGTGCCCCTCGCCGACCGCCGCATAGAGCGCGGAGACGTCTTCGTAGTGGAAGAGGCGCGCGACCTCGGTGAACGAGTCCTGGTTCATCAGGCGCTGCAGCGGAAGGTTCTGCCGGCGCATGGCACGTGCGATCGAGTCCTTGCCCTGCTCGATGGCCTCTTCGCGCCGCTCCTTGGTGAACCATCCGCGGATCTTGTTGCGAGCGCGCGTGCTCTTGACGAATCCGAGCCAGTCCTGGCTGGGGCCGGCATCGGGGTTCTTCGAGGTGAACACTTCGACGACGTCGCCGCTCTGCAGAGTCGACTCGAGCGGCACGAGGCGACCGTTGACCTTCGCCCCCATGGTGCGGTGGCCGATCTCGGTGTGCACCGCGTAGGCGAAGTCGACGGGTGTCGCGCCGGTGGGGAGGCCGATCACGCGGCCCTTGGGCGTGAAGACGTAGACCTCTTTGGCGCCGATCTCGAAGCGCAGCGAATCGAGGAACTCGCCCGGGTCGGCGGTCTCGGCCTGCCAGTCCGAGATGTGCGCGATCCACGCCATGTCGGCGTCGACGGCCTTGGCATCCGCCTTGCCGCCCGCCATGCGCTCCTTGTACTTCCAGTGCGCGGCGACGCCGAACTCAGCTTGCTGGTGCATCTCGTGCGTGCGGATCTGGATCTCGACCGTGCGACCGCCGGGTCCGATCACCGTGGTGTGCAGAGACTGATACAGGTTGAACTTCGGCGTGGCGATGTAGTCCTTGAACCGCCCGGGCAGCGGCGTCCACCTGGCGTGGATCGCGCCCAGCACCGCGTAGCAGTCGCGGACCGTGCCGACGAGGATGCGGATGCCGATGAGGTCGTAGATGTCGTCGAACTCGCGGCCCCGCACGACCATCTTCTGGTAGACCGAGTACAACTGCTTCGGCCGGCCCATGACGCGGCCGCGAACCCGCAGCTCACGCAGATCGGCGTCGACGGCGTCGATGACGTTCTGCACGTACTGCTCGCGCTGCGGTGTGCGCTGTTTGACCAGGCTGTCGATCTCGGCGTAGAGCTTGGGGTGCATGACCGCGAACGAGAGGTCTTCCAGCTCGCTCTTGATGGCCTGGATGCCGAGGCGGTGCGCCAGCGGCGCGTAGATCTCGAGGGTCTCGGTGGCCTTCTTGGCCGCCTTGTGCGGGGGCACGAAGCCCCACGTGCGCGCATTGTGCAGACGGTCGGCGAGCTTGATGAGCAGCACGCGGATGTCTTTCGACATCGCCACGATCATCTTGCGCACGGTCTCGGCCTGCGCGCTGTCGCCGTACTTGACCTTGTCGAGCTTGGTCACGCCGTCGACGAGCATCGCGACCTCGTCGCCGAAGTCGGCGGCGAGCTCGTCGAGCGGGTACCCGGTGTCTTCGACGGTGTCGTGCAGCAGGGCCGCGGCGATGGCCTTCGGCCCCAGGCCGAGCTCGGCGAGGATCTGAGCGACGGCGAGCGGATGCGTGATGTAGGGCTCGCCGCTCTGGCGCTTCTGCCCGTCATGCGCCTTGTCGGCGACGGCGTAGGCGCGCTCGATGATCGCGAGGTCGCCCTTGGGGTGGTGCGTGCGCACTGTGCGGAGCAGCTTGTCGACGTCGTCGCGACGAGCGGCGCGGGAGAAGATGCGCGGCACGAGGCGGCGCAGGGAGGACGGCGGCGGCGCGGAGGACGCGGTCTCGGTCACGGCCACCTCCTCACGGTCAGTCGGTCAATCCTACGCCCCGGGGGGCGCACCCCCGCCCGCCGGGCGGGGGTGCGAAGGGGCCGGAGCCCCGGCCCTCAGGCCGGGACGCCCGCCTTCTCACGAGCCGCACGCACGCGCTCGTCACGGGTCGCCACCGGCTTCTCCTTCTCGCGCAGGAGCGCGTAGAGGGGGACGGAGACGAACAGCGTCGAATACGCCGCGACGATCGTGCCGACGAAGATCGACAGCGAGATGTCGCTCAGCGTGCGGGCCCCGAGGGGCACGCCGATGAAGAGGATCGCGCCGACGGGGAGGATCGCCACCACCGTGGTGTTGATCGAGCGGATCAACGTCTGATTGGCGGCGAGGTTGACCGACTCCGCGAACGTGCGGCCGGAGATCTCCCCGTCTTCCCGGGTGTTCTCCCTGACCTTGTCGAACACGACGGTGGTGTCGTACAACGCGTACGACAGGATCGTCAGGAAGCCGATGACGGCGGCCGGCGAGATCTCGAAGCCGAACAGCGCGTAGATCCCGATCGTGATGACGAGCACGTCGACCAGACCCACGATCGCGGCGACCGACATCTTCCACGTGCGGAAGTACAGGGCGAGGATGAGGAACGTCAGCGCGAGGAAGATCGACAGACCCCACAGCGACTGACGGGTGACGTCGTTGCCCCAGGTCGGGCCGATGAACGAGTTCGTGACCTCGGCCGCCGGCACGTCGTACGCCGAGGCCAGCGCGGCCGAGACGGCCTGCGTCTCATCGTTGTCGAGCTGATCGGTCTGCACGCGCACGGCCTGGTCGCTGATCGTGGTCACGCGCGTGGTGGCGGTGGGCACGACCGAGGTGACAGCGCCGGTCGCGAGGGCCTGATCGAAGGATGCCGGGTTCGACACCGTGAACTGCGATCCGCCGGTGAACTCGATCGAGAACTGGATCGGGCGGAACAGCGGGACGAGGGCCGCACCGATGACGAGCACCGCCGCGATGATGAACCACAGGCGACGACGCTGCACGAACGGGAAGGAGGTCTTCCCGGAGTAGAGGTCGTTACCGAGTTGCGACATGGAGCGCATCAGTCGTCTCCCCCCTTCGTGGAGCGGCTATCGCCACGCGTGGCGGCGGCGAGCTCGGCCTGCTTACGTTCGGCGATCGTCTGGCGGCGTTCCGCCTCGCCTCGCGAGCGCTTCGCGCGACCGCTGTCGGCGACCGGCGCACGGAACTGCGCGCGCCCGCGGTAGACGGCGCCGAGGGCGTTCGGGTCCATGCCGGAGAGCGGGTGACCCGATCCGAAGAAGCGCGTGCGAGCGAGCAGCTGCATCACCGGGTGGGTGAACAGGATGAAGATCAGGATGTCGATCGCGGTCGTCAGGCCGAGGGTGAACGCGAAGCCCTTCACCGTGGCATCCGCGAGGATGTACAGCACGACGGCGGCGAGGATGTTGATCGACTTCGAGATGTAGATCGTGCGCTTGGCGCGCGACCAGCCGTCCTCGACCGCGGCCGTGATCGACTTGCCGTCGCGCAGCTCGTCTCGGATGCGTTCGAAGTAGACGATGAACGAGTCGGCCGTGAAGCCGATCGTCACGATCAGACCCGCGACACCGGCGAGGGACAGTCGGAACCCTGCGCGCCACGCCAGGATGCACAGGGCCACGTAGGTCAGCACCGCCATCACGGCGAGGGAGGCGATGATCACCGTTCCCAGGGCGCGGTAGACGACGAGCGAGTAGATCGCGACGAGTCCCAGACCGATGAGACCGGCGATGAAGCCGACCTGCAGCTGCTGCGAACCCAGGGTCGCCGACACGGTGTCGGAGCTGACGACCTCGAAGCTCAGCGGCAGCGCACCGTACTTCAGCTGGTCGGCGAGGGCCTTGGAGGACTCCTGCGTGAAGTTGCCCGTGATGCTGGGGCGACCGTCGAGGATGATGCCCTGCATGGTGGGCGCCGACAGCACCTCGCCGTCGAGGACGAAGGCGAACTGGTTCAGCGGGGCCTGCTTGCCGAAGAGACGCTGGCTGACCTCGCCGAACTTCTGCGTGCCCTGGTCGTTGAAGACGAGGTTCACGGCCCAGCGACCGGTGTTCTGCTCCTGGCCGTTCGTGGCGTCCGCCACGTCGTTGCCGTCGAGCTCCACCGGACCGAGGATGTACTTCGAGCCGTCCTGCAGACCGCACGTGATCATCGGCTGGTCGGCCGGGGCCTGCGCCGGGTTGCTCGGCGGGTTGGCGCAGTCGTACGCCAGGAACTGCGCCTGCAGCGCGGGCGTGATCTGCGCCGGATCGCTCGCGTCGGTCGGCGCCGCGGTGGGCGTCGAGGGCAGGTTGGGGTCGGGCGTCGGGTACGGCGTGGTGTTGCCGTCCTCGCCGACGAAGGTCGTCGCCGGCGAACCCGTGAACAGCACCGGGCGCAGCTGCAGCTGCGCGGAGCTCTGGATGCGCTCGCGCGTGGCGTCGTCGGCCTGACCGGGGATCTGCACGACGATGTTCTGGCCGCCCTCGGTGGCCACGTCGGCCTCGCCGACGCCCGAGGCGTCGACGCGCTGGCGGATGATCGTCACGGCCTGCTGCAGCTGCTCGCTGCTGGGGGCCGCGCCGTCGGTGGTCTGGGCTTGCAGGATGATCTGCGTGCCGCCCTGGAGATCGAGGGCGAGCTCAGGGCTCCAGGAACTGGCATTGAAGGCGTACACGCCCAGCGCATTGATGCCGAACAGCACGCCGGTGATGGCGAGCAATCCGGTCAGCACGCGCCAGGCGTGACGGACGGGTTTCGAGGGCGCCACGGAGTCGGCTTTCTGTGCGGCGGTGAACGGAAAAGGATCGTACGGTGACGTCAGGCCTGGGGACGGTCCTTGTCGGTGGGCTCGACGTCGGTGGGGTGCTGGCGGGTGGAGCGCTTGTCGTCGCTGATCGAGGTGATGTCGCCGTCGGCCACGCCGGCGACGTACTCGGCCTCGGTCTCTTCGGCTTCGATGAATTCGTCCTCGGTGACCGCGCCCTGAGCGGGGTCGACGATGCGGAGGACGGCCTGGCTGTGCACCTTGATGACCACGCCCGGCGCGATCTCGACGAGGGCGGGCTTGTCGAGGTCTTCGCCGTCGTAGTCGACGATCGTGCCGTAGAGGCCGCCCTGCAGGAGCACCTCGGCGCCGGGGACGGTCTCGCGAGCCTTCTTCTCGAGCTCGGCCTTCTGCTTCTGCATGCGACGGCGCGAGCTGTAGAACATGAAGACCAGCAGGCCGATGAGCAGGATGATGAGGCCGTAATCGGCGAAGAACCGGGCGATATCCATCGAGGCGGTGCACCTTTCGAGTCAGGCGCGCCGTGCGGCACTGCCTAGCGGGGGTCGGGGAATCCCTCGCCGAGTATAGGTCATGACCCCTGGCTGAACCGGAGCAGGCCGTCGGGGTGGGGCGCCCCGAGATGGTCGTAGGCCTCAGGGGTGGCGACCCGACCGCGCGGCGTGCGGCCCATGAAGCCGATGCGCACGAGGTACGGCTCGACCACCGACTCGATGGTCTCGGGCTCCTCCCCCACAGCGACGGCCAGCGTGCTCAGGCCCACGGGTCCGCCGCGGAACCGTCGCACCAGCGCGTCGAGCACGGCACGGTCGAGCCGGTCGAGCCCGATGGCGTCCACGTCGTAGAGATCGAGGGCGGCGCCCACCGTGTGCACGTCGGCATCGCCGGCATCCGTCCCGACCGACGGCCCGTGCACCACGAGGTAGTCGCGAACGCGCCGCAGCAGTCGGTTCGCGATGCGGGGGGTGCCGCGGGAGCGCCGCGCGATCTCGGACCGGGCGGTGCCGGGAAGACCGACGTCGAGCATGGATGCCGATCGCGAGACGACCTGCTCCAGCTCGTCGGGTTCGTAGTACTCGAGGTGCGCGGTGAAACCGAAGCGGTCCCGCAGCGGGTTGGGGAGGAGTCCCGCGCGCGTGGTGGCGCCCACGAGCGTGAAGGGCGCGAGATCGAGCGGGATGCTCGTCGCGCCCGCGCCCTTGCCGACCATGATGTCGATGCGGAAGTCCTCCATCGCGAGGTAGAGCATCTCTTCGGCCGACCGCGCCATGCGGTGGATCTCGTCGATGAAGAGCACCTCGCCGGGCGTCAGCGACGACAGCAGCGCGGCGAGGTCGCCCGCGTGCTGGATCGCGGGACCGCTCGACAACCGGAGCGGGCGGCCGCTCTCGTGCGCCACGATCATCGCGAGCGTCGTCTTGCCGAGACCGGGAGGGCCCGAGAGCAGGATGTGATCGGGCGAGCGCTGCTGGATGCGCGCCGCGTCGAGCAGGAGCTGCAGCTGCCCGCGCACCTTGTGCTGACCGACGAACTCGTCGAGCGATGTGGGGCGGAGCGCTCCCTCGATCGCGAGCTCGGTCTCGTCGTCGGGGGTGCCGGCGTCGCGCACGTCAGCCACCCACGGGCTCCTTGCGCGCGGGACCGAGCAGCGCCAGCGTGAGGCGCAGCAGCGCTTGGACCGAGGCGCGGTCGCTCTCGGAGGCGTTCTCGGCGACGGATGCCACCGCCTCCGCCGCCGTGCGCTCGCTCCACCCGAGACCGACCAGCGCCTGCGTGACCTGCAGGGGCACCTGACCGTGGGCCGAGACCGCGGCGGGTGCCGCGGCCGGGACGACGGCGAGCTTGCCCGCCAGCTGCACGACGATGAGCTTGGCGGTCTTGGGACCGATGCCCGATACACGCCGGAAGGGTGCGTCGTCGTCGTCGGCCACGGCCTGCGCGATCTGCGGCACCGTCAGCGACGACAGCACGCCGAGCGCGGACTTCGGACCGACGCCCGTGACGCTGATGAGCTGCACGAAGACGGTGAGCTCCTCGCGGCTCTCGAACCCGTAGAGCGAGAGCGCGTCCTCGCGCACGATGAGGTTCGTGTGCAGGTGGACGTCGTCGCCGACGTGCACCGTCCGCGCGAACGGCGAGGGGACGGCGACCGAGAAGCCGACGCCGCCCACGACGACGATCAGGGAGTCGTCGGCGACGTGAGCCGCGGTCCCGTGCAGCGAGGAGATCATCCGCCCAGCCTACGCGCCGCTTCGTACATGTGTTCGAGCGACACGCGTCGGCGGGGTCCGCCGCTTCTCGGCATCCCGCCAGGCCTTCTGCGCCGGCGTCAGAGCCGTTTCGCCGGGCACCGGTCCGGCACCGCCGCGCCAGGCGTGGCAGAGGGCGATGGCCAGGGCGTCGGCGGCATCCGCGGGCTGCGGGAGGGCGTCGAGGCGCAGCACGCGCGCGACCATGGTCTGCACCTGCCGCTTGTCGGCGGAGCCGTACCCGGTGATGGCGGCCTTGACCTCGCTGGGGGTGTGGGTGGCGGCGGTCAGCCCGTGCTCCGCCGCGAGCAGGAGGGCGATGCCGCTGGCCTGCGCCGTGCCCATCACCGAGTGCCGGTTGTTCTGGGCGAACACGCGCTCGACCGCGACGACGTGCGGCTGATGGGTGAGCAGCACCTCGCGGATGCCGGCGGCGATGGCCGCCAGGCGTTTCTCGATCGGGTCGGTCGGCGCCGACCGCGCGACGCCGACGTGCACAAGGGATGCCGTGCGGTTGGGCGACACGTCGACGACGCCGATGCCGCAGCGCGTGAGGCCGGGATCGATGCCGAGGACGCGGAGGGAACGGGACACGGCCCCCACGCTAAGCGCAGGGGCCGTGTCGAGACGAAGGGCGCGCCCTTACTCGTCGTTCTCGAGCTCGGCCTGCACCTCGGGGGTGAGGTCGAAGTTCGTGTAGACGTTCTGCACGTCGTCGCTGTCTTCGAGGGCGTCGATGAGGCGGAAGACCTTGCGGGCGGTGTCGGCGTCGACCTCGATCTTCAGCGAGGGGACGAACTCGACGTCGGCGGAGTCGTACTCGATGCCGGCGTCCTGCAGTGCGCTGCGCACCGAGACCAGGTCGCTCGCCTCGGTGATGATGCCGAAGCCCTCGCCGTGCGGCTCGACCTCTTCGGCGCCGGCCTCGAGGACGGCCAGCATGACGTCGTCTTCGCTGGTGCCCTCGCTGGGCACGACGATGACGCCCTTGCGGCTGAAGTTGTACGCGACGCTGCCCGGGTCGGCGAGCGTGCCGCCGTTACGGCTGAGGGCGGTGCGCACCTCGGCTGCGGCGCGGTTCTTGTTGTCGGTCAGACACTCGATGAGGAACGCCACGCCGTTCGGCCCGTAGCCCTCGTACATGATCGACAGGTACTCGACGGCTTCGCCGCCGATGCCGGCACCGCGCTTGATGGCCCGATCGATGTTGTCTTTGGGGACCGAGGTCTTCTTGGCCTTCAGGACCGCGTCGAAGAGCGTCGGGTTGCCCTGCAGGTCGGCGCCGCCGAGCTTGGCCGCGACCTCGATGTTCTTGATGAGCTTGGCCCACGACTTGGCGCGGCGGGCGTCGACGACCGCCTTCTTGTGCTTGGTCGTGGCCCATTTGGAGTGTCCGGACATAGCTTCCAGTCTAGAGCGCGGTCGCCGTCGCGCCGCGTCTCGCCTCGACGTGGTCCAGGAACCGCTGGTGGAACCGGGTCTCCCCCGTCGATTCGGGATGGAACGCGGTGCCGAGCAGCACGCCCTGCTCGATCGCGACGACGCGCCCGTCGGGAAGGGATGCCAGAGGCTCGGCATCCGGGCCCCACTCGAGCACCGCGGGCGCGCGGATGAAGACGGCGTGCACGGGCGGATCGCCGAGGGCGGGCACGTCGAGGTCGGTCTCGAACGAGGCGGTCTGGCTGCCGAAGACGTTCCGCGCGACGCGTGCGTCGATCCCGCCGAAGGTGCGCTGGCCGGCGATCGCGCCGTCGATGCGGTCGGCGAGGAGGATGAGGCCCGCGCACGTGCCGTACATCGGCATGCCGTCGGCGATCGCCGCGCGGATCGGGTCGAACAGGTCGAAGGCGCGCGCGAGCTTGTCGATGACGCTGGACTCGCCGCCGGGGAGCACGAGGCCCTCCACGGCGGCGAGCTCCTCGGGCCGGCGCACGGGGCGGGCGTCGGCGCCGAGGGAGGTCAGGACGGCGAGGTGCTCGCGCACGTCGCCCTGGAGCGCGAGGACGCCGACGCGGGGGGCGTTACCAGCCACGCTCGGCGAGGCGGTGCGGGGCGGGGAGGTCGGCGACGTTGATGCCCACCATCGCCTCACCCAGACCGCGCGAGGCCTCGGCAACGACCTTCGGGTCGTCGTGGAAGGTCGTGGCCTTGACGATCGCCGCGGCGCGCTGGGCGGGGTTGCCGGACTTGAAGATGCCCGAGCCGACGAAGACGCCGTCGGCGCCGAGCTGCATCATCATGGCGGCGTCGGCGGGGGTCGCCACTCCCCCCGCGGTGAAGAGCACGACGGGCAGCTGACCGGTCTCGGCGATCTCGGCGACGAGGTCGTAGGGCGCCTGCAGTTCCTTGGCGGCCACGTACAGCTCGTCCTTGGTCTTGGCGCGCAGGGCGTTGATCTCGCTGCGGATGGTGCGGATGTGCTTGGTGGCCTCCGACACGTCGCCCGTGCCCGCCTCGCCCTTCGAGCGGATCATCGCCGCGCCCTCGGTGATGCGGCGCAGCGCCTCGCCCAGGTTGGTGGCACCGCAGACGAACGGGACGGTGAAGTTCCACTTGTCGATGTGGTTGACGTAGTCGGCGGGCGAGAGCACCTCGGACTCGTCGATGTAGTCGACGCCGAGTTCCTGCAGGATCTGCGCCTCGACGAAGTGCCCGATACGGGCCTTCGCCATGACGGGGATCGACACCGACGCGATGATGTCGTCGATCAGGTCGGGGTCGCTCATGCGCGCGACGCCGCCCTGGGCGCGGATGTCGGCGGGCACGCGCTCGAGCGCCATGACGGCGACGGCGCCCGCGTCCTCGGCGATGCGCGCCTGCTCGGCGGTGACGACGTCCATGATGACGCCGCCCTTCAACATCTCGGCGAGACCGCGCTTGACGCGCGAGGTTCCGGTGTCGGTCATGTCCACTCCGTTCCGCGCTTCGGGGCGCGATCATTGGCTTAGGCCAAACCGTAGCATGGCTCAGGACATAGGCTGGACGGTGAACCGAGGGGGCTCATGAGCATCGACATCACCGGCCGTTCGGCCTCCGAGATCGCCGCCGACCTGCGCACGCGGATCGAGCGCGGCGAGCTCTCCCCCGGCACCCTGCTGCCGTCCGTGCGCGCCGTCGCGGCCGATCTGGGCGTCAACCGCAACACCGTCGTGGCGGCCTATCGCCAGCTCGCCCAAGCGGGCCTCGTCGAGGCGCGCGGTCGCAGCGGCACGCGCGTCGCCGATCGGACGACGGTCGCCCAGGAGGGCTACGCCCCCGACACGGTGCTGCGCGACGTGGGCACCGGCAACCCCGACCCCGCGCGGATCCCCGACCCCACCGCCGCCCTGGCCCGATCAGCGCGGCCCGTGCTGTACGGCGAGCCGGTGATCGACCCGGGTCTCGAGGCGTGGGCGCGCACCTGGATGACCGAGCAGCTGCCCCAGGACGACGTCCGCATCACGGTCACCAGTGGCGCGAGCGACTCGATCGAGCGCCTGCTCGCGCAGGCCCTGCAACGCGACGATGCGGTCGCCCTGGAGGATCCCTGCTTCCTGTCCGCTCTGCACACCGTCCGCACCGGCGGGTACCGCGCGGTCCCCGTCGAGGTGGACGCCGAGGGCATGACCGTCGACGGCCTCCGTGCCGCGATCGAGGCGGGGGTCCGGGCCGTCGTGTGCACCCCCCGCGCGCACAACCCCACGGGCGCGAGCCTCACCGCGGAGCGCGCCGCGGCGCTGCGCGAGGTCCTCGCCGCGCACCCTTACGTCCTCGTGATCGAGGACGACCACTTCTCGCTCCTCTCCCGCGCCCCCCTGCACTCCGTGATCGGACCGGAGCAGAGACGGTGGGCGCGCATCCGGTCGATGTCGAAGTTCCTCGGACCCGACACGTGCCTCGCGCTCGTGGCATCCGATGCCGACACCGCCGACGGTCTCGCCGTGCGCCTCACCCCGGGCACGACGTGGGTCAGTCACATCCTCCAGCGCCTCACCCTCGCGCTCGTCACCGACCCCGCGGTCCGCGCCGACATCGAAGGCGCCGCGGAACACTACGCGGCCCGCAACGCGGCCTTCGCGGCGGCTCTGACCGACCGCGGACTGCCGACCGTCCCGGGTGACGGCCTGAACCTGTGGGTGCCGCTCCCCGTGCCCGCCTCGGGCGTGCGCGAGGACCTCATGCGTCGGGGGTGGTTGGTGCGCGAGGGCGACCCGTTCTTCCTGACCCCCGAGCGCACAGGCTCGTTCCTGCGCCTCACCGTGCACGACCTGGATGCCGACTCGGCCCGCGCCCTGGCCGACGACCTGGCCGCGGCCTCCGGCGCATCCCGACCGGGTGCCCGAGGTGGAAGGATCGAGGCATGAAGGTTCTCTCGATCCAGTCCGCCGTCGCGTATGGTCACGTCGGCAACTCCGCCGCCGTCTTCCCGCTCCAGCGCATCGGCGTCGAGGTCCTCCCCGTCTACACGGTGAACTTCTCGAACCACACCGGCTACGGCGCCTGGCGCGGTCCGCTCATCTCCCCTGACGACGTGGCGGCGGTCATCACCGGCATCGAGGAGCGAGGCGTCTTCCCCGAGATCGACGTCGTACTCTCGGGCTACCAGGGCGGCGAGGGCATCGCCGACGTGATCATCGACACCGTCGCGCGGGTGAAGAAGGCGAACCCGGATGCCGTCTACGCCTGCGACCCGGTCATGGGCAACGCCAAGTCGGGCTGCTTCGTGGCCCCGGCGATCCCCGAGCTCCTGCGCGAGCGCGTGGTGCCGGTGGCCGACATCCTCACGCCCAACCAGTTCGAGCTCGGGTTCCTCACCGGCACGGAGCCGGGCAGCATCGACTCGACCCTCGACTCGGCGGACGCGCTCCGCGACCGCGGACCGCGCACGATCCTCGTCACCAGCGTCGAGCGTCCCGACCGCGACGCCGACACGATCGAGATGATGGTCGTCGACGATGCCGGCGCCTGGATCGTGCAGACGCCCCTCATCCCCATGAAGGCGAACGGCTCGGGCGATGTGACCGCCGCGCTCTTCACCGCGCACTACCGCCGCTCGGGCGATCCCGCCGATGCCCTCGCGCGCACGGCGTCGAGCGTCTTCGACCTGCTGTCCAATACCTACGACTCCGGCTCGCGCGAACTGCGCCTCATCGAGTCGCAGGAGGCGTACGCGAACCCTCGCCTGCAGTTCGCGGTGCGCCAGGTGCGCTGAGGCGCGACCCGGCGGCTCAGTAGCCGTAGACCTCCGCATAGGCGCTCTGCCAGTCGACCGAGTCGTCGGGGCAGAGGAAGCCGGCACCATAGACCATCGTGCTGGCGAGGTTGCCCTCGATCGCGGTGCGGGTGGCCTCGTCCGCGTCGGCCGGGATGAGGGCGGCGAACAGCGGCGACGTGGCCACGTGGGCCTCGAGTGTCGAGGCGTCGACGTCGTGACCGTTCAGGATCGCCGTCTCGCACGCGTCGGCGGCGAGGGCGAGCGAGACGCTCTCCTCCTGGGCGGTCCAGGTCGCACCCTGGCTCTCGATGTACTCGCGCTGAGCCGCGATGAAGGCCTGCTGCGCCGGTGTGACGGCGACCAGAAGGGAACCGTCCCGAGGAAGCTGCTGCTCCTCGAAGAACCGGTCGCGCTCCGCGAACGCGTCGCCGAGAGCATCGGCATCCGAGGACCCGCCGTCGGACGGCGCCGCCCCGGTCGGTGCGGCGGTCGGAGCGAGGGTCCGCAGCCGCTCCGCATCCGGGCCGAGGGGGCTCGGGAGGGGGATGCACGCCGTCGTACCGAGGAGCACGGCGACGAGGGTGGCGGCCAGGACCAGGGGGCGAGTGCGGGTGTCCATCCCCCCACGCTAGCGAGCGCCCCGGCGGCGCGCATCGCAGCGGGAGGAAAGACCCCGGGACCGACCGTCTCGGGCGACGATCGATCCCGGGGTCCGGGGACTCAGAGCCCGTCGTGGTGCATGGCCTGGATGAGACGCACGTTGCGGTCGAACGCCGTCTCGCTGAACTCGCTGGAGTAGTTCAGGCCGTAGGGCCACATGTGGGTGCCACCGCAGTTGATGCGCGCATCGGGACCGTCCCACGACTTCAGCAGGGGGAGCGCCGAGGGCCAGTCCTGTGCGTCGCACTTGCTCTGGAAGTGCCCCGCCGTCCCCACTCCGACGGTGTGCGCGATCTCGTGCAGCGCCGTGCCCTCCACCATGTAGGACCGGTTCGACCCGAACCGGAGATCGCCGTTGATGTTGGCCTCCGCCGTGGGCACGCCCGGCGCGTAGTACACGTTGAGGTGGCGCCAGGTGTTGTTGAACCTGTTGTACCGCGCGAGGGCCCGGTCCATGGCATCCGTGATCCGGGCGTAGGCGTCGAGCTCGTCCGCCGAGGGGTTCGCCGACTTGTACAGCGTGTACGTCATCTTCGACACGTTTGGGTCGGTGAGACGCCAGCGCTGCACGCCGGTGTTGTTGCAGACCTGCTGCGACAGGAGTCCCCCGTCGACCGGCGACGCGACGCTTTGCAGACAGAGGTTGTTGTACTTGTTCCTGATCTCGGTCCACCCGCCGCCGACGTCGGTCAGCTGCCACTGCTGGACGTCGTTGCGCAGGCAGGTCCACTGCCGCACCTCGGAGCCGGGAGCGGTGGCGAAGTTGAAGTTGTCGAGGCAGAGGTTGCTGTACTTGTTCTTGATCTCTGCGTAGCCGTTGCCGAGGTCGGTCACCGCCCACAGCTGGTTCTGGCCCTCGAGGCAGGTCCACTGACGCACCTCCGCGCCGGGCTGCGTCTTGAAGTCGAAGTCGTCGAGGCAGAGGGTGTTCTGCTGGTTGCGGATCTCCTGGTTGGTGCCGGTGCCGACGGGGGCCGTCGGCGCGGCGGTAGCGGGGACGGCCGCACCGTAGAGGGTGAAACCGATGGCGAGGGATGCCACGAGCGCACCGAGCGCTCGCAGTCCCCGTCCTGTCGGGCGGGACATCGTCGTCCGAGACATGTGAGGGCCTTTCGCGTTGCCGGACCCGCCCGCGGGCTGGTCCGGATGGGGTGGAACGACGCGCGCCGACCGAGCCGGCGGGGGCCGGTGGAGGGCGCGCGCCAGCGTCGCGTCCGGGTCGTGGGGTGACCGGGACGCTTCCGTCGGTGCGGTTGTGGTGACCGTCGGGGGGACGCGGCACTCGCGAAGCGTCAACGTCGTTGTTATCGCTCACATTTCGCTTAGACGCGATGATGGCGTTACGACGAGGACCCTGTCAAGGGATTTCTAGACCGCGTACGCAACCGGTTCGACGGAGAGCGCTCCCATCGGCGCGGAGAGCGCTTTCAGGCGCCCCAGGCGTCGGCGACCACCCGACGGACGTCGCCCAGCAGCTGGGGAAGAGCCTTCGTCTTCGCGATGATCGGGAAGAAGTTCGCATCCGAGGCCCAGCGCGGCACGATGTGCTGGTGCAGGTGGGCATCCACGCCCGCGCCGGCGATCGCCCCCTGGTTCATGCCCAGGTTGAATCCGTCGCAGCGCGACGTGGCGCGCAGGACCCGCATCCCCCGCTGCGTCAGTGCGCCGATCTCGGCGACCTCCTCATCGGTCGCCTGATCGTAGGTGGCGATGTGGCGGTACGGGCAGACGAGCAGGTGGCCCGAGTTGTACGGGAACAGGTTGAGCAGCACGTAGGCGGTCTTGCCGCGCGCGACGATCAGGCCGTCTTCGTCGGACTTCTCCGGAGCGGCGCAGAACGGGCAGTTCTGCTCCATCGGCTCCCGGCCCGCCGAGATGTACGCCATCCGGTGCGGGGTCCACAGTCGTTGGAACTCGTCCGGCACCCCCGGGAGCGTCATGGCGTCGACGAGCTCCGCGTCGGTCGTCGCCCATCCGGATGCCGCAGCCGCGGGCGCCGGACCGGACTCGGGCGTCGCGCCCCCGGCGACGGCATCCGGATCGTTCGTCACGCCAGATCCTCGGCGGTGTTGACGAGCGTGCGGGCCGAGATGGCGCCGGTGATGCGCGCGACGGCCTCATCGACCGGGATGCCGTTGAGCTGGGTGCCGTCTCGGAAGCGGAACGACACCGTGCCGTTCGACCGATCCTGCTCGCCGGCGATCAGCATGAGCGGCACCTTCTGGGTGGTGTGCGTGCGGATCTTCTTCTGCATGCGGTCGTCGCTGTGGTCGGCCTCGGCGCGAACGCCCTTGGCCTTCAGGTCGGCGACGATGCCCTGCAGGTAGTCGCCGTACTCGGCGGCGACCGGCACGGCCACGACCTGCACGGGCGCGAGCCACACGGGGAAGGCCCCGGCGTAGTGCTCGAGCAGGATCGCGAAGAAGCGCTCGACCGAGCCGAAGAGGGCGCGGTGGATCATGACGGGGCGGTGCTTTTCACCGTCGGGACCGGTGTACTCGAGCTCGAAGCGCTCGGGCTGGTTGAAGTCGAGCTGGATGGTCGACATCTGCCACGTGCGGCCGATCGCGTCGCGCGCCTGCACCGAGATCTTGGGGCCGTAGAACGCCGCCCCGCCCGGGTCGGGAACGAGCTCGAGGCCGGAGGCCTCGGCGACCTCGCGGAGCGTGTCGGTCGCCTCGGTCCAGAGGGCGTCGTCGCCGATGAACTTCGGGTTGCCCTCCTCCTTGGTCGACAGCTCGAGGTAGAAGTCGTTGAGGCCGTAGTCGCGCAGCGTCTGCAGCACGAAGTCGAGGCTATGGGTCAGCTCTCCCTTGACCTGGTCGGCCGTGACGTAGATGTGCGTGTCGTCCTGGGTCATCCCGCGCACGCGCGTGAGACCGGCGAGCGTGCCGCTCTTCTCGTAACGGTAGACCGATCCGAACTCGCTCAGACGCAGCGGCAGCTCGCGGTAGCTGCGTCCGCGCGAGCGGAAGATCAGGTTGTGGAAGGGGCAGTTCATGGGCTTCAGGTAGTACTCCTGGCCCTCGCGCGACACGTGCCCGTCGGCATCCACGACCTCGTCGAGCACCATCGGGGGGTACATGCCGTCGGCGTACCACTGCAGGTGGCCGCTGGTCATGAACAGGTCGCCCTTGGTGATGTGCGGGGTGTTCACGACCTCGTAACCGCTGGCGAGCAGACGCTCGCGCATGTAGCGCTCGATCTCGTAGCGGATGATGCCGCCCTTGGGGTGGAAGACCGAGAGCCCCGGGCCGATCTCGTCGGGGAACGAGAACAGGTCGAGCTCCTTGCCGAGCTTGCGGTGGTCGCGCTTCGCTGCCTCTTCGAGGCGGTGCTGGTAGGCGCGCAGCTCGTCTTTCGTGGGCCACGCGGTGCCGTAGATGCGCTGCAGCTGCGGGTTCTTCTCGCTGCCGCGCCAATAGGCGCCGGCGATGCGCGTGAGGTCCCAGCCGTTGCCGATGAGGCGCGTTCCCGGCACGTGGGGTCCGCGGCAGAGGTCTTTCCACGCGGTCTCGCCGTCGCGGGTGACGTTGTCGTAGATGGTGAGCTCGCCGGCGCCGACCTCGACGGACGCACCCTCGGCCGCCTCGGCGGATCCACCCTTGAGCCCGATGAGCTCGAGCTTGAACGGCTCGTCGGCGAGCTCGGCGCGGGCCTCGTCGTCGGTGACGACCCGGCGGACGAACCGCTGGTTCTCGCGGACGATGCGCTCCATCTCCTTCTTGATGACCTTCAGGTCGTCGGGGGTGAAGGGTTCGTCGACCTGGAAGTCGTAATAGAAGCCGTCGGTGACGGGCGGGCCGATGCCCAGGTTGGCCTGGGGCTTCACCCGCTGGACCGCCTGGGCGAGCACGTGCGCCGTCGAGTGACGCAGGATCGACAGGCCGTCGGAGCTGTCGATCGTCACCGGCTCGACCTGGTCGTCGGCCGTCACGGTCGTGGCGAGGTCTTTCAGCTCGCCGTTCACGCGCAGCGCGACGACCGAACGGTCGGGGAAGAGGGCGAAGCCATCGGCGGGAAAATCAGTCACAGCGCATCTCCTGGAAGGGTCGCGTTCCAGGCTACCGGGCGGCCATGGCCTCGAACGCACCCGGCGTGCCCCATAGTGGAGCGGTGACTCTGGCCATCATCGGCGGCGTGCTCTGGATCCTCGGGATCGTCGCGCTGCTCACCGGCGCCCTGCCCACCGACGACGCCCTCGCCGTCGCCGACCGCGTATGGCCGATCCTGCTGTTCGTCGTCGCCGTGACGATCGTCGCCGAGCTGGCATCCAAGGCGGGACTTTTCGACGTCGTCGCGGCGCGCCTGGCGAAGCTCGCGCGAGGTCGGACGGCGCTGCTCTGGGTACTCGTAGTGGCTCTCGCCACGGTCGCGACCGCGTTCCTCTCGCTCGACACCACCGCGGTGCTGCTCACCCCCGTCGTGGTGGCGATGGCCGTCGCGCGTCGGCTCGATCCGCTGCCTTTCGCCTTCGTCACGGTGGTGCTGGCGAACACGGCATCCCTCGTCCTGCCCGTGTCGAACCTCACCAACCTGCTCGCCTCCGAGGCGCTCGGGGGCGGTCACGACCCGATCGCGTTCCTCGCGCTGCTCGGGCCCTCGGCGCTCATCGCGATCGCCGTGTCGGTGATCGTGCTCACCCTCGTGTTCCTGCGGCGCCTGCCGAAGACGTACCCGGATGCCGCCGCCCCCGCCGTCTCGGACCGCGTGCTGCTGCGCATCTCCGGCGTCGTCACGGTGGCGCTGCTCCCCCTGCTCGTGATCGGTCTCGAACCGTGGATGCCGGCGGTCGCCGCCGCGGTCGTGCTCCTCGCCGCGTTCGCGTGGCGCGCGCCGTCGGCTCTCGGCATCCGTCTCGTGCCGTGGTCGCTGCTCGTGTTCGCGGGCGGCCTCTTCCTCGCCGTCGGCGCGCTCGAGGCGCTGGGGATCGGGCAGGTGACGTCCGTGCTGGCCGGCAGTGGCGACGATCTCGTGTCGCTCTGGCAGCTGGCGGGCGTGGGGGCGGTGGCCGCGAACGGCATCAACAACTTGCCCGCTTACCTGGCGCTGGAGTCGGTGGCCGGTTCTCCCGCCCGCCTGGCGGCGCTGCTGGTCGGGGTGAACGCCGGCCCCATCGTGACGCCGTGGGCCTCGCTCGCGACACTTCTGTGGCACGACCGTCTCGTGGCCGCCGGGATCGAGGTGCGCTGGAGCCGATTCGTCGTGCTCGGCGCGGTAATCGCCCCGCTGATCCTGTTGCTCGGGGTGATCCCGCTGGCGCTGTGAGATCGCGCTCAGTCTTCGTAGGTGCGCGCCCAAGCCTTCCGCGGTTCGATGAACCACACCGCCAACCCCGTGCGCAGGCCGTAGGGCTCGCCGGTGTACAGCGTCGAGATGCGGTCGACGTAGGGCAGTGCCGCGTCGCCGTCGATGCGGTCGACGGCCTCTCCGCGCACGAAGGCCATCGCGTAGGGGTTGTCGGCTCCGGTGACCGAGACGGCGACACGCGGGTCGCGGCGGAGGTTACGGTCCTTCAAGGTGTCGACCTCGGTGAAGAACATGAGACGTTCGCCGTCGACGCCGACCCACAGCGGGATCGAGTGAGGGGCGCCGTCCCGCAACAGTGTCGCGAGATGCGCGACGGCGCTCGTCTCGAAGAAGGGCTTGGCGTCGGTCCAGTCGCTCATACCGGCAACAACCCCTCGTGCGACCCGGGGATTCCCCCTCAGCTCGACACGGACTCCGGCGCTTGATGGGCGGGGACCTCGCGGAACACCATCTCTTCGCGATGCGGCGTCTCCCGCGGCGCGAACTCGTCCGGCTCCGGGACGACGTAGAGACCCCTCCCGGAGTTGGCGTTGAACGTCAGCGCGTGCAGCCAGGCGGGGCTGATCTGCGGCGTCCGGCTGCCGTGGTACTTGAAGACCAGCGACACGTGCGGGTGGATGTACACGGTCGTCCGCCCGCCACCGGTGCTGATGTCGTCCTTCCAGGAGAACGGGAAGCTTTCGCCGCGCCGGACCTTGGCCATGATGACCGCCTGCAGGTGCGCGAGCAACCGGTCTTCGAAGTCGATCTTGATGTTGCCGTCGTAGATGAACTTGCCCATGCTGACTCCCGGTGGTCCGGTCCCCACCGCTGAGCGCATCTCCAGGCGAGAAGTCGACGCGCAGCCGAGGGGGCCGACCGCTGTCTCCCCTACACGGTCTCCTGTGACACGACGCCCGCGACACCCCCTTGCGGCGGTGGTCGGGTTCGCGATAGGTGCTGCGACGTCGTCAGGCGTCTCGAGAAACGCGCAGGATGACGCGATCGCCGGGCTTGCGCTGCAGGCGACGTACGAGCGCCTCGAAGCCGGTGATCGCCCGGTACTGCCATCCGTACTTCCGACGCAGCGCTGCGTCGGCGCGCGGGTCGTCGACGACCGGACCGGCGATGCGGCCTCGGGCCTCGACGGAGATGGCATCCGGTTCGACCGTGCCCATCCGGCTGCACGGCTGCAGGGTCACGCGCGGATCGTTGCGCAGCCGCTTCACCTTCCCGGTCACGCGCTCGCTCGTGACGACCAAGTCGTCGCCGTCTCGGGCGATCCAAACCGGCACGGCCACCAGCGCACCGTTGCGACGATACGTGCCGAAGAGCACGAACGAGGAGTCGGCGATCGCTCGCCAGTGGGTGTCGGGGACGCTCATGCGGGTCACGCTACCGCCGCGTCCCGGTCACCCGCCGCCGCTTGCGCCCGCCACGCGGGCCTACTCCCGCGTCGATCGAGACGACCCCCGGAACGGATGCCAGGTCCTCGAGCCGTCCGTGCGCAAAGCCGCCCCACACCCGGCGCATCCGCACCCCGACGGCGTCGAGCTCAGCTCGCGGCGCACCGCGGTAGGGCGCGAACCCGGCCGCGAGGGCCTCGGTGCCGAAGACGAACGGCACCTCGATCGCGTGGGAGGAGCGGTAGACGCTGCCCTTCGCCCGCCAGCGGAACACGTAGTGCACGGCGGTCCCTCCCGCTCGGCGGTATGCGCGGGTCAGGCGTCTCGCCGGGGAGCCGTATACGAAACGCGTGAGCGCGACGTCGAGGAGTGAAGCCACGGCCCGCTCGACGGCGGGCCTTCTCGAGAGCCGTCGCAGCGCCGGCAGGTGCGGCAGGAAGAGCCGGGTCTCGTTCGCGGTCGCGCCGATGAGCAGCGGGATCTTCGGAGCCGTGCCGAGCCATCGTCGGCGCACCTCGGCCTCGGCGGGCAGGGGCGCCGAACCGGGTTGCGGAGCGAACGGCATGAGCGCGGTCCGGCCGTATCGGCGCGCAGCCGCGGTGGCGGCGGCTTGCGCGCGCAGGACCTCGTCGAGGGAGCTGGTGGCCGTGAGCGAGCGGGTCACCGCGCTCATCGCGGCGGTCATCCGCGCGCGGCCGCGCATCGTCGCGAGCGGTGCGCTCTGCACGATGGCACGCGAGAACAGCGATGCGGCGTCATCGGTGGCCATCAGATGGAGGACGGCGTCGGCTCCGGCCGACTGACCGAAGACGGTGACGCGCCGCGGGTCGCCGCCGAACGCGGCGATGTTGCGTGCGACCCAGCGGAGCGCGGCGAGCTGGTCGAGCAGTCCCAGGTTCGCCGGGCGCGGAGCGGAACCGGATGCCATCTCGTCACCGAGGTAGCCGAGCACCCCGAGCCGGTAGGCCACCGAGACGACGACGACCTTCTGCTCGGCGACGAGAGCGGCCGGGTCGTAGACGGGCAGGTCGCCCGCGCCGGAGACATAGGAACCCCCGTGGATCCACACCATGACGGGCAGCGGCTCGTCGGCGTCCGTGCGGTCGGCGGGCATCGCGAGCGACACACGCTGGCAGTCTTCCGACATCGGCAGTCCCCCGGTCTGATCCCCCAGCACCTCGACGAGGTTCGCCGGCGACTGCGGTGCGGCGGGCGAGGGAGTCGCCGCGTCGAACACGTCGTCCGCACCTCGGTCCGCCACCGGAATCGGCGGCGCGAACCGCTCCGCGCGCGCATACGGGATGCCGCGGGCTCGCAGCACTGCGCCGTCGCGGTGAGCGCGGATCGGGCCTGCCGGCGGGGTGAAGATGCGGGATCCCGCTTCCTGCTCGACGGTCACGGCGTCTCCTTTCCGGGCCCGGGCGGGCCGTCGCGTCGTCACGCTACCCGCTCCGAGCGGAGCCCCGGTCAAGCTCAAGATCACCGCAAGGACACCGCAAGAATCCTCAACTCGTGTCCCCCTTTTGGGGGACATGGGTTAGCGTCGTCTCGTCCCCGCCGCCAGGCACTCCGCAGCCCCCCTTTCTGGCGGCGGGGGCGACCACTTCACGGGCGTGATCGCCGGAAGTCACCGCATCGAGGTTCAGGCGATGTCACGCCGACGAGCCGTCCCCCCGCGGTTCGATAGCTCGCCCTCCGAAGAGACGGGCCACAGCGCCGCCAGATCTCGCCGCGGAACCGCGAGAGGACCCGATCGTCGAAGGTAGAAGTCGACGCGCGCCCGACGAACAAGAAAAGCCCCCGGCGAACCGGGGGCTTCATGTGGTGCGCGATACTGGGATCGAACCAGTGACCTCTTCCGTGTCAGGGAAGCGCGCTACCGCTGCGCCAATCGCGCCTATACAGGCTGTTTTCTTGTGAGTTGAGGTGGCGACGGGATTCGAACCCGTGTAAACGGCTTTGCAGGCCGGTGCCTAGCCGCTCGGCCACGCCACCGTGTGTGGTTCGACCCACGTGTCGTGATCGTCCGTCGGTTTCCCTGACGGAGATCCCTCCACTCGAGCGGATGACGAGACTCGAACTCGCGACCCCAACCTTGGCAAGGTTGTGCGCTACCAACTGCGCTACATCCGCATTTTGTTCCCGGGGCTTGCCCCGAGCACTCGTAAGACATTACCCGATCTGAGCGCGGGCGCAAAACGGCGCGCGCCCCGCGCGTGTCTTCCGTCGTGGTTCGAAGCACCGCTCGGCATCCGGTACGATCGATGAGTCCCGTTCGGGACGAGGGCGATTGGCGCAGTTGGTAGCGCGCTTCCTTCACACGGAAGAGGTCATCAGTTCGAGTCTGGTATCGCCCACCGCAGAAGCCCCCGGTTCACACCGGGGGCTTCGTCGTTCCTCCCGCGCGCCGACCGACGCACCCCGCGCCTACTCCTCGATCACCACGCGCAGGTCGCGCCGACGCTGGCCGAGGCGCTGACGGCCGCCCGCGTTCCCCGCGGCGTTCGCGCCCGCCGCGGTGACCGGAGGACGCAGGCCGCCCGGCCCGGTGCCCATTCCGCCGCTTCGGGCGGCGGCAACCGCTGCGACGCCGCCGGCCGTGCCACCCAGGAGTGCGCCCGCGCTCGCCCCGCGCATCCCGCCCGAGGTCGTGGCATCCGTCATCGACGAAGCCGAGCCGGAGACGCCCGCCCCCGGCAGATCGGCGCCGGCCCCGGTGAGACCGGCTCGACCGACGAGAGCACCGTCGACAGAGGGAGCCGCGCCCGAGAGGCGGAAGTCTCCGGAGGCGTGCTCTCCCGTGACGGGAAGCGGCGTGAAGGCCACACCGTCGGCCCGTCGCCCCTTCACAGTGAGGTCGTGCGCGGCGGTCGCACCGTACGCGGTCGCGGCCGAGGCGTCGACGACGGGACCGGCGTCGAGACGGACCGTCTGCGCTCCGGCCCGCAGGGTGGCGGCCGTGGTGGCCGAGGTGCTCTCGAAGACGCCGCGCAGCTGCTGCACGAGACCGGTGAGCGCCTTGACCGATCCGAGCACCGCTCGCAGGGGGCGCACGACCTTGTTGACCATCTCGTTGACCTTCATGACCACGCGCGCGATCGCGTAACCCATGCCGAGCCCGAAGGATGCCGCGACCACGGCCATCGCCTCGATCGCCGTGGCGACGACCTTCGAGATAGCCGACTTCACGACACCCTGCATCTTCGTCACGAGGGTCGACGCCGACATGAGCCCGCTGGCGGCGGCGTCGGCCCACTCCCCCGACGCGCCGAGGTGGCGGGCGGCGTCCGAGGCGAAACGGACATAGGCGGCGATGCTGCCGCCCGACAGACCGTCGAGGTCGCCGAGACGCCGCGCGAGGTCGGCTCCGGCCTGGCGCATCGAGGCGCCGGACGACGTCCACTCCGCCGCCACCGCGGCGACGTTGCCCGCGCTGCCGGTGAGCTGCTCGAGCCATGTGCTGAGCGGCTTGAGGTGCTCCATCACCCACCCCAGGCCGCACGAGGTGAGCGTGGCGATCGGATCGGTGAGCGCGGCAGCGGCGTCTCCGAGGGTGTCGAGAAGAGCGATGCCCCCGTCGAGCCAGTTCCCGCTGCGCACCGCCTCGGCGAGACCGCGACCCGACTCGATGACCCGCGACCCCGAGAACGTCGTGCCCGGAGCGATCGTGGCGCTCATCACAGCCCCATCGCCGACTCGAGCGAACGGATCGTCGCGACGGTGTCGCTCTCGAACCGCTCCCACTGCTCGGCGGTCTGACGCAGCTCGCCGGCGGTGCGCAGGAGCATGGACCGGTCTTCGCCGAGCAGTCCCGTCGCCGCGGCCGAGAGCGCGAGTCCGGGCGGAACGAGGAAGGCGCACAGCAGCCCGAACGCCTCGGGCAGCAGGTCGCCGCCGCGGAGGACGGAGAGGGCGGAGGCCACGTCGTCGGCGAGGCCGTCGACGAAAGCGGCGTGCTGACGCAGGAGGTCGAAGTCGACGGTGATGTCATCGGCCATGGGCGGCGGTCCTCTCGGGTGAGGCGGTGAGGGTGTCGTCGGCACGCAGCTGCGCGACGATCGGGTCGTCGTCGCCGAGCAGATCCGCGACGGCCCGCAAGGTGCTCTCGCGGGCGTCGGCCTCGGCCTGGCGGATCGTGGCGAGGACCTCGGCCGCGAGTCGCTGCGCCCCGCGGGCCAGGGCGGCCTCGCTCAAGCGGAGATCGACGACGCGGCCACCGGAGTCCACGTGCACGACGACGTCGCGCCCGCGCGAACGCCCCGTGCCGCGCACGCTCGCCACGGCGGCTTCGAACGCCGGCATCTGCGCGGCGCGGGCCTCGGCGCGACGGACGTCGGCCTCGACCTGAGCGAATGACTCCTCGGGATCCAGCGACACGCGATCACGCTAATCGCGCGACGAGCGATGCGACACGTTTCGGTCGGCACGATTCACGTAGATGAGAACAATCTCATCCGCGTCTCACGGAACGATGTCGCGCTCAGCGTTTCCAGCCGTAGCGCGCCGCGAGGGCCGCGGCCACCGTGTCGAACCGCGCGCGGTCCAGAGCGGCGGCCTCCCGCCGCATCCCGGCGTCGTGCACGAGGTAGATCTGCTCGATGTCGACCCATGACGGACGCCGCTGCGGATCCCACTCCCCCGTACCCAGGGCGAGGTATTGGCGGTCCCCGTCGTGCGGCTTGCTGGTCAGACGCACGGCGTAGGAGCGGGCGGCATCCGCCCTGCCGATGACGAGGACGGGACGATCCTTGCCGCGGCCGTCGCGCTCCTCGTACGGCACCCAGGTCCACACGATCTCGCCTCCGTCGGGGGCGTTGTCGCGCTGGGGCGCGTACGACATCGTCATCCGCCGCGGAGGGGCGATCTCGACGGTCGCCGACTCCGTGGAGGCCACCGAGCGCGTGGGGGTCGCCCGAGCGGCACGAGGAGCCGGCGCGGGCGCGCTGGACGTGCGGAACACGCCCAGCAGAGCCGACACGAGGCGAGAGGTCGTTCTTCCCATACCGACACCTAAGCACGCGGCCCCGGTCGCAGCCGTCAGCGCACGCGGAACGGGGCGCCACCGACGAATCGGTGACGCCCCGTCCGGGGTGAGGCGGTGTCAGCCGCGCACGTCCGAGAGCACGTAGCCCTCCTCGCCGTGCACGACGGTGTCGATACCGGCGATCTCGTCCTCGTTCTTCACGCGGAAGCCGATCGTCTTCTCGATCGCGAAACCGATGACGAAGGCGAGCACGAAGGAGTAGGCGAGGACCGCGAAGGCCGCGATCGCCTGGACCAGCAGCTGGTTGATCGAGCCGCTGTAGATGAGGCCCGTGCCGTTGGCGAAGAAGCCGAGGTACAGCGTTCCGATGAGACCACCGACGAGGTGGATGCCGACCACGTCGAGCGAGTCGTCGAAGCCGAGCTTGAACTTCAGCTCGATGGCCAGGGCGCAGACGGCACCGGCGACGAGGCCGAGGACGATGGCCCAGAAGGGCGTCAGCGAGGCGCACGCCGGGGTGATGGCGACGAGACCGGCGACGGCACCCGAGGCGGCACCGACCGAGGTGGGCTTGCCGTCCTTGACCTTCTCGACGATCAGCCAGGCGAGAAGGGCGGCGGCGGGAGCCGCGATCGTGTTGACGAATGCGAGGGCGGCGGTGCCGTCGGCAGCCAGCTCGGAACCGGCGTTGAAGCCGAACCAGCCGAACCACAGCAGGCCCGCGCCGAGCAGGACGAACGGCGGGTTGTGGGGGACGTGGGCGCCCTTCTGGAAGCCGACGCGCTTGCCGAGGACGAGCGCCAGGGCGAGGGCTGCGGCACCGGCGTTGATGTGCACCGCGGTACCACCGGCGAAGTCGATCGCGCCGACACCGAAGACGTCCTGCATGCCGTGCGTGATCCAGCCGCCGTAGGCGAAGGAGGCGTCATCGGCGAGGCCGAAGTTGAACACCCAGCTCGCGACCGGGAAGTAGACGACCGTGGCCCAGATGGCTGCGAAGATCATCCATGCGCCGAACTTGGCGCGGTCGGCGATGGCACCCGACACCAGCGCGACGGTGATGATGGCGAAGGTGGCCTGGAACGCGACGAACGCGAGCGGCGGGTAAGCGGCACCTTCGGGGGTCTCGAGCACGCCGGCCAGGCTGAGGTTGCTGAAGTCGATCGCCCAGGGGAACTGGGTGGTCCCCTCAGCGGTGGTGGGGAACGCGATCGCGTAGCCGTAGAGCACCCAGAGGACGCCCATCAGGCCCATCGCGCCGAAGCTCATCATCATCATGCTGATGACGCTCTTGGCCTTGACGAGACCGCCGTAGAAGAACGCGAGTCCTGGCGTCATGAGCAGCACGAGGGCGGCTGCTATCAGGATGAATGCGGTGTTGCCTTGATCCATCTCGAGGAAACCTCTCTGCAGGGACGCAGGTGTAGCGTCGGGTCCCCTCAGTGTTCCCAGCCCCGGTTTCGTCCTCCGTTCGCCTCGTGTTTCCGAACGGTTACAGCACGTGCCCCCAGGTAAACATCGCGTTTCACGCGAATGGGAGCCGCGTATGCGCCTGCTGTCAGGAGTGCGTCAGCGCGACCAGGCGCGAGACCGCGCGCAGGTACTTCTTCCGGTACCCGCCGCCGAGCATCTCGTCGCTGAACACCGTGTTCAGCGGCACGCCGGTCGCGCGGATGGGGATCTGCGCGTCGTAGGCACGGTCGACGAAGGCGACCAGGCGCAGGGCCGCCGACTGATCGTGCAGCACCTGCACGTCGCGCAGGCCGATCACGTCGACCCCGTCGATGAGACGGATGAAGCGGGAGGGGTGCACGCGAGCCAGATGGCCCACGAGGTCGGAGAAGGCGTCATCGGATGCCACCGCGCCCGAGGCCGCGGCATCCATCGCCTCGCGGTACCCCTCGTCGGACAGCACCTTCGCCTCTCCGTCGATCGCGCGCTGACGGAAGTCCGTGCCGTCGATGCGGATCGTCCGGAAGCTGTCGGCCATCGACTGGATCTCGCGTAGGAAGTCCTGCGCGGCGAAGCGTCCTTCTCCGAGGGCGTTCGGCGGGGTGTTCGAGGTCGCGGCCAATCGAGTCCCGGATGCCACGAGCTCGCCCAGCAGGCGGGTCATCACCATGGTGTCGCCCGGGTCGTCGAGCTCGAACTCGTCGATGCACAGCAGGTCGGATCCGCGGAACAGCTCGACGGCCTTGGCGTAGCCCAGCACCCCCACGAGAGCGGTGTATTCGATGAAGGAACCGAAGTACTTCCGGCGGGCGGGCATCGCGTGATAGATCGCGGCGAGGAGGTGGGTCTTGCCGACACCGAAGCCGCCGTCGAGGTAGACGCCGGGCTTGACCGGGGCGACCTTCTCGGCGCGCCGGAAGAAGCCGCCCTTCTTCACCGGCGCCGACTGCTTCCCGGCGAAGGCCTGGAGCAGCTCCTTCGCCTCCTGCTGCGAGGGGTAGGCGTCGTCGGCGCGGTAGGACGCGAACGTCGCCCCGTCGAACTGGGGCGGCGGCACGAGGGCGTTGACCATGTCGGCACCCGAGACCGCGGGCTCGCGGTCGATGAGGTGGATGAGGCCGGTCGTGGCGGGAGTGGAGGTCATGGCCGTCCTGAGTCCAAGTCTTACGGGAGGGGTGCGTGCCCCACGCCGCGGATCTAGGGTCGATGGTGCGGTGTCCACCTTATGCCGCCCCATGCATCGCCTTGACCGAGGAGTACCCGTGACCGTCGAGCTCGACAAAACCTCCCCCAAGTTCGCCGAGTACGCCGAGCCCGGCCGGCTCGTCACGGGTGAATGGCTCGAACAGCGTCTGGGCCAGAAGGGCCTCGTCGTCGTCGAGTCCGACGAGGACGTGCTGCTCTACGAGACGGGCCACATCCCCGGCGCCGTCAAGGTCGACTGGCACACCGAGCTCAACGACCCCGTCGTGCGCGACTATGTCGACGGCGAGGGCTTCGCGAAGCTCCTGAGCCGCAAGGGCATCTCCCGCGACGACACCGTCGTCATCTACGGCGACAAGAACAACTGGTGGGCCGCCTACGCCCTGTGGGTGTTCTCGCTCTTCGGACACGACGACGTGCGCCTGCTCGACGGCGGCCGCGACAAGTGGATCGCCGAGGGGCGCCCGCTCACCACCGACAAGACCGAGGTCGAGCCCACCGACTACCCCGTCGTGGAGCGCGACGACAGCCTCATCCGCGCCTACAAGGAGGACGTCCTCGCCCACCTCGGCAACCCCCTGATCGACGTGCGCTCCCCCGAGGAGTACTCGGGCGAGCGCACCACCGCCCCGGCCTACCCCGAAGAGGGGGCTCTCCGCGCCGGCCACATCCCGAGCGCCCAGAGCGTCCCGTGGGGCAAGGCCGTGGCCGAGGACGGCGGCTTCAAGTCGCGCGCGGAGCTGGATGCCATCTACCGCGACGGCGCCGGACTGGCCGATGGCGACAAGATTGTGGCGTACTGCCGCATCGGTGAGCGTTCGAGCCACACCTGGTTCGTGCTGAAGCACCTGCTCGGCTTCGACGACGTCCGCAACTACGACGGCTCGTGGACCGAGTGGGGCAGCGCCGTGCGCGTGCCGATCGTGTCGGGCTCGGAGCCGGGCGAGGTCCCCGGCCGCTGATCGCGACCGGGAGCGCAGCCCGCCGAGATCACACGATCCGCACGAGCGCACACGATCGACTGCGCGTCGTCCGTGTCATCTCGAACCGATCGTGTGATCTCGCCCGAGGGGCGCCCGCGTTCCGGGCCGGCCGGTGCACGGGCGTGGGAGGATGACGGTGATGTCCGACAACGCCCTCCCCGCCCGCCTCGCCGAGATCCGCGACGAGTTCCTCGAGCTCGATGAGCCCGACCGCCTGCAGCTGTTGCTGGAGTTATCGCAGGAGCTGCCCGAGGTGCCAGCCGAGTTCGCCGACCACCCCGAACTGAGCGAGCGGGTGGCCGAGTGCCAGTCGCCCGTCTTCATCATCGTCACGGTCGACGACGACGATCGAGTGGCGATGCATGCGACGGCACCGGCGGAGGCCCCGACCACGCGCGGGTTCGCGAGCATCCTCTCGCAGGGGCTCACGGGGCTCACGGCCGACGAGATGCTGTCGGTCCCCGATGACTTCCCGCAAAGCATCGGCCTGACCCGGGCCGTCAGCCCGCTCCGCATCGCGGGCATGACGGGCATGCTCATGCGGGCCAAGCGCCAAGTGCGCCAGAAGCGCGCCGCCTGAGGCCGCGGCATCCGGACCGCTCCGAGAGGATCGGCCCGACGAACCGCCGACGGATCAGTCGCGGGTGAGCCCCCGGGCGCGCACCCACTCGCGGATGGCGCCCGCCCAGCGGGTCTCGTCATAGTTCCACAGCTTCGTGTGGCGGGCCACCTCGAAAGTCTCCATCGTGACGAGGTCGGGACGCGCCCCGGCGAGAGCGTGCGAGGCGTCGGAGGGGACGAATCCGTCGTCGTCGCTGTGCAGGATGAGGATCGGATGCCGAAGCTCCGCCGCCCGCGCGACCCCGTCGAGGCGGTCGAGCGGGATCGGTTCGCCACTGCGCAGCACCGTGGCTCCCCACGGCGTCCGGATCGCGGACTGCGCGAGAGCGATCACGGGGGCGGGCAGACGCAGCATCCGTCCTTGGAAACGCAGCACCGTGCGCCAGTCGACCACCGGGGACTCCAGGACGAGACCGGCGATGACATCGGCGTGAGACGACTCGAACGCCGCCTGCAGGGCGAGCGCCCCGCCCATAGACCACCCCATGACGACGACGTGGCGGGCGCCCTGGCGCCGGGCGTAGCCGATCGCCGCGTCCAGGTCGCGCCACTCCGTCGCTCCGAGGGCGTAGGTACCCGAGGGGCTGCGGGGCGCGTCCCCGTCGTTGCGGTACGAGACGACGAGGCTCGTGATACCCAGATCGTGGAACACCGGCACCGCTCTCAGCGCCTCCGCCCGCGTCGTGCCGCGCCCGTGGACCTGGATGACCCAGACGTCGGTGTCGGCTTCGGCCGGGAACTCCCACGCCGGGCAGGGACCGACGTCGGTGGTGATGTCCACCGCCTCCATCGGGAGGTGGAGCTGCTCCGGACGGTCGTAGTACCAGCCGCTGAACGCCGCCTCGGGGGCGAGGTCGCCGTCGGCGGGCACGTGCGTGAGGAGCTTGCGGGTCACCGTGGCCTCGTCGGAGCCGACGACCGCGCCCAGACGCAGATAGTCCGCGGAGCCCACCGTGAACAGACCGTAGCGGCCGGGGAGGACGGTGTCGGGCGTGCGCTCGAGCGTGATCGTCTGGGCCGCGGCGTCGAGGCGGACGATCCGCGTGTCGGGCACGCGACCCGCGGGCCGGACCACGGTGCGTGCAACGCGCAACGACACGGCCCCGAGGGCTCCCGCCGAAGCGGCGAGGGCGAGACTCAAGGACGAGAGGGCGATGCCGAGACCGGTGGTGCGGCGGCGCGAGGCGCGGGGACCCGCGGCGCGCCTGGAAGCGTTCATCGAGGCCTCACTCTAGTCTGTGGACGTGAGTGAGCATCGCCCGTCGGAGGCCGCCAGCCCCTTCGCACGAGCAGCCGACGAGCTGCGCGCCACCACGTTCCGTGCCGATCTGGTCGTTCGCGAGATCCCCTCTCCCGCGGGGCTCGCACCGTTCTCGCTCGCCCTCGCCGGCGACGTGCGCCCCGAGGAGCACGCGACCGATTCGCCCTTCGGCACCGGCCGGTTCATCCTCCTGCACGATCCCGAGCAGCCCGAGCCGTGGGGCGGCGCCTGGCGCATCGTCTGCTTCGCCCAGGCCCCGCTCGAGCCCGAGATCGGGGTCGACCCCCTCCTCGCCGAGGTGGCCTGGTCGTGGCTCATCGACGCCCTGGACTCCCGCGGCGCCGAGCGCCACTCGGAGTCGGGCACGGCCACCAAGACGCTCTCCACCGGCTTCGGCGCCCTCGCGTCGCAGGGCGAGGGATCGCAGATCGAACTTCGCGCGTCATGGTCGCCGCGCGGTCCTTTCCGCCCGCACCTCGAGGCGTGGGCGGAGCTCGTGTGCATGCTCGCCGGTCTCCCCCCGGGGTCGGAGGGCGTCGCTGTTCTCGGAGCCCGGAGGCCTACGCGTGGTTGAGTACATCGTCATCGAGGATGCCGCCGGACTGAGCGCCGCGTGCGAGACCCTGGCCGCCGGCACCGGTCCCGTCGCGGTCGACGTCGAGCGCGCCTCCGGGTTCCGCTACTCGCAACGGGCCTACCTCATCCAGGTGTTCCGTCGGGAAGCGGGGGTGTTCCTCTTCGACCCGTCCACGATCGAGGACTTCGCGCCCCTGCAGGCGGCGATCGGCGGGGTCGAGTGGGTGTTCCACGCGGCGAGCCAGGATCTGCCGTCCCTGCGCGAGCGCGGGCTCGAGCCGCCGTCGATCTTCGACACCGAGCTGGGTTCGCGCCTCCTCGGGCATGAGCGCGTCGGTCTCGGCGCCGTCGTCGAGCAGACCCTCGGCATCACCCTGGCCAAGGCGCACTCGGCAGCGGACTGGTCGACCCGTCCGCTGCCGGCATCCTGGCTCGAATACGCCGCCCTCGACGTCGAGCACCTCATCGATGTGCGCGACGTGCTCGACGCCGAACTGACCGAGCAGGGCAAGACCGAGATCGCGCGGCAGGAGTTCCAGGCCGTGCTCGACCGGGAACCCAAGCCGCCGCGCGACGATCCCTGGCGCCGACTGAGCGGCCTGCACAGCGTGCGCGGTCGTCGATCTCTCGCCGTCGCCCGGTCGTTGTGGCAGGCGCGGGAGGACTACGCCCGCGAGCAGGACGTCGCTCCGGGCCGTCTCGTGCCCGATCGCGCCCTCGTCGCCGCCGTGCTCGCCGATCCCGCGAGCAAGCAGGCGCTCGCGGGCGTCAAGGAGTTCAACGGACGGGCCAGCCGCACCCAGCTGGACCGCTGGTGGAACGCGATCGTCGCCGGGCGCGAGTCGACGGACCTTCCCGCCGACCGCGTTCCCAGCGACACCCTCCCTCCGCCGCGCGCGTGGGCAGATCGCAATCCCGAGGCCGACCGGCGCCTGAAGAAGGCGCGACCGGCGGTTGAGGCGCGCGCGGAGGAACTCCGGATGCCGACGGAGAACCTGCTCACCCCGGAGACGCTGCGCCGGGTGGCGTGGAATCCGCCGGCCGAGGTGTCCACGCAGTCGGTCGGAGCAGCTCTGGCGGAGCTCGGCGCGCGCCCCTGGCAGATTGACCAGACCGCACAGGTGATCGCCGATAGCTTTGTAGCTTCCCTCAACGCGGATGAAGACGGGTCTGCCACGGATTCGTAGGTTCGGACAACCGATTCCGCGGGCCGCGACGCTCTTCCTAGGCTGGGGACATCCCAAACTATGGAGGCAGAGTGGCCGAGATGACGGACGTCTTCTTCGTCGACGGAATGCGCACCCCCTTCGGGCGCGCCGGCGAGAAGGGCATGTACTGGAACACCCGCGCCGACGACCTGGTGGTCAAGGCGATCATCGGGTTGATGGAGCGCAACGGCGACGTGCCGAAGGACCGGATCGACGACGTGGCGATCGCCGCGACGTCGCAGACCGGTGACCAGGGCCTGACCCTCGGGCGCACGGCGGCGATCCTCGCGGGTCTGCCGATGACCGTCCCCGGCCTGGCGATCGAGCGCATGTGCGCCGGCGCCATGACGAGCGTCACCACGATGGGCGCCTCGATCGGCGTCGGCATGTACGACCTCGCCCTCGCCGGCGGCGTCGAGCACATGGGTCGGCACCCCATCGGCGGCAACGTCGACCCCAATCCCCGTTTCGTGGCCGAGAAGCTCGTCGACCCGGGCGCGCTCAACATGGGTGTGACCGCCGAGCGCATCCACGATCGGTTCCCGCACCTCACGAAGGAACGCTCCGACCGGTACGGCGCCGCGAGCCAGCACAAGGTGCAGGCCGCCTACGAGGCCGGCAAGATCCAGCCCGACCTCGTGCCCGTCGCCGTGAAGGACGCCGAGGGCGCCTGGGGTCTCGCCACCGAAGACGAGGGGCGTCGTCCCGAGACCACGGTGGAGGGTCTCGCGACGCTGAAGACCCCGTTCCGTCCCCACGGTCGCGTGACCGCCGGCACCTCGTCGCCTCTGACGGACGGCGCGACCATCAGCCTGCTGGCCGGCGCCGACGCCGTGAAGGAGTTCGGCCTCCAGCCGAAGATGCGCATGGTCTCGTTCGCCTTCGCCGGCGTCGAGCCCGAGATCATGGGTATCGGCCCGATCCCCTCGACCGAGAAGGCGCTGAAGAAGGCCGGTCTGACGATCGACGACATCGGTCTGTTCGAACTCAACGAGGCCTTCGCCATCCAGGTGATCTCGTTGCTCGATCACTTCGGCATCGCCGACGACGACCCGCGCGTGAACCCCTGGGGCGGCGCCATCGCCCTCGGCCACCCGCTCGCGGCATCCGGAGTCCGTCTCATGATCCAGCTGGCCGCGCAGTTCGCCGAGCGTCCCGACGTGCGCTACGGCCTCACCGCCATGTGCGTGGGCCTCGGCCAGGGCGGCTCGGTCATCTGGGAGAACCCTTTCTTCGACGGAAAGAAGAAGCGCAAGTGACCGACTACTCGACCATCGATTTCTCGCCCCTCGACGCCCTCACCGGCGACGAGGTCGTCACCCACTCCCCCGTCCGTGATGTGCGCCTGCCCTCGGGCAACGTGCTCGCGCTGATCACGCTGGACAACGGACGCGATCACACGCGCCCGAACACGCTCGGGCCGGCGACGCTCGCCGAGCTCGGGCAGACGCTCGAGACGCTGAGGACACGCGCCGCCGCGGGCGAGATCCACGCCGTCGCGATCACCGGCAAGCAGTACATTCTCGCGGCCGGCGCTGACCTGTCCGACGTGGCGAAGCTGCCGTCGAAAGAGGTCGCGCGGCTCATCGCCCAGCGCGGGCACCAGGTCATCGGTTCGCTGTCCGAGCTCGGTGTGCCCTCGTTCGCCTTCGTGAACGGCCTCGCCCTCGGCGGCGGCCTCGAGATCGCGCTGAACTCGACCTACCGCACGGTCGACGCCTCGGCCGCGGCGATCGCCCTGCCCGAGGTGTTCCTCGGCATCATCCCCGGCTGGGGTGGCGCCTACCTGCTGCCGAACCTGATCGGCATCGAGAACGCGCTCGAAGTCGTCATCTCGAATCCGCTCAAGCAGAACCGCATGCTCAAGCCGCAGCAGGCGTTCGACCTCGGGATCATGGATGCCATCTTCCCCGCGGCCAGCTACCTCGAGGACTCGCTGCGGTGGGCCGACGGCGTGCTCACGGGCCGGGTGCGCGTCGAGCGCAAGAACGAGCCCGGCAAGCTCGAGCGCCTCACCAAGTGGCCCATCGCGATCAAGATGGCCCGCGGCATGCTCGAGTCCAAGATCGGCACCGTGCCCCGCTCCCCCTACGTCGCGCTCGATCTGCTCGACAAGGCCAAGAGCGGCACGAAGGCCGAGGGGTTCGCCCGCGAAGACGAGGCGCTGGCCGAGCTCATCACGGGCGACCAGTTCGCGGCATCCATGTACGCTTTCGATCTCGTGCAGAAGCGCGCCAAGCGTCCGGTCGGGGCCCCCGACAAGGCGCTCGCGAAGAAGGTCACCAAGGTCGGCGTCATCGGCGCCGGGCTCATGGCCTCGCAGTTCGCTCTGCTGTTCGTGCGGAAGCTGCGGGTCCCGGTGATCATCACCGACCTCGATCAAGGTCGCGTCGACAAGGGTGTGGCATCCATCCGCGACGAGATCGGCAAGCTCGAGGCCAAGGGGCGCCTCGACGGCGACACCGCCAACCAGCTGCGCGCCCTCGTGCACGGCACCACCGACCGTTCGGAGTTCGCGGACTGCGACTTCGTCATCGAGGCCGTGTTCGAAGAGGTCGGCGTGAAGCAGGAGGTGTTCTCGGCCATCGAGAAGATCGTGGCGGACGATGCGATCCTCGCCACCAACACCTCGTCGCTCTCGGTCGCCGAGATCGGCTCGGTGCTGCAGAACCCGGAGCGCCTGGTCGGCTTCCACTTCTTCAACCCGGTCGCGGTCATGCCGCTCATCGAGGTCGTGAAGACGGATGCCACCTCCGACGCGGCGCTGTCCACCGCCTTCGTCGTCGCCAAGGGCCTCGGCAAGAACGCGGTGCTCACCGCCGATGCCCCCGGTTTCGTCGTGAACCGCCTTCTGGCGAAGGTCATGGGCGAGGCGGCGCGGACCGTGTACGAGGGCACCCCGATCGCGGTCGTGGAGAAGGCGTTCGCGCCGCTCGGTCTTCCGATGGGGCCGTTCCAGCTCATCGACCTGGTGGGCTGGAAGGTCGCGGCGCACGTGCAGGACACGATGGCGCATGCGTTCCCCGAGCGGTTCTTCTCGTCGGAGAACTTCCACGAGCTCGCTGCTCTCCCCGAGGTCGTCGAGAAGGACAAGGGCGGCCGGGTGACCGGTTGGACGAAGGCCGCGCAGAAGGTCCTTATCACCGGAAAGACGCCGGTCGCGCCCGAGACGATCCTCGCCCGCGTGCAGGACGGCCTCGCGCAGGAGATCAAGATCATGCTCGACGAGGGCGTGGTCCCCGAGGTGCAGGACATCGACTTGTGCCTCATCCTCGGCGCCGGCTGGCCCTTCATCGACGGTGGGGCCTCGCCCTACCTCGACCGCGAGGGGGCGTCCGAGCGCGCCTTCGGCGACACGTTCCACCACCCGCCCATCCGCGGCATCGGAGCCTGACGCTCCGGACACGACAGCGGCGCCATCCCCGAGGGGGCGGCGCCGCTGTAGTGTGCGGGGGTCGCGTGTCACCGGCTCAGGGCCGCGATTTCTCCCACTCGTCGATCGTGGGGATCGACCCGGTCGGCGTCTGCCGGGCGACCGGGATGCGGGTGCCGAGCACCTGCGCCACCACATCATGGGCGATCTTGGACGCCGTGAGACCGGCATCCTCCAGGATCTGCTCGCGCGTCGCGTGGTCGATGAACTCGTCGGGGATGCCGAGCTCGTCGACGGCCGTGTCGACACCGGCCTCGCGCAGCACCTGCCGCACACGCGTGCCGACCCCGCCGACACGGATGCCGTCTTCGATCGTGATGACCAGGCGGTGCTCGCGAGCCAGGTCGATGACCGACGGCTGGACGGGGATCGCCCAGCGCGGGTCGATGACCGTCGCACCGATGCCCTGGGCCCGGAGGCGCTCGGCGACCTCCATCGCGAGGTGCACCATCGGACCGATGCCCACCAGCAGCACGTCGTCGCCGCCGCCGCGGGCGAGCACGTCGACCCCGTCGGGCAGGCGTTCGATCGCCTCGACGTCGGCGGGCACCTTGCCCTTGGGGTAGCGCACGACGGTCGGCGCGTCTTCGATGGCCGTCGCCTCGCGGAACTCCTCGCGCAGGCGAGCGGCGTCGCGGGGCGCGGCGATCCGGATGCCGGGGACGAGCTGCAGCATCGCGAGGTCCCAGATGCCGTGGTGACTGGGCCCGTCGGGACCCGTGACGCCGGCGCGGTCGAGGACGAACGTGACGCCCGCCTTGTGCAGGGCGACGTCCATCATGACCTGGTCGAAGGCCCGGTTCATGAAGGTGGCGTAGATCGCCACGACCGGGTGCAGACCCCCGAAGGCGAGGCCGGCCGCGGACGCGACGGCGTGCTGCTCGGCGATGCCGACGTCGTACACGCGCTCGGGGAAGCGCTCCGCGAACTGCTGCAGACCCGTGGGGCGCAGCATCGCGGCCGTCATGGCGATGACGTCGTCGCGTTCGGCGCCGACCGCTGCGAGTTCCTCGGCGAAGACGTCGGTCCACTGCAGACCGCCGCCCGCGCCGAGGGCCTCGCCCGTGATCGGGTCGATCTTGCCCACCGCGTGGAACTGGTCGGCCTCGTCGCTCATGGCCGGGGCGTAGCCGCTGCCTTTGTCGGTGATGGCGTGCACGATCACGGGCGCGCCGTAGGACTTGGCGAGCTCGAGCGTCTCGATGAGCGACTCGAAGTCGTGCCCGTCGATGGGGCCGAGGTACTTGATGTCGAGGTTGCTGTAGAGCGCCTCGTTGTTGGTGAAGCGCGAGAGGAAGCCGTGGGTACCGCCGCGGACTCCGCGGTAGACGGCCCGTGCGGCCGGTCCCAGCCGGCGGAACAACGTGTCCGAGCCCCGGTGCAGGGTGCGGTAGGCCTCGTTGGTGCGGACCCGGTTGAGGTAGCGCGCCATGCCGCCGATCGTCGGTGCGTAGGAGCGGCCGTTGTCGTTGACGACGATGACGAGGTTGCGGTCGTTGTCGTCGCTGATGTTGTTGAGCGCCTCCCACGTCATCCCGCCGGTCAGCGCGCCGTCGCCGACGATCGCGACGACGTGCCGGTCACGCCGCCCCGTACGGCTGAACGCGCGCGAGACGCCGTCGGCCCAGCTGAGGGAGCTCGAAGCGTGCGAGGACTCGACGACGTCGTGCTCGCTCTCGGAACGCTGCGGGTAGCCGGCGAGCCCGCCGCGCGAGCGCAGGAGGGAGAAGTCCTGACGGCCCGTGAGCATCTTGTGCACGTACGACTGGTGACCGGTGTCGAAGATGATGGGGTCCGACGGGGAGTCGAACACTTTGTGCAACGCGATCGTCAGCTCGACCACGCCGAGGTTCGGGCCGAGGTGCCCGCCGGTGCGGGCGACGTTCTCGACCAGGAACGAACGGACCTCGGCGGCGAGCTGACGCAGCTGTTCGGGCGTCAGACCGTCGAGGTCGCGGGGTCCGTGGATGCCGGGTAGGAGAGCCATACGACTCCTCTCGTGGTTGCGCGCGGTGGCGCGCGTACGGGTCGATTCTAGTCTCGGGGGCCGGCGCAGGCCCGGCAACGGCTTGCGGTCGGGGGCGATCGGTGGTCACGCCCGCCACCACGCACGAGCGCCCGCCCCGACGGATCGGGACGGGCGCTCGATACAGCGGTGCGTCAGACCAGCGAACGCAGCACGTACTGCAGGATGCCGCCGTTGCGGTAGTAGTCGGCCTCACCGGGGGTGTCGATGCGGACCACGGCGTCGAACGTGACGGTCTGCTTGCCCTCGGGCGAGAACTCGCTCGGCTCCGCGGTGACCTTCACGGTCTTCGGCGTGACGCCCTCGTTGAGCTGCTCCAGGCCCTCGATCGAAACGATCTCGGTGCCGTCGAGGCCCAGCGACTTCCAGCTCTCGCCGGCGGGGAACTGCAGGGGCACGACGCCCATCCCGATGAGGTTGGAGCGGTGGATGCGCTCGAAGCTCTCGGTGATGACCGCCTTGACGCCGAGGAGGTTCGTTCCCTTGGCCGCCCAGTCGCGCGACGAGCCGGAGCCGTACTCCTTGCCGCCGAAGATTACCAGCGGGGTGCCCTGCGCCTGGTAGTTCTGGCTCGCGTCGAAGATGTACGACTGCGGGCCACCCTCCTGGGTGAAGTCGCGCGTGAAGCCGCCCTCGACGACCGTGCCGTCGTTGACGGCCGCGGTGAGCTCGTTCTTCAGACGGATGTTCGCGAACGTGCCGCGGATCATGACCTCGTGGTTGCCGCGGCGCGAGCCGTAGGAGTTGAAGTCCTTCTGCGCGACGCCGTGCTCGGTGAGGTACTGCGCGGCCGGGGTGCCGGCCTTGATGTTTCCGGCGGGGCTGATGTGATCGGTCGTGACCGAGTCGCCCAGCGTCGCCATGACGCGCGCGCCGGTGATGTCGCGCACCGCGTCGGGCTGCATCGTCATGCCGTCGAAGTAGGGGGCCTTCCGCACGTAGGTGGAATCGGCATCCCACTCGAAGACCGGACCGGTCGGGGTGGGCAGGTTCTTCCAGCGCTCGTCGCCCTCGAAGACGGTGGCGTACTGCTGGATGAACTGCTCGCGCGAGATCGACGCGTCGATGATGGTCTGCACCTGGTCGGGCGCGGGCCAGATGTCCTTCAGGAAGACGTCGTCGCCGTTCTGGTCCTTGCCCAGGGCGTCGGTCTCGAAGTCGAAGTTCATCGAACCGGCGAGAGCGTACGCGACCACCAGCGGCGGGGACGCCAGGTAGTTCATCTTCACGTCGGGGCTGATGCGGCCCTCGAAGTTGCGGTTGCCCGAGAGGACCGCCGTGACGGCGAGGTCGTTCTCGTTGATGGCCTCGGAGACCTCTTCGATGAGCGGACCCGAGTTGCCGATGCAGATCGTGCAGCCGTAGCCGACGGTGTAGAAGTCGAGGCCCTCGAGCGCCTTGTCGAGGCCGGACTTCTCGTAGTAGTCGGTGACGACCTTCGAACCGGGGCCGAGCGTCGTCTTGACCCACGGCTTGCGCTTCAGGCCCTTGTCGACGGCGTTCTTGGCGAGCAGGCCCGCCGCGATCATGACCGAGGGGTTGGAGGTGTTGGTGCACGAGGTGATCGCCGCGAGGGTGACCGCACCGTTGTCGAGCAGGTACGACTGACCGTCGGGCGTGGTGACCTTGACCGGGTTCGACGCGTTGGCGGGGTGACCCGACGAGATCAGGACCTCGCTCTCGGTGACGTCTTCGTGCTCTTCGCCGGGGACCGAGCCCGGGTCGGATGCCGGGAAGGTGCCGTCGACCTCGAGGTCGACGATCGAGTCGGACACCGAGGCGCCGGCGTAGTTGAGGATGTCCTTCTCGAACTGGTTCTTGGCGTCGGACAGCAGGATGCGGTCCTGCGGGCGCTTGGGGCCGGCGATCGAGGGGACGACCGTTCCGAGGTCGAGCTCCATGTACTCGCTGAAGACGAGCTCGCGGTCGGGGTCGTGCCAGAGCTTCTGCTCCTTGGCGTAGGCCTCGACGAGGGCGACGGTCTGCTCGTCGCGGCCGGTCAGGCGCAGGTAGTCGAGCGTGACGTCGTCGATGGGGAACATCGCGGCGGTCGAGCCGAACTCGGGGCTCATGTTGCCGATGGTGGCGCGGTTGGCCAGGGGCACGGAGGCGACGCCTTCGCCGTAGAACTCGACGAACTTGCCGACGACGCCGTGCTTGCGCAGCATGTCGGTGATGGTGAGGACCACGTCGGTCGCGGTGACGCCGGCGGGGATCTCGCCCGACAGCTTGAAGCCGACGACGCGCGGGATCAGCATCGACACGGGCTGGCCGAGCATGGCGGCCTCGGCCTCGATGCCGCCGACGCCCCAGCCGAGCACGCCCAGTCCGTTGACCATGGTGGTGTGCGAGTCGGTGCCGACGCAGGTGTCGGGGTAGGCGCGCAGAACGCCGTCGACCGAGCGGTCGTAGACGACCTTCGCCAGGTGCTCGATGTTGACCTGGTGCACGATGCCGGTTCCCGGGGGGACGACCTTGAAGTCGTCGAACGCCGTCTGGCCCCAGCGGAGGAACTGGTACCGCTCGCCGTTGCGCTCGTACTCGATCTCGACGTTGCGCTCGAGGGCGTTCTCGCTGCCGAAGAGGTCGGCGATGACCGAGTGGTCGATGACCATCTCGGCGGGCGAGAGCGGGTTGATCTTGTTGGGGTCGCCGCCCAGAGCGGTGACGGCCTCACGCATGGTGGCGAGGTCGACGATGCAGGGCACACCGGTGAAGTCCTGCATGACCACGCGCGCGGGCGTGAACTGGATCTCGGTGTCGGGGTCGGCCGTGGGGACCCACGAGCCGAGCGCCTCGATCTGCTCCTTGGTGACGTTGGCGCCGTCTTCCGTGCGCAGCAGGTTCTCGAGCAGCACCTTGAGGCTGAAGGGGAGCTTCTCGTGACCGGCGACCGTGTCGATACGGAAGATCTCGTAGTCGGTGCTGCCGACCGTCAGGGTGCTCTTGGCACCGAAGCTGTCAACCGTGGACACGATCGTCTCCTTCGTCGGCGAATGCGCAGGCGTGGGCCCGCTCTTTCCATCTTCCCCGCGCTGCGAGACCGTTTCCAGGAAGGTCGACCTAACCGCGAAGGGGGACGGATTTATCTTGATGTCAAGATAATATCAGGACTCGCGCCGGGGGTGGAGAGCTCGCACGACGAGCCACGTCACAGCGAGCATCGGCGCGAACAACGGCAGGCCCATGACGATCTTCAGCGTGCCGAGCGCGGTGACGTCACCAGCGAAGTACAGCGGTAGCTGGACGATGAGGCGAGCCGCGAACAGCGCGGCCCACGCGATCGACAACCACGTGTAGGCGCGACGCTTGCGGCGGTCCGCGCGCCAGCGCGTCCCCTCGCCCAGCAGGTACCCGGCGGCGAGACCGATCAGCGGCCAGCCGACGAGCGCCGAGACGAGGAAGGCCGTGCCGTAGGCGCCGTTGGTGAAGAAGCCGAGCACGAAGTTGTCCTGGCCGCGTCCGGTCACCAGCGCGAGGACGGCCGCTCCGACCGTGGCCAGCAGTCCGCCGATCGCCGCACTCGGCGGAGATTTCGCCACGAGCCGCGCGACGGTGAACACCGCGGCCAGCCCGACCGACACACCGAGGCTCAGCGGCAGATTGCCCTGTCGCGTCTCGGGATCGACGGTGAGGGTGAACAGCACGACGAACGCCACCGAGGGCAGCACCGACTCCAGGATGCCGCGCACCCCACCCATCGCCGACCACACGGCCGCGCCGGTCGTGGTGTGCTTCGACGGGTCGAGGCCGGCGCGACGCGCGGCGTTGCCGAGCGCCGCACTGACGGACTCCGCGGCGGACGGCGGCTCGAGGGGGACGCGGTCGGCGTCCCGCGCGTCTCGCGTCGCGTCGTCGCTCATGCCGTGCCGGGGGTCGACGGCATCCGGAGAGGGATCAGGTCGCGCGGCGGCATCGGCGACGAACCGCGCACGACGACGATCGAGCGGAAGAGGTCTTCGACCGCGGCCGCGGCCTCGATGTCGGAGGTCGCCGCGCCGCCGACCACTCCGCGAAGGAACCAGCGGGGGCCGTCGACACCGACGAAACGCGCGAGTCGCTTGCCCGCTCCATCGGCTCCGGCCACGGGCACCTCCGCGAGGAGCTCGGGACCGAGGGGCCCCTCGCGCTCTTCGACGCGTCCGCCCTGCTGCTTGACCTGCTGGCGGATCTGATCGCGGGTCTCCTCCCACAGGCCGCTCGTGCGCGGAGCTGCGAAGGGCTGGACCTGCAGGGTGGAGTCGGCGTAGTCGAGACCGACGGCGACGATGCGCTGCGTCTGCTCCTCGACCTCGAGGCGCAGGTTCAGGCCCTCGCGCGGGAGGATCTTGATGCCGCCGAGATCGATGTAGGGGCGAACCGGGTTGGCCTCGGCCTCGTCGAAGGGACCGGTGGTGTCGCGGTCGGCCGGCGCGCTCTTCGCGGGCGGTGCGGCCACGACCGCGGCCTCATCGGCCTCGTCGGTCTCGGGCGTGGTCTGCGACGCGTCGTCTGTCATCGGGTGCTCCCTTGCAGGGTCTGGTATCCGCTCGATCCGAAGCCGCCTTCGCCGCGCACGCTGTCGGGGAGTTCGTCGACGGGGACGAATCGCACGCGCGGAACGGGCATCACGATGAGCTGGGCGATGCGGTCTCCGACCGCGATGTCGTAGGCGTGGTCGAGGTCGGTGTTGAGCAACGCGACCTTGATCTCACCGCGGTAACCGGCGTCGATCGTCCCGGGCGCGTTGACGATGGTGATGCCGTGCTTGGCGGCCAGACCGCTGCGCGGGACCACGAAAGCGGCGTATCCCTCGGGAAGCGCGATGCGCACGCCGGTGGACACCAGCGCGCGCCGACCCGGCTCGAGCCGGACGGCCTCGGCGGAGGTGAGGTCGGCTCCGGCGTCGCCGGGGTGGGCGAAGACCGGGGGCTCGGATGCGACAATGAGGACGTCCACCGTTTCGGTCACCCCACGAGGGTAATGCAGAAGAGGGGGTGCGGCATCCGCACCGCAGCCGACTACCGCGAACGTCTCAGCCCGTCGCTGTGGGCGCTCGTCGCCGCCGCCGTGTGCGGGCCGATGGCCGCCGTCGTCTTCTCTCCGCTGGACACCACCCTCGCCCTCTTCATCGGGCTCGTGGTGTCTCTGGCGATCGTGATCGGGCTCCTGGCCGTCTCCCCCGTGGTCGAGGTGCGCGCGGGCGAGCTGCGAGCCGGGAGGGCGCACATCCCGGTGGAGTTCCTGGGCGATCCCGTCGGCGTCGTCGCCGAGGAGGCCCGTACCGCCCGCGGGAGTGGTCTCGACCGGCGGGCATGGCATGTCATCCGGGGTGGGATCGACGGCGTCGTCACAATTCCCGTGACCGATCCCGACGATCCGACCCCGTCCTGGGTGGTGTCCACCCGCACGCCGGATCGCCTCGTCGCGGCGATCCAGCGCGCTCAGGTCAGGCTGCGCACTCCAGGCAGATGAAGCCGGTGCCGCTCTCCTCGGCGATCTGGGAGCGGTGCTTCACGAGGAAGCAGTTCATGCAGGTGAACTCGTCCTCCTGAGCGGGGAGCACGACGACGTCGAGCTCGATGTCGGAGAGGTCGGCGCCGGGCAGTTCGAAGCCCGAGGGGTTGTCGGCATCCTCGTTGTCGATCGACCCCGACGTCTTGTCGGGCACGCGCTCCTTGAGGGCCTCGATCGACTCGCTGTCGTCCTCGGTCTTGCGCGGTGCGTCGTAATCGGTTGCCATGCGTGCAGGTCTCAACTTCCGGAATTCGTGGTGCTGTGCCCCATCGGGTGCCCGATCGGGCGGCCATAGTTTGCATGACGCGTCCTCGATAAGCAAATGCTCGTGCGGATGCGTGCGTGCCTGGCGGGACGGGAAACTCGCGGCACGCCCGCGATATTCCCGGATGCCGGCCCGGCGCGTGTGAGCATGGGCTCTGACCGCAGATCGGAGGGGTGTTTCGCATGGAACAGCTCAAAGTCATCGGAACCGAGGATGACGTCCTCGTCGTGGCGACTCAGGCGGGCGAACGCTTCGCCCTCGCTCTCGACGAGGTGCTGCGCGCGGAAGCGCGCCGTGCGCGTCGGGACCGCGAGGACGACGACCGGGCACCGCGCCCCAGCCCTCGAGAGATCCAGGCGCACATTCGTGCCGGTCTGTCCGCACGCGAGGTGGCGTCGCTGCTGAACGCGCGCGTAGAGGACGTGGAGCGCTTCGAACGCCCCGTCCTGGCCGAGCGCGAGCACATCGTCGACCAGGCCCTGGCCGTGCCCGTCCTGCTCGGCGGCACGCTCGAACACGACGCCCCCATCACCTTCGGCGCCGCCGTGCGCGCCAAGCTCGGCGAGGCGGGCGCCTCGGCCGAGCGCTGGACGAGCTGGAAAGAGAGCTCGGGCTGGATGATCAAGCTCGAGTTCACCGCGAACGGGATCGAGCACGACGCGCGGTGGGGCTTCGACCCGCGTCGCAGCAGCCTCTCTCCGCAGAACGCCGACGCGATCCAGCTGTCGAGACAGGGCTCTCTTCCCGAGGGGCTCATCCCTCGTCTGCGCGCCCTCGACAATGTGCAGAAGGACGACTCTCGCTTCGACAGCGGAGCCTTCGGTCCCCGTCGCATCGACATCGACGACGAACCCGGGGTCGAGGCCACGGGCCCGGTGGCCGCGGCCGTCCAGGCTGCCGCGATCAAGCGCGCCCCCGACGCTCCCGTGACCTCCGCAGAGACGGCCGACCTCCTCGAGGCGCTCCGTCGGCGCCGCGGGCAGCGCGAGCCGTTGCCCGGAGCGACCGAGGTCGAGCCCGAGCCGCGCCCCGCCGGTCCCCCCGTGTCGCTGTTCGATGCGGCCGAGCCCGCTCCCGCGGACGAGACGCCCGAGCCGCGGAGCGAGAACGAGCGCGGACCGGCCGACCCCGGTCGTCGCACCAAGGGCCGCCCGTCGATGCCGTCGTGGGACGAGATCGTGTTCGGGGCGCGCTCGGACGAGAGCTGAGCCCGCGCGACGGGGCCGTCGCGCGACCTCACCCTCGGGTCTAGGGTGAGCGTTGTTCACAGCAACCGCTCAGAAAGGCTCGCCATGTCGTCCTCGTCCACGACGAATCCCGCGATCACCGCCGTGCGCACCGCCCTCGGTGTGAGCGGAGCCCTCTCCCTCGTCATCGGCCTGCTCATCCTCATCTGGCCCGGCCGCACCGCCGAGGTCGCCGTCGGCATCATCGCGGTCTACGTGATCATCGCCGGCCTGGTGAACCTCGGCATTGGTGTCTTCTGGCGCTCCGGCTGGGCTCGCATCGGACACCTGGTACTCGGCGTGCTCTTCATCGTCGCCGGCGTGTTCTCGTTCGCGAACCTGTCGGCCACCACGGCCTGGTTGGGCGTGTTCATCGGCACTCTTGTCGGCATCCTGTGGATCGTCGAGGGCGTCGTCTCGCTCACGACCGCCGGTCACGCCTCGAAGGCCCGCGCCTGGACGATCTTCTTCGCGATCGTCAGCATCGTCGCGGGCGTCATCCTGCTCTTCTCGCCGTTGCTGGGCGCCGTGACGCTGTTCCTCCTCATCGGCATCTCGTTGATCGTCCTCGGCGTCTTCCAGATCGTCCGCGCGATCCAGTTCGGCAGAGCCGTGTGACCATGAAGACGAGGGGCCCGGATGCCATGGCATCCGGGCCCCTCGTCCGTCACCGTGCGGGCAGGTGACGACTCCACCACTCGAGGACCGCGTCGAAGCGCTGCACGCGGTGCTGCGGTCGGCCCGCCCGTGTGAGCTCGTGATCCTCGCCGGGGAAGATGAGCATCTCGGCCTCGACGCCGTTGGTCCGCAGGGCCGCGTAGTACCGCGTGGCCTGATCCAGCGGACAGCGGTGGTCCAGCTCCGAGTGCAGCACGAGCGTCGGGGTCTGGACCTGGTCGACGACGGCCATCGGGCTCTGGGCCGCGACGAGCAGCGGGTCGGTGCCCACGTACTCCTGACCGAAGAACGAGCCGATGTCGCTCGACCCGGGGAAGGCCGCGGGATCGAGGAAGCCGCGCTCGACGATCGCACCCGCGAAGCGACGGTCGTGCGCGATGACCCAGGCGGTCATGTATCCGCCGTACGAGCCGCCCATGATCCCCACCCGGTCGCCGTCGAGGCGAGCGTCGGCGGCGACGACGCCGTCGAAGAAGTCCATGACGTCGAAGAAGTCGAGGGTCCCCATGCGCCGACGGATCGAGCGCCCGTGCGCGCGGCCGTACCCGGCGCTCCCCCGCGGGTTGCTGTAGACCACGGCGTACCCGGCCTCGACGAGCACCTGCGTCTCATCGAAGAGGTGCACGCCGTACGAGGCGTAGGGCCCGCCGTGGATCTGCAGGATGACGGGGAACGGCCCCTCGCCCGCGGGCGTCGCGACCCAGCCGTGCACGGGGTATCCGTCGCGGCCGGCGATCTCGTGCTCGACCGGCACGACGATGCCCGCCTCCCGTGCCGCGGCACCGAACGTCGTGAGCGCGCGCACCTCGGCCCCGTCGACCACGACGAGCTCGCCGAAGGACTCGGGAGAGGCGACGGATGCCACGACCCGGCCCCGCGCGACCGCGTGTCCCGATATCTCGAGGTCGCCGCCCAGCACCTCGCCCACCCGGCCGTCGCGCGACACGCGCAACAGTCGGAGCCGTCCGCGGGTGCGATCCTGCACGAGCACGTCGTCGCCGTCGAACGACAGGTGGCTACCGACCTCGCCGAGGTCGATCGTCTCGGGGTCGGTGAGGAGGCGGGGGCCGTCGGCGTCGAGCACGAAGAGCGCGACACCGGGAGCGACGAAGTCGGTGCCGTCGTCGCCCACGTCGTTCGCGAGCACGAACACGGCCCCGTCGGGAGCCACGTCCACCGTCGCGACCGACAGGTTCTCGGCGACGCTGAGCACCTCGCGCTGCTCACCGCTGTCGACGGAGATCGCGACGACCCGGTCGCGCAGGTCGCGGCGGGCGGTCTCGATCACGTCGGGAACGCTCAGCAGTTCGGCACCGTCGGTCGTCCAGACCACGCCGTTCCAGCTCGTGTCGCCGTGCGTGAGCTGCGCGGCGGGCTCGGGCACGACGCGCCGCTCGGGAGCATCGAGGCCGGGGACCGGCTCGTAGAAGGGCTCCGCGTCGGTGGGGGGCGCGTCGACGACGAACACCTGCGCGGGCCGATCGAGGTAACCGAGACCGTTCGCGTGCCACCGGATGCCGGTGATCCGGCGCGGCGGCTCGGCCGCGGCATCCCGGCCCTCGACGGTGCCGTACCGCCCCGGTTCCGGAACGCGCGCGGTGAAGGCGAGACGCGAGCCGTCGGGCGACCACGCGAGAGCGGTCACTCCCCCGGGCTGATCGGTGACCTGCACGGGCTCGCCGCCGTGAGCGGCGACGACGAACACCTGCGCGCGGCCCTTCGCGTCGTCGCGCAGGAAGGCGACGGTCCTGTCGTCGGGCGACAGCCGCGGAGAGCGGTCGGCCGTCCCGCGCGTGATGCGCCGCGGCGACCCGGCGGGGAGCTCGACCCGCCACAGCTGACCGACGGCGCGGTCGGCGGCGAGATCGGGGCGCGAGGTCGCGAAGACCGCGAACGCGCCCGTGGCGGCGATCGAGGGCCGACCGACCCCGATCAGTGTCTGGATGTCGGTCGGCCGCATGATCACTCGCCCCCGAACGAACCCGTGTCTCCGACGAGGCGGGTGTTGTCGGCGGGGACCGGGTCGACCGCCGCGCGGGCGACCTCGGCGGCGAACTCCGAGACGTTGTAGAGCTTGCCGGCGTCTTCGCGGCGGGCGGAGATGGCGCCGGGGTTCGCACGCTCCAGGAGGGTCGCCGTGATGGTGCCCTCGATCATGTCGCCCGAGACGACGGTGAAGCCGATGCCGCGCCCCTCGAGGGCCGGGATCTTCTCGCGCAGCGCGTCTTCGCCAGCGCGCTTGGACAGGGCGACCGGCTCGTACTCGGGCATGGTCGGGGTGGTGCGGATGAAGTGCGCCTGGTGGCTGGTGACGAAGACCACGCGCGCGTCGTCCTTCATCAGGGGCAGGGCCGTCTCGAGCACGTTGACCTGCGCGTCGCGGTTCAGCACGAGCGCGTAGTCCTCGGCCATGCCCGACTCCATGCCGCCCGAGGCGTTCAGGACGAGGATGTCGAGGCCGCCGAAGGTGCGCTCGACCTCGCCGAACATCGCCGTCACCGACTCGGGATCGGTGAGATCCGCCCCCACGACGAGGGCCTCGACGCCGAGCTCGCGCAGCTGCGCGGCGAGCTTCTCGGCGCGGGGCGCCTTGTTGCGGAAGTTGATGACGACGTTCGCGCCGGCCTCGGCGAAGTACCGGACGGTGTCGGCACCGATTCCGCGCGACGAACCGGTGACGAGGGCGGTCTTGCCGCTCAGGGAGCCGGACGGGAGGGTCTGGGACACGGGAGTTCTCCTGACGAGATCGAAACGGGGGCGCCGCGGCGCACACGAACCAGCCTACCGATGGGGTCCGCCCCGGCCCGGCCCCGCACGGAGGACACGGCGACCCCGCGTGCTACGTTCACGAGCGGAGGCCCCGATCATGAACGCAACGCCCGCAACGCGGCATCCGTACCTCTCCGGGCCCGCTCCGCGCGTGCTCGCGCACCGCGGACTGGTGACGCCGGACGCCGCGGCCCAGGGCGTCGCCGAGAACTCCTTCGCCGCGGTCGCCGCAGCACACGCCGCGGGTGCGGTCTACGTCGAGTCCGACTGCCACCTGACCGCCGACGGCGAGGTCGTGCTCTTCCACGACGACGATCTGCAGCGCGTCGCCGACGACCCGCGCAGGATCGCCGACGTGCGCCTGCACGAGCTGGAGGAACTGATGTCGGAGCGCGGCGGACTCGTCACCCTCGCCCAGGCGCTCGAGGCCTTCCCCGACGTGCGCTTCAACCTCGACGTGAAGGCGGCGGCCGCGGCGGAGGGCGTGGGGCGCATCGTCGCCCCGCACGCCGAACGAGTGCTGGTCACCAGCTTCTCGGACGAACGGCGCCGGGCGGCCCTGTCCGCCGCGCGCGCCGCCGGCGCGGTCCGATCCCCCGCGACGTCTCCCGGGTCGGGGACCGTGGCGCGGCTCCTGGCCGCGCGCGCCCTGCGGCAGAGCCGCCGGGTCGCCGCGCTTCTGAACGGCCTCGACGCCCTCCAGGTCCCCGAACGGCAGGGCCCGATCCGCGTGGTGACCGCGGGGCTCATCCGCGACGCGCACGCGGCCGGTGTCGAGGTCCACGTGTGGACCGTCAACGCCGTCGAGGACATGGATCGACTGCTCGATCTGGGCGTCGACGCCCTCGTCACCGACCACTGCGACCTCGCTCTCACCCGAGTGAACAGACGGGGAACGACAGCTGTCTGAGCATCCTCTGTGAAAGGCGCCGAGACGCGCGGAGTTCGAATAAAGCGCACAGGTCGGAGCGTTATACATGGTGACCGACGAGAGGACCACACAATGGCAGACCGCAGTCTCCGCGGCATCCGACTCGGCGCCCAGAGCCTCCAGAGCGAAGACGGCGTCGTGTTCCACGACCGTGCACAGCACACCTACACCTGCAGCACCTGCGGACGCGACACCGTCCTGACCTTCGCCGCCGACGCGGAGGTCCCCGACGCCTGGGAGTGCCGTACCTGCGGTGCAGAAGCACTGCTCCGGATCGGCGACGGCACCGCGACCGTCGACCACAGCGCCGACAAGGCCGCTCGCACCCACTGGGACATGCTGCTCGAGCGCCGCACCATCCCCGAGCTCGAGGAGCTGCTCGAGGAGCGCCTCGCCTTCGTCCGCGCCCGTCGTGGCGCCGGCGGCGAGAAGCTCAGCGCCTGACGCCCCCCTCACGACGAAGACGCCGGTTCCCGCACGGGGCCGGCGTCTTCGTCGTCACCACCCGTCGCGGGCGATCCGGCGTCCGACTGAAGCGCCCGTCAGAGCGAGACCGCCCGCCGCGCCCGGACCGCCGCGACCAGACCGGCCGCGAGCAGTCCGGCGATGCTCCCCCAGCCGAGCACGATCTTCACCGCCGGCCCGATGACCACCGCGGGGGTGAGTCCCGAGCGCAGCGGCACGTCGGTCAGCATGTGCCCGGCCGTGTCGATCGGCAGCTCGTCGAGCGTCGACCCGTCGGGGGCGATGACCTGACTGGTTCCGACCGTCGACAGGTTCACCACGCTGCGGCCGGTCTCGATGGCGCGCATCCGCGCGAAGGCGAGCTGCTGGAGGTTCTCGTCGGTCCCGCGGAAGTCGGCGTTGTTCGTCTGGAACATGTACACCTCGGCCCCGTCGTCGGCACCGTCCCACACCACGTCGTCGTAGATGACGTCGAAGCAGATCGCCAGGCCCACCGCGACGCCGTTCACATCGATGACGGGAGACGCGGTACCGGGGGTGTACTCGCGTCCGATGAGACCGATCAGGTCGGGGGCGAACGGCTCCCAGAAGGCACGATCGGGCACGTACTCGCCGAATGGCACGGGATTGCGCTTGTCGTACGTCGATCCGACCTGTCCCTCGGCCGTCCACAGCAGGGAGGAGTTGAAGAGGTCCGAGCCGCGCTCGGTGACCGCGGACACGAGTAGTGGAGCCTCGAGCCGTCGCGAGAGCTCCGCGAGGACCGCCGAGGTCGCCGGGTTCGAGGTCGGGTCGCTGTCGACCCCGCCTTCGGGCCACAGGAGCACGTCCATCCGCTCTCCGAAGAGCGGGGCGGATGCCGCGAGCTGCGCGTCGAGCACCGCGTTGCGGGTGCGCTGGTCGAAGTAGCCCGCGGGCCCGTTGCCCTGCACGGCGCCCACGCGCATCGATCCGCTCTCGGTCGTGGGGAACTGCGGGAGGGCCAAAAGGACGACGAGAAGGACGGCGGCGGGGATGGCCGACAGTCCGCGTCGCAGATGCCCGCGGCGGACGACCTCGACGAGCATCGCGCACAGCAGGACCGTGAGGAAGGACAGCCCGGACATGCCCACCCACGACGCGACCTCGGCGAAGGGGCCGTTGACCTGCGAGACGCCGACCCGCCCCCACGGGAAGCCCCCGTACGGCCAGGAGCCCACGACCTGCTCGCGCAGCGTCCACAACCCCGCCACGAGCGCAGGGAGAGCGACGAGGCGTCCCCACCGCCCGGGCGCGATCCGCGGCATCCACCGGTACGCCAGGGCGATGGGAACGGCGAACACCGCCGTCAGCAGCGCCTCCAGGGTCGCCAGCGCGATCCACGGGACCGGGCCGAGATAACGGGCCGTGAAGAGCAGGTTGACCGAGAAGAAGGCCGCCCCGAAGAGGAAGCCGATGAGCACGGCCGACCAGAAGCGGCGACCGATGAGGGTCACGAGCGCCAGCGCGACCGCCGGGAACGCCATCGGCCACCAGGCGAGGGCGGGGAACGCCGTCACCAGCAGCAACCCCGAGACCACGGCCACGGGAGCGGCGAAGGCGAGCCGCAGCACCGGCGCGGCCGCCGTCGGCGCACCGACGGTCGCGGACGATCGGGTCATGCCGAGGTGTAGGCCACGATGCCGCGCCGGACGGCGTCGAGCGCGGTGCGGGCGGTCTTGGCGAGCTTGGGCTCGGCGACGAGCGAGATCTGATCGAGCAGGTCGATCGTCTGCTTCGCCCACCGGACGAAGTCCCCCGCGGCCATGTCGGCCAGGGTCAGCACACTGTCGAGCGGCAGCCCCTTCGCCCACGCGTGCATCGCCGGGGCCAGCCCCGACGCCGGGGACTCGGAGCCGGGGAGGCGGTGGTCGCGCTCGAGGTCGTCGAGCTCCTGCCAGAGGGTCTGCGTGGCGTCCAGGGCCCCGCGGAACGCACCGCGCGGCAGCCCCCGCTCTCCCGGCCCCGCCTCGTCGCGGCGCGGCTCGTACACGAGACAGCACGCGAGCGCCGCGAGCGAAGGGGCATCGAGCCCCTCCCACAGTCCCTGGCGCAGGGACTCGGCCACGAGCAGATCGCGTTCGCCGTAGATGCGACGCATCGTGCGACCCGCGCGGGTCAGCACGGTGTCACCGTCTTCCTCGATGGCCACGTACTCGAGGGCGGCGAGCACCTCGACCACCCGATCGAAGACGCGCGCGACGGTGCCCGTGCGCTGGTCGATCTGGTGACGGGTCTTGTCGGTGGTGCGCTTGAGCTTCCAGTAGCGCTCCGCCCAGCGTGCGTGCGCCTCGCGGTCGGGGCAGGTGTGGCAGGGATGGCGCTGCATGCGCTTGCGCAGCGACTGGATCTGCTGCTGTCGCTCGTCGCGCAGTCGGCGGGGCGCCGTGGCATCTCGTCGATTGATCTTCTCGAGGTCGCTCAGCTCACGTCGGATGGTCGAGTACTCGCGGAAGTCGCCGCGATCACAGGTCATGGCCTTCTCGTAGCCGGCGAGGGACTCCTCGGCCTCTTTCACCTGGCGGGCGAGGCCGACGACCGAGCGGTCGGCCTGGAACTGGGCGAACGACGACTCGAGGATCTCGCGCGCTCGTGCTCGGCCGAACTGGTCGATGAGGTTCACGGCCATGTTGTACGTGGGCCGGAAGCTCGAATTGAGCGGGTAGGTGCGCCGCGAGGCGAGGGCGGCCACCGACTGCGGGTCGAGCCCCTCGGTGAACTGCACGACGGCGTGACCCTCGACGTCGATGCCGCGACGACCGGCGCGGCCGGTGAGCTGGGTGTACTCCCCCGACGTGATCGCGACGCGGGCTTCGCCGTTGAACTTCTCGAGCTTCTCGAGCACAACCGTGCGCGCGGGCATGTTGATGCCGAGGGCGAGCGTCTCGGTCGCGAAGACGACCTTGACGAGCTTGCGGCGGAACAGCTCCTCGACGACCTCTTTGAAGGCAGGCAGCAGCCCGGCGTGATGGGAGGCCATGCCGCGCTCGAGGTTGTCGCGCCACTCCCAGAAGTGCAGCACGGCGAGGTCTTCGTCCTTGAGGGTGAAGGTCAGCTCGTCGACGATCTGACGGATCTCGACGCGTTCCTCGGCGGAGGTGAGCCGCACATTGGCGCGGCGCAGCTGCTGCACGGCGGCGTCGCACCCGGCTCGACTGAAGATGAAGAAGATCGCGGGGAGCAGGTGGTTGCGCTGCAGCAGCTCGACGACCTCGGGCCGGTCGATGCGTTCGATGCGCGGGCCCTGCTGCGCGCGGAGCGGCTTGTGCCCGCCGCGACGCTGATGGGCGTGGCGCGGACCGCCCGCGTGGCGCTGGGAGCGGTACTCCTGCGCGCGGCGGTTGTTCTCGTAGCCGCCGGCGTTGCCGCCGCGGATGCGCAGGAGCTCCTGGTTGACCTGGGCGGTGGCGACCCCGGCGCGATCGTCGAACAACGGCAGCAGGTCGCCGCGCACGAGCACGTGCTGTTCGAGGGGCACGGGGCGGGTCTCGGAGACGATCACCTCGGTGTCGCCGCGCACGGTGTCGAGCCAGTCGCCGAACTCCTCCGCGTTCGACACCGTCGCCGACAGCGACACCAGCTTCACCGACGGAGGGAGGTGGATGATCACTTCTTCCCACACGGCGCCGCGGAACCGGTCGGCGAGGTAGTGCACCTCGTCCATCACCACGAACCGCAGACCCCGCAACGCCGGCGAGTCCGCGTACAGCATGTTGCGCAGCACCTCGGTGGTCATCACGACGATCCGGGCAGAGGCGTTGATGTTGGTGTCGCCGGTGAGCAGGCCCACCTCGTCGTCGCCGTAGACCTCTTGCAGCTCGTGGAACTTCTGGTTCGACAGCGCCTTGATCGGCGTGGTGTAGAACGCCTTGTCGCCGGGCTCGAGCATCGCGAGGTGGATCGCGAACTCGCCGACGATGGTCTTGCCCGCACCGGTGGGAGCCGCGACGAGGACGCTGCGCCCGTCCTCGAGGGCGTGGCATCCCGCGATCTGGAAGTCGTCGAGCTCGAAGCGCTGCATCTCGGCGAAGTCGGCCGTGTGCGGGTGCGTCGAACGGGCGCTGGCGCGGGCGAAGCGCTCGGCCGGGGAAGGTCCGCTCACGCGACCGGTCCCGCGGGCATCTCGGCCGCCACGCGACGGGCCTTCCGGCGGTCGAACAGCATCGACACCCCGGCCGCGGCGAAGAAGAGCACGACCAGGATGCCGGCCAGCATGAGCATGCTGACAACGTCGGCGGCCGGCGTGGCCAGGGCGGCGAACACCGTCGCGATGAGGATCGCGACCCGCCAGCCCTTGAGGATCGCTTTGCCGCTCATGATGCCGGCGACGTTCAGCGCCACGAGGAACACCGGCAGGACGAAGGACACCCCCACCACGATCAGCAGCTTGAAGACGAAGTCGTAGTAGTCGACGGCGTTGTAGAAGTTGACGCCGCCCTCGGGTGTGAAGCCCCACATCAGCTCGATCACGTGCGGGACGATCAGCAGACCCACCCAGCAGCCCACGAAGAAGAGCGGCACGGCGGATGCCACGAACCCGACCGTGTAGCGGATCTCTTTGCGGGTGAGACCGGGCATGATGAACGCCCACAGCTGCCACAACCAGACGGGCGCCGACAGGAAGATTCCGATCGAGAACGCGATCCGCATCCGGAGGTCGAAGGCGGAGGTGACCGATGTGAAGTTCAGCGCCGAGAAGTCATCGCCCCGCCGCTCGGCGATCACCCGGATGGGCTCGGTGATGAGGTGGATGATCGGGTCGGTGATGATGAACGCGACCACCATCCCGACCAGCAGGGCAGCGGCCGCGATCATGAGGCGCTTGCGCAGCTCGACGAGGTGCGCCCCGATCGACATGCGCTTGTCGCGCCGCGGCCCCTCGGGCAGGTCGATCCGCGGCGGTCCGGCGGTCGCCACCGGCTAGACGGTGGGGTCGTTCGACCTGCGCGGCTCGGGGGCGGCGGTCGACGCCGTACCGGTCTCGGTGGCGCGGGGGGCTTCGGACGAGGGAGCGACGTCGTCGTCGCGCTTCATCTCTTTCATCTCACTCTTGAAGACGCGCGCGGACTGACCGACGCTCTTCGCGAGCGCGGGAAGCTTGGCGGCACCGAAGAGCAGAAGGATGACGGCCAGGAGGACAAGCAGGTGCCATCCGGTGAGGTTGCCGAACATGAGGACTCCTCTGTTTCTGTCGGGCGTGATGTTCAGTCTAACCCGCGCGTCCGTCCGGGGGCCCGACGCGCGGGGAGCCGACAGCCGAACCGCTCAGGAACCGTCGGCGTACTGCGCGAGGCCCGCAGCCGCCCAGTCGGCGGCCGCCCGTCGCGCACCGCGCGGCTCCAGCAGCTCCACCTCGCCGCCGCGACGCGCCGCCAGACGCTTGAGGCTCTGCTCGTCGGCGAGACGCAGGGAGGCCACCGCCGTGTCGTCGTAGGCGTCCTCGATCTCCGCACGGTCGAGGTAGTCGGCCAGCAGAGGAGCCACGGCGCGCGGGAAGCGGAATCGCGCGACGACCTCGTCGTCGGCGGGGGCGAACAGCTCCGGCACCGGGTCGGCGCCGTGCACGGCCGGGATGTCGGTGAGGGCGGGGTCGCTCACCCGGTCGAGGTGGAACGTGCGCACCGCACGGCGCATGTGGCACCAGCCCTGCAGGTACCACTGCCCGTTGGCGATGTGCACCTTGATCGGGTCGACCGTGCGGGCGGTGGGTCCGGCCCCGGGCGCCCGATAGGTGAAGGTGACCGCGACGTGCTCGCGCAGGGCGCGGTCGACGACGTCGCGCACCCCGTCCACCGGACCGGGGGCCACGATCACCGCGGGCGGGGCGGCCGCCGCGCCGCGGGCGAGCTTGCCGAGGAGACCTGCGACGAGGTCGTTGTCGCCGAAGCCCGGCAGGCTCCGTGCCAGCTGGAGACCCGCCAGCAGCGCCGCCGCCTCACGCGCCGTCAGCCGCGGGGACCGCTCGAGACCGACCGTGTTCGTGATGGCGATGACGTCCTCGCGGTCGAGCAGATCCCAGTCGATGTCGAACAGGTCGTGGGGAAGCTGCCAGTACCCGCGCTCCCCGGGCAGGCCGATCACGGTGAGCCGTTCGACCATCGCCCGCATCTCGTCGGGGGTCACGTCGAAGTCGGAGGCGGCCTCGACGACGGGGACCTCCCCCTTGCCGAGCAGATAGGGCACGAGCTGCAGCAGCAGCGCGGCGCGGTCGAGGGCCGCGACCGGCCGCTCGCCGCTCACGCGGCACCCCCGTGCAGGGCGAGGGTGGCCCGGAGCCGGCGGACGACCTCATCGCGGAGCTCGTCGGGGGCGACGACACGGACCTCGGGTCCGTAAGAGGCCAGCTCGTCGGCGAAGACGTGCAGGTCGACGTACGGGACGATGATCCCCTGGGCCGCGTCCTCGGCGCGACGCGCGAGACGCAGCGCGGCCTCGGTGCCCGGGTGCACCTCGAGCAGGGCACGCTGGCGTTCGGCCACCTCGCGCAGACCCGCCGGGGCTCGCTCGCCGGCCCCCTCCCGCAGCGACGCCGGGAACTTCTCACGCGTGAGGACCACGTCGCCCACGACCCGCGACAGCAGGAAGGTGCGATCGGCATCCATGGTCAGGTCGAACCCGAACACGTGCCACCGGGCCTCGTACTCCAGCAGCGCGAGAGGACGGATACGGCGTTCGCGCGGGTGCGCCTCGCCGGGACGGAGATAGGTGAAGGTGACGACACGGCACTGCTCGATCGCGCGCTGGAAGGCGGCGAACGACGCGTCGCGCACCCGGATGCGGGGCGCGTATCCGATGATCGGCTCGTCGACCGGGATGCCGAGGGCGCGGATCTTGCGCAGCCCGCTGCGCGCGTCCGCTGAGAGCGACTCGCTCCCCCAGACGCCGCCGGCGATGTTGAGCAGCGCGACCTCCGCGGGACTGAACGTGATGTCGGCCGGCAGCGCGTACTCGGCGGTCGGGACGCGGTACCTCGCCTCGCGCAGGTCATCGGGGTCGGCGTGGTTGCCGATCGTCTCGATCGGGACACCGAGACCGCGGAGGTTCTCTTTGTCGCGCTCGAACATCTTCTCGAGCGCGTCCTTGGAGGCTCCGGCATCCAGCTGTTCGCGGTAGCCCGCGACCGACGAGAGGATCGTGTCCTTCGTCAGCCCCTGCTCGGTCGCCATCAGGGCGACGACGAGGTTCACCAGACGCTCCTCGGGAGCGCTTCGGTACGCGGTGGCGGGCACCCGCCCATCCTAGGCGGGGCCGGGCGGGATCAGCCGACGACGCCGAGGATGTCGATGACGTAGACGAGCGCGGTGTCGGCCGGCGCGCCCAGGACCTGCTGGTCCTGCTGGGTCTGGTCGGCGGGGACGACGACGAGCACCTGCGAACCGACCGTCTCGCCCTCGAGGGCGGAGGCGATGGCCGGGGGAAGCGCCGAGACGGTCGCCTGGCCGGGCGAGCCGTTCTTCCAGGTCGAGGCGAAGGTGGTCTTCGCGCCCCAGGCCACGCCCTGCACGTGGATCACGACCGACGAGTCGGCCGTCACGGCGGCGCCGTCGCCCTTCTTGATGGTCTGCGACCGTTCCGCGGTCGGCGCGTCGCCCGCCGGCATGACCACGCCCGGCTGACCGTCGGGCGCCCGCACGACGGAGGGCATGCCGGAGTCGGCGTTGTACTGGTCGGCGCCGTCGGCGGCCGGGAGGAAGACCTTGCGCACGTCGACGACGAGGACGACCCCGTCGCCCTCGTTCACGCCGAACGCCTGCGCCCCCTGGGCGCCGAGATCGGAGCCCGGGATCGCCAGCGCGACGCGCGAGCCCTCGGCCGCGCACTGCATGAGAGGCGCGATCGAGGGAACGGCCTGGGTCAGACGCGGCAGCGGGGTCGCCGCCGACACGTCGTCCTGGTACTGCGTCGCCACGAGCTGAGCGCCGGTGGCGGCGTCCAGCGCCGTGACGTCGACCAGCGCCAGCTGGCCCTCGCGCGTGATGCGCTGACCGTCGCCCGGGATGAGCGTGGCGGTTCCCGCCTGCTCGGGCACGAAGGGGGAGCGCACCGTGACGGCCGGCGCCGAGCCGAACGCGCCGTCGGCCTCGACGACCGAGGAGATCGCCCCGTCGGCGGGGGTCGGGCACGTCGAGTCGACGGATGCCGAGCACCCGACGAGGCCGAATCCTGCGAGGGCGGTCACGGCAACGAGAGCGGGGAGTCTGCGCACCGGATCAGTTTAGGCGGTCGCGCCGGGCTCTTCCGACGAGGCGCCCGCGACGGACTGCCGCACGCCCTCGGCCGACTTCTGCGCTTCGCGCACGCGCTTGCGGAGGTTCTTGTCGGTGATCTCGCGGTCGCCGACCGCACCGGGCGTCCACAGCTCCACGTCCTCGTCGCCGTAGCTCGACTTCGATGCGCGCCGCTTGACCTCCGGGGGGATCGCACCGGGCGCCAGACGACGTGCGGTGATGAGGAAGCCCGTGTGCGCGACCATGCGGTGGTCGGGGCGCACGGCGAGCCCCTCGACGTGCCAGCCGCGGACCATCGTCTCGCTGGCATCCGGTTCGGTGAACAGGCCGGTGGCGCGGATGTACTCGGCGACGCGGCTGAGCTGGGTGGCCGTGGCGATGTAGCAGAGCACGACGCCACCGGGGGTGAGCGCGTCGGCGGCCGCGTCGATGCACTCCCACGGGGCGAGCATGTCGAGCACGATGCGGTCGACGGAGGCCGGGGCCACGGCGTCCGGAAGGCTCTCGACGAGGTCGCCGACGACGACCTGCCACGTCGCGGGGAGCTCTCCGTGGAACGTTTCGACGTTGGCCCGCGCCACCTCCGCGAACTCCTCGCGGCGCTCGAACGACAGCAGCCGGCCGGCCGGGCCGATCGCGCGCAGGAGCCAGAGCGACAGGGCGCCGGAGCCGACGCCGGCTTCGACGACGGTCGCGCCGGGGAAGATGTCGGCCTGCGCGAGGATCTGCGCGGCGTCCTTCGGGTAGACGATCGCCGCTCCGCGAGGCATCGACATGACGAAGTCGCGTAGCAGCGGGCGCACGGCCAAGTAGTCGTGGCCGGAGCTGTTGGTCACGACGCTGCCGTCGGGCTGACCGACGAGCAGCTCGTGCTTGAGCACGCCGTTGTGGGTGTGCAGCTCGCCCGCCTCGCGCAGGGTGATCGTGTGCATGCGACCCTTGGGGCCGGTCAGCTGCACCCGGTCGCCGACCCGGAAGGGGCCGCTCAGGTGGGGGGTCTCGCTCATCGGGTCTCCGTGGTGGGGGCGTGCGCGGCGTGGAGCGCGCGCAGATCGGTCGTGGAACGGCCCGCGAGGCTCGGCCACAGGGCGTGCGCCCCGACCCCCTCGAGCGGGACCATGAGGGGCACGCCCAGCGCGACGGCGCCGCTGGCGATCGCGGAGCGCAACCCGTTCGGCGAGTCCTCGATCGCCACCGCGTCGCGGATGTCGACGCCGAGGACCTCGGCCGCCTGCAGGTAGGGGTCGGGGTACGGCTTCGGACGCTCGACGTCGTCGCCGGCGATCACGACGTCGAAGGCCGGGAAGTCGATGAGATCGACCACCGCGAGGGCCATCCGCCGCATCGACATGGTGACGAGCGCGGTCTTGACCCCCGATCGGCGCAGGTCGGCGAGCAGCTCGCGCGCGCCCGGCCGGAACGGCACGCCGGTCACGGCCAACTGCCGCAGCACTTCGTCGGTCAGGTGGGCGATGATCTCGTCGACACCCCACGGAACCCCGGCGTTCTGCAGCAGGCGCGCGGAGTCCTCGAGCGCCAGCCCGACCATGCCGAGGGCCTGCTCGTGCGACCAGGTACCTCCGAAGCGCTCGACGAGGGGGGTCTCGGCGGCCATCCAGTACGGCTCCGTGTCGACGAGCGTGCCGTCCATGTCCCACAGGACCGCAGCGGGGGCGGAAGAAGTCATCGTTCCATCGTATCGAGGGCGGGCGACCTCCCCGTGCGGGACGGGGCGACGGGATGCCGAGCCCCGCCCGCGCGGGACGCCTGCGTCCCGGCTCCCCCGCGTGGGCCGCTCGGCCGTGCTCTCGCGGGTGCGCCTATCCTGGAAGCCAGCCCCGACGGGGCAGAGGAGGTTGCGTGGACGCACTGGGTCGCCGGATCATCGTCGCTGCTTTCGACGGCTGGAACGATGCCGGAGAAGCCGCGTCGGCGGCGGCGTCCATGCTGCGCGCCGATGTGGACTACGAGGTCGTGCACGCCGCCGACCCCGAGCTGTACTTCGACTACCAGTACACGCGCCCCCAGGTCGGTCTGGACGCCGAGGGACGACGCACCCTCTCCTGGCCCGAGGCGAAGCTGCTGCGTCCCGTCGGCCGCTCCGACGACGCCGAGATCTGGCTGCTGGTGGGCGTCGAGCCGGCCCGCGCCTGGCAGGCGTTCGCCGCGGAGTTCATCGACGTCGCGCTGCGCGAGGACGTCACCGGTTTCGTCGCGCTCGGCTCGATGATGTCCGACGTGCCGCACACGCGGCCCATCTCGGTCTTCGCCGGCAGCGACAACGACGGCGTGCGCCAGGAGCTCGGACTCGAGCGGAGCCTGTACGAGGGGCCCGTCGGCATCCTGAGCGCGATCGGCCACGCGGCCGAGCAGGTGGGGATCCCCACGGCGAGCCTGTGGGCGAGCGTCCCGCACTACGTCGCCGGTCACACGCCCTCACCCAAGGCGACGCTGGCGCTCCTGGAACGGCTGGAGTCGATCACCGGCATCGCCGTGCCCCGCGGCGACCTCGAGACCGAGGCGCGCGCGTGGGAGGCGTCGATCGACGCGGCCGCGGCCGACGACGAGGAGATGAGCGAGTACATCCGCCAGCTCGAGCAGACCCGCGACACGTGGGACTCCCCCGAGGCCTCGGGAGACGCGATCGCCCAGGAGTTCGAGCGGTACCTGCGCCGCGGCGGCGACGGCCCCGCCAAGCCCGGTCGCGACGACCCGCCCCGGCGCTGAGCGGGCGGCGACGAACCCCCGGCCCCTTCGACAGGCTCAGGGACCTCGTGACCGCACGTCACCCCGAAGCGAGGTGGCTGAGCCCGTCGCAGCCACCGGACGCCGAGCCCACCCACAGACGACGAAGGCGCCGCCCCGAGAGGGCGGCGCCTTCGCGGCATCCGGGATCAGCCGGTGATGGCGGAGTACGCCGGCAGCACGCCGAGGGTCAGCAGCACCATGATGAGCACGCCGAGGGCGACGCGGTAGATGACGAACGGCAGGAAGCTGCCGCGTTTGAGGTACTGCATGAGGAAGGCGATCACGACGTAGCCGACGATGAACGCGATGAGGGTGGCCAGCGCGGTCTCGCCCAGGTTGTACGGGCCGGTGCCCTCGTCGAAGCTCTTGTACAGCTCGAAGAACCCGCTCGCGAAGACCGCGGGGACGGCGAGCAGGAACGAGTACTCCGCGGCGGCGGTGCGCGTGTAGCCGAGCGCGCGGCCGAGGGTCGTGGTCGCACCGGAGCGCGAGACGCCGGGGACGAGGGCGAGGGCCTGCGCGAAACCGAAGGCGACGCCGTGCGGGTAGGTCAGGTCGTCGAGCTCGCGGCGGCGCCGGCCGTAGTGGTCGGCGAGGCCGAGCAGGATGCCGAAGACGATGAGCACCACCGCGGTGATCCACAGGCTCCGGAAATTGTCGCGGATGAGGCTCTGCAGCAGCACGCCGAGCAGTGCGATCGGCAGCGTGCCGATGATGACGAGCCAGCCCATGCGGGCGTCGGGGTCGGTGCGGGGCACCTTGCCGGTGAGAGAGCCGAACCAGCGCGAGATGACCCGGGCGATCTTCTTTCGGAAGTAGATGAGCACCGCCAGCTCGGTGCCGATCTGCGTGATCGCGGTGAACGTCGCGCCCGGGTCGGTCTCGGACGGGAGGAACTCGCCCACGATGCGCAGGTGCGCGCTGGAGGAGATGGGGAGGAACTCGGTCAGGCCCTGAACGAGCCCGAGGATGATGACCTCGAAGATGTGCATACGGTCCTTCAGTACGTCCGGAGGAGGTCGGCGAGAACACGTCGACCGAACTCGAGCGCGTCGACGGGGACGCGCTCGTCGACACCGTGGAACATTCCGGTGAAGTCGAGATCGGCGGGGAGCCGCAACGGCGCGAATCCGTAACCGGAGATGCCGAGAGCGGAGAGGGCCTTGTTGTCGGTCCCCCCGCCCATCAGGTAGGGGAGGACGGGCACGCCCGGGTCGTGCCGACCGAGCTGGGCGACCATCGCGTCGACGAGATCGCCCGAGAACGGCACCTCGAGACCGATATCGCGGTGGACGGTCTCGATCTCGATGCCCGGGCCGACGATCCGGCGGATGTCGGCGAGGGCCGCCTCCTCCGTTCCGGGGAGCACGCGCACGTCGATCAGCGCTTCGGCACGGTCGGGGATGACGTTGTGCTTGTAGCCGGCGGTGAGGCCCGTCGGGTTCGTCGTGGTCCGCAGGGTGGAGCGGATGAAGCTGGATGCCGCGCCGGTTCGCGCCGCGAGGGTGTCGGGATCGGCGGCATCGTCGCCCACGATCCCGGCGATGCCGGCGAGGAGCTGCGCCGTGGTGTCGGTGAGTCGGACCGGCCAGTCGGTGCGCCCGAGAGCGGCGACGGCCTCGGCGAGACGCGTCACCGCGTTGTCAGGGTGCAGCCCGCTGCCGTGACCGGCGCGACCGCGCGCGATGAGCTTCATCCAGACGAGCGCCTTCTCCCCCACCTGGAGGAGGTAGGCGCGACGGTCGTCGACGGCGATCGAGTAGCCGCCGACCTCGCTGATCGCCTCGGTCGCCCCCGCGAACCACTCGGGCTTGTTCTTCACCACGGGCGCGGATCCGAAGACCCCGCCGTTCTCCTCGTCCGCGAAGAACGTCACGATGATGTCGCGCTGCGGCTGCTCGCCCGCGCGCAGGAGGTCGGCGACGGCGGTGAGGATCATGGCATCCATGTCCTTCATGTCGACCGCTCCGCGCCCCCACAGGATGCCGTCGCGGATCTCCCCCGCGAAGGGGTCGACGCTCCAGTCCTCGGCGACGGCGGGGACGACGTCGAGGTGCCCGTGCAGGATGAGCGCGGGCTTGTCGCGGTCGCGACCCGGCACCCGGGCGCACACGTTGGTGCGACGATCGGCGGCCTCGTAGTACTCGGTGTCGAGACCGAGCGCTTCGAGGTAGGCGCCGGCGTACTCGGCGGCCTCCCGTTCGCCGTGGGAGCGTCCGCCGCCGTAGTTCGTCGTGTCGAAGCGGATCAGGTCGGCCGCGACGCGCGCGACCTCGGGGACGTCGCTTTCGGGCTCGGGCATGCGCACTACCGTACCCGGGCCGCCCCAGCGTCTTCGCCACGGGACGCGCCCGGCTGCCACGTCGGTTCGAGGTGGGCTGCGGAGCGTGGTAATGTCATTCCTCGTTGCGCAAGCGACAAACACTCGATGCGCGGGTGGCGGAATAGGTAGACGCGCTAGCTTGAGGTGCTAGTGCCCGTATTAGGGCGTGGGGGTTCAAGTCCCCCCTCGCGCACAAATGAGAAAGACCCCCGGGGTTCATCCCCGGGGGTCTTTCTCGTTTCTGGGTGAGCGGGAGGACTGAGAACCCGTGCGGGGTTGGGCCCACGCCGCCGGAGGCTCCGCGCGCCGCGCAGCGGCGCGTGGAGGGGCGGTGGGGAAAGTCCCCCCTCGCGCACAGAACGAAGAAGGCCCCGGGTTCATCCCGGGGCCTTCTTCGTTGTCTGCGGGAGGGTCGGCCGCGAACCCGTGCGGGGTGGGGCCCACGCCGCCGGAGGCGAGGGTCAGGAGCAGTGCCGGGGGGTGAAAAAACCGATCGAAACCCGGCGGGTGCCGGCGGCGGGCGGGCTTCACTCGGTCCTTGCTTGCCCCCGTCGACACTCGTCAGGCGTCGATCATTCGTTCTCGGCTCGGTCGCGACGACCAGCGTTCGCCCACCGAGAGGAGCGGGTACCGCGGGGCACCCGGGGAGCCCGGGGAGCCCGGTCCCGCCTCCCCGAGTTACACCCCTAGTGAGCAGGGCGTAGGTTCCACAGATCCCACGTGCCACCATCCTTCGCCGGCTTCACGTGATCAAGCGAAGGGCCGAGCGGATGCCAGGAACGCAGCCCGTACCGGATAGGCCCCCGCTCGCCACGGCTCAGCCAGCATTGCAGCGTGTCCACCTCGGGCACCACGAGTGCCAGAAGGCGCGCGTACTCCGAAGCGCTGAACTTCTGGGCGTAGTGGGGCATACGACCCCCCTTTCGCCGTCTCAGGACTCCGCGAGGGCTGGGGTGGTATCCGAACCAGAACGGTCCGGGCCTTCGTGTCAACTCTTGCGCAAGCTCAGCTTAACAGGTCGCCGCGCCACACGGAGGGCGTCTGGAACCCCCACGCCGATCTTGCAGCGCCCGTGACTGCCGCAGCACCCCGTAGACGTTTCTGTCAAATCGTCCAGCGACGGAGTCGTCGCGGTGTGCTACTTTACTGAGCAGGTAGCGAGCACTTGGTGCCACGCACCCTTTCCGGAAGCCCGCTCTTGAGCGGGCTTCCGCGTTTTCTGCGGTAGGTTTCGAAGCATGCTCATCGCCTATCTAGACGAATTCGGGCACGTCGGCCCGTACGTCTCGAAAGACGATCCAAGCCACAAGACGCACCCCGCTTTCGGTTACGCAGGTTTCGTCCTGCCGGTGGACTCCGTTCGTTCCTTCGGAGGTTTCTTCGAATATTCGAAGGAGAACCTGCTGCGGTGGGAGATCGAGCGCGCAGGCGCACATCCCCGAAGGTGGGAGAAGAAGGGCTCGTCCCTTCTCACCACCCGCAATTACACGAACTATGGCAAGTCCAGCATCGTTCCGGTTCTGAACCGCCTGAATCGGCGACTCCGCCGAGAGGGCGGAGCACCCGTTTTCTTCGGCCAGGTGAAAGAACTAGGACTGCCAGAGGCGACCACTGAAACGCCTTCCGGGCGTAGCGCCCACATGCTCATAAACGCCGTCCGTCAGCTCGCCTCATTTGCCGACAGGAAAGGCGAGCGCATCATGATCTTTCTGGATGCGGTTGACAGCGCGCCGCGACTCCACGCTGTCCAGGTTCTCGGCGGTTACATATATAAGGCCATTGAGCCGGCCCTCCGTCGAGTTGTCGAAGTTCCGATGCAGCTAGAGAGCAAGCATTACGGGAACGTCCAGTACGCCGACTGGATCGCCGCGATAGTTTCAAGAGCAAGCGACTTTCATCTGACCCCGGGGTCTGAGTTCTCCTGGGCTCCGTCGGTCTTCAAGTCGACGATTGGAAGCACGGGACACTGCGACGTCGGCAGTTATGTCAAAGCGAGTCACGACCCCAAGGTCAAGCACAAGCTTCACGTGCGTGACCTCGGCGCTGACGAGGCATGGCGTTTCCGTCCCAAGCCGCTGAGGCCCCGGATGGAAGTGGCGCGAGAGCGAATCCGCCCCGAACGGCGTCGCACTCGAACATTGGCGAATAGGATCGCCGATGTGTCCCCTGAACTTAAAGCGTTTTACGACACGCTGCAGCGCGATCAGCCCTGACGGAGCGCTCACGCGGCATCCGCCTCGGCAAGGTTTCCGCCGATAGTGTTCCCACATGACTTGGACCATTTACTACGACGGAACCGCGATGTTCAAAGGACTGTCATTCGACATGGTCGAAACGCTCACGAACCACATCGACTCCCTCGCCGAGAACAACAACGGCTTCGGATGGCTCGACCTCGACAGCCCCGCAGGCGACGGCATCACGACGATGCGACTGCGCATCACCCCCTCTACAGCAATCGTCTTCGAGCCCACCCGCTAGGTGACGGCCGCGGGCCTACCCTCCGGATGTTGGCTGGATTGATGCTCGAGCAGCTGCCAGAGCGCGGAGGGCTATTCGTGCACGGTGCCGGGTGCGGCGAACTTGTCGCCGCACCCGCACTCGTGCTCGGTGACGCTCACGCGGCGTCGACCTCGGCATACCGGCCACTCTCGTCGCGGACGTTTTCCGCTGCGGCCATGCGCTCCTTCGTGTCGACGAGCGCCGATCGACGGTAGAGCGGCGTTGCGCGCCCGGCGATGTAGGCCACCGTCTCGGCGACAATTTCGCTGGCCTTCGCCCAACGCTGCAGCGTGCGCACCGACCCGGCCACGGCCGCCGCCTGCTTTCCGCCGAGCAGTGGGTCACCCTGCTCCGCGATCGGCCGCGCCGTCTCCTCGTCGAACACCCGCTCGGGGCGCAGCGCGCGGGATACCTTCACCGCTCCCTCGGCGGCCTGCTCGCGACGCTCCGCACCCCACTTGTCGAGCGCATCCTGCACCGACCAGGCGACGCGCACGCCGTCGTCGTCGACCGGATGCCGCTCAAGCAGCAGCGCGTACAGCGAGTACACGTCATCCTCGTCAGCTAGCCAGGAGTCGAGATGCGCCAGGATGCCGGCCGCGGCCTCCTCCGCATCCTCGAACGCCTCCGCAGCATCCGAGCGCGGCCACCCGCCCGACGGCGACCACCGCCACAGCCCCTTCTGCACAGCGTCGCACGCATCGATCAGGTCCGCCCCGACGGGCGCGGGCGCCCCCGGTGACGACGAGCCCGTGCGCCGCGCCCGATCCCCGTACACGATCGCCGACGTCGGATCGACCAGCGACCGCATCCGGCCCACAAGATCCGCCACCTCGCGTAGCGCGAACCGGAACCGGCCCCGACACCTCGCGCATACGAGCGTCCCGCCGACGGTCGGCTCGGCCGCGCACCCGTCGCACGGGAACGCGTATTCCTTACCGTCGTAGACCATGCAGTCGGCGAAGTGCACGCCCTGCTGCGCGCACGCCAGGATGCAACCCGTCATCGCTTCCCCTCCTCGAGTACCCGCTGCAGCACCATCCGGCCGCCGCGTCGCCCGGACACTCACACGAACGTGCCGCCAGACTCGCGCGCCAACGCGTAGGCGATCAACACGTCGATCTGCCACTCGACGAGCCCGATCCCCGCCCGGCGCGCGTACTCGCTATACATCTGCCGGTAGCGGCGCTCCTTGCGGACGGCCCGCGACGCGTGGCGACGCTCCTTCGTGACGCCCATCAGAACGGCATCTCCCCGCCCGAGGCATCCCAGGCGCCCGAGTTGTCGACCGGCGCGTCATACGGTGCCGACGACGGCCGCCCGTTCGACCCGTTGCGGGGTGCCGTGCGCGTCACCTGCGCCGTCGCATACCGCAGCGACGGTCCGATCTCGTCGACCTCGAGCTCGAGCGACGAACGGTTGTTGCCCTCGCGGTCCTGGTAGCTCCGGTGCTTCAGCTGCCCTGTGGCGACGACGCGCGTCCCCTTCGACAGCGACCCGGCGATGTGCTCCGCCACCTCTCGCCAGGCCGAGCAGCGCATGAACAGCGCCTCGCCGTCCTTCCACTCGTTCGCCTGCCGGTCGAACACGCGGGGCGTGCTCGCCACGGTGAAGTTCGCCACCGGGATGCCGTTCTGCGTGTGCCGCAGTTCCGGGTCAGCGGTCAGGTTGCCGACGATCGTCAGCGTGGTCTCTCCGGTCATGTGTTCGCTCTCCTCGTATCGTTCTTCGGTCTTGTGCTTGCCGCAGCGCGCGCCGCCCGGGCTCGTCCGGCCGACGCCTCCCGGCATGGACTGCACCCACAGCGGTGCGCGTTGTAGCAGTGGCTCGTTCTTCCGTGACGGAGCCACGGCGGGCAGATGACCCGCGGGGATCTCGGCACGTACCCGGGCGCCTCAGCCAACAGCCGCCGCCGGTATGCGACCGACTCGGCGAACGCCGGCGCCACCCGATCGATGAAGACGGCGAAGGCGAGATCACTCACCACGGCTCATCCCCCGGCCCGTCCGACGGCTGCTCCCACTCCACGAGTTGATCCGTGTACCGCTGCTGCGCGAGCCATCTGTCGTGCTGTCGGCGGGCGGTGCCGCAGGGTCCGCAGTTCTCCCGGCGGCCATTGGGATGGTCGACGCACCCGATCGGAGGGGCATCCAGCAGCAGCGGACGCCGCGGCGGCGCCGACCTCTCGGCCCGCTCCCGCCACGCTGCCCACTCGCCGTCCCGCTCGGCCTGCTCGGCACGCACCCGCGCCGCCGCCCGCTCCCGCGCGCCCTCTCCCCCCCCATAGCCGCGGAGTTCCTCGGAACACCCTGCGGCGGGGGCGGCGGGATCTCCGATGACGCCCCGCGGGTGTCCGCCATTCAGCGGGCGCCTCAGCGCCAACACCTCCGACCCCTCGTGCTCATACCTCCATGCGCCGCACAGCGGCGCGTGGAGGGGCGGCGGGGAAAGTCCCCCCTCGCGCACAGAACGAAGAAGGCCCCGGGTTCATCCCGGGGCCTTCTTCGTTGTCTGCGGGAGGGTCGGCCGCGAACCCGTGCGGGGTGGGGCCCACGCCGCCGGAGGCTCCGCGCGCCGCACAGCGGCGTGTGGAGGGGCGGCGGGGAAAGTCCCCCTCGCGCGCGACTCGCGTTCGGGCCTACGCGAGCGTGACGCCGCAGAAACACCGACGTGACATGCGGGGCCTACCGTCGAGGCGTTCCTGACGAAACGGAGGCCGCATGCCCCCCTTCCACGTTCCCACCATCGACATCTCGGCCTGGGTCGGCCGGGGGTCGCCCGACGCGCGTGCCGCGGTCGTCGCGGCCGTCGACCACGCGTGCCGGACGGTCGGGTTCATGCAGATCGTCGGTCATGGCATCCCGGATGCCGTGATCTCGGGCCTGACGGAGGGGATCGACGAGTTCTTCGCGCTGCCGATGGACGCCAAGAAGGCCTACGTGCGGCCGGCCGGCGAGAACCGGGGGTACAGCCCACCCAAGAGCGAGTCGCTCAGCCACAGCCTGGGCGTCGACCCCGTCACGCGGATGAACGACTTCTTCGAGGCGTTCAACGTGGGGACGTCGGCTGCAGAGTATCCGGGCAGCACGGCGACCGCAGAGAACTATGCGGCGAACACCTGGCCCGACGAGACCGTCCTCTTCGAGCCCTCCGTGCGCGGATACTACGACGAGGCACGACGCGTCGCGCACACCCTGACCCGCATCTTCGCCGCCGCCCTGCGAGTGCCCGCCGAGTTCTTCGACGACGTGACCGACCACTCCATCGACGTGCTGCGGATGAACAACTACGCACTGCCGCCCGGCACGATCGAGCTCGGCGGCGAGCTGACGGGCATGGGCGAGCACACCGACTTCGGTCTCGTGACGGTGCTGTGGGCCGACCAGGTGAAGGGCCTGCAGGTGCTCGGGCCCGACGGGTCGTGGAACGACGTCTCGCCGGCCGACGGCGCTCTGCTGGTCAATCTGGGCGACGTCGCCGCCCGCCTGACGAACGACAAGTGGCTGTCGACGCTGCACCGGGTCAAGCCGCCTGTCATCGACGGCACGATCGAACGGCGTCGCTCGGCGGCGTTCTTCCACGACGGCAACGCCGACGCGGTGATCGCCCCGCTGCCGCACTTCGTCTCGTCCGAGACCCCCGCGCTCTACGACCCCGTGACGGTGAGCCAGCACATCGCAGCGAAGCTCGCGGGGTCGCGCGCGGGGCGCAAGAACCTCACGGCCGTCCGCGAGGCGGCGCGATTGACGGGGACGCGGGGCTGACCCCGCGGCGGCGCCATCGCGCCCGCCCGTCAACCGGCGGAGACCCCGAACAGCAGACCCAGCACGTACGTCACGGCTGCGGCGCCGAAGCCGATCGCGAGCTGGCGCAGTCCGCGCTTGAGCGGCGAGGTGCCCGAGAGCAGGCCGACCATCGCCCCGGTCGCCATCAGGGCGATCCCGACCAGCGCCAGCGCCAAGGCGACCGCGCCGAAACCGGACAGCCCGAAGATCCACGGCAGCACCGGGATGATCGCGCCCGACGCGAAGAAGAGGAAGCTCGACAGCGCGGCACCCCACGCGCTGCCGACCACGTCGTGCGCCGACTCCCCCGGCGCCGCGGCGACCGGGGCTGCGCCGGCACGCGCCGCGGTGACGACCTCGCGCGCCTTCGCGAGGGCGTCGTCGGGGTCCATGCCGCGGGTGCGGTACACGAGGGCGAGCTCGTTGGCATCCAGATCCAGGTGCGGCAGGGCGGAGTCGGCGAAGTCGCTCTCCTCGGTGGCCTCGAGCAGCTCGCGCTGCGAGCGCACCGAGACGAACTCGCCGGCGCCCATCGAGAGCGCTCCGGCCAGAAGCCCCGCGATGCCGCTGAACAGCACGAAGCTGGGGGCGACGCCGGTGGCTCCGACGCCCATGACGAGCGCGAGGTTCGAGACCAGCCCGTCGTTCGCACCGAACACGGCGGCGCGGAACGTGCCCGACAGGCGCCGACGCCCGCGAGCCGCGAGGCCTCGAACGACCTCGTGGTGCACGCGCTCGTCCGCGGCCATCGCGGCCGTCGCGTAGGGCTCGTCGGCGTACGGCGAACGGGCCTCGGCGTTCTGGGCCAGCGCCAGCACGAAGATCGAGCCGAAGCGTCGCGCCATCCACGCCAGCAGGCGCGTGCCGACCCCCGGCTGCGGGAGGCGCTGCGGCTGCTCCCCGAGGAGGTCGATCCAGTGCTGCTCGTGGCGTCCCTCGGCGTCTGCGAGCGCGAGCAGGATGTCGCGCTCCTCCCCCGTCCGACGCGACGCGAGCTCGCGGTACACGCGCGCTTCGGCGCGTTCGTCGACGAGATATCGCGCCCAGCGACGGCGGTCGCGGGCGGTGGGTGTGGCGAGGTTCGTCACGGGGGCTCCTTCGGGTCGCCCCCCACCGTAATGAGCGGGGCCCGCCCCCTCGGGCGCGTCGATCGATACTGACAGCATTTCGGGACTCCGAAGCCCGTGATCACGCGGCTCCGGGCGACCGGATGCCAGCATTTCGGGGTCGCGAAACCCCGCAGCGCGCGGTGGCTGGCGGAGCGCTCGAACGCCCTAGGACCGCACGCGTTTGCGCAGCAGGTCGATGCGCGCCTGCAGTTGCGCAACCGTCGCGTGGGACACGGCCGGGCCTCCGCACAGGCGCCGGAGCTCCGCGTGCACGAGGCCGTGCGGCTCGCCGGTCTGGCGGGCGTACAGGCCGACCATGGTGTTCAGCAGCTGCCGCTGCTCCTTGAGCGTGCGGTGCAGAGGAGCGGGGAGACCCCCGTCGTCGACGCTCGGTGCGTCCCCGCCGTTCTCCTTCTCGCTCGCTTCGCGCGTCGACCGGTGCCGCGACTGCCGGGTCGCCCGCGACATGAGCACCTCGTGCACCTGCTCGGGTTCGAGCAGACCCGGGATGCCGAGGAACTCCTCCTCCTCGATCGTGCCGGGCACCGCGAGCTGGCCGAACTCCTGGCCGTCGAACATCACGCGGTCGAAGTGCGCGAGCGAGCCGAGGGCCTGGTACTCGAACTCCTGCTCGAGCGCGTCGGAGGCTTTGTCCTCGCGCTCGGCGGCATCCATCAGGTCTTCTTCGGCGTTCCACTGGTCGTCCACGTCGCTGTCGCGGTCGAGGGCGTGCTCGCGCTGCGCCTCCATCTCGTTCGCGAGGGCGAGCAGCTGCGGGACGTTGGGGAGGAACACGCTCGCGGTCTCACCGCGACGTCGAGCTCGCACGAAACGACCGATGGCCTGGGCGAAGAACAGCGGGGTCGAGGCGCTCGTGGCATAGACGCCGACGGCGAGGCGGGGGACGTCGACTCCCTCGGACACCATGCGGACCGCGACCATCCAGCGGGTGGTCCCCTTCGAGAACGTCTCGATGCGGCCCGAGGCCTCGGCCTCGTCGGACAGGACGACGGTGACCTTCTCGCCGCTGATGTCCTCGAGGATGGCGGCGTATGCGCGCGCGGCGGTCTGATCCGTCGCGATGACGAGGCCACCGGCATCCGGGACCGTCTCGCGCACCTCGGTGAGGCGGCGATCGGCGGAGCGCAGGACCGCGGGGATCCAGTCGCCGTTCGGGTCGAGGGCGGTGCGCCAGGCCTGGGAGGTGATGTCCTTGGTGTTGTCCTGGCCGAGCTGCGCCTCCATCTCCTCGCCGGCCTTGGTGCGCCACCGCATCTGACCGGCGTAGACGAGGAAGAAGACCGGGCGGACGACGCCGTCTTCGAGGGCCCGCTTGTAGCCGTATGCGTAGTCGGTGCGAGAGAGGCGGATGCCCTTGGCGTTCGGGTGGTACTCCACGAACGGGATGGGGGCGGTGTCGCTGCGGAACGGCGTCCCGGACAGCAGCAGACGCCTGGTCGCGCGGCTGTAGGCCTCGCGCAGGGCGTCGCCCCAGCTGAGGGCGTCTCCGCCGTGGTGCACCTCGTCGAGGATGACGAGGGTTCTGGCATCCATCGTCAGACGCTGATGCACCTCGGCCTTGACGGCCACCTGGGCGTACGTCACCGCGACGCCGTGGTACTGGCGGGACGGGGCGACGTGCCGGTTGGAGAAGTACGGGTCGAGTCGGATGCCGACACGCGCGGCCGCCTCGGCCCACTGGGTCTTGAGGTGCTCGGTGGGGGCCACGACGACGATGCGGTCGACGACGCCGCGGCGCATGAGCTCGGAGGCGAGGCGGAGGGCGAAGGTCGTCTTACCGGCGCCGGGGGTGGCGGCCGCGAGGAAGTCGCGCGGGCCCTTGCCCTCGCCGTCGGGTCCGTCGAGACCGAAGTACAGGTCGAGCGCCTCGGCCTGCCACGCGCGCAGGCGCTGGGCGGTACCCCAGGGGGCGCGCTGCGGGAACGACGGTGAGAGGTGCTCGGCGGCGAAGGAGCCGAAGTGGGGCTCGACCGACTCGGGTCCGGGGGTCGCCGCCGACGGGGTGTCGGAGCCGAACCCGGGCGACGCGGGCATGACGCCGGGAATGGGGTGGTCCGCGACGGGCGCCGTGGCGTGGGAGGGGTCGGCGCGGGCGGATGCCGCGGACGGTGCCTCGATCGGGGGCACCCGGCCGGGGCTCGCGACCGGGCCGGGGGACGCCACCGGGCCAGGGGATGCCACCGGGCCGGGGCTCGCGACGGGGCCGGGGGACGCCACCGGGCCAGGGGACGCGACGGGGCCGGGGGACGCCACCGGGCCAGGGGACGCGACGGGGCCGGGGCTCGCGACCCGGCCGGGGGACGCGATGCGGATCGCCGCCGCCGATTCGGCGTCGGGGAGGTTCGAGGAGCGGGCTTCGTCTTCCAGCATCGAACCTCCTTCCCTCGCGAGCGCGAACATCAACGATAGGTCACGGCACTCCCCCGCCGCGTCGCCCTGTGGATCGTCACGGAGGGTTCCGGCACCTCACCAGCGAGAAACGCTCTCCGGCGTGAGAAACGCACAAAGAGGGCGTTTCCCACGGCGGAGAGCGTTCATCAGCGGCGCACGAGGCACCGATGCCGCGAGACGCGGGCCCGCCCGCCGCCGCTCCTCTTGCCCGGATCGAAGGCGGGGTTAGCCTGGAGGCGGAGGTTTCGATGACACTCGATCCGCGCTCGCCCCGCACCCCGTCCTCGCCCGACAACGCCGGTCCGCACCCGTGGCGCCGCTACGTCGCGATCGGCGACTCGTTCACCGAGGGCATCGGCGACCCCCTGCCCGACGGGGGGCATCGCGGGTGGGCCGATCGTGTCGCGACCGTTCTCGGCTCGCAGGTCGACGACTTCGCCTACGCCAACCTCGCCGTGCGCGGAAAGCTCATCGCGCAGATCGTCGCCGACCAGATCGAGCCGGCGCTCGCGCTCAAGCCCGATCTCATCACGTTCTCGGCGGGTGGCAACGACGTCATCCGCCCCGGCACCGACCCCGATGCCGTGTCGCTCCAGTTCGAAGACGCCGTCCGGCGCCTCCGCCGCGACGGCGCAACCGTGGTCGTGTTCACGGCGGTCGACACCGAGTTCACGCCGGTGTTCCGCGGCATCCGGGGCAAGGTCGCGATCTACAACGAGAACATCCGCGCGATCGCCGACGCGCACGACTGCGTCGTCGCCGATCAGTGGGGGCTGAAAGAAGTGCAGGACATGCGCTTCTTCGACGACGACCGCCTGCACTACAACTCCCTGGGCCACCACGAGGTCGCGCGCATGGTGCTGAGGGCACTGAACGTGCCGAACGACCTCGAGCCGATGAAGGCCGAGACAGAGGCCGTCACCACGTGGCGCGCCGCCCGCGAGAAAGATCTCGTGTGGGCGCGGTCGTACCTGGTGCCGTGGGTGCTCCGGCGTCTGCGCCACCAGTCGTCCGGCGACCACGTGCAGGCGAAGCGGCCCGAGCCCCTGCCGGTCGTGACCCTCGCGCCGGGTCAGGATGCCGCGGCTTCCAGCGAGACGCAGGTCTGACGCGCGTGGCCCCGCTTCCCGACGCCGTGACGACGCTGCTGCGCACTGCCGACGCGAACGCGCTGCTGCGGGACGCGGAGGGATTGGCCGAGGTGCTCACGGCATCCGACTGGACGCCCGAGATCGAGAGCGGGCGCTTCGCCGCCGACGGCTGGGATCTGCTGTCGTCGGCGTGGGCGCCGAATGTCTCGGTGTTCTTCGACGGGGCCGCGCATGCGGTTCGTGAGGCGGCCCGGGCGGTCGCCGCGGCGATAAAGGCCGAGCCGAACCGCTGGACGTTCGATTCCGAGGGGCCGGACTGGTCGACCTGGGCCGTCGACGACCCGCGCTGGGACGAGGACGAGATCGATTGGCTGGTGTGGGAGGGGCCAGACGTGGTGGTGTCCCTCTTCACCGCCGGTGAGACCCCCGCCGGGCCCGGAACGCTTCCCTCGCACCTGCACCTGGCGATCGAACGCGCCGACACACCGCCCGAGGGGCTCCCCCGCGACGATGAGCGCGCGCGGCGTGTGCTGCGCGAGGGGTCCGTGGTCGATCGCTGGTACCTCGCCGGGGAGCACGATCTACCCCAAGACGTGATCGAGGCGCTTGAGAACGACCCCGACCCGCGCGTGCGTGCCGCCGCGGAGTCGGAGAGGTGGATCCGGGAGCGTGCGTTCGAGGGGCTTCCGCCGGCGGAATGACGGTGACCCCTTCGGTCATGACCTCAGCGCAGGGCGCGACCCAGTTCCCACAGCGCCACGGCGCTCGCGGCGGCGACGTTGAGCGAGTCGACTCCCCCGGCCATCGGGATCGTCACGACCGTATCGGCGGCGGCGAGCGCCCCGCGGCTCAAACCGTCACCCTCGGACCCCATGAGCAGGGCGACGCGCTCGTGTCCCGCGGCCGAGAAGTCGTCGAGGCTCACGGCGTCGTCCGACAGCGCCATCGCGGCGAGGTGGAACCCGGCGTTGTGCAGCAGCGGCTTCGCCTCCGACCATTCCGGCAGCCGCGTCCAGGGCACCTGGAACACCGTTCCCATGCTCACGCGGACGCTGCGCCGGTAGAGCGGATCGGCGCAGCGGGGCGTGACGAGCACGGCATCCGCCCCGAGAGCAGCCGCCGAACGGAACGCGGCTCCGATGTTGGTGTGATCGACGATGTCCTCGAGCACCACGACGAGTCTCGCGTCGCGGACGGTCTCCTCCACGGATGCCAGGACCGGACGATGCATGGACGCCAGCAGCCCCCGGTGCACGGTGTACCCCGTCACCTGCTCGGCGATCTCGGCGGGGACGACGTAGACCTCGGCATCCGCCCCGACGAGCGCGAGAGCGTCGGCGAGGAACTTGTCCTGCACGAGGACGGAACGCGGCCGGTGCCCCGCCCGCAGCGCGCGGTCCAGCACCTTCGACGACTCGGCGATGTACAGCCCTCCCGCGGGCTCCGACACCCGCCGCAGTGACACGTCGGTGAGGTCGCGGTAGTCCGCGAGGCGCGGGTCGTCGGCGGAGTCCAGGGCGATGACGGGCATCGTCCCATCCTCCCAGCCCGACCTCTCCCTGGCGCCCCGTCCGCCCTGCTCCCGACCTCGAGTGTCCAGAACACCCGGACGAATTTCGAAAGCACCCGGGTGTCTTGGACACTCAACCCGGGTAGCCCACCCGCGCGGCGCCCCCGGCCGCACCCGACCTCGAGTGTCCAGAACACCCGGACGGTTCGGCAATTCGTCCGGGTTTCTTGGACACTCAACGAGAGCGGGGGCGCGAGGAGCGGGAGGCGGGATCGACGTCGGCGGACGAGAGCGGGCGCGACGGGATGCCGCGCCCGGCGCTCACGCCACGTGCAGCGCGCGACCCCCGGCGATCACCAGGGCCCGCTCAGGCTGGCGGACGAGCGCGTCCATGGGGTTCTCGGCATCCACGAGGACGATGTCGGCGCGCGCTCCCTCGACGAGGTCGTGCACCTCGCGTCCCACGGCCCAGGCGGCCGCGCTGGTCGCCAGCTGCACGACGCGCAGCAGGTCGTCGTCGTGCACGAGCCCGCCGGCGCGGGCGTACTGCCACGCGATGCCGAGGGTGTCTCCGGTGCCGAAGGGGCTCCACAGATCCCGGATGCCGTCGGTGCCCAGACCCAGGCGGACTCCGGCGGCGTCGAGCTCGGCGAGCGGGAGCTGCGCGAGACGCAGCGGAGCGACGGTGGTCATCGACACCCCGGCCTCGCCCATCGCGGCCAGCAGGTCGCGGCGACGCGCGGGTTCCAGTTGGGCGAGTGCGAAGCCGTGGGCGATGTTCACCCGGCCGCCGAGGCCGAGTCGCCCGGTGCGTTCCACGAGCAGCTCGATCTGGAAGGCGCCGAGCTCGGCCGGGTCGTGCAGGTGGATGTCGAGGCCGACGCCGGTGTCGGCGGCGAGCGCCGTGAGGGCGTCGATCTGCCCGACCGGGTCACGGTCGATCGAGGCGGGGTCGAGACCGCCGACCCCCGTCACGCTGTCGCGGTCCGCGGCCTCGCGCAGCAGGTCGAGCACACCCGGGCGGCGCAGCACCCCGTCCTGCGGGAAGGCGATGATCTGCACGTCCAGAGCGCCGTCGTACGCGGCCGCCGCTTCCTCGACCGCCTCGATTCCGCGCAGGCCCACCCCGTTGTCGACGTCGACGTGGGTGCGGATCGCGGTGGTGCCGTGACGCACGAGCTCGCGCAGCACGAGAGCGGACCGCTCGAGAGAGGGGATGCCGAGCGCGTCGCGCTGCTCCCGCTCGTGGCGGATGCGCCCCTCGGTCGACCCCTCGCCCCCGTACGACTGCCAGGGCAGCCCCCACCACGACTTGTCGACGTGCGCGTGGGCGTTCACGATGCCCGGCAGGGCGAGCAGACCGCGCCCGTCGAATTCGCGGATGCCGATCGGGTCGCTCGCCGCGGGCGTGATCGCGGTGATCCGTCCCCCGTCGATGGCGATGTCGACGAGGTCGCCGCCCCACGGTCGCACGCGGCGGAGCGAGGTGACGTCGAGCATGGCGGGCCGGGGGAAGGAGCTCATCCCTCCAGTATCGACGGCGGTCCCCCGCGGATCACGGGGATGCGCGGGGCCGACCCGTCGGATACCGCCCCCGCGGGGCACTCCGCGCGAGCCGGTGTCGGCGGCCCGCCATAGACTCGGACGGGACGGAGGTGTGCATGACCGACACGACGGAGGATGCCGGGTTCTCGGCATCCATCGATCGGGCCGTGGAGGTGCTCGCCGGCCGTCGCATCGCCGTCCTGACCGGTGCGGGCGTGTCGACCGACTCCGGGATCCCCGACTACCGCGGCAAAGGCGCCCCCACCCGCACGCCCATGACCGCCCAGCAGTTCCTGTCGAGTGCCGAGGCACGACGCCGCTATTGGGTGGGCAGCCACCTGGGCTGGCAGGTGTTCGCGGCGGCCGAGCCCAACGACGGTCATCGCGCTCTCGCCGACCTCGAGCAGGCGGGGGTCGCCAACGGCGTCGTCACGCAGAACGTCGACGGCCTGCACGTGCGCGCCGGCAGCAGCCGTGTCGTGGAGCTGCACGGCACGATGCGCCGCGTGGGCTGCCTGCAGTGCGGTCAGGTGTTCGACCGGCGCGATCTGGCCGAGCGGGTCGAGGCCGACAACCCGTGGATCCGTCTTCCCGAGAACGTCGAGCTCGGTCCCGACGGCGACGTGACGCCCGCGTCCGCCGACGGTTTCGTCGTGCCGACGTGCTCGGTGTGCGGGGGCACGCTCAAGCCCGACGTGGTGTTCTTCGGCGAGTACATCCCGGTCGAGAAGTTCCGCGAGGCCGAGCAGCTCGTGCACACCAGCGAGGCCCTCGTGATCGCCGGTTCGTCGCTCGTGGTGAACTCCGGCATCCGTCTCGTGGAGCGTGCGCGGCGCAAGCGTCTGCCCGTCGTGATCGTCAACCGCGGCGAGACCCGCGCCGACCAGCGTGCCGCGGTCAAGATCGACGGCGGCACGACGGCGGTGCTGCGGGCCTTCGCCGAGAGGTTGCCGGGGCTGCTCTGAGGAGTCGCTCGAGCGTCAGATCATGATCGCGTCCACGAACGCCCGAACGACCCCTGTGCGCCGTCGTCGCCGGAAAACTGTCCTGTTGCTCGCCGCTCTCGCGACCCTGATCGCGATCGGGCGCCTCGTCGGCGAACCGCCCGGCGTCCTCGAAGACGAGGAGGCGGCCAGATTCGCCGACCACAGTTTGGTGACGGCGATCTCAACTGCGGCCGCCGTGCCCGGCAGCACCGATGCGGTGAAGACGGCGCTGCAGCAAGGCGTCATCGCGGGGAGGGCGAACGAGAGCCCGTATGAGTGGACGTTCCTCTCGGCGACGGACGTTTCGGTGTCGGTCGCCGTGTACTACCACTGGGGCGAGGGCGGTCTGATGTTCCCCGCCACCCGCCCCGCCTGGGGACGCGCCTGTCGCACCTACGATCTCGGTACGCGACCCGTGACGGCCCACCCGATCGAGTGCCCCGAGGACGCGCAAGACCGCCCCAGGGGGTGACGCGCTCGCTCTCTTCACGACGTCGCCTCGACTGGCGGGGTATCCCGCAGGCACGACCCTGGAGGCCCGCTCGTTCCCCGCCGGTTAGGCTCGAACGGTGACGATCCTGACTCTGGTGCGACATGGCGAGACCGCGTGGAACTACGAGGGGCGGATCCAGGGGTCGACCGACATCCCCCTGAACGACACGGGTCGCCTGCAGGCGCGCGGCATCGCCGACACCCTCGCCGCCGAGTACGCCGGCCGGGAGGTCGTGGTCGTCTCGAGCGACCTGGGTCGCGCCGCCGAGACCGCCGACATCATCGCTGCGGCCCTCGGCACGACGGTGGCGAACCGCTACCCCGGCCTGCAGGAGCGCTCGTACGGCGACGCCGAAGGAATGGACGCGCCCACCTTCTACAAGACCTACGGCCCGTGGCACGCGGCCGACGTCCCCGGAGCCGAGACCTGGCCGGTCGTGCGCGAGCGCGCGCTCGCCGCGATCGCCGAGGCCGTGGCATCCGCTCCCGAGGGCGTCGACGTGATCGCCGTCGCGCACGGGGCGCTCATCCGCGAAGTCATCATGTTCGCCACCGACGGGGAATTCCCCCGCGAGGGCGAGCGTCTGCCGAACTGCTCCGCGACGACGTTCCGCATCGACGGCGACCGCTGGGAGATGCTGGCCTACGCGGGCGTCGCGAGCTAGGGCTACCCCGCGCGCGCCACCACCGAGCGCGCGTGGCGGAGGATCGGCTCGTCGATCATGCGCCCCTCGTGGCGGAACACTCCCCGCTCCCCCTCCGCGGCCACGAGCACCCCTCGCGCCCATGCCACCTGCGCGACGGACGGGGCATAGGCTGCGCGGATGGTCGCGACCTGCCCCGGGTGGATGCACGCGGTGGCCGCGAACCCGGAGGCCGCGGCATCCCGTGCCTCGTCCGACAGTCCGTCCAGGTCGGCGATGTCGACGTGGACGGCATCGATCGCCCGCTTGCCGGACGCCCCCGCCGCGAGCAGCACGCGCGCCCGCGCGAGCCGCGCGACGTCGCGGTAGCCGCCGTCGTCGCGACGGCTCGACGTGCCGCCGAGGCTCGCGACGAGGTCCTCCGCGCCCCACATCAGCGCCAACACCTGCGGCAGCGCCGCGAGCTGCTCCGCGTGGACGACACCCCGCGCCGTCTCGCAGAGCGCGATCACCTCGTATGCCTCGAGGGGAACGAGGGATGCCGGGTCCTCGGCCTTCGCCACCATCACGCGGCGGATGCGGGTCCGCGCCAGCGCCTCGAGGTCGAGCGCGAAGTCCGGCGTCTCGGGCCCGTTCACGCGGACGATGACGCGCTCCGGATCCGGGTCGGCGGCGATCATCGCCGCGCGCGCCGAGGGCTTGGCATCCGCGGACACCGCATCCTCGAGGTCCAGGATCGCGGCGTCCGCCCGCTCGAGGGCCTTGGTGAGCCGCTCGGGCCGGTCACCGGGGACGAAGAGCAGCGCCGGGCCGAGGTCGAAGGTCATGCCCGCCCCTCCAGCGCCCACACGAGCACCGTGCGGGTCGCGGTCGCCACGACCTCGTCGTTCTGCGAGCGGCCGGTGTGCGCCATGACGACCACCCCCTGTCCCGGGCGAGACGCCGACGGCCGCACCGACACGATCTCAGTCTCGGCCATGAGTGTATCGCCGACGAACAGCGGGGCCGGGAAGCTCACGTCGGTCAGCCCGAGTTGCGCGACGAGCGTTCCCTGGGTGAGTTGCGCGACCGACAGGCCCACGAGGGTCGACAGCGTCCACATCGAGTTCACCAGCGGCTTGCCGAAGGGCTGGGTCGCGGCGAACGCCGCGTCGAGGTGCAGCGCCTGCGCGTTCATCGTCAGGGTGGTGAAGAGCACGTTGTCGGCATCCGTCACCGTCCTCCCGGGGCGGTGCCCGTATCTCTCGCCGACGACGAACTCCTCCAGAAACAGGCCGCGCTGCTCGATCATGCCGCCACGGTACCCGTGAGCCCCAGAGCACGCGAGATGACCATGAGCTGCACCTCAGTGGTGCCCTCGCCGATCTCGAGGATCTTCGAGTCGCGGTAGTGCCGGGCGACGGGGTACTCGTTGATGAAGCCGTTGCCACCGAACACCTGGGTCGCATCGCGCGCGTTCGCCATGGCGGCGTCGCTCGCGGTCATCTTGGCCACCGCGGCATCCACCGAGAACGGCTTGCCGGCGTCGCACAGGCGCGCGGCGTGCACCCAGGCCAGGCGTGCGGTGTGCACGCGAGCGTGCATGCGCGCGAGGAGGAACTGGATGCTCTGGCGCGTGGCGAGCCGCTCGCCGAAGACGGTGCGGCTGCGGGCGTAGTCGACCGCGGCCTCGAGGCATCCCTCGGCTGCCCCGGTCGCGAGGGCGGCGATCGCGACGCGTCCCTCGTCGAGCGTGCGCAGGAAGTTCTTGAAGCCGTGCCCGCGCTGCCCCAACAGGTTCTCCTCGGGGACGCGCACGCCGTCGAACGTGAGCGGGTGCGTGTCGGAGGCGTTCCATCCGACCTTGTCGTACGCGGGACCCACGGTGAACCCGGGCGTGCCGTTGGGCACGATGATGGTCGAGATCTCGGGGCGACCGGCGTCGGTGCGCCCGGTCACCGCGGTCACGGTCACGAACCGGGTGATGTCGGTGCCCGAGTTGGTGATGAACTGCTTCGAGCCGTCGATCACCCACTCGCCGTCCTCGAGCCTCGCGGTGGTGCGGGTGGCCCCGGCGTCGCTGCCCGCCTCGGCCTCGGTGAGTCCGAATCCGGCGAGCGCGCGCCCGCCGACGAGGTCGGGCAGGTACTCCGCCTTCTGCTCGGGCGTGCCGTACCGGTGGATCGGCATGGCGCCGAGGCCCACTCCCGCTTCGAGGGTGATCGCCATCGACTGGTCGACGCGCGCGACACCCTCGATCGCGACGCAGAGGCTGGCGTAGTCGCCGCCCTGGCCGCCGACCTCCTCGGGGAAGGGCAGTCCGAACAGTCCGAGCTCGCCCATCTGCTCGACGAGGTCGAGGGGCAGCTCGTGGGCGCGGTCGGCCTCGTAGGAGCGCGGCGCGATCACCTCGTCGGCGAACTCGCGCACCATCGCGCTCAGTTCGCGCTCGTCGTCGGTGAAGGCCTGCTGGCTGTCGATGCTCACGGGTGGATCTCCTTGTGGGATGGGGTGGATGCCGGAGTGCCGGCGTGATCGTGCGGTCCGGGGCGGGCGGGGGTACCGGGCCCTTCGACAGGCTCAGGGACCTGGGGCGCGAGGTGGCTGAGCCCGTCGAAGCCACCGGGGGCCACGGGGGCCACCGTCGCGACCACGGCATCGCGGGCGACCTGCGCGCCCGCCGACGTGCGCAGCCGCACGGTGCCGGCGTGCGGGGCGACGACGGTGTGCTCCATCTTCATGGCCTCGATGGTGAGGAGGCGGGCGCCCGCCTCGACGGTGTCGCCGTCGGCGACGTGCACGGCGACGACCGTTCCGGGAAGCGGGGCGACGAGGTCGGGGTCCACGGCACCGGGCGCCCGGCCCGCGGCGGCCCGGCGACGCGCGGCGGCATCCCGTCGCGAGACCACCCGCAGCCGGTACGCTCCGCCGTCGGCGTGCACCCAGTACTCGACCGGACCACCCGTCACGACGGCGCCGTCAGCCGTGCCCGGCGCGACCTCGTGCACCCGGCCGGCGTCGTCTTCGAGCGACACCGTGCGCCGGCTCGCCGCTCCCCCGGCCCGCCACGCCCCGACGCGGCCCCAGACGCCGTCGATGTCCGGGTTCTCGGCATCCACGATCCGACGTGCCACCGCGGCGAGCGCGACCGCCGGCGGCTCGACCGCATCCGGCGTCCCGCGCCGATCCAACAGTCCGGTGTCGAGGTCTCCCGCGCGCACCGCGGGGTCGGCGAGCAGGGCCCGGAGGTCGGCGATGTTCGTGTCCACGCCGAGCACGACCGTCTCGGCGAGCGCGGCGTCGAGGCGGGCGAGCGCGGTCTCACGGTCGGGGCCGTGGGCGATGACCTTGGCGATCATCGGGTCGTACAGCGAGCTGACGACTGTGCCGCTCTCGACGGCGCTGTCGACGCGGGCGGATCCGGGATGCCAGACGCTCACGGTCCCGGTAGCCGGGAGGTAGCCGCGCGACGGCGTCTCGGCGTACACGCGCGCTTCGATCGCGTGTCCGTCGAGGCGGATCTCGCCGAGGTCGAGGGCGAGCCCGGCGGCGACCCGCAGCTGCTGCTCGACGAGGTCGATGCCGGTGACCATCTCGGTCACGGGGTGCTCGACCTGCAGACGCGTGTTCATCTCGATGAAGAACGGCTCGTCGAGCCGGTCGCCGGCGACGAGGAACTCCACGGTGCCCGCGCCGAGGTAGCCGACGCTGCGGGCAGCGGCGACGGCCGCCTCCCCGAGCCGCGCGCGGGTCGCGGCGTCGACCACGGGCGAGGGGGCCTCCTCGATGACCTTCTGGTGGCGCCGCTGCAGGGTGCACTCGCGCTCGCCGAGCGAGAGAGTCGTCCCGCGCGCGTCGGCGAGCACCTGCACCTCGATGTGGCGCGGGCGCTCCAGCAAGCGCTCGAGCAGCAGGGTGTCGTCGCCGAACGCGGCGGCCGCGACGCGGCGCGCGGTGGCGAGCGCGTCGGGCAGCGCGCCCGCGTCGGCGGCGACGGTCATGCCCTTGCCTCCCCCGCCCGCGGAGGGCTTCACCAGCAGCGGGTATCCGGCACGGTCGGCTGCGTCGGCGATCTCGTCGTCGCTCAACCCCGTCGCCGAGAACCCCGGGACCGTCGGCACCCCGTGCGCGGCCACGTGCTCCTTGGCGCGGATCTTGTCGCCCATCACCTCGAGCGCCTCGACCCCCGGGCCCACGAAGACGATCCCGGCCGCGACGCAGGCACGGGCGAAGGCGGCGTTCTCGCTGAGGAACCCATAGCCGGGGTGCACGGCTTCCGCCCCCGACGACACTGCGGCCGCGACCACCGCTTCGACGTCGAGGTACGAGGGCACGCGCACGGCGCGGTCTGCGTCGCGGACGTGGGGGGCGTCGGCATCCGCGTCGGTGAAGACGGCGATCGAACGGATGCCGAGACGGCGGAGCGTCCGGAACACCCGGCGCGCGATCTCGCCGCGATTGGCGACGAGGACGGTCGAGAAGAGGGGAACGCTCATGGTCACATCCGGAAGAGGCCGAAGCCCCGGTCGGCCAGCGGAACGCGGCTGACGACGTCGAGCGCGAGGCCGAGCATCGTTCGGGTGTCGGCGGGGTCGATCACTCCGTCGTCCCACAGGCGGGCGGTGGCGTAGTACGGGCTGCCCTGCTCCTCGTACCGGTCGCGGATGGGCTGCTGGAACGCCCGGTCGTCCGCATCCGTCCACTCCTCGCCGCGCGCGGCGCGCTGATCGCGCTGCACGGTCGAGAGCACGGATGCCGCCTGCGCCCCGCCCATGACCGAGATCCGGCTCGAGGGCCAGGTCCACAGGAATCGGGGGTCGTAGGCGCGGCCGCACATGGCGTAGTTGCCGGCACCGTACGAGCCGCCGACGAGGACGGTGAGCTTGGGGACGCGGGTGGAGGCGACGGCGGTGACCATCTTGGCGCCGTCCTTCGCGATGCCGCCCGCCTCGGCATCCCGGCCCACCATGAACCCGGTGATGTTCTGGAGGAAGAGCAGGGGGATGCCGCGCTGGTCGGCGAGCTCGATGAAGTGCGCGGCCTTGAGCGCGGATTCGCTGAAGAGCACGCCGTCGTTCGCGATGATGCCGACGGGGTGGCCGCGCAGGCGTGCGAAGGTCGTGATGACGCTCTCGCCGTACAGCGCCTTGAACTCGTGCAGCGAGTCGGCGTCGACGAGCGTGTCGATGATCGCGCGCATGTCGACCGGCTGCGCGACGTCGACGGGGACGATGTCGTAGAGATCTGCGGGCTCGCGGACGGGGTCTCTCACCGGTTCGACCGCCCAGACGGGAGCCGGGGTGGGCGGCAGCGTCCGCACGATGTCGCGGACGATCTCGAGCGCGTGCTCGTCGTCGTCGGCGAGGTGATCGACCACCCCCGAGCGCCGGGCATGCAGGTCGCCGCCGCCGAGCTGTTCGGCGGTCACGTCTTCACCGATCGCGGCCTTGACCAGCGGCGGACCGCCGAGGAACACCGTGCCCTGGTTCCGCACGATCACGCTCTCGTCGCTCATCGCGGGAACGTAGGCGCCGCCCGCGGTGCACGAGCCCATGACGGCGGCGATCTGCGGGACGCCGAGGGCCGACAGCTGCGCCTGGTTGCGGAAGATGCGGCCGAAGTGGTCGCGGTCGGGGAACACCTCGTCCTGCATCGGCAGGAACGCCCCGCCCGAGTCGACGAGGTAGACGCAGGGAAGGCGGTTCTCGCGCGCGATCTCCTGCGCGCGCAGGTGCTTCTTCACCGTGAGCGGGAAGTACGCGCCGCCCTTCACCGTGGCGTCGTTCGCGACGACCATCACGTGGCGCCCGTGCACGACACCGATTCCCGCGACGACGCCGGCTCCGGGCGCTCCACCGTCGTACAGCCCGTGCGCGGCGAGCGGCGCGACCTCCAGGAAGGGGCTGCCCTCGTCGAGCAGCCGGTCGATGCGGTCCCGCGCGAGGAGCTTGCCGCGGGCCGTGTGGCGCTCGCGGGCGGCATCCGATCCTCCGCGCGCGGCACGGGCAAGGGTGGCCCGGAGCTCCGCGGCGAGGTCGCGCTGGGTCGGCGCGGCCGGTGCCGTCTCGGTGATCGGTGCAGTGCTCATGGCGGCTCCGTCTGGGTGCCGCGTCGTCGACGGCACCGTCGTCGCCGTCGGGATCGTTCCCGAACGGCCGGGTTTCAGTTAATGTTGGCTAACTGAGATGCCAGGCTAGCCCGAGCGGATGCCGATGACAAGAGCAGAAGAGAAGCCCCCGGCCGGCGCCGGGGAGGCGGGTGGCGCGGCGCCTCCGTCCACGCCCGGCACCGCGCGCGACCGCGCGAAGGCCGACCGCCGGGCGTCGCTGCTGGCCGCCGCGGCGCGCCTGTTCGCCGAGCGCGGTTTCGACGGCGTCACCCTCGGCGACATCGGCGAAGCGGCGGGCGTGAGCGGTCCCGCCGTGTACCGGCACGTCTCGAGCAAGCAGGCGCTGCTCGGCGCGATCCTCGTCGACGTCAGCGAACGCCTGCTCGCGGGCGGTCGGGCGGTGGCCGCGCAGTCGGCGGCCGGCGTCCCCGGCGATGCCCCGCCCCGCGATCTCCCCGGCGGCGAGCGATTCGTGATCCGGGCGCCGGCGTCATCCGCGGCGCTGCGGCCTCTCGTCGACTTCCACGTCGCCTTCGCGCTCGCCGAGGCCGACGTCATCCGCGTGCAGGACCGCGACCTCGACCGCCTCTCCCCCGACGACCGCCGCACCGTGCGCGAGCTGCAGAATTCCTACGTCGCGGTGTGGACCGCCGCTCTCGCGGCGGTGGATCCGGATGCCGAGACCCCGGCCGAACGCCGCGTGCGCGCCCTCGCCTGTTTCGGCCTGATCAACTCGACGCCGCACAGCGTGCGCGGAGTGCCCGCATCCCGCGTCCGCCTCACCCTGACCCGCATGGCTTTGGCTGCGCTGACGGCCTGAGTCGCGGCATCCACCCGGCCCGCCCGGGGCACCTCGCCCTCGGGGCCGGGCTCGAGTGTCCAAGAAACCCGGACGCCCCCCGCATCGCATCCGGGTGTTCTGGACACTGAACACGCCCCGCGCGCGACGGAGGTGCCGAGGGCGACCACTCCCCCGGCACCCGGTCCGTGCGGGCCCGAACCGCAGCCCGGACCACCGCCTCAGCGCAGCAGCATCGCCCGCCCGGGCTCGCGCAGCACGCCGGCGACGTCGGTCAGGAAGCGCGCCGCCTCGGCCCCGTCCACCAACCGGTGGTCGAACGACAGGCTCAGGGTCAGCACGTCGCGCAGGGCGATCTCGCCGTGATGCTCCCATGGCGTGCGCCGCAGGGCGCCGACGGCGAGGATTCCGGCCTCTCCGGGGTTGAGGATCGGGGTTCCGGCATCCACTCCGAACACGCCCACGTTCGTGATCGAGAACGTCCCGCCCGTCATCGCGGCGGGGGCGGTGCGCCCGGCGCGCGCGGTGGTGGCGAGATCGGCGATCGCGTCCGCGAGGTCGACGAGGTCGAGGCGGTCGGCGTCCGGGATCACCGGCACCACGAGACCGCGGTCGGTCGCGGCGGCGATCCCGAGGTTGACATAGTGGTGCTCGACGATCTCGCCCGCCGCCTCGTCCCACTTCGCGTTCAACGCGGGCGTGCGCCCGAGGGCCAGGCACACCGCCTTCGCGACGATCGCCAGCAGCCCGATCCTGTGTCCGTCGAGAGCACGGTCCGACTTCAGGGATGCCAGCAGCTCGGTCGTCGCGGTGACGTCCAGCGTGAGGAACGTCGTCGCGTGCGGAGCGGTGAAGGCGCTCTGCACCATCGCCGCCGCCGTGTGCTTGCGCACCCCGCGGATCGGCGTGCGCGTGACGCGGTCGTCCGCGGGCACGGGTGAGGTCGGCGCGGCGACGGGAGCGCTCGGGGCGGTCGCGAGCCGCGCCGCGTACTCCTCGACGTGGGCGCGCGTGACCGTCTCGCCCGGGTGGGCGGCGGCGACGAGCACGAGGTCGATGCCGTGGTCCTTCGCGAACTTGCGGACGGGCGGCGTCGATCGAGGCCGCTCGAGCGGGAGGTCGATGGGCCCGGTCCGCAGCACGTCGTGCGGCGCCGCTTCGCGCACCGCGGTGTCGGGGTCGATCGTGACCGTGCCGCCGCCACGGGCTCGGCGGCGCGGACGCGACCCCGAGCTCGGGGCGGCGCCGTACCCGACGAGGTTCGGCGTCGCCCGCGCCGCGATGTCGTCGGCGGGCACCTCGGCGGAATCGCCCACCACCTGTTCGACGGCGTGCCCCTCCGCCGCGGGGGCCGGCGCCGCCGGGGTACCGGCATCCGCCCCCTCCACCTCGAACGACACGAGGGGGGAGCCGACCTCGACGACGTCTCCGGCCGCGGCGTGCAGGCCCTGAACGGTGCCGGCGTAGGGAGAGGGGATCTCGACGATGGCCTTGGCCGTCTCGACCTCGGCGATCGTCTGGTTGAGGGTGACGGTGTCGCCCTCGGCGACGTGCCACTGCACGATCTCGGCTTCGGGGAGGCCCTCGCCGAGGTCGGGAAGACGGAACTCGGCGATCATCGCAGCACCCCCTCGCCACGCTCGAGCACCCGGTCCACCGCGTGCAGGATGCGGTCCAGATCCGGCACGTGATGCTTCTCGAGCTTCGACGGCGGATACGGGATGTCGTGTCCGGTCACCCGCTGCGGGGGCGTCTCGAGATAGTGGAAGCACTGCTCGGTGATACTCGCGACCAGCTCGGCGCCGACCCCCGCCTCGCGGGCGGCTTCGTGGGTGACGACGACGCGTCCGGTCTTGCGCACGGATGCCGCGACCGTGTTCATGTCGATCGGCGACAGCGATCGCAGGTCGATGACCTCGAGCGAGAGGCCCTCGTCCTCGGCGGCGAGCGCCGCATCGAGGGCCGTGCGCACCTGGGCGCCATAGGTGACGATCGTCGCGTCGGTGCCCTCGCGGGCCACCCGGGCGAGATGCAGGGGCGGGGCGTCGGCGAGGTCGGCATCAAGATCGACCTCGCCCTTGGAGTGGTACAGGCGCTTCGGCTCGAAGAAGATGACCGGGTCATCGGACGCGATCGCCTGTTGCAGCATGACGTACGCGTCCTGCGGGTTCGACGCGGCGACGACGCGCAGACCCGCGGTGTGCACGAAGTACGCCTCGGGCGACTCGGAGTGGTGCTCGGCCGCACCCACACCCCCGGCCCACGGGATGCGGATGACCAGCGGCATCCGGATCCGACCGTTGCTGCGGTAGTGGAGCTTGGCGACCTGGCAGACGATCTGGTCGAAGGCCGGGTAGACGAAGCCGTCGAACTGGATCTCGACGACGGGACGGTAGCCGCGCAGCGCGAGGCCGACCGCGGTGCCGACGATGCCCGCCTCGGCGAGCGGGGTGTCGACGACGCGCTGGGCGCCGAAACGCTGCTGCAGTCCGTCGGTGACGCGGAAGACGCCGCCGAGCTTGCCGATGTCCTCCCCCATGAGCAGGACCTTCTCGTCGCGCTCGAGAGCCCGGGACAGGCCGGCGTTGATCGCGGAGGCGAGGGTGAGCGCGGTCATTTCCCGAACCCCGCCAGGTACTCGACGTACTCCGCCTTCTGCCGGTCGATGCCGCTGTGGGGTTCGGCGTAGACGTGGTCGAACATCGTCTCGGGGGCGCGGGTGGTGGCCCCGATGCACGCGGCCCGCACGTCCGCGGCGAGCGCATCGGCGGCCCGGGCGACCTCGTCGAGGCCCGAGTCGTCGAGCATCCCCTCGGCGCGCAGGTAGGCCTCGAGGCGGGCGATGGGGTCGCGCTGCGCCCACGCGTCCACCTCACCGGCGTCGCGATACCGGGTGGGGTCGTCGCTGGTGGTGTGCGGCCCCATCCGGTAGGTCACCGCCTCGATGAACGACGGCCCCTCGCCGCGGCGGGCGCGGTCCAGGGCCCACCGCATCGCGGCGACGCACGCGAGGGCGTCGTTGCCGTCGATGCGCATGCTCGGGATGCCGAAGCCCGGCGCCCGGCCGGCGATCGGATACTTCGCCTGGACGGTGACCGGCTCGCTGATGGCCCACTGGTTGTTCGAGCAGACGAAGACGACCGGAGCGCGGAACGACGAGGCGAACACCATCGCCTCGTTGACGTCGCCCTGGCTCGTGGCGCCGTCGCCGTAATACGCGACCGCGACGTCGGTCGATCCGTCGCGCTGCGCGCCCATCGCCCAGCCGGTGGCGTGCAACGACTGCGCGCCGATGATGATCTGGGGAGGAGCGGCGTTGATCGTCGTGTGATCGTAGGCCGAGTGCTCCTCGCCGCGCCACGCGAGCACGTAATCGGCGGGCTGGGCGCCGCGGCCGAGCAGCACGCCGTGCTCGCGGTAGCTGGGGAAGACGAAGTCGCCGGGGGCGAGGGCGTGGGCGGTGCCCACCTGCACGGCCTCCTGGCCGCGGCACGGGGCCCACAGCGCGAGCTGTCCCTGACGCTGCAGGGCGACGCCCTCGGCATCCAGCCGCCGGGTGAGGACCATGTCGCGGTGGAGGGCGCGCAGCTCGTGGGGCGAGAGGTCGCGGATCCACGGATCGAGCTCGGCGTCGGCGACGCGGGTACCGTCGGGGTCGAGCACGCGGGATACGTCGTCGATGTCGGCGAGCGACGCGTCGGGCACGGGCCCTCGATCCGGGTGCGAGGCCGAGGATCCCTCGGCTCGGGTCTGGGTGTACGTCATCGTCATCCCTCCAGGTGCGGCCCGGGGCTCCTCGTGAGAGCCCGGGCGATCCGGGCGCCGGCAACGGCGCCGATGCGGGCGACGGTACGCGCGGAATGCACCCCGCTCAAGACCTCGTCGTCATATTGAGCACAGTGCCCATTGCGCCGCACCTAGGCACTGCTAATGTTTCGCACCATGAGCAAGCTCGACGCGGTCGACCTCGACCTCCTCCGCGCCCTGTCCGCCGATCCGCGCGCCACCGTCGTCGCGCTCGCCGAGAAGCTCGGCCTCTCGCGCAACACGGTCCAGGCGCGCATGAGCCGCCTCGAACGCGGAGGCGTCTTCCTCTCCTTCGAACGCACCCTCTCGGCCGAGGCGCTCGGGTTCCCCATCGAAGCGTTCCTCCAGGTGACCGTGCGGCAGGCGGAGCTCCCCGCGATCCGCGAGGAGCTCGCGAAGGTCCCCGAGGTGCTGCAGGCGCACGGGCTGAGCGGTCAGGTCGACCTGCTCGTGCGCGTGGCCTGCCGCGACACGCAGCACCTGTTCGACACCGACGCGCGCATCCTCGCCATCGAGGGTGTCGAGCGCACCGAGACCTCGCTCGTGATGGGCGAGGTCATCGGCTACCGCGTGGGCCCGCTGATGCAGCTGGCCCGCGAGGACATCTAGCGACCGCCCCGGGCTCGAACCGCGCGCTACGGCGCCGGCACCACCGGGATGCTCGCCGTCTCCGTCTTCTGCTCGGTCGGGCTGCCGGCATCCAGCCGCACGAGGACCACGCCCACGAGGATGAGCGCGCCGCCGACGAACTGGATCGGCGCCGGCGTCTCCCCCAGCAGCAGCCAGGCGAAACCGAGCGCGAAGAGCACCTCGCTGAGCCCGACGAACGACGCCAGCCGCGAGCCGATCCGCGGGACCGCGATCACCCCGAGCGCGTAGCCGAGGGTGGTCGCCACCGCGCCGACCCACAGCAGGGGCAGGATGCCGGGAACCTCGAGCCCCACGAGCGTCACGGTGATCGAGGGCGCGGCGAAGGGCAGGATGCCGCTCACGACGAGCACCGCCATGAGCAGGGTCCCGGTGAGCAGTCCGCCGGCGGCCAAGGCGAGAGGGGGGAGGTCGTCGCCCGCGCGGCCGGCGATGACGAAGTACGCCGCGGCGCACACGGCGGCGCACAGCGCGAAGACGGTACCGAGCAGGTCGAAGCGCGCGCCGCTGATGTCGACGACGAGGACGAGGCCCAGCATCGCGACGACCGAACCCACCAGCACGGCTCGGGAGGGCGCTCGGCGGGTGCGCACCCACACGGCGATGACGATGAGGACCGGCGCGATGTACTGGATGAGCAGGGCGACGGCCACCGGCATCCGTTGCATGGCGGCGAAGTAGAACAGCTGGCACCCCGCGACCGCGGTCAGGCCGAACGCGGCGATGAGCAGACCGTGGCGGCGGAGGAACCCGCGCTGGCGGCGCACCGCGAGGATGAGCGCGGGAGACAGCAGCAGGGCGGCCGTGCCCATGCGCACCAGCAGCACCGCGCCGAGCGACCAGCCGCCGTCGAGGAGGGGTTTCACGAAGGGGCCGCTCGAGGAGAACGCCAGTGCGGAGGCGAGCGCGATGAGCAACCCCGTGACGGCGCCGGAGGCGCGGTGTGTGGGGCGAGGGAGGGCGACGGTCGACGTGGTCATGCGAGCCTGCTGTCAGGAGTGAAGAGCGTTTACACTCGTGACAGTACGACCTCGCCCTGTCAGGAGTCAACATGGTCTTCATCCGTGACACCGAGCTGGTGCTGCGCGCCACGGTCGAACTCGTCAACACGCTGCCCCACACGGAGGTCAGCGGCGTCGACACGCTCACCACCACGGCCGAGCTCGACGACTTCGCCGACCGGCACACCTACACCGGTTCGCGCACGCGCGACGATCGCGAGCTCGCCGCGGTCCGCGGCATCCGGTCGCGCATCCAGAGGTTGTGGAGCGTCGATCGGGATGCCGCCGTCCCCCTGGTCAACGCCATGCTGCGCGACGGGCGGGCCCTGCCCCAGCTCGTCCGTCACGACGAGTTCGACTGGCACATCCACGCCACCGACGAGTCGGACGCGCTCGCGCAGCGCATGCTCGTGGAGACGGCGATGGCCTTCGTCGACGTCATCCGCGCCGACGAGTACGCGCGGGTGCGCGTGTGCGACGCCGACGACTGCGACGGCGTGTACGTGGACTTCTCGAAGAACGGATCGAAGCGATACTGCGACAGCGGCAACTGCGGCAACCGCATGAACGTGCACGCCTATCGCAAGCGGAGGGCCGAGGAGAGCGCCTGAGAGCGGATCCGGGGCGCTGCCGCCTCAGCCGAGGAAGGCGCGGATGGCGGATGCCGCGGCCTGCGGCGTCTCGTAATGGATCAGGTGTCCGACGTCGGCGATCTCGACCAGCTCGGCGTCGGGGAACAGCGTGGCCAGGTGACGCTCGGCCTCGATGGGGGTGATGTCGTCCTTCTCGGCGGCGATGAGGAGCGTCGGCTGGGTGATACGCGGGGCGAATTCGCGGACGTCGTGCGACACGCTCGTCACGAACGCCTCGTGCAGCACATCGCGGTCGGCGAAGCGCGAGAAGTACTCGTCGTGCTGCTCGTGCACGAAGCGACGCAGGTCGGCATCGCGCGTCTTCGCCATGGCGTTGCTCATCACGCGCACGATGAGGCCGTTGCGCAGCAGCGCTTCGCCGAGCGGTCGCGGGAGCTTCGCGCCGGCGAGGTAGTAGAACACCGCGAGTCGGGTGAGGATGCCGCGCGGCCCCTCGAGAGCGGGAGCGCCGATCGGGTTCACCAGGATGAGCCGCGGCGTCGCCAGCCCACCCGCCACGGCGGCCGCCGACACGATCGACCCGAACGAGTGGCCGAGCACGACGGCATCCGGAGCGACGTCCTCGACGAACGCGCGCAGCCACGCGGCATAGGTGTCGAGGTCGTGCGCACGCCCGGAAAGCGGCGCGGTCTCACCGAACCCGGGCAGGTCGGGCGAGACGACCCGGATGCCGGGCAGGTGCGCCACGACCGGGTCGAGACCGTGGTGCTCGCCGCGGAACCCGTGCACCGCGACGATCGTCGTCTCGGCGGAGTCGTCGCCGTACACCCAGTACGCCGTGGTGCCGCCGAGCACGCGCACCTCGCGGCGGACGACGGGGATCTCGGCGAGGCGTTCGGCATACGGGTTCGGCACCCGTCGAGTCTACGAGGGCGGTCCGCGCGGACGGCGTCGAGCCGCCGGGGAGGAGAGTCCGCGGAAGGAGGGTAGACGGGGCCCCTTTCGTCCTCCCTCCGCCGAATCCCCTCCCGCCCGGAGCCCTCGCGCTCACCGCCGTCGCGGGGTCCGCCCCGGGGCTCGCGCTGCGCGCCTCGGCCGCCGTGTCGGAGGCCCCCTCTACGGTGAGCGCATGACCACGTGGCAGGCCGAGCCGCTCCCCCTCTTCCAGACGCCCGAGTGGGCGCGCCTGATCGGCGTGTTCGACCTCGAGACGACGGGGATCGACGTCGAGAACGACCGCATCGTCACGGCCCACGTGGGCGTGCTCGACGTCGACGGTCGCGTGGTCGACGCGCGCGATTGGCTCGCCGATCCGGGTGTCGACATCCCGGCCGGGGCTGCGGCCATCCACGGCATCACGACCGCGCAGGCGCGCGCAGAGGGCGCGCCCGCCCCGCGGGTGGTCGCCGAGGTCGTCGAGGCGCTGAGCGCGTTGTTCGCCGCGGGCATCCCCGTGGTGGCCTACAACGCTCCGTTCGACTTCTCGCTGTTGAAGAACGAGGCCGTCCGTCACGGCGTCGCGCCCATCCACGCACCGTCTCCGGTGATCGACCCGCTCGTCGTCGACAAGACCTACGACCGCTACCGGCGCGGCAAGCGCACCCTCGCCGTCGTCGCCGAGCACTACGCGGTACCTCTCGAGTCGGCGCACGAAGCCTGCGCCGACGCCGTCGCCGCCGGTCGTCTCGCCCTCGCCCTCGCGGAGCGCTTCGGACCGTGGATGCCGCCGACCCTCGACGAACTGCACACGCGCCAGATCGCGTGGGCCCGCGCCCAGGCCGCCAGCCTCACCGAGTACTTCGTCGGGATCGGCCGACTAGACGCCGCCGCTCCGCCGGTCGACGGGGCGTGGCCGATCCGGTGAGCCGGGCGGCGCAGGCCGGCGACGTCGCGCCGCTATGCATCCCCTGTGACCGATCGCGCCTTCGATCGACACGTCGCCGAAACGTGACGCCCCTACGGTGGCGACGACCATCTCGGCGGGTCGCGCCGAGCACAGCCCCCCGAACGGACGACACCACTCATGCGCCACGCTCCCCCGCGCCCTCTCCTCACCCTCGGGGCGGCTCTGCTCGCCACCGGCCTTGTCTGCGCCCCCGTGCCGCCGGCTCTCGCGGCCGACTCCGTCGACGGTGCCCGAACCGCGGGCGACGCGATGTTCCCGAACGTGGGCAACGGCGGCTACGACGCCCTCGACTACGACATCGACCTGTCGTGGACCCCCGACGCCACCCAGAGCGGCTCGGTCGTGGCGGGATCGGTGGTCGCGACCTCGACCATGACGGCGCGCGCCGCCGAGCCCCTGCGCTCCTTCTCGCTGGACTTCGAGGGCCTCGTCGTCGACACGGTGACCGTCGACGGCGTCCCGGCCGCGTGGCAGCGCGACGACGACGCCGCGGCGATCCGGCACAAGCTCATCGTGACTCCGGCGGCCCCGGTCAGCGGTGAGTTCCGCGTCACCGTCGCCTACCACGGCGTGCCTCAGGCGCACATCGACGCCGACGGCTCGTACGAGGGTTGGAACGCGACCAGCGACGGAGCGACGATGCTGGGGCAGCCCGTCGGGAACATGACCGGCTTCCCCCACAACAACACCCCCGGAGACAAGGCGACGTACTCGATCTCCCTCGACGTCCCCTCGACCCTCGCCGACGCGACGGGCGCGGGAGCGGCGCCGGCCGCCGCGGTCAGCAACGGCGAGCTGCTCTCGCGGACCCCGTCGGGCGACGGCACCCGCACGACCTGGCAGTGGCGGCAGACGAAGCAGATGGCATCCGAGCTGCTGATCATCTCGATCGGCCGCTACGACGTCATCGAGTCCTCGGTGACGCTGAGCGACGGCGGCACGATCCCGGCGTGGTCGTTCGTCGACTCGACCTCGACGGCCGCGAACAAAGCCACGGTCACCAGCGCGGTCGACCAGCTCGGGCCGATCATCCGCAACCTCGAGTCGATCTATGGCCCCTACCCCGGGCGCAGCGCCGGTGTCGTCGTCGACCGGGTTCCCCGGGGCATCAGCTACGCCCTCGAGACTCAGGACCGCTCGTTCTTCCCCACCCGGATCGGCTTCAGCACCCTCGTGCACGAGCTCGCGCACCAGTGGTACGGCAACAACGTCTCGCCCACCACGTGGACCGACATCTGGGTCGCCGAGGGCATGGCCACCTGGTCCGAGAGCTTCTACGCCGGGAAGGACGGGTTCGGAACGGGCCCGGCATCGCGCGACGCCCAGTTCGAAGCGTGGGAAGCCGTCCCCGCGGGCGACGGCGACTGGTCGATCGCCCCGGGCGCCCAGACCGACTCCGCCTCCCTCTACGGCTATCAGACCTACGACCGATCCGCGCAGTTCTGGGCGGCGCTGCGCGTGGCGATCGGCGACGACGCCTTCTTCGACGTCGTGAAGCAGTGGCAGATCCGCCACGCCGGCACGAGCACGACCGGAGCCGATCTCCTCGCCCTCGCCGAGGAGCTGTCCGGCCGCGACCTGCAGGCGTTCTACCGGGACTGGATCCTGGATGCCGACAAGCCCGCGTGGCCCGACCAGTTCGCGCTCTCCCTCTCCACCGCGGCGACCGCTCCGCTGGAGCGCGGCGAGGTGGCGACGTACACCCTCCGCGCGGAGAACACCGGTCTCGTCCCGCTCGCCTCCTCGACCGCGTCGCTGGACCTGAGCGGCATCCTGGACCGCGCCTCGATCGACAGGACCGCGCTGCCGACAGGGGTGAGCCTGACCGGCGACGACCTGCTCTGGACGATCCCCTCGGCCGATCCCGGCTCGACCGCCGAGGTGTCGTTCGACGTGACGGTCTCCGACGACGCCTCGGGCGGTGCGCTGACCACCGAGGCCGCCGTCAGCCTCGGTGGGACGTGCGCGACCTGTGCGAGCACGCTCGCGGTGCAGGAATACCCCGTGGACGCCGCAGCGCCCGTGGTGACCGGCGCCGCAGAGGTGGGAGCGACGCTCACCGCGACCACCCCCGGGTGGACCGACGGCACCGCGTTCGCGTACGCCTGGGCCGTCGACGGCACCGCGATCCCGGATGCCACGTCCTCGACGTTCGTCGTCCCGTCCGATGCGGCCGGCCGCACGGTGTCCGTGAGCGTCACGGGAAGCCTCGCCGGCTACCTCGACGAGACGCGGACGAGTGCACCGTTCGGTCCGATCGTGGCGGCGGCGGGTCCGACGCCCTCGGCCTCGCCCTCGACGTCGACCGCTCCGGCGGCCGTGCGCGGGGAGCTCGGTCGGACGGGAACGGAGGCGCCGCTGGCGGCGGTGCTCTGGGCGAGCGGAGCGCTCCTGACCGGGGCGGTCCTGTCGGTGATCGCCGTGCGTCGCCGGCGGACGGCCCGCGGCGCGGACGCCGCCTGATCCTCGAGTGAGGAACGCCCCCGCACCGGTTCGCCGGGGCGGGGGCGTTCGTCGTCGGGGGTAGGTTCCGCGACTCGCCCTTCCTCGGCCGGTCGGATCACCTCTCGTCCGACCGAAAGACGCCTCCCATCAGGTCGGTTCCCGCGGCGGGGCCGGCTCCCGCGCTCGATGTCGGAGGTCCCGGATACCGTCTCCGCATGACCCGCACCGCGCCTCCCGCAGACCGGCCGACGCCGGTGTTCCGCGAGTGCGACGGAGCACCGTGGCCGCGCGATGACGAGCTCGACCTCGACGCCGAGTGGGCGGCCTTCCGCGAGCAGGGCGACCGCGACTGGTGGCCGGATGCCGAGCCTCCGTCGCGCGAACGGGTCCGCTGCTCCGAGGCGGGAGAGCACGAGGCGATGTTCGCGCCCGACCCGCTCTCGGCGGCAACCAGCGATGGCGCAACAGCGGCCGCCGGAGACATCGACGCCCGACTGGGCCGGCTCGAGGGTGTCGCCGCGGACCGCCATCGGGCCACCGCCGAGGAGTACCGCCTGATCCTCGCGATCCTCGACGACGCCGCCTTCGACCCGACACCGTGGGTCGGTCCCGACCCCACGACCGACCGCGCCTGGCGCGACGCCCGCCGACGCACGATCCGGGCGGTTCAGCGTGATCGCGTCGATCTCGCCGAGCGCGCCGCCGTCGCCGAGATCGCGGTCCGTCTGCGGCTGTCCGAGCACACCGTGCGTGTGCGCGCCGCCCACGCGCGAACCCTGATGACCGGTTGCCCGAAGATCTGGGCGGCCTTCGGCGAGGGGCGCCTGTCCGAGAGGCACGCCGTCGAGGCAGCCCGGCTGGCCGCGACCCTCCCCGCCGGCGACCTCGACGCGCTGGCCGTCTTCGACGACGAGGCCTGTTCACGAGCTCTCGCCCTCACCCCCGCGAAGTTCGCCATCGCTGCGCGGGCCATCCGCGAGCGCGTGCACGCCGAGTCGATCGAGACCCGACACCGCCGCGCCGTCCAGGACCGCGGTGTGTGGATGACCGCGGAGCTCGACGGCATGGCATCGGTGCACGCGCTGCTCCCGGCCGATCGGGCCCGCGCCATGATGTCGCGGCTCGACCGCGCCGCGCGGCACCTCGCGGTCGTCGCCGACGAGGAACGCACTCTCGCCCAGCTGCGCGCGGACGCACTCTGCGACCTGGTGACGATGACTCAGGACGCGAGCGTCGACGCGGCCACCACCGCCCCGACGACGACCTGTTCCGTCGAGAGCGCGACGGACACACCCGCGCCCGAGGCGCGGACGAGCTCGCGGACCTTCCGCGAAGCTCCCCCGGCGACCATCGTCGTCACGGTTCCGGCGCTCACGCTTCTCGGTCGCGACGCCGAGCCCGCGACCCTCGAGGGCTACGGCCCGATCGACCTCGACACCGCCCGTCGTCTCGCCGGCGGAGCGAGCTCCTGGATCCGCGTGCTCACCCACCCCGTCACCGGCGCGCCGCTCGTGCTCGATCGAACGACGTATCGCGTCCCCGCGGCGCTCCGTCGCTGGCTCGGCGTCAGCTCTCCCACGTGCGTCTTCCCCGGGTGCGCCCGCCCGGCACGCGAGTGCGACATCGACCACCGCACCGCCTGGGCCGACGGTGGAACTACGAACGACGACAACCTCGATCCGGAGTGCCGTCACCATCACCGGGTGCGGCACGGCACGCGATGGGCGCTCTTCCGAGATCCCGCGGACGGCCGACGACGGTGGACCTCGCCGTCGAGGGCCGTCTTCGACACGGATCCGCCGCCCTTCTGACCCCGGTCTCAGTCCGCGACCGACGCGGATCCCGCCCCGAGCTCCCGCGCCCACGCCACTTCGCGCAGCAGTTGCCCGCTCTCGCGGAACGCCCGCACCTGCCGTGCGTCGGGGAGTACCCGGGCGAGCTCGTCGCGATCCGCCGGACGGAAGCCCAGTCCCTGCCAGAACGGGCCCGACCGCCGGCTGAAGAGCCATGCCGTCCGCGCCCCTTCCGCAGCCGCCCGGTCCATCGCGTATCGAGCCAGCGCGCCGCCGCGGCCGCGCGACCGTTCTTCCGGGGCGACCGCCACGCTGCGGACGAGCGCATGGCACCCGTCCGCGCTCAGCTCGTAGCCCGTGCTGCCGACGACGGCTCCCCGCGCGTCGCGTTCGATCCAGAGCCGCACCCCAGCGGCGTCCAGGCCGCTCGTGGTGAGGTCCATGTCGGCGAGGAACGAGCGCAGCGCCTCGACGTCCGCCGCTTCACAGGGTTCGAGGTCCACCCCTCCATCCAACACGCAGCCCGTCGGGGCAACGAAACAGCCCCCCGTCCCGGAGGACGGAGGGCTGTCGAGCGGAACCGCTGCGGATCAACGACCGCCGAAGTTCTTGAAGCGCTGGTTGAACTTCTCGACGCGACCGGCCGAGTCCATGATGCGCTGCTTACCCGTGTAGAACGGGTGCGAAGCGGACGAGATCTCCACGTCGATGACGGGGTACTCCACGCCGTCGAGCTCGATCGTCTTGTCGCTGGACACGGTCGAACGGGTGAGGAACGTGTCGCCCGAACCGAGGTCGCGGAACACGACGGCCTTGTACGTGGGGTGGATGTCAGTCTTCATGGGAGGTCCTTTGAGAAGTGGTGCCCTGGATTCTGCCAGGACGTCAAAGTCTGCGGCGCCGAAGCACCAACGGAAGAGTCTACCAGGGTCGCGCGCACATTCGCGCCCGACCTCAGACCGCGCGTGCGGCGTATCGACCAGCTTCGTGCGTCAGCGTGATCTCGAGCCCGAACGTCTTCGAGAGGTTCTCGGCCGTGAGCGCTTCCTCGAGCGGTCCGGATGCCACGGCCTCGCCGTCGCGCAACAGCAGCACGTGCGTGAAGCCGACGGGGATCTCCTCGACGTGGTGCGTCACCATGACCATGGCCGGTGTGGTGGGGGCCTGCGCGTACCCCGACAGCAGCGCCAGCAGCTCTTCGCGGGCTCCGAGGTCGAGGCTCGCGGTCGGCTCGTCGAGGAGCAGCAGCTCGGGATCGGTCATGACGGCGCGGGCGATCTGCACGCGCTTCTGCTCGCCGTCGCTGAGCGTGCCGAACGTGCGGTCGGCGAGGTGGTCCAGTTTCCATTCGGCGAGCACCCGCAGCGCGCGTCGCTCGTCGATGTCGTCGTAGGCCTCGCGCCAGCGTCCGACGACCGAGAAGGCGGCGGTGAGCACGACATCGAGCACCGACTCCTCGGGCGGCACGCGGCGTGCCATCGCCGAGGAGGCGAAGCCGATGCGGGGGCGCAGCTCGAACACGTCGCTGCGGCCGAGACGCTCGCCGAGGATCGTCACCGCGCCCGAGGTGGGGTGCAGGAGCGTGTCGGCGAGCTGGAGCACGGTGGTCTTGCCGGCGCCGTTGGGGCCGAGCACGACCCAGCGCTGGTCGTCGGTCACCGTCCAGTCGAGGTGGGACACGATGTCCCGTGCGTTCCGGCGGACGACGACGTCGGAGAACTCGAGAACCTGGGGCATGCAGCCAGCCTAACGGCGGGAGAGGCCGGTTCCGGTGCGACGCGGCGGCGCGCGCTCCGACGTCGTTACTTCCCCGCGACCTCCGCGTACAGCGCAGCCGTCTCCTGAGCGATCGCGGCCCAGCTGAAGTCCTCGACCGCGCGCCGACGCCCGGCTTCGCCATAGGCGCGCGCCTTCTCGGCATCCCCGACGACCTCCGTGAGCACTCGCGCGAGATCATCGACGAAGCGCTCGGGGTCGACGGGGGTGCCGGTGCCGTCCTGGACCTGATCGATCGGCACGAGACGACCGGTCACGCCGTCGACGACCACCTCGGGGATGCCGCCGGTCGCCGTTCCCACGACGGCCGCGCCGCACGCCATGGCCTCGAGGTTGACGATGCCCAGCGGCTCGTACACGGACGGGCACACGAACGTCGTCGCCGCGGTGAGGATCGCGCACAGCTCGTCGCGCGGGAGCAGCCGCTCGATCCACACGACCCCGTCGCGGGTGGCCTGCAGACCCCGGACGAGCTCCTGCACCTCCGCCATGATCTGGGGGGTGTCGGGCGCTCCGGCGCACAGGATCAGCTGCACCTCGGGCGGCAGCTGCTCGGCCGCGCGCAGCAGGTAGGGCAGCCCCTTCTGCCGGGTGATGCGCCCGACGAACACGACCGAGGGCCGCGCCGGGTCGATCCCCACCGACTCGAGGAAGGCGTCGTCGCTCACCGGATGCCACGACTCGGTGTCGATGCCGTTGTAGATGACCCGCACCTTGGCGGGGTCGAGCGCGGGGTAGCTGCGCAGGATGTCGTCGCGCATCCCTGAGCTGACCGCAACGACCGCCGCCGCGCCCTCGTACGCGGTCTTCTCGATGTAGCTCGACACGGCGTAGCCGCCCCCGAGCTGCTCGGCCTTCCAGGGCCGCAGCGGTTCGAGGCTGTGCGCGGTGACCACGTGCGGGATGCCGTGGAGGAGGGATGCCAGGTGCCCGGCGAAGTTCGCGTACCAGGTGTGCGAGTGCACCACGTCGGCACCCGCGACGTCGGAGACGATCTCGAGATCGGTGCCCAGGGTCTGGATCGCGCCGTTCGCCGACGCCAACTCCGAAGGGACGCCGTAGGAGGTCGTGTCCGCCGCGTCGCGGTCCGCGCCGAAGGCGCGCACCTGCACCTCGGTGCCCTCGGCGCGCAGCGCCTTGACCAGCTCGGTGGCGTGGACCCCGGCTCCCCCGTAGATCTCCGGCGGGTACTCCTTGGTCACGATGTCGACGCGCATGAGACGAACCGTAGTACAGCGCGCGGCGCGCCGGGAACGTCTACCTGCACGCCTCCACGACCCCTAGTGTTGTGCCATGCCTGCAGCGCCGAAGGTCTTCGGAATCATCCTCGCCGGCGGCGAGGGAAAGCGACTCATGCCCCTGACGGCGGATCGCGCCAAACCCGCCGTCCCCTTCGGCGGTCAGTACCGCCTGATCGATTTCGCGATCTCGAACCTCATCAATTCGGGTCTCCGCCAGCTCGTGGTCCTCACGCAGTACAAGTCGCACAGCCTCGACCGCCATATCTCGCAGACCTGGCGCATGTCGCCGATGCTCGGCGCGTACGTCGCCTCGGTCCCGGCGCAGCAGCGCCTCGGCAAGCGCTGGTTCTCCGGCTCGGCCGACGCCATCCTGCAGTCGATGAACCTCATCCGCGACGAGAAGCCCGACATCGTCGTCGTCATCGGTGCGGACCACGTGTACCGCATGGACTTCAAGCAGATGCTCGACGCCCACATCGCCTCCGACGCGCGAGCGACGGTCGCCGGCATCCGTCAGCCCATCTCGCTCGCGAACCAGTTCGGTGTGATCGACACCGATCCCACCGACCCCACGAAGATCCGCGCCTTCCTCGAGAAGCCGCAGAACCCGGAGGGCCTGGCCGACGCGCCCCACGAGGTGCTGGCCTCGATGGGCAACTACATCTTCGACGCCGACGCGCTCGTCGACGCCGTCACCCACGACGGCGAGCTGCCGACCTCCGCGCACGACATGGGCGGCGACATCGTGCCCTACTTCGTGAACCGCGGGGAAGCCGCCGTCTACGACTTCAACCGCAACGACGTGCCCGGCTCGACGCCGCGCGACCAGTCGTACTGGCGCGACGTGGGCACGATCGAGTCGTTCTACGACGCGCACATGGACCTCATCTCGACCCTGCCCGTCTTCAACCTCTACAACAACGACTGGCCGATCTACTCGCAGACGTTCAACGCCCCGCCGGCGAAGTTCGTGCGCGACTCGGTCGGGCGCATCGGCAACGCGATCGATTCGATCGTGTCGTTGGGTTCGGTGCTGTCGGGAACGCACCTCGAGCGCAGCGTCGTCGGCCCATGGGCGCTCGCCGGCGGGGGCTCGACGATCACCGACTCGGTGCTCTTCGACAGCGTGCAGGTGGGCGCGGGAGCGCGCATCCATCGCGCGATCCTCGACAAGAACGTCGTCCTCGAGCCGGGCGCCACCATCGGCGTCGACCGCGAGCGCGACCTCGCCCGGGGCTTCACCGTCACCGAGACGGGCATCACCGTCGTCGGTAAGGACGTCTACGTCCACGCCTGAGCTGTAGACGGAAAGGGGCGGTGACCACCACGGTCACCGCCCCTTTCCGTGGGTGCTCTCTCAGACCCCCACGCGCTCGAACGCGTCGCGCGAGATGCCCTTGGCGAGGACCTCCTTCGACCACTCCTTCGCCGTGTGCAGGCTGTGGTCGCGGTAGTTGCCGCAGCTGAAGGCGTCGGTGCCGGGGACGTCGTCCCACTGCACGTCCTCCGCGATCGCGCGCAGCGAGTCGGAGATGGCGTCGACGAGGGCCGACACCTCGGGCTCGCCCCACATGATCACGTGGAAGCCCGTGCGGCAGCCGAACGGCGAGATGTCGATGAGGCCGTCGATGCGGTCGCGCACCAGGCTCGCCAGGAGGTGCTCGATGGTGTGCAGGCCGGCGGTGGGGATCTCCTGCACGTTGGGCTGGACCAGACGCAGATCGAAGTTGGAGATGACGTCGCCGCGCGGCCCCGACTCGGTGCCGATGAGACGAACGTACGGCGCCTGCACGGCGGTGTGATCCAGGGTGAAGCTTTCGACGTCGGCCATGGAGAGATCCCTTCTGAGGAAGCGGGGGTACCGCAGAAGCCTACGCGGCGGCACCGACGTCGCTCTGATGCGTGACGTTCCGCGACGTGCGGACCGGTCCGTGATTGCCGCTAGCGTGGAGCGCGTGCCTGCGACCGCCCGTTTCCTCGTCGTCCTCGACGCCGACTCCACGCTGATCCGCAACGAGGTCATCGAACTCCTCGCCGATGAGGCCGGGCGCGGCGCCGAGGTGGCCGCGGCAACCGAGGCGGCGATGCGCGGCGAGGTCGATTTCGCCGCGAGCCTGCGCTCGCGCGTGCGGGAACTCGCCGGGGTCCCCGTCGAGGCGTTCGCCCGCGCGATCGCACGCATCGAACCGACCCCGGGCGTGCGCGAACTGATCGACGCGGTGCACGCGCGCGGAGGCGTCGTCGGGGTCGTCTCGGGCGGCTTCCACGAGGTGCTCGACACCGTCGCCCCCGATCTCGGAGTCGACGTCTGGCGCGCGAACCGTCTGGTCGCCGACGAAGGCGCCCTCACCGGCGAGGTCGACGGCGACATCGTGGATGCCACGGCCAAGGCCGACACCCTCCGTCGCTGGGCCGAGCAGCACGGCGTCCCCCTCGCGGCGACCTTCGCCATCGGAGACGGCGCGAACGATCTCGAGATGATGGCGGTGGCCGGTCTCGGTCTCGCCTTCAACGCCAAGCCCGCCGTGCGCGAACGCGCCGACCTCGTGATCGGGCCGGTCGACCTCGCGCAGGTCATCTCGCTCCTCCCCCGCTGACGCCGGGCGGGGCGGGGTCGCTTCGCATGCACCGCGCCGGGCGCGACCTATCCGCACACCCCCTCGCCGATGTCGGAGCCTCGTCCTACCCTCGCAGCATGGACGTTCTGCTCATACCCGGACTCTGGCTCGATGCGTCATCGTGGGACGAGGTGGTCCCCGCTCTCGACGCGGCGGGTCATCGCGCCCACCCGCTCACCCTGCCCGGCCCCGCCGCCGGCGACCTCGTCATCGACGACTGGGTCGAAGCGGTCGTCACGCAGATCGACCGCTTCGACGACCCCGTCGTGCTCGTCGGCCATTCCGGCGGCGGCAACGTCGTGTGGGGGGCCGCCGACCGTCGCCCCGACCGCGTCTCCCGGGTCGTCCTCGTCGACACGATCGTCCCGCACCCGGGCGCGATGATCTCGGAGTTCCCCGTCGTCGACGGGGTGGTGCCGTTCCCCGGGTGGGGTTTCTTCGACGACGACGACGTGTCCGACCTCGACGACGAGACACGCCGACGCACCGCCCGGCAGGTCGTCGACGTACCCGGACGCGTGCCGAGCTCGGCGCTGTCGCTGGCCGACGAGCGGAGGTTCGGCGTTCCCGTCACCATCCTGTCGGGCAGCCTCGACGCCGAATCCCTCCCGCGCGTCCTCGCCGAGTGGGGTGCCTATGCGGCCGAGGTCGACCGCGTCGAGAGCCTCGAGGTCGTGACCTTGCACTCGGGCCACTGGCCGCAGTTCTCGCAGCCGGAACGGTTCCGCGAGACGCTCGTCACCGCGATCCGCTGACGCGCGAGGCGCCGGGGCTCGGACTCAGTGCCCCATGCCGAGGCCGCCGTCGACGGGGATGACCGCACCCGAGATGTAGGCGGCGTCGTCGCCGGCGAGCCACGTGACGACGCCGGCGACCTCGTCGGGCGATGCGAAGCGCCCGGCCGGGATGTTCTTCTTGTACTCGGCCTGGGTGTCCGCGGGCAGCTCGGCCGTCATGTCGGTCTCGATGAAGCCCGGGGCCACCACGTTCGCGGTGATCCCGCGGCCGCCGAGCTCGCGCGTGAGCGAGCGGGCGAAACCGACGAGGGCGCTCTTCGACGCGGCGTAGTTGATCTGACCCGCCGAGCCGTACAGACCGACGACGCTCGAGATGAGGATGACGCGACCCCAGCGAGCCTTGAGCATGCCCTTCGAGGCGCGCTTGACGACGCGGAACGCCCCGCCGAGGTTGGTGTTCACCACGCTGTCGAAGTCGTCCTCGCTCATGCGCAGCAGCAGGGTGTCCTTGGTGACCCCCGCGTTGGCGACGACGACGGCGATGGGTCCGAGCTCGGCCTCCACCTGGGCGAAGGCCGTGTCGACGGCGGCGGCGTCGGTGACGTCGGCGCGCACGGTGAGCGTTCCCTCGGGGCCCTCGCCCGAGCGGGCCGTGACGGCGACCTTCCACCCCTCGGCCACGAAGCGCTCGGCGATGGCGCGACCGATCCCCCGGTTTCCTCCGGTGACGACGACGACGCGGTCCTGGGACATGGTGTGACTCCTGCGCTTGCGGGGACGGAACCGGCCCAGCCTACCGAGCCCGCCCCGTCGCAACCGCGGCGCGACGTTTGACAGGGGTCGATGGCCGCTGGAACGCTGGAGCGAGCACGACGAAAGGGATCCCGTGAGCGACGACCGTACGACCGACCCCCAGCACCCCGACCACACCGGCGGACAGGCGACCCCGGGTCAGGAGACGCCCGCCTCCCCGTACGCCCCGCAGAGCCCGGTGCCGCCCTACGGTGCGCCCGCGCCCGCGGCATCCACCCCTCCCTACGACGCCCCCGCGAGCGGTGCGCCGCACACCCCCGCATACGGCCAGCCCGACGCGGCGCCGGCGTCCGGCTACGCACAGCCCGCCTACGGGCAGTCGACGTACGGCCAGCCCACCTACGGCGCGCAGGGCTATCCCGCACCCGCCTACGGCTACGGGTCGGCCCCCGAGCGCACGAACGTGCTGTCGATCGTCTCGCTCGTGGCGGCCATCGTCGGTTTCGTCGGCATCCTGCCCCTCATCGGGCCCATCGCGGCGGTCATCATGGGGCACATCTCGCTGCGCCAGATCAAGACCACCGGCGAGAAGGGCCGCCCGCTCGCATTGACCGGTCTGATCGTCGGCTACGTGGGAGTCGCGCTGGCGGTGCTGTTCACCATCCTCATCATCGTGCTGATCACCGTGGGCATCAACGAGAGCAACAGCTACTCGTACTCGGGCATCTGAGACCGTCGTGGCACCTCGGCCGGGGTATCCGCCGAGGTGCCACGACGTCGAACAGAACGCGAGGCAGACGAGCCCGGCCCGCTCGGACGGGCGTACCCTGAGACCACTGTGAAGACATCGCATCGCGCTCAATCCGCGACGTCGCTCCCCAAGGCTCCCCGGGAGGACGCCGACAACCGTTTCGCCAAGTACATGGTGATGATGGGGATCCGTATCGCGTGCTTCATCGCGATGGCCGTGGTCCAGCCGTACGGCTGGTACACCTTCGTCTTCGCCGCCGGCGCGATCTTCCTCCCCTACCTGGCCGTCATCGTCGCCAACGTCGGTCAGGATGCGGCGCGGACCACGGCGGTCAACCCCGAACGCGCTCTCGAGGCACCCCGTCCGGCCCCCGCCGCCGCGGCGGCGTCCGACGAGCCCCTGGTCATCCGTATCTCGGAGACTCCGCGCATCGATCCCCCGCGCGACGACCGCTCGTGACCGACACGCCCGCCGAATGCTCGCGGGCCGGATGCCGCGACGTCGCCGTCTGGGCCATCCGGTGGCGCAACCCCCGCATCCATTCCGCGGATCGCCGCAAGACGTGGGTCGCCTGCGACGAGCACGTGGCGTACCTGCGCGAATTCCTCGCCGCGCGCGACTTCCCCGTCGAGGTCGCCGGACTCTCCGACGGGAGCGCGTGAGCGCGAGCGCAACGTGCGACGTACCCTGGAAGACGTGGCTGGACGAACCGACGTGAACGCGCGCCCCCTCGGCGGGGTGCTCCGGTGAGCCGCCGCGAAACGCCCGCCGCCGCGCGCTGGGCGATGTACGTCGGCGTCGCGATCCTCTTCGCGATCGCCTGCGGGTTCCTGTCGCACTGGCAGTTCTCACGCAACGCCGAGCGCAGCGAACAGCTGCAGCTCGTCGCCGACAACTACGACGCCCCCGCCGTCGCCCTGGGCGACCTGCTCGCCCCCGGGGCCGAGCTCACCCCCGCCGACGAATGGCGTCCCGTGCGCATGCAGGGGCAGTACCTCGCCGACGAGCAGCTCCTGGTCCGCAACCGCGCGCACGGCGGTTCCGCCGCGTTCGAGCAGCTCGTGCCGTTCCGCCTCGACGACGGCCGCACCTTCCTCGTCGACCGCGGCTGGCTGCCCCCGGGCAACCGCCAGTCCGAGCCGGACGAGATCCCCGCCCCGCCGTCCGGCGCGGTGACCGTCGAGGTGCGCCTGCGGCCCGGTGAGGCCGCGCCCACCTCGGGCCGCAGCGCCGAAGCCGGTCAGGTCCCCACCATCAACCTCGGCCTGGTCGCCGAGCAGACCGGTCCGATCGAGCAGGGTGCCTACGGTCTGCTCATGTCGGAGGACCCGGCGCCGGCGACCGCGCCGACACCCGTCGATCCGCCCAGCGACGACCCCGGGCCCTACCTGTCCTACGCGGTACAGTGGATCCTCTTCGCCGTCATGGGCTTCGGATTCCTCACCTACGTGATCGTCAGCGAACGCCGACTGCGCCGCGAGGAAGACGACGAGGACGACGACGAACTGCCGGTCCCCGCCCCGGAGGTCTCCGTCGAGGGCCGTCGCCGGGTCGATCCGGTCGCCCTGCACCGCGCCCGCAAGCGCCCCCGCGATCGCGACGCCGACGACGAGGACGCCCTCCTCGACGCTCGCTGAGGCGCGGACGCACCGGCATCCGCCCCGCGGACGGCTGGTCAGGCGAGCGTGATCAGGTCCGCGTAGTCGCGACCCCAGATGTCCTCGACGCCGTCGGGCAGGATGAGCACGCGCTCGGGGTTCAGCGCCTCCACGGCGCCCTCGTCGTGCGAGACGAGCACGACCGCGCCCTCGTAGTGGGCGAGGGCGCCCAGGATCTCCTCGCGCGACGCGGGGTCGAGGTTGTTCGTGGGCTCGTCGAGCAGCAGCATGTTCGCCGACGACACCACGAGCGTCGCGAGCGACAGGCGCGTCTTCTCGCCGCCCGACAGCACCCCGGCGGGCTTGAGCACGTCGTCGCCGACGAACAGGAACGACCCCAGCACCTTCCGCGCCTCGGTCGCGGTGATGTGGGGAGCGGCCGACATCATGTTCTCGAGCACGGACCGACCGACGTCGAGGTTCTCGTGCTCCTGCGCGTAGTAGCCGATCTTGAGACCGTGTCCGGGTTCGAGCTGACCGGTGTCGGGTTGGTCGACACCGGCGAGGATGCGCAGCAGCGTCGTCTTGCCCGCACCGTTGAGCCCGAGGATGACCACGCGCGACCCGCGATCGATCGCGAGGTCGACGTCGGTGAAGATCTCGAGCGACCCGTACGACTTCGACAGACCGGACGCCATGAGCGGGGTCTTGCCGCAGGGCGCGGGCTTGGGGAACCGCAGCTTCGCGACCCGCTCGTCCTGGCGGACATCGTCGAGGCCCGAGAGCATCTTCTCGGCGCGCGCGACCATCTGGTGGGCGGCGGCGGCCTTCGACGCCTTCGCTCCGAAGCGCGCGGCCTGCAGCTGCAGCGCCGTGGCCTTCTTCTCGACGTTGGCGCGCTCCTTCTTGCGGCGCTCCTCGTCGGCCACCCGCTGGCGCAGGTAGTTCTTCCAGTTCATGTTGTAGACGTCGATGACCTGGCGGTTGGCATCCAGGTAGAACACCCGGTTCACCGTCTCGCCCACGAGTTCGACGTCGTGCGAGATCACGATGAGCCCGCCCTTGTACCCCTTGAGGAACTCGCGAAGCCACACGACGCTGTCGGCGTCGAGGTGGTTGGTCGGCTCGTCGAGGATCATCGTCTGCGCGTCGGAGAACAGGATGCGCGCGAGCTCGATGCGACGCCGCTGACCGCCCGAGAGGGTCTTCAGCGGCTGATCGAGGATGCGGTCGGGAAGCGAGAGGTTGTGGGCGATGGATGCCGCCTCGGCCTCGGCCGCGTAGCCGCCTGCCGCTTCGAACCGCTCGGTGAAGTTCGCGTACTTCTTCATCGCTTTCGCGGCGATCTTGGGGTCGTCGTCGGCCATGGCCATCGAGGCCTCCTGCATCCCGAGGGCGAGCGATCCCAGCCCGCGGGCGTCGAGGATGCGGGTGCGGGCGAGCATCTCGGGGTCGCCGGAGCGCGGGTCCTGGGGCAGGTACCCGAGTTCGCCCGAGCGATCGACGCCGCCGTTCGAGGGCAGCAGGTCGCCGGCGAGCACTTTGGTCAGCGTCGTCTTACCGGCACCGTTTCGCCCGACGAGGCCGATCTTGTCGCCGTCGGAGACGCGGAACGCCACGTCGGACATGAGCACGCGGGCACCCACGCGGATCTCGAGGTCGTGCACGGCGAGCACAGCGAACGTCCGTTCAGTCGGGGAAGGGGAAAGGCCGAAGAGGCCAGCCACCCAGTATAAGTCGGCTTCCCGTACGCCCGCCGACAGTCCCCGCCGCAGGATCGACGAAGCACCGGGATGCCGATCTCTCGCCGTCGAGACGTTCACCCGGCACTTCACCGGCCCGGTTTGCTTTCTCACCCGGAGCCTGACCTAAACTAAGCCTATCCTTACCTAACACGCAGGAGGCTCTTCGTGTCCCGATTCCGCGCACTGGCGGCACTCGCCGTCGGTTCCGCCCTCGTCCTCACCGGCTGCGCCGGCACCTCCGCCGCCCCGGGCGCCCAGGAGGACTCGACGGAGGCATCCGGCGAATTCCCCGTGACCCTCAGCAACGTGTTCGGCGAGACGACCATCTCCGCCAAGCCGGAGCGGGTCGTCACGGTCGACTGGGGCAATCAGGACGTCGCCCTGGCGCTCGGCGTCGTCCCGGTCGCCATGCCGAAGGTCACGTACGGCGACGAGGACGGCGACGGCCTCCTCCCCTGGACGAAGGACAAGCTCGCCGAGCTCGGGGCCGAGACGCCCGTGCTCATGGACGAGACCAACGGCTACGACTACGAGGCCATCGCGGACGCGCAGCCCGACGTCATCCTGGCCGCCTACTCCGGCATGACGCAGGAGCAGTACGACACGCTGAGCAAGATCGCCCCGGTCGTCACCTACCAGGACGTCGCGTGGGGCACCACCTGGCAGGACATGACCGTTCTCGACGGAACGGCCCTCGGTCTGAAGGACGAGGCCGAGCAGATCGTCGCCGACAAGGAGAAGCACATCACCGACGAGGCGGCGAAATACCCCGCCATCGCGGGCAAGAAGTCGCTTCTCACCTACTTCGACCCGACCAACCTGTCGACGCTCGGCTTCTACAACACCCTCGACCCGCGCATGGGCTACCTCGAGGAGCTGGGCCTCGCCCCGTCGTCGTACGTCGCGTCGGAGTCGGCGGCGTCGGAGACCTTCTGGTTCACGCCCAGCACCGAGCAGATCGAGAACTTCGCCGACGTCCAGGTGATGGCCGCGTACGGCAGCGACGGCATGATCGCCGCGATGCAGGCGGACCCGCTGCTGTCGAAGATCCCGGCGGTCGCGAACGGCGCGATCGCCGTGATCGAGAGCGGCTCCACGCTGTCGTCGGCGATCACCCCGACCCCGCTCAACATCGGCACGACCTACGGCGACGAGTACATCGGACTCATCGGCGCGGCCGCCGAGAAGGCCGCGTCCTGATGCAGGCTCCTACCCCGTCGGAGCGATGAGCACTCTCGCTCCGGCACCCGCCGCCCCCCGCGACGCCCGCCCGCGTCGCTGGGGGCGGCGACGCGTCGTCGGCGTCGCGGCACTGGTCGTCGTGCTGCTCGTCGCGGCGGTCCTCTCGGTGACCTTCGGCGCGCGGGATGTGACGGCGTCGGACGTGTGGGCCGGACTCACCGGTTCCACGGACACCGCCTCAGCGGCCGCCGTCGCCAAGCGCGTCCCGCGCACGGTTCTCGCGATCCTCGTCGGCGCCGCACTCGCGGTCTCCGGCGCGGTGCTGCAGGGAGCGACGCGCAACCCGCTCGCCGACCCGCAGATCCTCGGCATCAACGGCGGCGCGGGCCTGGCGATCGTGGTCGGCATCGCCTTCTTCGGCCTCGGCTCCGCCACCTCGTACATCTGGGTCGGCATGATCGGCGCCGCAGCCGCCGCCGTCCTGGTGTACGCGATCGGGTCCCTCGGCCGTGGCGGGGCGACTCCGCTGCGTCTCGCCCTGGCCGGCGCGGTGACCGCCGTGGCCTTCAGCTCGCTCACCAGCGCCGTGCTGCTCCCCCGCATCAACGTCATGAACGACTTCCGCTTTTGGCAGATCGGCGGCGTCGGCGGAGCGACGCCCGAGACGATCCTCCAAGTGCTGCCCTTCCTCCTCGCGGGTCTGGTCATCTGCCTCGCGAGCGCATCGACGCTGAACACCCTCGCTCTCGGCGACGAGCTCGCCGCCGGTCTCGGCGCGCGAGTGCGCACCGCCCGCCTGGTCTCCACGGGCGGCGCCGTCATCCTCTGCGGCGCTGCGACCGCCGTCGCCGGACCGATCGGCTTCGTCGGGCTCGTCATCCCCCACATGATCCGTCTGGTGGTCGGGGTGGACCACCGCTGGTTGCTGCCCGTCTCCGCTCTCGGCGGCGCCGTGCTGCTCACCCTCGGCGACGTCGTCGGACGCCTGGTCGCGCGCCCCGAGGAGATCGAGGTCGGGATCGTCACCGCGTTGGTGGGCGCACCGTTCTTCATCGCGCTGGTGCGGCGGCAGAAGATGAGGGCGCTATGACCGGCATCCTCACCGCCCCCGTCCCCGCCGCTCTGTCGTCCGTCATCGCCGGACGGCAACGCCGCCGCCGGAAGTGGGCCCTGGTCACCGGCATCCTGGCTCTGCTCGTGCTCGTCGCGTTCAGTCTCTCGCTCATGCTCGGGCAGACGATCTACTCCCCCGCCGATGTGTGGGGCGTCCTCACCGGCCAGCGTGTGCCCGGCGCCTCGTTCACGGTGGGCGAGCTGCGCCTCCCCCGCGCGGTGACCGGCTTGCTCACCGGCCTGTGCTTCGGAATGGGCGGTGTGGTCTTTCAGTCGATGTTGCGCAACGCCCTCGCCAGTCCCGACGTGATCGGCATCAACACCGGCGCGAGCGCCGCGGCGGTCATCGGCATCGTCGTTCTCGGACTGAGTGAGACGGCCGTGTCGTTCCTCGCGATGGTCGCCGCGCTGGCCGCGGCTCTCGCGATCTATCTGCTCGCCTACCGCAACGGAGGTTCGGGCGCCCGGCTGATCCTCGTCGGTATCGGTGTCGCGGCGATGTGCCAGGCGGTGGTGTCGTACGTAATCGCACGCGCCGCCGAGTACGACCTGCCGGCTGCGATGCGCTGGATCACCGGCAACCTCAACGACGCCACGTGGGATCGCGCGCTCCCCGTGGCGGGCGCCGTGATCGTGCTCGCGCCGATCCTGCTCGTGCTCTCGGGCCGCCTCGAGATCCTCCGCATGGGTGACGACACCGCTGCGGCCGTCGGGCTCCCGGTGGAACGCAGCCGACTGCTGCTCATCGTCGCGGCGGTCGGTCTGTTGGCCTTCGGCACCGCCGCGGCCGGTCCGATCGCGTTCGTGTCGTTCCTCGCCGGCCCCATCGCGGTCCGTCTGCTCGGTCCCGTCGGCTCCCCGGTGCTCCCGGCGGGTCTCGTGGGCGCCCTGCTCGTGCTCGTCGCGGACTTCTGCGCGCAGTACGCGTTCGGCACGCGACTGCCCGTCGGCGTCATCACCGGCGTCCTGGGCGCGCCGTATCTCATCTACCTGCTCGTTCGCAGCAGCCGATCCGGAGGAACCACGCTATGACCGTCGAGCGCTCCCTGGCCGCCGAGGGCGTCACCCTCGGCTACGGAGACCGGACCATCGTCGACTCCCTCGACCTGCAGATCCCCCCGGGCAGGGTGACGACGATCGTCGGCGCGAACGCGTGCGGCAAGTCCACGCTGCTGAAGGCCATGGCGCGGCTGCTCGCCCCGTCGGCGGGTCAGGTGCTGCTCGACGGCAAGGCCATCCACCGGATGCCGACCAGGCAGGTGGCCCGCGTGCTGGGGCTGCTGCCCCAGTCCCCCATCGCCCCCGAGGGGATCGCGGTGTCCGATCTCGTCAGCCGCGGCCGTCACCCGCACCAGGGTGCGCTGTCGCGCTGGACGAGCGCCGACGACGCCGCCGTAGCCCGCGCACTCGAGGCCACCGACGTCACGCACCTCGCCGACCGTCCGGTCGACGAGTTGAGCGGAGGCCAGCGGCAGCGCGTGTGGATCGCCATGGCGCTGGCGCAGGAGACCGACGTGCTGCTGCTCGACGAGCCGACCACCTTCCTCGACATCAGCCACCAGGTCGACGTGCTCGACCTGCTCACCGACCTCAACCGCGAGCGTGGGACGACGGTGGCGATGGTCCTGCACGATCTGAATCTCGCCGCCCGCTACGCCGATCACCTGGTGGCCATGGCCCAGGGCGAGGTCGTCGCGGCCGGGGATCCCGCCGACGTCCTCACCGAGGACACGGTGCGTCGCGTGTTCGGTCTCGACAGCCGCGTCGTCCCGGATCCGCTCACCGGGCGGCCGATGGTCATCCCGATCGGCCGGCACCACACGGTGGCCGAGCCGGAACAGGCCCAGACGGCCTAGCCGGCCCGAGAACCGAAGAAGCCCCGGCCGAGGCCGGGGCTTCTCTCCTGCGGGCACAGGGAGTCAGGCGGTGCGCTCGACCTGTCCCGCTCGCCAGTAGCCCATGAACGCGACGCGCTTGCGGTCGACCCCGCAGCCCTGCACGAGCATGCGGCGCAGCAGCTTCACCGTCGACGACTCCCCCGCGATCCACGCGTAGAACTCGCCCTCGGCGTCGGCCGGGCTGTCCCACAGCAGATCGACGTCGAGGTCGATCTCCTCCAGCACCTGCGGGCGCGGCGCCGCGGCGCGGGCGAGCACGTCGCCGGATGCCGCCGTCCAGGCCTCGATCGCCTCGATCAGTGCCTCTCCGTGCGGGCGATCACCCCGCGCGAGCCAGTGCACGCGGGCGGTGCCGGCCACAACGGGAAGAGCGTCGTCGACCGTGGGCACCTCGATGAAGGCGTCGACCTCGAGGCCGGGCTCGAGTCCCTCGAGCACGGCCGAGATGGCGGGCGCGGCGGTCTCGTCGCCGGCGAGGAGGATCCGGCGCGCCGACCCGGGATGGAAGTCGATGCCCTGCGCCGACTCGGGGCTGCGGGAATCGGGACCGACCACCACGAGGTGGTCGCCGGTCGTCGCCGCCTCGGCCCAGGAGCCCGCGGGCCCGGCATCGTGATGCACCACGAAGTCGATGTCGAGCTCGAGGGCCTCGGGGTCGATCCGGCGAACGGTGTAGGTACGGAACGGCATCCGCTCCTCATCGGGGAGATCGCGCCAGCGGGTGTACCACTCGCCTCCCGCGATGGCATCCGGGTCGTCCTGACCGATGTCGCAGACGGTGCCGTCGCGGCCGGGCAGCACGAGTTTCACGCGCTGGTCCCGACGGTCGACCCCGAAGACGTCGAAGTCGGGCGACGTGAAGGTCACGCGCACGAAGTGCGGAGACAGCCGCTGCACCGCCTTCACCACGGCGACGTACGGGCGGTAGGCGGGACGCGTGGCGGTGATCACCCTGTAAGGATATCCTTACCTACCTTCGGATGCCACGTCCGACCGTTCGACGGTGGAGGACTCAGGCGCCTGCCCGGCCCACCAGACGCCCGATGCGCTCGACGGCGTCGCGCAGCACCTCCGGCGCGCACCCGACGTTGATGCGGACGTGCCCCACCCCCTCGGCGCCGAACAACGGGCCGTGGTGCAGCGCGACCTTCGCCTCCCGGCGGATGAACGGGGCCGGGTTGTCGCCCCAGCCGTACGCCGATACGTCGACCCACGCGAGGAAGCCGGCCTCGGGGGCACGGTAGCGCGCGAGCGGCAGGTGCTCGGCCAGCAGGTCGGCCAGCAGCCGGCGGTTCTCGTCAAGCGCGGCCAGCAGCTGATCGAGCCACCCGTCGCTCTCCGCGGCGAACGCGGCGCGGTTCGCGATCACACCGAACAGCCCGGCGCGCCACTCCACCTCCCAGGGCAGCGACCGCACGACCACGGCGGTCTCCTCCGCCCCGGTGACGATCACCGCGCACTTCAGACCCGCGAGGTTGTACGTCTTGCTCGCACTCGTCACGGTGTATCCGACCGCGGCGGCCTCTGGAGCGGCATCCAGGAACGGGGTGAACACCGCGGGGGCATGGGTGAGCGGCGCATGGATCTCGTCGCTGACGACGCTCGCGCCGTATCGTGCCGCGAGACGGGCCAACTCGGCGAGGCTCTCGCGGGTGTGCACGGTGCCGGTGGGGTTATGCGGGTTGCACAGCAGCACCGCCCGAGCCCCGGCCTCCAGCGCCCGCTGGACACCGGCGAGGTCGAGACTCCAACGCTCGCCGTCGTCGATCAGCGGGACGCGCTCGACCACGGCCCCCGCCTCTTCGACCGTGTCGTAGAACGGCGGGTACACCGGCGGAGTCACGACCACGCGATCCCCCGGAGAGGTCACCGCCCGCAGCACCTCGACGACCCCCATCATCACGTCGCCCGTCCAGCGGATGCGCGCGGGGTCGGGCCGCCACCCCCACCGCCGCTCGGCGTATGCGGCGAAATCGAGATCGATCCCGGGCCGGGGAGGGGTGTAGCCGGTGTCGCCGATCTCGACGGCACGATGCAGGGCCGCGGTGATGCCCGGGGCGAGCGGGAAGTCGGTCTCCGCCACGAACATGGGGATGACGTCGTCGCCGTACGAGCGCCACTTCGTGCTCGTACGCTGACGGAGGAGGTCGAGCGGCAGGGCTTGCAGGGGGACGACGCTCATCCGTCGAGGCTATCGGCTGGGCCCGTCGGACATCCTGCCGCTCGCAACGGGACGTCATCGATCGATGGTGCCGCGAGACGACGAAGACCCCGGCCGGAGCCGGGGTCTTCGAGCGCGGGACGAGGAGCTAGATCGCGAAACCGAGCGCGCGCATCATGTCGCGGCCGTCGTCGGTGATCCGCTCGGGTCCCCACGGCGGCATCCACACCCAGTTGATGCGGAAGCGGTCCACGACGTTGTCGAGGGCCTGCGCCGTCTGCTCTTCGAGCACATCGGTCAGCGGGCAGCCGGCCGAGGTGAGGGTCATGTGGATGACGAGCGCGTCGTTCTCGTCATCCCACGCGAGGTCGTAGATGAGGCCGAGGTCGACGACGTTGATCCCCAGTTCGGGGTCCATGACGTCTTTGAGCGCCTCGGTGACCTCGTCGTACTTCTCGGGAGCGAGGGTTGCGGTCATGTAACGATCTTACGCGTCGATCGGGGTACCGGCCTCGAGGAAGCGGTCGTAGCCCTCTTCCTCCAGGCGGTCGGCGAGCTCGGGGCCGCCCTCTTCGACGATGCGCCCCTTGACGACGACGTGGACGAAGTCCGGGCGGATGTAACGCAGGATGCGGGTGTAGTGCGTGATCAGCAGCACACCGAGATCGGTCTGCTCCTTCGCGCGGTTCACGCCCTCCGACACGATCTTCAGCGCGTCGACGTCGAGACCCGAGTCGGTCTCGTCGAGCACCGCGATCTTGGGCTTGAGCAGCTCGAGCTGGAGGATCTCGTGGCGCTTCTTCTCGCCGCCCGAGAAGCCCTCGTTGACGTTGCGCTGGGCGAACTTCGGGTCCATGCGCAGGTTCTCCATGGCGCCCTTGACGTCCTTGGTCCACGAACGGATGGCCGGAGCCTCGCCGTCGATGGCCGTCTTCGCGGTGCGGAGGAAGTTGGTGACCGTGACGCCGGGGATCTCGACCGGGTACTGCATGGCCAGGAAGAGTCCCGCGCGAGCGCGCTCGTCGACGCTCATCTCGAGGACGTCCTCGCCGTCGAGAGTGATCGTCCCGCTCGTGACGGTGTACTTGGGGTGGCCGGCGATCGTGTACGCCAGGGTCGACTTGCCCGAGCCGTTGGGGCCCATGATGGCGTGGGTCTCACCGGTGCGCATGGTCAGCGTCACGCCGTTGAGGATCGGGGTCGTACCGTTCTCCGTCTCGACCGTCACGTGGAGGTCGCGGATCTCGAGGACAGACATGGTGTTCCTTACTCGTAAGTCTTCAGGTCGTGGGCGCGGCTCAGGCCGTCGCTTTGGTGACGGAGGGGTCGATGAGCACGTCGTCTCCGTCGATCACGACCTCGTACACGGGGACCGGCTCGTAGGCCGGGAGGTTCAGCGGGCGACCGGTGGTCAGCGAGAAGGCGGAGCCGTGGGCCCAGCACTCCAGCGTCTCGCCCTCGACGAAGCCGTCGGACAGCGAGATGTCGCCGTGCGTGCACACGTCGCCGATCGCGTGGACGTCGCCGTTGCCGTCGAGGACGACCGCGATCGGGACGCCGTCGATCTCGACGCGGCGCGCCTCGTCCTGCACGAGCTCGCTGAGCGCGCAGGCACGGGTGGCGCTCACGCGGCTGCGCCTTCGGCCAGCTCGCGCTCGATGGCGGCGATCAGCTCGGTCTCGAGCTCGGGGATGCCGATGCGCTGGACGATCTCGCTGAGGAACCCGAGCACCACCAGGCGGCGTGCCTCGTCTTCGGCGATGCCGCGAGCCTGCAGGTAGAACAGCTGCTCGTCGTCGAAGCGACCGGTGGCGCTGGCGTGCCCGGCACCCTGGATGTCGCCGGTCTCGATCTCGAGGTTGGGGATCGAGTCCGCGCGGGCTCCGTCGGTGAGCACGAGGTTGCGGTTGGCCTCGTAGGAGTCGGTGCCCGTGGCATCCGGTCCGATGAGGACGTCGCCGATCCACACGCTGCGCGCGCTCTCGCCCTGCAACGCTCCCTTGTAGAGCACATCGCCGACGGTGTGCGGACCCTTGTGGTGCAGGTAGACCTGCGACTCGAGGTGCTGGCCGGCGTCGGAGAACGACAGGCCGTACAGGCGCCCCTCGGCGCCCGGACCCGACAGCTCGACCGAGGGGTTCACGCGGACGACGCCGCCGCCGAAGCTCACCACGACGTGCGTGAGCTTGGCGTCGCGGTCGACGCGGGCCTGGTGGGCCGACGCGTGGATCGCGTCGTCGTTCCAGTTCTGCACCGACACGACCGTGAGATCGGCGCCGTCGCGGACGAGGATCTCGACGTTCTGCGCGTGCTGGGCGCTGCCCTCGTGACGCAGCACGATCGTTCCGCGGGAGTTGGGCTGGGCCTCGATGACGACGTGGGCGTGCGCGAGACCACCCGTTCCGGTCAGCCGCACGACGACGGGCTCGTCGAGCTCGACGTTCGCGGGGATCCGCAGCAGGGGCGCCTCGCTCTCGTGCGTCCACGCGAGGGCCGCGGGCAGGTCCTCCGGACGGAAGTGCTCGCCGCGGGGCGCCTCGCCGACGGCCAGGCGCAGCTGCTCGACCGCGGCGGGGGCGTTCACCTCGACGCTGACGACGCCGGCCGGGCCGGCCTCGTCGGCGAAGAGCGGTGCCAGCCGGTCGAGCGGCGAGAGCTTCCAGTTGACCTCGCGGCCCGTGGGCACGCCGAAGTCAGCGGGGTCGAACGAGGTCGCCCGCTCCGAGCGCGTCTGCACCGGAACGACGGATGCCACGAGTGCGGCGGGGTCGATATGCCCCTCCGCGGCGGCTGCGGGGGTCTGCGTCGCAGTCGTCATTTAGCCTACGGATCCTTCCATGCCCATCTCGATGAGCTTGTTGAGCTCGAGCGCGTACTCCATCGGCAGCTCGCGGGCGATCGGCTCGATGAAGCCGCGCACGATCATGGCCATCGCCTCGTCCTCGGGCATGCCGCGCGACTGCAGGTAGAACAGCTGCTCCTCGCTGACCTTCGAGACGGTGGCCTCGTGTCCGAGCTGCACGTCGTCGACGCGGATGTCGATCGCGGGGTACGTGTCGCTGCGCGAGATCGTGTCGACCAGCAGCGCGTCGCAGCGCACCGTGTTCGCGGAGTGGTGCGCGTTGGCATCCACTCGGACCTCGCCGCGGTAGCCCGCGCGACCGCCGCCGCGCGCGATCGACTTCGAGACGATCGACGACTGCGTGTAGGGGGCCATGTGCACCATCTTGGCGCCGGCGTCCTGGTGCTGACCGGGACCGGCGAAGGCGACCGAGAGGGTCTCGCCCTTGGCGTGCTCGCCCATGAGGTAGATCGAGGGGTACTTCATCGTCACCTTGGAGCCGATGTTGCCGTCGACCCACTCCATCGTCGCGCCCTCGTGGGCGACGGCGCGCTTGGTGACGAGGTTGTAGACGTTGCTCGACCAGTTCTGGATCGTCGTGTAGCGCACGCGGGCGTTCTTCTTCACGATGATCTCGACCACGGCCGAGTGCAGCGAGTCGCTCTTGTAGATGGGAGCGGTGCAGCCTTCGATGTAGTGGACGTAGCTGTCCTCGTCGGCGATGATCAGCGTCCGCTCGAACTGACCCATGTTCTCGGTGTTGATGCGGAAGTACGCCTGGAGCGGGATCTCGACGTGCACGCCCTTGGGAACGTAGACGAAGGAGCCGCCCGACCACACGGCCGTGTTGAGCGCGGCGAACTTGTTGTCTCCGGCGGGGATGACCGTGCCGAAGTACTCCTCGAAGAACTCGGGGTGCTCGCGCAGAGCGGTGTCGGTGTCCATGAAGATGACACCCTGCTGCTCGAGGTCCTCGCGGATCTGGTGGTAGACCACCTCGGACTCGTACTGCGCGGCGACGCCGGCGACGAGGCGCTGGCGCTCGGCCTCGGGGATACCGAGCTTCTCGTAGGTGTTGCGGATCTCTTCCGGCAGGTCTTCCCAGGTCTGGGCCTGCTTCTCGGTCGAGCGCACGAAGTACTTGATGTTGTCGAAGTCGATCTCCGACAGGTCTGCACCCCAGGTGGGCATCGGCTTGCGGCCGAAGAGCTGGTAGCCCTTCAGGCGCGTCTTCAGCATCCACTCGGGCTCGGACTTGAGGGCGGAGATACCGCGCACCACGTCCTCGTTGATCCCGCGCTGCGCGATCGCGCCGGCGGCATCGGTGTCGTGCCAGCCGAACTCGTATTGCCCCAGGCTTTCGAGCTCGGGTCGGTCGATGAGTACATCGGACATGGTGATCACTCTCCTTCTCGGGCCTCAACGGTGTCATCCGCCCCGACATTCCAGACTCCGGTCGAAGTCTCAGGAAGGTCGCTGGTGGGCCCGTTCGAAGGCGCTGGCTGCGCGCCTAGACTGTCGTGGGTGCGGTTCGCGCGAGCGCTGCACCCGGACCCTTCGATTCTACAGGCAACACCCGCTCCCGGCATGGCAGGCCCGCTCTCCCGACAGCCCGGAGCGCCTCGACGCCAGGAAGCCGTGCGCATGCCCTCCGCCCCGTCCCCCACCGCCTCGTCCCGCGTCACCGCCCCGCTGCGCCGCATCGTCGCGTGGCTGCCGACCGACGTCGACCGCCGGGTGCGCGTGTTCGCGTGGTTGTCGTTCGTCGCCGAGGTGCTCATCATCGGCACCGGCGGCGCCGTCCGCCTCACCGGATCGGGCCTCGGATGCCCCACGTGGCCGCGCTGCACGCCCGACTCGCTCGTCAACACCCCCGAGATGGGCATCCACGGGATCATCGAGTTCGGCAACCGTACGCTGACGGGTCTGGTCGGCATCCTCGCCCTGGCCGTCGTCGTACTCGTCTGGCGCATGCGTCACGAGCGCCGGGTGCTCTTCGTCCTCTCCCTCGTGGTGCTCGTGGGCATCGTCGCTCAGGCGGTGGTCGGCGGGATCACCGTCCTGACCGGACTGAACCCCTTCATCGTCGGGTTCCACTACATCGCGTCGGTGTCCCTCGTCGCCGTGTGCGCCGCTTTCCTCGTGCTGATGAACCAGCCGGCCGGGCCCCGAACGCTCGCCGTGCCGCGCTGGTTCGCCGGTCTCGTCCACGCGACGACCGGTGTACTCGCGCTGACGATCGTGTTCGGCGTGCTCACCACGGGCGCCGGCCCGCACTCGGGCGACGAGGACGCGATCCGCAGCGGCTTCGACGCCCAGGTGCTCGAGCACGTGCACGCCTGGCCCGGCTACGCCCTGTTCGTCCTCACGCTCGCCGTCGTCGTCGTCGCCTGGCGTCGCCGCCTGGCGGTGCGCCGCTGGGCGATGGCACTCCTCGCCGTCGAGCTCGTGCAGATCGCCGTCGGCCTCTACCAGGCGCGCAACGGCCTGCCCGAGCTCGCCGTGGGGACGCACATGGTGCTGGCCGCCCTGGCCGCGGCGACCATGACCGTGGTGGTGCTGCGCCTGAAGCAGCCTCAGGTCGCGTCGCGGCGGCACACACAGCGCGAGACGGCCGCCGTACGCGGCTGACCGCCGGCGCGCGGGGGCCCGCCGCGACCCCCTTATACGCTCATAGGCGATTCATCGGCGACCCCTACACAGCGCACCGGCGCGTGGGTCATCGTTGATCGTGGCATTCCCGTGCCCGACGTCCCGTCGCCCCCGCTTCGGGACCCGCCGCCCGACAACCCCCTGTCGGAACGACAAGGAGTACTCCCCATGAAAACTCGTCCCCGCCTGGTGACCAGCATCCCGTTCTGGGTGCTCGTCGTCGCATCCCTGGCCGCCATCGCCGGCGGACTCGCGATCGTCCTGAACGGGATCGACGCGATGGAGCAGGTGCTCAACGATCCCAACGCCACCGTCGTCCAGGTCTACGTCGGCCAGTCGTGGGTCGTGGTCGGCGCCGCCGTGCTCGGAGCCGGTGCCGTCGGCATCGTCGCCGTGCTGTCCCTCGCCGCCGCCACCACACTGACCCGTCGAGCGGATGTGTCGGTCGAGACGATCGACTGGACCAGCGACGACGAGACGGCCCCCGAGACCGCCGCCGCCCCGTTCGCTCCCACCGCCACCGCCACGCCCCTCGCGGTGGAGGATGCCGACATCGAGACGCCGTCGACCGCCACCGCTCCCCCGCAGGCGGCCTCGGCCGCTCGTCACGATGAGCCCCGCCTCGACGCCGGAGACGACTCCACGCGTCGCTGATCCCGTAGACGCGAAGGCGCCCGCTCCCGATCCGGGGGCGGGCGCTTCCGCGTCTTCGCGAGACGGGCCGACTGCGTACCGTGGAGGGATGTTCACACTGCGCACGACCCGGGAGGACGACTGGCCAGAGGTGCGGTCGTTCCGCATCGAGAACGCCACGGACAACCCCGTGTCGTGGACCGCGACCGTCGAAGAGACGCTGCTCATCCCCGACGACGGCTGGAAGATGCGCGCACGTCGCGGCGAACAACCGGACACGACGAGCGTGGCCGCCATCGCCGACGAGACGGGTCGGTGGCTCGGCATGATGTGCGCACAGGTCGGCGACGCACACGGCCCCGAGCCCGTGCTCACGGGCGTCTACGTGACCCCGGACGCACGGGGGCGCACCAACGGCGTCACCGACGCCCTGCTCGCCGCGGTCCTGGGCTGGGCGGCCACACGCGGACCGGTCCTCCGGCTCTGGGTGGCCGAGCGCGCCGCCCCCGCGCGGAAGTACTACACCCGGAACGGGTTCGTCTCGACCGGGCGCACCCAGGCGCTCCGGGTCCTCGGGCGCCGTTCGCTCCCCGAGGACGGCGGCCTCATGGAGATGAGCCGCTCCCTCTTCACCGACGCACCCCGCGCGGACGCCGAGCCCTGATCGCCGCGGCGCCGGCTCGCTGGGACAAGCCGGGAGCCGACATCCGGAACGAGAAAGCGCCCACCCCGAGACCGGGACGGGCGCTTTCTGACATCGGTCAGAACGGCAGCAGCGGGTCGACCGCGATCGCGACGAACAGCAGCGTGAGGTACGTGATCGAGGCGTGGAACACGCGCATCGGACGGGGCTCACCGCCGCGCACGGCACGGCTGTAGAGACGGTGCGACTCGTAGATGAACCAGCCGCCGAACACCAGCGCCGATACCGAGTAGACCAGCCCCATGGATGCCACCGGGATGAGCAGCAACGAGCACGCCACCGTGGCCCACGCGTAGAGGATGACCTGCAGGCCCACCTGCGAACCGCTGCGCGTCGCACCGAGCATGGGCACGTCGACCTCGTCGTACTGGGCGGCATACTTCATCGACAGCGGCCAGTAGTGCGGCGGCGTCCACAGGAACACCAGGGCGAACAGGATGAACGGCGCCCACGAGAGCGAGCCCGTCACCGCCGACCAGCCGATCAGCACCGGGAAGCAGCCCGCGATGCCGCCCCACACGATGTTCTGCTCGGTGCGTCGCTTGAGGATCATCGTGTAGATGACCACGTAGAAGAAGATCGCGGCCGCCGACAGACCGGCGGCGAGCGGGTTGGTGAACAGCAGCAGCCAGACCGTCGACACCACCGCGAGCGTCCAGGCGAAGGTCAGCGCACCACGCGGCGACACCTCACCCGTCACGAGGGGACGGTTCTCGGTGCGCTGCATGTGCGCATCGATATCGCGATCGAGGTACATGTTGAACGCCGCGGCGGAACCGGCGCTGAGCGACCCGCCGATCACGGTGGCGAAGATGAGCCACAGGTTCGGAAGACCGCCCTGAGCGAGGATCATCACCGGAACAGTGGTGACCAGCAGCAGCTCGAGGACACGGGGCTTCGTCAGAGCGACGTAGGCCCGAAGGGTCCGTCCGACGGAGCGGCGATCGGTCGTCGCAATGACGTGCGACGTCGTCGAGATGTCCATCGTCCCCCGGGGTAGCGCGTATATATCCCTCCGATTCTACGTCATGCCCACCACACGACCGGCCGACTGTCGACCCCCGTCACGAACGGCAATCGAGTCGGCCGTTCTCGCTATGCTGGCGAAGAACGCGCGCCCCGCGCCGACACCCCACCCCCCTCTCGCCCCTACGGCGATGAGCGCGGACGTCGACCGTGAACCGGGCGCAGTATCGAGAAAGGCACCGTGTTGTCGGACTTCGAATGGGATGAGATCGATCGGCGCGCGGTGGACACCGCTCGCATTCTGGCGGCGGACGCCGTAGAGAAGGTGGGCAACGGCCACCCCGGAACGGCGATGTCGCTGGCCCCCGCCGCCTACCTGCTCTATCAGCGCGTGCTCCGCCACGACCCGGCCGACACGCACTGGCCCGGACGCGACCGCTTCATCCTCTCGGCGGGGCACTCCTCGCTGACCCAGTACGTCCAGCTCTACCTCGGCGGCTTCGGCCTCGAGAAGAAGGACCTCGAGGCGCTGCGCACGTGGGGCTCGCTGACCCCCGGCCACCCCGAGTACGGTCACACCGACGGCGTCGAGATCACCACCGGCCCGCTCGGTCAGGGTCTGGCCTCGTCGGTGGGCTTCGCGTACGCCGCCCGCTACGAGCGCGGCCTGTTCGACCCCGAGTCGCCCGCCGGTGAGAGCCCGTTCGACCACTACGTCTACGTCATCGCCGGCGACGGCGACCTTCAGGAAGGCGTCACCAGCGAGGCCTCCTCGCTGGCCGGTCACCAGGAGCTCGGCAACCTCATCGCCATCTACGACTCCAACCAGATCTCCATCGAGGACGACACCAACGTCGCCTTCACCGAGGACGTGCAGAAGCGCTACGAGTCCTACGGTTGGCACGTCCAGACGGTCGACTGGAAGAAGACCGGCGAGTACGTCGAAGACGTCGCCGAGCTGCACGCCGCGATCGAGGCGGCCAAGGGCGAAACGAGCAAGCCCTCGCTCATCATCCTCAAGACGATCATCGGCTGGCCGTCGCCCGGCAAGCAGAACTCCGGCAAGATCCACGGCTCCGCCCTGGGCGCCGACGAGCTGAAGGCCACGAAGGAGGTGCTCGGCTTCGACCCCGAGCAGCACTTCGCCGTCGCCGACGACGTCATCGCCCACACCCGCAAGCTCGTCGAGCGCGGCGAGGCCGAGAAGGCCGAGTGGCAGCAGAAGTTCGACGCGTGGGCCGAGGCCCACCCCGAGCGCAAGCAGCTGTGGGACCGCCTCCAGGCGCGCGAGCTGCCCGCCGACATCGCCGAGGCCCTGCCCGCGTTCGAGGCCGGCAAGGACGTCTCGACCCGCGCCGCCTCCGGAACGGTCATCAACGCCCTCGCCGCCGAGCTCCCCGAGCTCTGGGGCGGTTCGGCCGACCTCGCCGAGTCCAACCTGACGACGATCAAGGATGCCAAGTCCTTCATCCCCTCGTCGTGGTCGACGCACGAGTGGTCGGGCGACCCCTACGGCCGCGTGCTGCACTTCGGCATCCGCGAGCACGCGATGGGCGCGATCCTCAACGGCATCGTCCTGCACGGACCCACCCGCCCGTTCGGCGGCACCTTCCTCATCTTCAGCGACTACATGCGCCCGCCGGTGCGTCTGGCCGCGCTCATGAACATCCCCACGATCTTCGTGTGGACGCACGACTCCGTGGCGCTGGGCGAGGACGGCCCCACGCACCAGCCGATCGAGCAGCTCGCGACCCTGCGCGCCATCCCGAACTTCGCCCTCGTGCGTCCCGCGGACGCCAACGAGACCAGCGTCGTCTGGCTCGAGCTGCTGCGCCGCACCGCCGGTCCCGCCGGTATCGCGCTGACCCGTCAGAACATCCCCGTCTTCGCCCGCGGCGAGGGTGCGGCATCCGGTGACGAGTTCGCGTCGGCCGAAGGCGCCGTCAAGGGTGCGTACGTTCTCGCCGAGGCGGCGAACGGCGAGCCCGACGTCATCCTCATCGCCACCGGCTCCGAGGTGCAGCTCGCGGTCGAGGCGCGCGAGAAGCTCGCCGCCGAGGGCGTGCACGCCCGCGTCGTGTCGGCCCCCTCGCTGGAGTGGTTCGCCGAGCAGGACGAGGCCTACCGCGAGTCGGTGCTGCCGGCGTCGGTGAAGGCGCGCGTGTCGGTCGAGGCCGGCTCCGCCCTCAGCTGGGCCGGGATCGTCGGCGACGCCGGCCGTTCGGTCGCGATCGACCACTTCGGTGCGTCCGCCGACTACAAGACCCTGTTCCAGAAGTTCGGCATCACCACCGAAGCCGTCGTGTCGGCCGCGCACGAGACCATCGCCGCGGCGAAGAAGTAACCCGAGGAGAACCAGAGATATGAGCACTCCCACCGCAGACCTCGCCGCTCAGGGCGTCAGCATCTGGCTCGACGACCTGTCGCGTCAGCGCATCCAGTCCGGCAACCTCGCCGAGCTGATCGAGAAGCGCAACGTCTCGGGCGTCACGACCAACCCGACCATCTTTGCCGGCGCCCTGTCGAAGGGCGAGGCGTACGAGGATCAGGTCAAGGAGCTCGCCGCGCAGGACGCGAGCGTCGATGAGGCGATCTTCTCGATCACCACCGACGACGTGCGCGACGCGTGCGACATCTTCCTCCCCGTGTTCGAGGCCACCGACGGCGTCGACGGCCGCGTCTCGATCGAGGTGTCCCCCGACCTCGCTCACGACACCGAGGGCACCGTCGCTCAGGCGAAAGACCTGTCGGCCCGCGTCGACCGCAAGAACGTCCTCATCAAGATCCCCGCGACGAAGGCGGGCCTGCCCGCCATCACCGAGGTCATCGGTGCGGGCATCTCGGTCAACGTCACCCTCATCTTCAGCCTGGAGCGCTACGAAGAGGTCATCGACGCCTACCTCGCCGGTGTCGAGAAGGCGAAGGCCGCGGGCCACGACATCTCGACCCTGCAGTCGGTGGCGTCGTTCTTCGTCTCGCGCGTCGACACCGAGATCGACAAGCGCCTCGCCGCGATCGGCACCGACGAGGCCGCCGACCTCAAGGGCAAGGCGGGCATCGCCAACGCACGCCTCGCGTACGAGCTGTACGAGAAGAAGTTCGCCGAGCCGCGCGCGAAGGAGCTGCTGGATGCCGGTGCCACCGTGCAGCGTCCCCTGTGGGCCTCGACCGGCGTCAAGGACCCGGCCCTGCCCGACACGCTCTACGTGACCGAGCTGGTGGCTCCGGGCACCGTCAACACGATGCCCGAGAAGACCCTCGAGGCCACGTTCGACCACGGCGAGATCACCGGCGACACCGTCACCGGCGCGTACGCCGAGGCGCACGAGGTGTTCGACCGTCTCGCCGCCGTCGGCGTGGACGTCGCCGACGCGACCCAGACGCTCGAAGACGAGGGCGTCGAGAAGTTCATCGCCTCGTGGCACGAGCTGCAGGACACCGTCAAGACCGCCCTCGACGCCGGAAGCGCCCAGGCGGCGCAGTGAGCTTCGCGGTCAAGGTCACGGGCCACGTCAAGTCGGTCGTCGACGCCGAGCTCCCGGCGCTGACCGGATCGCTCGTGGCGTCCGGCATCACCGCCGGCGACGCGAGCCTGTGGGGCGCGGCCGCTGAAGACGAGGCATCCCGTCGGCTCGGGTGGGTGCGGGCGGTGTCCGTCTCGCGCCCGCTCGTGCCCGAGATCACCGCCCTGCGCGACGAACTCGTCGCGCAGGGCGTGACCCGCGTCGTGCTCGCGGGCATGGGCGGTTCCTCGCTCGCGCCCGAGGTCATCGCGCAGTCGGCCGGTGTGCCGCTGGTCATCCTCGACTCCACGGCCCCCGGTCAGGTGCTCGCCGCGATCGACGGCGACGCCGAGTCGGGTGGTCTCGCGCAGACTGTGCTCGTCGTGTCGAGCAAGTCGGGGTCGACGATCGAGACCGACTCCGCCAAGCGCGCGTTTGAGGCCGCCTACCGCGACCTCGGCATCGATCCGGCCGGGCGCATCGTGGTGGTCACCGACCCGGGCTCCCCGCTCGAGGCCGCGGCCCGTGCCGACGGCTACCGCGTGTTCCTCGCCGATCCCACGGTCGGCGGCCGGTACTCGGCGCTCACCGCGTTCGGCCTCGTCCCGGCGGGGCTCGCCGGCGTCGACATCGACGACCTCCTCGACGAGGCGGACGCCACGCTCCTCGAGGTCGCGATCGACTCCCCCGAGAACCCGGCGCTCGTTCTGGCGGCGGCGATCGCGGGCGGCGGCGATCACCGCCGCGACAAGCTCGGGCTCGTCACCGACGGCACGCACCTGATCGGCCTGCCCGACTGGATCGAGCAGCTCATCGCCGAGTCCACGGGCAAGCAGGGCACCGGCATCCTCCCGGTCGTGCTGCTGCCCGTCTCCCCCGAACTCGAGACGAAGCCCGGTGACCTGCAGGTCGTCCGGTTCGTCGACGACGCCGACGCGTTCCACCTCTTCGAGCGACACACCGGCGAGGTGCTGGTGAGCGGCTCGCTCGGCGCGCAGTTCGTCGTGTGGGAGTACGCCACGGCGATCGCGGGTCGACTGCTGGGAATCGACCCCTTCGACCAGCCCGATGTCGAGTCGGCGAAGGAGGCAACGCGCGGTCTCCTCGACGCGCAGCCCGCCCCCACCGCCCCGGCGTTCGTCGCCGAGGGCGTCGAGGTCCGTGTGTCCGATCCGGCCCTCGCGGCCGACGGGACGGTCGCGGGCGTGCTCGCGGCACTGTGGCGCACCGTCCCCTCCGACGGGTACGTCAGCATCCAGGCCTACGTGAACCGGCTCGACCTCGCCCAGCTCGCGGGACTGCGCGAACTGGTCGCGGCCGACTCCGGCCGGCCCGCGACCTTCGGGTGGGGACCGCGGTTCCTGCACTCGACCGGTCAGTACCACAAGGGAGGTCCCGCCACCGGCGTGTTCCTCCAGATCCTCGAACGCACCGACGTCGACCTCGAGATCCCCGGTCGACCGTTCACGTTCGGACAACTCATCCAGGCACAGGCCGCGGGAGACGCGAGCGTACTGGCGGAGGGCCACGGCCGCCCCGTCGTCACGCTGACGCTGACCGACCCGCAGGTCGAGGTGCTCTCACTCTTCGAGGCGGCGCAGTAAGCATGGTCGTAGAGATCACTCCGGGTCACAATCCGTTGCGCGATCCCGAGGATCGCCGTTTGAGCCGGATCGCCGGGCCCAGCGCCCTGGTGATCTTCGGCGTCACCGGCGACCTCTCGCGCAAGAAACTCATGCCGGCGGTCTACGACCTCGCCAACCGCGGCCTGCTGCCCCCGGGCTTCGCGCTCGTCGGCTTCGCCCGGCGCGACTGGGAGGACCAGGACTTCGCGAAGGTCGTCTACGAATCGGTCAAGCAGTACGCGCGCACCGAGTTCCGCGAAGAGACCTGGAAGGAGCTCCTCGAGGGCATCCGCTTCGTGCAGGGGGAGTTCGACGACCCCGAGGCGTTCCTCCGCTTGCGCGAGACCGTCGACAAGCTCGACACCGAGCGCGGCACGATGGGCAACCACGCCTACTACCTGTCGATCCCGCCGAAGGCCTTCCCACTGGTCACGACGCAGCTCAAGGCATCGGGGCTGGTCGGGGACGAGTCCGACGGCGTCAAGGGATGGCGCCGCGTCGTCATCGAGAAGCCGTTCGGGCACGATCTCGCCTCGGCGCGCGAGCTGAACGAGGTCGTCGAGAGCGCCTTCCCGGCCGACTCGATCTTCCGCATCGACCACTACCTCGGCAAAGAGACCGTGCAGAACATCCTCGCGTTGCGCTTCGCGAACGAGCTGTACGAGCCGATCTGGAACCGCAACTACGTCGACCACGTGCAGATCACGATGGCGGAGGACATCGGGGTGGGTGGCCGGGCCGGCTACTACGACGGCATCGGCGCGGCACGCGACGTCATCCAGAACCACCTGCTGCAGCTGCTCGCTCTCACCGCGATGGAGGAGCCGATCAGCTTCAACGCCGCCGATCTGCGCGCCGAGAAAGAGAAGGTGCTTGCGGCGGTCCGCCTGCCCGAGAACCTCGCCGAGGCGACCGCTCGCGGGCAGTACGCCGGTGGCTGGCAGGGCGGCGAAGAGGTGCTGGGCTTCCTCGAGGAAGACGGCATGAACCCCGAGTCGGTCACCGAGACCTACGCGGCGATCAAGCTCGAGATCAACACGCGCCGCTGGTCGGGCGTGCCGTTCTACGTCCGCAGCGGGAAGCGTCTGGGACGCCGGGTCACCGAGGTCGCCGTGGTGTTCAAGCGCGCTCCGCAGCAGCTGTTCTCGCAGAGCCAGACGCAGGAGCTCGGGCAGAACGCGCTCGTCATCCGCGTGCAGCCCGACGAGGGCGTCACGATCCGCTTCGGGTCGAAGGTCCCCGGCGACGGCACGCAGGTGCGCGACGTCACCATGGACTTCGGCTACGGCCACGCCTTCACCGAGGCGAGCCCCGAGGCCTACGAGCGACTCATCCTCGACGTGCTGCTGGGCGACCCACCGCTGTTCCCCCGTCACGAAGAGGTGGAGCTCAGCTGGAAGATCCTCGACCCCATCGAGGAGTTCTGGGCCGCCGAGGGCGGTCCGCTCGAACAGTACTCGCCCGGGTCGTGGGGTCCGGCATCCGCCGACGAACTCCTCGCCCGCGACGGCCGCACCTGGAGGCGCCCGTGATCATCGACCTGCCCGACACCACTGTCAGCGCGATCTCGAAGAAGCTCGTCAGCGTTCGCGAAGAGGGCGGCGCCGTCGCCCTCGGCCGCGTGCTGACGCTCATCATCGTCACCCATCACGGGGCCGAGGAAGAGGTCATCGAGGCCGCCAACGACGCGTCCCGCGAGCACCCGATGCGCGTCATCGCGGTACTGTTCGGCGACGAGGACGAAGAGCCGCGCCTCGACGCGCAGATCCGCGTCGGCGGTGACGCCGGCGCCAGCGAGGTCGTGGTGCTGCGCGCCCACGGTGCCGCCGGTTCCAACGCCGAGAGCCTGGTGACCGGCCTGCTGCTGCCGGACGCCCCGGTCGTGGCGTGGTGGCCGGCCACCGCGCCGGCCGATCCCTCCCGCTCGGCCATCGGCCGCATCGCCCAGCGTCGCATCACCGATGCCTCCTCGCAGGCCGATCCTGCGGCCTGGGTCGCGCAGCTCGGGGAGCACTACTCCCCCGGCGACACAGACTTCGCCTGGACCCGCGTCACCCGCTGGCGGGAGCAGCTCGCGGCGGTGCTCGATCAGCCTCCGTACGAGCCGGTCACGGCCATCGAGGTGCGCGGAGCATCCGACTCGCCGTCCACGGCCCTGCTCGCGGCCTGGCTCGGCATGAAGCTCGACGCCCACGTCGACTACGCGTACCTCCCCGCCGACGAGTGGACCAGCGGCATCAAGTCGGTGCGCCTGACGCGAGCCAGCGGCGACACGCTCCTCGAGCGTCCCGAGGCGGGGGTGGCGGTGCTCACCCAGCCGGGTCAGCCCACGCACGACCTGGCGTTCCCGCGTCGCACCCTCCGCGAGTGCCTCGCCGAGGAGCTGCGCCGCCTCGACCCCGACCTGCTCTACGGTCGCGTGATCACCGAGGGGCACGACCTCCTGCTCGCCGCGAGCGAGAAGGACGCGTCATGACCGACAACGGCGCGGCCAAGCAGGTCATCATCAAGCCGGATGCTGACACCCTCGCGGCGTACGTCGCGACGCGGTTCGTGAACCGCATCGTCAAGCGCGTGGCCGAGGGCAAGCGCATGCACGTGTGCCTCACGGGCGGCACGATGGGCGGCGCGGTCCTGCGCACGGCGGCGCGCGACGAACGTCTCGCGCAGATCGACTGGTCGCTCGTGCACTTCTGGTTCGGCGACGAGCGGTTTGTGCCGCGCGACTCCGACGACCGGAACGAGAAGCAGGCCCGCGAGGCTCTGCTCGACCACCTCGACATCCCGGCCGAGAACATCCACACCGTCGCCTCGAGCGAGGACGGACTCGACCTCGATGCCGCAGCGATCGCCTACGCCGACGAGTTGGCGCAGTTCGCGCCCTCGGACCGCAGCGAGACGGGGCCCTGGCCGGCGTTCGACATCTGCTTCCTGGGTGTGGGTCCCGACGCGCACATCGCCTCGCTGTTCCCCGACCGCCCGGAGATCTCGGTGACCGACCGGGCCACGGTGCCGGTGCGCAACTCCCCCAAGCCGCCGAGCGACCGCGTGTCGTTGACGCGACCGGTGATCAACTCCTCCAAGCGCGTGTGGATGGTCGTCGCGGGGGCCGACAAGGCGGCCGCCCTCGGTCTCGCCCTCGCGGGTGCGAGCTACCAGAGCGTCCCCGCGGCGGGAGCAAAGGGCCGGCGGCGCACGGCGTTCTTCGTCGACGAGGTCGCCGCCGATCAGGTTCCGCCGCAGCTCATCGACCGCGAGTACTGAGCGCCCTTCCGAAGGCCGGATGCCGATGGCATCCGGCCTTCGTCGTTCCCGCGGAAGCCACAGGAAGTACCCCCTTGCCCTGGGGACGACGGCGGCTTACCGTACGACTGGGGGGCATCCTGGGTCCGGCGGGGGTTGAGACCACCACCGGCGCCGACGCAGTTGGGAGCGTTCGGATGCCATTGCTTGGTCGTGTTCGTGAAATAGGGGTCGCCGAGAGGGTCATCGAGTCGCGCAGTGTGTCCGCGTGCCTGTTCGTGGGGGAACCGGGCAGCGGCAAGACCGCGTTGCTGCGGGAGATCGCACGCCGCCACGACACCGTGGCGGTATCGGCGAGCCCGAACGAGCGACTGTGGCCGTTGTCGGGGTTGTCGGCGGTGGCCGCGGGTCTGGGAGCCGCGCGCGGTGCCGCGATCGACGCGGTGCTGACGCGCGGACGCGACTGGCCCGAGCACCTGCTCGCCGACGAGCTGCGTCGGATGCTGCTCCTGGTGGTCGACGAGCCGGAGCTGCTCGTCATCGATGATCTCGACGAGATGGACAGCGCGAGCATCACCGTCCTGTCCTACGTCTTCGGTCGCCTGCGCGGCACCGGGCTGAGCGTGGTGGCGTCCGTCGGCGCCCTCGACGGACGGCACGATTTCGCCGGGATGATCCATGAGCGCGTCGGCCGGCTCGACTTCGACGAGACCGTCGAGGTGGCGCGCGCGGTCCTCGGCCCGGTCGCCGTCCCCGCCGTGCTGCAGATCGTCGCCGAGGAGACGGCGGGCGATCCGGGCATCCTCACTCGAGTGCGCCTGACCGCGCCCGAGGCGGCGGGCGACGAACCGCTCCCCGTCCCGCTGCGGCTCGTCGACGCCACAGGTCGGCGCCGGCGGAGCGTCCAGGCGGTCGCGGATGCGCGCGCCGGGGCCGTGCTGGACCTGCTGTCGGTCGGTCCGGTCTACGGCTTCGAGCCGCTGCGGGCGACCGCGTCAGAGCTGGGCGTCGACATCGATGGACTCATCGACGCGGGGCTGGTCGCGGTGCACGGCGAACTGGCCCGCATCGCGGACCCGGCGCTGCGGCTCCGCCGCCATGCGGCCCTCGGCCTCGACGAACGACGCCGGCTGCACGAACGGGCAGCCGGCGATCACGCGGCCCGGTTCCCTGCCACCTACGAGTGGCATCGCAGCTTCCTCGACCCGACCGGCGACCGTCGCCGACTCCTCGTCGCGGCGGTCGACCTGGCCGACCACGGCGAGCCCCTCGCCGCGGTCGAGTTCGCCGAACGCGCCATCGCCGGCCACCTCGGCGTCGCAGAGCGGGGTCGTCTGCTCGTGGAGCTGGGCGAGGCGCTCGTGCTGCAGTGCCAGCCCGTCCTCGGTCGTCATTACCTGCGCCGCGCGGGCGTCCTCGCCGAGCCGGTCGTGCGTGCCCGCGCCGCCCTGGGCAACCTCCGCGCGGTCGCCGCCGTCGCCCACGTGGTCGACGACTCGGTCCTCCGCGAGCACGACGACGTCGACCCGCGCTCCCTCGAGCGCCTGCTCGCCGAGAACGGCCGGCAGCACCTGCTCCGGGCGGATCTGCCCCGGACGATGGATGCCGTCTCCTTGGCGATCGAACGGGGCGTCGCGGGTCGCGAGACGGCACTGCTGGCCCGGCTGGTGGAGGAGTTCGGTGTCGACCCCGTGCTGCCGCTGACCATCGACGTGGGCGTCGGGGAAGCGGCATCCGGATGCTCGACCTCGAACGAGGAAGGGGTGATGATCGTCGCCCTCGCCCTGCTGCGCGAGGAGTACGCCGAGGTGCGTCACCGCGTGCGCTCGATGCTCGACTGCTCGCCACGGCCGGCGCCCCTGTGGCGCGACTACCTGCTGTGGCTGCTGCTGGCTGCCGAGGTGCGCGCCGGCGACCCGGTCGCCGCTCGCGAGGCCGTGGCGGCATGGCAGCACGAACGGGTGCCGGGGCGCACGCCGGACGCGTCCACGATGATGCTCTTCGCCGGTGCGGCCGCGCTGGACCCCCTCGACGGACGCGCGGACGACCTGGTGCGCCGCGGCCGAGAACTGTGCCGCCGCGAGGGCACGCCCACCCTGCTGCCCTGGTTCGACACGATCGACGGCGGTCTCGCCCTCGCCGAGGGACGCTACGACGACGCGATCGCCCATCTCCGGGCGGCCCGCGACGCCGCCGTCTACAACGACCCCTCCCTGCTGCGCGTCGACGCCGATCTCGTCGAGGCGCTGTGGTTGAGCGGTCGTCGCGCAGAGGCCCGACGCGAGCTGACGCGCTTCGAGGAGGCGGCGGAGCGCTACCCCCGACGCTGGACCGCCCTGGCTCTCGCCCGCGCCCGGGCGGTGTGCCGCAGCGACGCAGACGGCGAGGCCGCGTTCCGCGAGGCGGAGGCGGTCACCCGTACCGACGACGCCCCCGCCGAGCGCCGACGCCTGGCCGCCTCTCGCGAGCGCTGCCTGCCCGCGGCCGAACGAACGCCCGCGCGCGTCCCGGCGCGACCGGCGCCGCGCGGACGCACGCTGACCCCGCAGGAGCAGGAGGTGGTGGCCCTGGTCGGCCAAGGCCTGCGCAACCGCGAGATCGCCGCCGCGCTCTACGTCTCGCTGCGCACGGTTGAGCTGCGTCTCACCGGCATCTACCGCAAGCTTGGGGTCGCCTCGCGCGTGCACCTCGTCGCGTTGCTGCACGGGGCGCCGACAGCGTGACCCCGGGGCGCGCCCGGCGACGCGTTCCCGCCCGCGGCGTCGGTCCGCCCGCCCGGAGCCTTACGCCGGCGACAGCGCGCGCCGGCGGTCGGGGCTCTTCCACCGGCCGTCCGAGGGGCGACCGAGCGCCGCGCGCAAGGCGCGCAGGCACAGCAGCGCGTCCCAGACCCGCATCAACGGGAACAGGAGCATCCACGCGCGAGGGCGGATGCGGCCGACCGCGCACACGAACGCCGTCATCACGGCATCCACCAGGACGAACCCGAGCAGCAGCGGCCCCACCGGGAGGGCGGTCGCGATCGCGTGCGCCGTCTGCGCGACTTCGCCCGGCACCGACACCGCCACCGCGGCGGCCAGGCCCGACACCACGAGAGCGGGGAGCACCGCCGCCAGGACGAGGCTCGACACGATCGTCTCCACCGCGAACACCCCCACCGACGCCGCGAACACCCCGGGACGAAGACGGTGACGGCGCACCGTCTGCCAGAAGCCCAGGCTCCACCGCCGCATCTGCGAGGAGTAGTCGCGCAGGATCGCGGGATCCTGCGTCTCGGCGATGGCGCACTCGGGGTGGAAGGCGATGCGCCCCAGACCCTTCGCGTGCACCTCGAAGGTCATGTTGAAGTCCTCGATCGACAGCCCCGGCGCATCGATGTCGATGCGGTCGAGGATGTCCGTGCGGTACAGGCTCGCGAAGCCGGGCACGATGGCGACCGCGTCGGCCGCGGGCGCGGCCTGACCGAACTTGTGGAGGTACTGCGTGCAGACGTACGTCCGCTCGCGATACGTCGTGAGGAAGCGCCCGAGGGGCGTGTCCGGCGCGTCCGGGGCGGTCGTGGCGCGTCCCGCGACGGCGACCACCGTGTCGTCCGTGAACAGCGGCAGTCCCGTGCGCAGGTAGTCCGGCCTCGGACGCGAATCGGCGTCGAGCAGGAGCAGCAGCGGGAAGCGCTCCGGGATGCGGAAGTGCTCCAGTGCCGCGCGGATCGCCCCCGCCTTGCCACGGTTGGGGACGAGATCCCAGGCCTGCGCCCCCGCCTCGCGCGCACGGCCGGCGGTGTCGTCGCTCGAACCGTCCGAGACGACGAACACGTTCGTCGCCGGGACGAGACGGCGAGCGGCGTGCACCGCGTCGGCGATCACGAGCTGCTCGTCGTGCGCCGCGATCAGCACCGCGACCTCGTCGGCGCGGTAGTACATCGACGGCGTCAGGAGGGCATCACCCGGGCGGCCCTCGACAGCGAGGCGGGCGAGGGCGGCCGCCCCCCACACGAGGGTGGACAGGCCCACCGTGCACACCGCGACGAGGAGGACGCCGAGCAGGTTCAGGACGGCGTTCGGGTCGGAAGTCACGCGACGACCGTACGCGTCACGACACCGCGCGATGCGCTCGGGAACCGCAATTGCGGTTGCGGTTCACCGCAACTCGACGTGCGGTTCGCGGCATCCCGCACGATCGTCGCGCCATCCTTGACCGCCCCGGACGGCGCCGTCCAGTGTGAACCCCGGATCCGCACCGCACCCGATCCGGTCGGTCCCCGCCCGCACCACCCGAAGAGTCGCAGGCGCCATCGCCGGCGCCGCCCCGACCCCGCAGCTGGAGGAACACCCATGTCCACAATCGATGTCCGGGACGACGTGATCGCCGCGCCGTTCCCCCCGACGACCACCGACCGTCCGACGTTCGACTTCGACGTCGCGATCGTCGGCCTCGGCTACGTCGGCCTTCCCACGGCGCTGGCGTACCACGCGAGCGGTTCCCGCGTCCTCGCGCTCGACGTCTCGTCGCGACGGCTGCGCGAGATCGCCGCCCGAGGCGCCGACCTCATCGACTCCGACCGCGTCCGCCTTGACACCGCCCTGCGCACGCCCGCCGGCTTCCGCCTCACCGGCGATGTGACGGAGCTCGGCCGCGCCGCCGCGATCGTGGTGTGCGTGCCCACCCCCGTGGACCACCAGCAGGTCCCCGACCTCGCCCCGCTCCGGGCGGCGTGCGCCACCGTCGTCGCCGCCGCCCGGCCCGGGCAGCTCGTCATGCTCACCTCCACCACCTACGTCGGCTGCACGCACGACCTCGTCGAGCACCCCCTGCGCGAGCGGGGCTTCGAGATCGGCCGCGACGTGTTCGTCACCTTCAGCGCCGAGCGCATCGACCCCGGCAATGTGGGCTTCGCCCAGGAGGTCGTCCCCCGCGTCGTCGGCGGAGCCACCCCCCAGTGCGAGGAGGAGGGGGCGCTGCTGCTCTCGCGCTACGCCGCCCGCGTGCATCGGGTGTCGAGCCTGGCCACGGCCGAGATGACGAAGCTGCTCGAGAACACCTTCCGCGCCGTCAACATCGCGCTGGCCAACGAGTTCGCCGACATCTGCGGCGCGCTCGACGTCCCCGTCACCGAGGTGATCGAGGCCGCGAGCACGAAGCCGTACGGCTTCATGGCGTTCTACCCGGGTCCGGGCGTCGGCGGCCACTGCATCCCCTGCGATCCGCATTACCTGCTGTGGCAGCTGAAGGCGCTGCACGTGGATGCCGGTGTGATCACCGAGGCGATGACGCGCATCGCAGCGCGACCCCGGCGCGTCGTGGAGCGCATCCGCGACGTCCTCGGTCGGGCGGGCAAGGGCACGCTCGGCGCCCGCATCCTCGTCGTGGGCGTGACCTACAAGCCCGACGTCGCCGATCTGCGGGAGTCCCCCGCGCTGGAGATCATCGACCTCCTCATCGAGACCGGCGCCGAGGTGCAGTACGTCGACACCCACGCGCCGCACATCCACCTCGACTCCGGCCGCGAGCGCGATTCGCTCGCCGACCCGGGCGCCTTCCACCCGGACGTCGTCCTCGTGCACACCCGTCACCACGACGCCGATCTGGCCTGGCTCGACGACGACGCGGTCGTCGTCGACGGCACCTACCGCAGCACCGACATCGCCGGACGGGTGCTGCTGTGAGCGGGGTCGCGGTGTACCCGGGCCATGGTCACGGCATGAAGACCCTCGTCACGGGCGGAGCAGGTTTCGTCGGCAGCCACCTCGTCGAATACCTCCTGGAGCGCGGCGACGAGGTCGTGGTCCTCGACGACCTCTCCACCGGATCGACGCGCAACCTCGCCGGTGTCGCCGACCACCCGCGCCTGGAGATGATCCACGGCTCGATCCTCAACCCGCAGACCGTGGCGCAGGCCATGCGCACCTGCGACCGCGTGTTCCATCTCGCGGCGGCGGTCGGGGTCAAGCTCATCGTCGAGCAGCCCCTGCGCGGACTGCGCATCAACATCCACGGGACCGAGAACGTCCTCACCGCCGCCATCGAAGAGCAGGCGTCGGTGCTGCTGGTGTCCACCAGCGAGGTGTACGGCAAGAACACCGCGGACCGTCTGCGCGAGGACAGCGACCGCATCCTCGGCGACCCGCTGCTCTCGCGCTGGACGTACGCCGGCGCGAAGGGCATCGACGAAGCCTTCGCGAAGGCTTACCACGATCAGGAGGGGCTGGAGGTGTCGATCGTCCGCCTGTTCAACACGGTCGGCCCGCGGCAGACCGGCCGCTACGGCATGGTCCTGCCCAACCTCGTCGGGCAGGCCCTGCGGGGCGCACCCCTCACCGTGTTCGGCGACGGCCTGCAGACGCGGTGCTTCTCCGCCGTCGACGACGTCGTCCCCGCCATGGTCGACATCGAGCGGGATCCGCGCTCCCGCGGCCAGGCTTACAACCTCGGCGGCGCTCGCGAGATCTCCATCCTCGACCTCGCCTGCGAGATCATCCGAACCCTCGACAGTCGCAGCGAGATCGAGCTGGTCCCGTACGAGCAGGCGTACGCGCCGGGCTTCGAGGATATGCGTCGCCGCGTGCCCGACAACACCAAGGCGCGCGATCTCGTCGGTTACGAACCGCGCACGCCCCTGACGACGACCATCATGCGCGTCGCCGCCGACCTTCTCGCCCGCGAGCGTCTCGGCTCCGACGCGATGCCGCTGGCCGGCGCGTTCCGGGGGGTCAACTGATGTGCGGCATCACCGCGTACCGCGGCCCGACGGCGGCGGCCGGTCGGGCCCGGGTGGCCTTGGAGCGGCTCGAGTACCGGGGATACGACTCGGCCGGAATCGCCGCGCGCCGCGCCGACGGCACGTCGCTGCACGTGCGCACCGTCGACGGCGTCGCGTCGCTGTCCGGTCCCCTCGAGGCGAGGGGAATGGATGCCACCACCGCGGCGATCGGCCACACCCGCTGGGCCACCCACGGCGGCGTGACCGAGCAGAACGCCCATCCGATCGAGGACTGCAGCGGCCGGCTCTTCGTCGTGCACAACGGCATCATCGAGAACGCCGACGTGCTGCGCGCCGACCTGCTCGCCGCCGGACACCGCTTCGCCACCGAGGTCGACAGCGAGGTCATCGTGCACCTCCTCGAGCAGGCGCTGCGCCCGGGCCGCGGACTGGGCGACGCGCTCGCCGAGGCGGTCCGCCCGCTCGAGGGGTCGTGGGCGATCGTCGCGCTCGACACCCGATCGGGGGCGCTGGCCGGCACGGCGCACGGCTCGCCGCTCATCTACGCCGACGCCGGCGACGGCATGTACCTCGCCAGCGACGTCGGGGCGGTGGCGCCGATGATCGACGACTTCCGCGTGCTCGAGGACGACGACGTCGTCCAGCTCGACGGCGACGGTCTCCGCTGGCACCGCGCGGACGGGAGTTCCCGGCCGCGCGGGCGATGGCCGGTGCCGCAGACGGCACTCCTGGCCAGCACCGGCCGGCACCGCGACCACATGGGCAACGAGATCGACGAGCAGCCCGCCGTCGCGCGCCGCGTGATCGACGCCCTCGCGCCGGGCATCAGTGACGGACGGCTCTGGCGCGGACTGGGGCTGCCCCCGCTCGACGGCATCGACCACGTCGCCGTCCTCGGGTGCGGCACGTCGCTCAACGCGGGTCGGGCCATCGCCGGGGCGTTCGGGCGCCTCGGGGCCATGCCCACCCGGTCCCTCATCGCCAGCGAGGCCGGGCACGAGGTCTGGGAGCCCCGCACCCTCGTGATCGCGATCAGCCAGTCCGGTGAGACCGCCGACATCCTGCGCGCTCTCGAGCGCCTGCCGCGCGACGGTGGACCGGTCCTCGCCCTGACGAACAACGCCTCCTCCTCGCTCGCGCGTCGCGCCGACGCCGTGATCGACTGCCTCGCCGGCCCCGAGATCGGTGTCGCCGCGACGAAGACCTTCATCGCCCAGGTGCTCACGGGCGTGTGCGTGGCCCTGTCGGGACTGTCGACGACGGGACGGGTCGACCCGAACCTCTTCGCCTCGGAGCTGCGGGCGCTCACCGCGACGCCCGACGCCCTCGCCGCGGCGCTCGAGACCTGGCGCCCGACCATGACGGCGCTGGCGAGCGACTTCTCCCGGGCGTCGGGTTTCCTGTTCCTCGGTCGAGGCGGCGGGCTCGTCTACGCCGCGGAGGGGGCGCTGAAGCTGAAGGAGCTGTCCTACCGATGGGCGGAGCACCAGCCCGCCGGGGAGTTGAAGCACGGTCCTCTCGCCCTGGTGGATGCCGGCACCCCCGTCTTCGTGATCGACGACGGCGACCCGCGGCTCGAGGTCGACATCGCGGAGGTCACCGCCCGCGGCGGCCGTGTGGTCCGCATCGGCGAACGCGTGCTGCGTGTCGGCGGACTGCCCTTGCACCTGCCGCGCAGGGGACCCTCGTGGGGACCGTTGGAGACGGTCGTCCCGCTGCAGATGTTCGCCCGGGAGCTGGCGCTGCGCCTGCACCGCGACGTCGACAAGCCCCGCAACCTCGCCAAGTCGGTGACGGTCTCATGACACCGACCGTCCCGATCGTTTCCGCCACCCTCCGAAAGGACTCCCCCATGTCCCAACGACACGCGGCCCCGGGCCGACGCTGGAGACAAGCTCTCGCGGTGCTCGCCGGCGTCGCGGTCGGCGCCGGCGGGCTCGTCGCGCTCTCCCCGACCCCGGCGGAGGCCGCGACCCGCACGATCGTGAGCCTCACGTTCGACGACGCCAACGCCAACCAGCTCAACGCCCTGCCCGCCCTGAAGGCCAACGGCATGAAGGCGACCTTCTACGTCCCGTCGGGTTTCATCGGGGCGGCGAACTACATGACGCGCGCCGACCTGACGAACCTGAAGAACGCCGGGCACGAGATCGGCGGCCACACCGTCAACCACCCCGACCTCGCGCAGGTGAGCGTCGACGAGGCGAAGCGGCAGATCTGCACCGACCGCGCCAACCTCACCTCGTGGGGCTTCACGGTCCGCAGCTTCGCCTACCCCTTCGCCTCCAGCACGACCGATGTCGAGAAGGCCGTCGCCGCCTGCGGCTACAACAGCGGGCGCCTGCTCGGCGACATCCGCAGCCGCTTCGGGTGCCCCGACTGCGCCTACGCCGAGTCGCCCACGCGCCCCGAGGACAAGTTCGCCCTGAAGGCGCTCGACCAGGTCGACGACACCTGGACCCTCGACGACCTCAAGGCCGGCGTCACCAACGCCGAGAAGAACGGCGGCGGGTGGGTGCAGTACACCTTCCACGACGTCTGCGACAACGCCTGCAGCGAGCTGGCGGTCACGACCTCGACGTTCACCCAATTCGTCTCCTGGCTGCGGACGCGGCAATCGGCGGGCACCGTCGTCAAGACCGTCGGCGACGTGATCGGCGGCATCGTCAAACCGGTGGTCAGCGGTCCGACCGTCCCTGCCCCCACGGGCTCCACGAACGGCATCGTGAACCCGAGTCTCGAACAGGCGGGCCCGGCCTGCTGGATGCGCGGCGGCTATGGGGGCAACAGCCCGGTGTTCGACTATGGCTCTCCCGCGCACACCGGCTCCGTCGCGAGCGGCATCACGATGTCGAACTACGTCGACGGTGACGCGAAGGTGCTTCCCCAGTTCGATCTCGGCCAGTGCGCTCCCACGGTCACCGTCGGCAAGACGTACACGCTGCGGCAGTGGTATCGCTCCAGCGGCCCGACGCAGTTCGCCGTCTACCTGCGCTCCACATCGGGGAGCTGGTCGTACTGGACCTCGAGCCCGTGGTTCGCCGCGGCCACCGACTGGACCCAGGCGGACTGGACCACGGCGGCCATTCCCACCGGCTACAACGGGATCAGCTTCGCGCTGAACATCTTCGGCAACGGCACTTTGCGCACCGACGACCTGCAGCTGTACGACAGCAGCGGCGCTCCGCCCCTGCCGTCGGCGGACGCCTCGACGCAGACCGTCGCCCCGATGGCCGTCACGACGACCCCGCAGGGCCCGGTCGAAGTGGCCCATCCGACCGAGAGCGACGTCGCCCCGTGACGACCCGCCGGACGCCGTCGGCGGCGATCACCCTCGCGGTGGTCGCCGCCGTCGGCGTGACCGGTTGCGCGCCGGCCCCGACGCCCCGGCCCGACACGGGCTACCCGTGGCACACGGGGATCGTCTCGACGACCTTCTGGGTCGGCGAGGTCTTCGACCCGAACGCCTCCGACGGCAGTCAGCGCATCTCCACCTACGACTCCGACTGGCTGGGCTCCTACGGCGGCTGCGACGGCATCGCCGACGGCGACGACTGCCGCACCGAGGAGCGTGACGCCGGGAACGACTACTTCCCCACGCGCATGACCCCGCTCGAGAACCCGTTCTACCTCGACCTCCCCTTCGACGACGTCAATGACGACGAGGGCTTCGCCGCCCGCGGCACCGTCGTGCCGTGGGCGGGTGACCCCGCCTACGCGGACGTCGTCGACGATCGCTCGGTCAGCCTCATGAAGAACCGCTGGGTGGTCCTGCACAAGGACGGCCGGGTCTGTTACGGACAGATCCAGGATGCCGGCCCCGGCGAGTACCGCGACGCGGCGTACGTTTTCGGCGCCGACGACCGCCGCCCCGCCAACGCCCGCTACAACGGAGCAGGCCTGGACGTCTCACCCGCCCTCAACGGATGCCTCGGTTTCGCGGACCTCGACGGCGACGACGACCGCGTCGACTGGGCCTTCGTCGACGACGCCGACGTCCCGCCCGGCCCGTGGACGCGCATCGTCACCACCTCCCCCGTGCGGTGAGACGACGAGGGCCGGATGCCATGGCATCCGGCCCTCTGTCGCGTCCGATGTCGGCGGGACTTACTGTCCGCGCCGCTCGCGCAGCTGCTGAAGCGCGTCGTCGAGGAGCGAGGCCGCTTCCTCATCGCTGCGACGCTCTTTCACGTACGCCAGGTGCGTCTTGTACGGCTCGGCCTTGGCCAGCGCCGGCGGGTTGTTCTTGTCGCGCCCGGCGGGGAGGCCGGAGTGCGGGGAGTCGATCGTCTCGGGGATCTCGTCGTCGGGGATGCCCGCCGCGAAGTACCGCACGGTCTCGTTGCCGAGCGCATCCCAGTACGACACCGCGACGCGGTCGGCGTGGAAGCCGTGGTCCTGCTCGCCCATGGGGCCCGCGCCGACGCGCGAGCCGCGGATGGCATTGCCGCCAGTGGCCATGTCAGATCTCCGCGAACTTGGTCAGCAGACCGAGACCGACGATGGTGACGAACCACACCAGCGCCAGCACGATCGTGAATCGGTTGAGGTTGCGCTCGGCGAGGCCCGAGGACCCCAGGGCGGAGCTCATGCCGCCGCCGAACATGTCGGACAGACCGCCACCACGACCCTTGTGGAGCAGGATGAGCAGGGTCAGCAGGAGGCTGGTGACGCCCAGGAGCACCTGCAGGACGAACTCGAGAATCTGCACTGTCGAAAGCCTTTCGCGCGCGACCAGTCGGCCGCGCCAGCGTCAAGTATACGGGGACGCGTCTCAGACGCACGGATGCCCGCGTCTCGGCGGCCGCGGGCATCCGGAGGCGTCAGACGCCGACGTGCTTCTGGAAGCGGATGATCGCCGCGAACTCGTCGACGACGAGGCTCGCGCCGCCCACCAGGGCGCCGTCGACATCGGGCTCGCGCATGAAGCCGGCGATGTTGCCGGACTTCACCGAGCCGCCGTAGAGCACCCGCGTCCGAGCGGCGGCGTCGGCTCCGAGCTTGTCGGCGACGACCGCACGCAGCTTCGCGCAGACCTCCTGTGCCTGGTCGGGCGTCGCGGCCTGACCGGAACCGATGGCCCACACGGGCTCGTACGCGACGACGATGTCGGCATCCGCCGAGACGCCCTCGAGCGCGACCTCGAGCTGACCCGCGGGAACGGCGCTCGCGCCGAACTTCTCGAGGTCTTCGGAGGTCTCACCGACGCAGATGACCGGGACGAGACCGTGGCGGAGGGCCGCCTGGGTCTTCGACGCGATGATCTCGTCGGTCTCGTGGTGGAACTGCCGACGCTCCGAGTGACCGATGATCACGTACTTGGCGTCGAGCTTGGCCAGGAACTGCCCCGAGATCTCACCGGTGTACGCGCCGGAGTCGTGGGCCGACAGGTCCTGGCCGCCGAGCGCGAAGTCGATCTTGTCGGCATCGAGCAGCGTCTGGACGGTGCGCAGGTCGGTGAACGGCGGGAAGACCGCGACCTCGACGCTTCCGGTCTCGTGCTTGGCCTCCTTCAGCGTCCAGTGCAGCTTCTGGACGAACGCGACCGCCTGCAGGTGGTCGAGGTTCATCTTCCAGTTGCCGGCGATGAGGGGGGTTCTGGTCACTGCCATCCGAGGACCTCCAGTCCGGGGAGCTTCTTGCCTTCGAGGAACTCCAGGCTCGCGCCGCCACCCGTGGAGATGTGGCCGAAGGCGTCGTCCGCGAAACCGAGCTGGCGCACGGCCGCGGCGGAGTCGCCGCCGCCGACCACACTGAGGCCGTCGACCTCGGTGAGCGCCTGGGCGACGGTCTTGGTACCGGCTTCGAACGCCTTCATCTCGAAGACGCCCATCGGGCCGTTCCAGAACACGGTCCGCGAGCCGCGGATGGCGTCCGCGAAGATCTCGGCGGTGCGGGGACCGATGTCGAGCCCCAGTCCGGACGCACCGAAGTCGGTGTCCTCCAGGGCGTCCGCGTCGGCGACCACGTGCTCGGCGTCCGCCGAGAACGACGCCGCGACGACCGCGTCCACGGGGAGGACGATCTCGACCCCGCGCTCCTTCGCCGTGGCGAGGTAGCCCTTCACGGTGTCGATCTGATCCTGCTCCAACAGGCTGGAGCCGACCTTGTGCCCCTCGGCGACGAGGAAGGTGAACATCATGCCGCCACCGACGAGGAGCTTGTCGACGCGGGGCAGCAGGTGCTCGATGACGCCGAGCTTGTCGCTGACCTTCGATCCGCCGAGCACGACCGTGTACGGACGCTCCGGGTTCTCGGTCAGACGGTCGAGGACCTCGAGCTCCTTCTGGATGAGCAGACCCGCGGCGGACGGCACCAGCTGAGCGAGGTCGTAGACGCTCGCCTGCTTGCGGTGCACGACGCCGAAGCCGTCGGAGACGAGAGCGTCGCCGAGACCGGCGAGCTCGCGCGCGAAGGCCTGGCGCTCGGACTCGTCCTTCGAGGTCTCCCCCGCGTTGAAGCGCAGGTTCTCGATGACGGCGACCTCGCCGTTCTCCAGCGAGGCCACGGCATCCTGAGCCGACTCGCCCACCGTGTCGCGCGCGAAGGCGACCGGCTGACCGAGCAGCTCGGACAGGCGCTGCGCGACCGGCTCGAGCGAGTACTTCGGGTCGGGCGCCCCGTCGGGACGGCCCAGGTGCGAGCACACGACCACGCGCGCTCCGGCGTTGATCAGTGCGTTGAGGGTCGGCAGCGACGCGCGCACGCGGCCATCGTCCGTGATGATCCCGTCCTTGAGGGGAACGTTGAGATCACAACGGACGATGACGCGCGTGCCGGCGAGCGACCCCAGCGAATCGAGGGTGCGCAGAGCCATGAAGGGTTACAGGCGCTCGGCGACGTACTCGGTCAGGTCGACGAGGCGGTTGGAGTAGCCCCACTCGTTGTCGTACCACGACGAGACCTTGACGAGGTTGCCGCTGACGTTGGTCAGCTCCGCGTCGAAGATCGAGGAGTGCGGGTTGCCCTGGATGTCGCTCGAGACGATCGGGTCCTCGGTGTACTGCAGGATGCCGTTGAGGCGACCCTCGGCGGCGGCCTTCTTGTAGACCTCGTTGACCTGGTCGACGGTCAGGCCCTCGGTGGGCGTGACGATCGTGAGGTCGACGATCGAGCCGGTGGGGACCGGAACGCGGTACGACGAGCCGCTGAGCTTGCCGTTGAGCTCGGGGAGCACCAGGCCGATGGCCTTGGCGGCACCGGTCGAGGCGGGGACGATGTTGATCGCCGCACCGCGGGCACGACGCAGGTCGCTGTGCGGGCCGTCCTGCAGGTTCTGGTCGGCGGTGTAGGCGTGCGCCGTCATCATGAAGCCGCGCTCGATGCCGAAGGCGTCGTTGAAGACCTTCGCCAGCGGGGCGAGGCAGTTCGTGGTGCACGAGGCGTTCGAGATGATGACGTCGGTCTCGGGGTTGTAGGTCTCTTCGTTGACGCCCATGACGATCGTGGCGTCGTCGCCCGTGGCGGGAGCCGAGATGAGGACCTTCTTGGCGCCGCCGGCGACGTGCTTCTTGGCGTCTTCCGCCTTGGTGAAGCGGCCGGTGGACTCGATGACGATGTCGACGCCCAGCTCGCCCCAGGGGAGGTTGGCGGGGTCGCGCTCTTCGAAGACCTTGATGGTCTTGTCGCCGACGGTGATGGAGTCTTCGGTGTACGAGACGTCCTCGGACAGCACGCCGCCCACGGAGTCGTACTTCAGCAGGTGCGCGAGGGTCTTGTTGTCGGTGAGGTCGTTCACCGCCACGATTTCGAGGTCGGCACCCTGCGCGAGAGCCGCGCGGAGGTAGTTGCGTCCGATACGGCCGAAGCCGTTGATTCCGATCTTGACGGTCACGGAATATCTCCTGAATCAGTTGTGCGCGAGAAGCGCGTGATTGCGGTGTTCGCTGGCGGACAACGGCGTCCCGGCGGGGTGTCCCGCCGGGACGCCGCCACCGTTTACGACAGTACCAGCAGACCCGCGGTCTTCTCGCGGGCGGCGGCGAAGCGCTCCTGGGCGTCAGCCCAGTTCGCGATGTTCCAGAACGCCTTCACGTAGTCGGCGCGGACGTTCTTGTAGTCGAGGTAGTACGCGTGCTCCCAGACGTCGAGGAGCAGCAGCGGCACGGTGCCCGCCACGATCTGACCCTGCTGGTCGAAGAACTGCTGGATGACGAGGTTCTCACCGATCGAGTCCCAGAACAGACCCGCCCAGCCGGAGCCCTGCACGCCGAGGGCGGCGGCGGTGAACTGCGCGCGGAAGGCGTCGAAGGAGCCGAACTGGTCGTCGATGGCCGACTCGAGGTCGCCGGTGGGCTTGTCGCCGCCGTTGGGCGAGAGGTTCGTCCAGAAGATCGAGTGGTTCGTGTGACCGCCGAGGTTGAACGCGAGGTCTTTCTGCAGGCGGTTGATGTTGGCGAAATCGCCCTTCTCGCGCGCTTCGGCGAGCAGGTCGAGAGTGGTGTTGGCGCCGTTGACGTACGTCTGGTGGTGCTTGCTGTGGTGCAGCTCCATGATGGTGGCGCTGATGTGCGGCTCCAGCGCCGAGTAGTCGTAGGGCAGTTCGGGCAGCGTGTACTTCGCCATGTTCTCTACTTCCGAATCGGGCGCCGCACCGAGACCTCGGCGCAGCGAGGGTGACGTCTTCATCCTAGTGAGGGGTAACGACACCGCACCGGGGTTGCTTCCCGGTATGACGGAAGATAGACGGCCCGGGCGCGTCGGGCGACGGATGCCGCGACGTCAGTCGTCGGCGCCGACCGGCACGGCGGCCTCGGTGCCCGGGATGCCGTCAGCCTCGGCCTTCTTGTCGGCCATCGCGAGCAGACGACGGATGCGACCGGCGACGGCGTCCTTGGTGAGGGGCGGGTCGGCGTGATGGCCGAGCTCGTCGAGGCTCGCATCGCGGTGGGCCAGACGCAGCTCCCCCGCCTGCTGCAGGTGCGCGGGCACCTCGTCGCCGAGGATCTCGAGCGCGCGCTCGACGCGGGCGCACGCGGCGACGGCGGCCTGGGCCGAGCGGCGCAGATTGGCGTCGTCGAAGTTGACCAGGCGGTTGACCCCGGCCCGCACCTCGCGGCGCTGACGCATCTGGTCCCACTCGCCCGCCGTGCGGCGCGCGCCCATCTCGTACAGGGCACCGCGGATCGCCTCGCCGTCGCGCACGACGACACGGGGCACGCCGCGGACCTCTCGCGCCTTGGCCGGGATGCCGATGCGGTGCCCGGCGCCGACGAGCGCCATGGCGGCCTCGGACGAGGGGCAGGAGATTTCGAGGGCAGCCGAACGGCCCGGGTCGCTGAGCGAACCGCTCGCGAGGAACGCCCCGCGCCAGATCGCGCTCAGGTCGGGGCGCGAGCCGGTGGTGAGCTTGTTCGGCAGACCCCGCACGGGCCGGCGGCGCTGGTCGAGCAGACCGGTCTGTCGGGCGAGCGTCTCGCCCGCCTCGATGACGCGGACGGCGAAGTGGCCGCCGGTGCGGCCACCGGAGCCCTGCACGTGGTGCAGCTCGGGGCGCACGCCGTAGAGCTCGACGAGATCGCGGGCGACCCGACGGGCGAGGATGTCGGAGTCCAGCTCGGCCTCGACGGCGACGCGGTTGGCGATGGAGTGCAGACCGCCGGAGAAACGCAGGAGGGCGGTGAGCTCGGCGACCCGCGCCGTGGGGCGGGGGTCGCGGACGGTGATGAGCTCGGCCTTCACATCGGCGGTCAGCGGCACGGTTCTCCTCGGATGGGGGGGCGGCGGGGGCGACGGTCCAGCCTACTCGCGACCGAGGTCGCGGTGAGCCACCCGGACGGCCACTCCCGGAACATCGGCAAGACGTGCAGCGAGCTCGCGGGCCATCACGACCGATCGGTGCTTGCCGCCCGTGCAGCCCACGGCCACGACGGAATGGCGCTTGTTCTCGCGCTGGTACCCCTCGAGCACGGGCCGCAGCGCGGCCGCGTAGGCGGCCAGGAACTCCGACGCGCCCTGCTGGCCCAGCACGTATTCCCGCACCTCCGGGTTCTCACCGGTGAGCGGGCGGAGACCCTCGTCCCAGAAGGGGTTCGGGAGGAAACGCATGTCGGCGACGAGGTCGACGTCCGGCGGGAGCCCGTACTTGAAGCCGAAGCTCATCAACGTCACGGTATGGCGGGCGGCGCCCTCCTCGCCGAACAGCTCGACGGTGCGCAGCGAGAGCTGATGGACGTTCAGGGCGGAGGTGTCGATGACGACGTCGGCGGCCTCGCGCACGGGCGCGAGTCGCTCCCGCTCGCGCCGGATGCCGTCGACGATCGTGCCGTCGCCCTGCAGGGGGTGCGGGCGCCGCACGGCCTCGAACCGGCGCACGAGCACCGCGTCGGCGGCATCCAGGAACACCGTGCGCACCTGCCGGCCGGCCTGGAGCGTGCGCATCGCCTCGGGGAGGTCGCCGAACAGCGTGCGACCGCGGACGTCGACCACGACCGCGACGCGCGGCACCGCACCGCCGGCCAGCTCGGTGAGCTCGAGCAGCGGTCGCAGCATGCGCGGCGGGAGGTTGTCGACGACGTACCAGTCGAGGTCTTCGAGCGCGTTGGCGACGGTCGAGCGACCGGCCCCGGACATGCCCGTGACGATCAGCACCTCACCTGGCTCGTCTCGTGCCGGCTCCATGATGATCGCCTCCCGTCGTCCTTCCCAGCCTAGCGAGCGAGATGGGAGTGGATGGCCTCGGCGAGGGCGGGACCGATGCCCGGCAGAGACATGATCTCGTCGGGCGTCGCCTGTTTCAGCGCGGCGACCGAGCCGAAGTGGCGCAGCAGCGCCTTGATGCGCGCGTCGCCCAGACCGGGCACCTCGGCGAGCACGCTCGTGATGTCGCGCTTGCGGCGTTTGCGCTGATGCACGATCGCGAAGCGGTGCGCCTCGTCGCGCAGACGCTGCAGCAGATACAGCGCCTCCGAGGTGCGCGGCAGGATCACCGGGTACTCCTCCCCCGGCAGCCATACTTCCTCGAGGCGCTTCGCGATGCCGCACAGCGCGATCTCCTCGTGACCGGCGTCGGCGAGGGCGCGCGCGGCCGCCGCCACCTGGGGCTGACCGCCGTCGACCACGAGCAGCTGAGGGCGGTAGGCGAACCGCGGGCGCTTGCGGGCCGTCACGACGTCGCCGTCGGCCGTGACCTCGTCGGAATCGGGAGCCGCCACGATCGCGCCGTCGATCGTCTCGGGCTCGATCTCGTCGGGCCGGTCGAGGTAGGCCAGTCGCCGCGTGAGCACCTGGTACATCGAGTCGGTGTCGTCGGTCGTCTCGGCCACGCCGAACGAGCGGTACTGGTCTTTGCGGGGCAGGCCGTCTTCGAAGACGACCATGGATGCCACGACGTTGGTGCCCGCCAGGTGGGAGATGTCGAAGCACTCGATGCGCAGCGGGGCCTCGGTCATGCCGAGCGCCTCCTGCAGATCGGTGAGCGCTTGCGATCGGGCGACGTAGTCGCTGGTGCGGCGGGTCTTGTGCAGCATGAGCGCCTGCTGCGCGTTGAGCGTCGCGGTCTTGAGCAGGTCTGCCTTGCGTCCGCGCTGGGCGACCTGCAGGGTCACCGGACGTCCGCGGCGTTCGCGCAGCCAGTCCTCCAGCTGCTCGGCGTCGTCGGGGAGCTCGGGCACGAGCACCTGGCGCGGGATGTCGCCGGCGTCCGCGTCGCCGTAGGTGCGCTGGAGCACCTGATCAACGAGGTCGGCGCCCGAGATGTCGATCTCCTTCTCGATCGTGGTCGCGCGCACACCGCGAACGCGTCCGCCGCGCACGACGAAGTGCTGCACCGTCGCGGCGAGCTCGTCTTCCGCGATGCCGAAGAGATCGGCATCCGTGTCGGAGGCGAGCACGAGCGCGCTCTTGCCGAGGACCGCGTCGATGGCCTGCAGCCGGTCGCGGTAGTGCGCCGCCGACTCGTAGTCCATCGCCGCCGACGCCTCTTTCATGCGCGACGTCAGTTCTTTCGCGAAGCGCTTGTCGCCGCCCGACATGAAGGAGACGAAATCGTTGACGATCGCGCGGTGCTCCTCGATCGTCACCTTCATCGAGCAAGGGCCCCCGCAGCGCCCGATCTGGCCCGGGAAGCACGGCCGGCCCGACGCCATCGCCTTCTTGTACGACGAGTCGCTGCACGTACGGATCGGGAAGACCTTGATCATCAGGTCGACCGTGTCGTGCACCGCCCACACCTTGGGGTACGGCCCGAAGTACTTCGCCCCGCGGATCTTCGGATTGCGCGTGACGATGACACGGGGCGCTTCATCGGCGAGGGTGATCGCCATGAACGGGTAGGACTTGTCGTCCTTGTAGCGCACGTTGAAAGGTGGATCGAACTCTTTGATCCACATGTACTCCAGCTGCAGCGAATCGACGTCGCTGGGGACGACGGTCCACTCGACGCTCGCCGCGGTGGTGACCATGCGACGCGTGCGCTCGTGCAGCGAGTGCAGCGGCGCGAAGTAGTTCGACAACCGCGCCCGCAGGTTCTTCGCCTTGCCGACGTACAGCACCCGCCCGTCCGCGTCGCGGAAGCGATAGACGCCCGGGTTGGTCGGGATCTCGCCGGCCTTCGGGCGGTACGGGAGGTGCGACAGTCGTTCTCGAGTGGCCATGGCTCAGGCCCGTTGGCCGGCCAGCTCCGGCTCCCGGGCGACCTCGGTCTCGGACATGTTGCGCTGCGTGCCGGTGCGGCCCGTCTCGAGGAGCTCCGCCAGGAACGAACCGGTGTGGCTGTCCTCCACCTTCGCGACCTGCTCGGGAGTGCCGGTGGCCACGATCGTGCCACCCCCGGCGCCGCCCTCGGGGCCGAGGTCGATGACCCAGTCCGAGCTCTTGATGACGTCGAGGTTGTGCTCGATCACGATGACCGTGTTGCCCTTGTCGACCAGCCCGTTGAGCACCTTCAGCAGCAGCGAGACGTCTTCGAAGTGCAGGCCCGTCGTGGGCTCGTCGAGCACGTAGATCGAGCGACCGTTGCTGCGGCGCTGGAGCTCGGTCGCGAGCTTGACGCGCTGCGCCTCGCCACCCGAGAGGGTGGTCGCCGACTGGCCGAGTCGCACGTACCCGAGACCCACGTCGACGAGGGTCTTGAGGTAGCGGTGGATGGCCTGGATCGGCTCGAAGAACTCCGCCGCCTCGGAGATCGGCATCTCGAGGACCTCGGCGATGTTCTTGCCCTTGTAGTGCACCGACAGGGTGTCGCGGTTGTAGCGCTTGCCGTGGCAGACCTCGCAGTCGACGTAGACGTCGGGCAGGAAGTTCATCTCGATCTTCAACGTGCCGTCGCCCGAGCACGCCTCGCAGCGTCCGCCCTTGACGTTGAAGCTGAAGCGGCCGGCCTGGTAGCCGCGCACCTTCGCTTCGGGGGTCTCGGCGAAGAGGCTGCGGATGCGGTCGAAGACGCCGGTGTAGGTCGCCGGGTTCGAGCGGGGCGTGCGGCCGATCGGCGCCTGGTCGACGTGCACGACCTTGTCGAGGTTGTCGAGACCGGTGACGCGCGTGTGCTTGCCGGGCACGCGGCGCGCGCCGTTCAGCTTGGAGGCGAGGACTTCGTAGAGGATGCCGTTCACCAGCGTCGACTTGCCGGAACCGCTCACACCGGTGACCGAGGTGAGCACGCCCAGGGGGAAGTCGACCGTGACGTTCTGCAGGTTGTTCTCGCGCGCCCCGACCACCGTGATCTGGCGCTTCTTGTCGATCTTGCGACGCTTCTTCGGCGCCTCGATCGCGCGCCGGCCCGACAGATACGCGCCCGTGAGGGAGCGCTCGTCGTCGAGGAGCTCGGCGAGGGGTCCGGAGTGCACGACGTTTCCGCCGTCGACGCCCGCGCGCGGTCCGATGTCGACGACCCAGTCGGCGGCGTGGATGGTCTCTTCGTCGTGCTCGACGACGATCAACGTGTTGCCGAGATCGCGCAGAGTCTCGAGCGTCTGGATGAGACGGCGGTTGTCGCGCTGGTGCAGACCGATCGACGGCTCGTCGAGCACGTAGAGCACCCCGGTGAGGCCGGACCCGATCTGCGTCGCGAGACGGATGCGCTGCGCTTCTCCGCCCGAGAGCGTGCCGGCCGCGCGGCCGAGGCTGAGGTAGTTCAACCCGACCTGCAGCAGGAAGTCGAGGCGCGCGCGGATCTCGCGGAGCACCGCCGCGGCGATGGTCGCCTCGCGCTCGGTGAGGGTGAGCTTCGAGAAGAACTCGCGCGCGTCGGCCAGGCTCATTCGCGAGGCCGCGGCGATCGAGGTGTCATCGACGAGGACCGACAGCACCTCGGGCTTGAGCCGGTCGCCGTCGCACACGGCGCACGGGACCTCGCGCAGGTACTCCGACCAGCGCTGACGCTGGGTGTCGGACTCGGCCTGCAGGTACTGCCGCTCGATGTAGGGCACGACGCCCTCGAAGCCCGAGGAGTACCGCATCTCGCGGCCGTAACGGTTCTTCCACTTGACGGTGACCTTGTAGTTCTCGCCGCGCAGCACCGCCTGCTGGACGTCTTTGGAGAGGTCCTTCCAGGGCGTGTCGAGCGAGAAGTCCAGGTCGCGGGCGAGTCCCTCGAGGAGACGCTCGTAGTACTGGAAGAGACCCTTCCCCTGCGTGGTCCACGGCAGGATCGCGCCGTCGCGGATCGAGAGTTCTTCGTCGCCGAGCATGAGGTCGACGTCGACCGACATCCGCGTTCCGAGGCCGGAGCAGACGGGGCACGCACCGAAGGGAGCGTTGAACGAGAAGGTGCGCGGCTCGATCTCGGTCAGCTGCAGCGGGTGCCCGTTCGGGCACGCCAGCTTCTCGGAGAACGACTGCCAGGCGTCGTCGCCCTCTTCGTCGACGAAGTTGACCTGCATGATGCCGCCGGCGAGTCCCATCGCCGTCTCCACCGAGTCGGTGACGCGGCTGAGGTTGTCTCCGGATGCCACGAGTCGGTCGACCACGACCGCGATGTCGTGCTTGTAGCTCTTCTTCAGGACGGGAGGCTCGGCCAGCTGCACGAGCTCGCCGTCGACGACCGCGCGGGCGTAGCCCTTGGCGCTCAGCTCTTTGAAGAGGTCGACGAACTCGCCCTTCTTCTGCGTGACCACCGGGGCGACGATCTGGTAACGCGTGCGCTCGGGCAGCTCCATGAGCTGGTCGGCGATCTGCTGCACCGTCTGACGCTGGATGCGTGCGCCGCAGTCGGGGCAGTGCGGGACGCCGACGCGCGCCCAGAGCAGACGCATATAGTCGTGGATCTCGGTGATCGTGCCGACCGTCGAACGCGGGTTGCGGTTGGTGGACTTCTGATCGATCGAGACGGCGGGGCTCAGCCCCTCGATGAAGTCGACGTCCGGTCGGTCGACCTGACCGAGGAACTGACGCGCGTAGGCACTGAGCGACTCGACGTAGCGGCGCTGTCCCTCGGCGAAGATGGTGTCGAACGCCAGGCTCGACTTGCCCGAGCCGGACAGCCCGGTGAACACGACGAGGGAGTCGCGCGGGATGTCGAGGTCGACGTTCTTGAGGTTGTGGACGCGCGCGCCGCGCACACTCAACGTGCCGCTGGAGGCGGCGGTATTCGCGGGCGAAGACGAGGAAACGACGGGAACGATCGGCACCTGTTAAGTCTAGGTCGACCCTCCGACATCGGCCCCGGGTTCGCCCGGAGCGCACGGATGTGCGACAGTTCGCTGCTCGCACCTGGACGACGACCTGCCGCGAAACGCCGCCGTGTCGAGCCCGTCCGGCTCCCCCGTGGTCAGGAGATCGGAGCCTCCGCGGGCCGCGCCGCGAACGGCGCGAGTCCGTCGCGAAGGGCGACCAGGGCGTCCACGTCGACGCCGACCCTCGCCATGATCTGCGTCGGCACGTCCAGAGCGCGCTCGCGCAGCTCGCGCCCCTCGGGCGTGAGCGCGATGTCGAGCACGCGTTCGTCATCCGCGCGCCGGGAGCGCATCACCCGCCCCTGGGCCTCGAGCCGCTTCACGAGGGGCGAGAGGGTCGCCGGCTCCATCGCGAGTTCGGCGGCGAGGGCACCGAGGGAACGCGGCGACTGCTCCCAGAGGGCGAGCATGACGAGGTATTGCGGGTGCGTGAGCCCGAGGGGCTCGAGGACGGGCCGGTAGATCGACACCACGTTGCGCGCAGCCGTGACCAGCGCGAAGCACACCTGGTTCTCGAGCTTCAACGGATCGTCCATGAGACCTCCTCCGACCAAACAGTTAGTACACTAATGATCATGACACGAAGGGATGCCGATCGCCCGCCGCTGCGCGAGCGTGTGCGCGAGGCCGGCGGCTGGTACCAGTACCTGAACACCCGACTCATCCGCGTCGCCGGCCCGGCCTCGGTCGGCCCGTACGAGACCACGCCCGAACCCGTGCGCACCGGCCGGCCGTGCCCGCTGTGCGGTCACGCCATGACGGAGCACACCGTCGACCGGTCGGGGCCGAAGCCGCTGTTGCACTGCCCCTGACGGAGGACGACGCCCCCGATGACGCAGCGCGTCGCGCCTCGGCGGTCGTCGCCCTCGGGGAAGGCACCGGGGCACCCCCTCCCGTCCGCGGGTCAGGCGTGACCGGCGCGCTCCATGGCGCGCAGCTCCTTCTTCATGTCCTGCACCTCGTCGCGCAGACGACCCGCGAGCTCGAACTTCAGCTCGGCAGCCGCCGCCAGCATCTGCTGCGTCAGGTCGGCGATCGTCGACTCGAGCTGATCGGCTCCCTCTGCCGCGATCCCGCTACGGCGCAGGGAGGGCGTCGGCGACTTGCCCTTGCCGGACTTGTCGTTGCGCGCCAGCAAGTTCTTGGTGTCGGACGCCTCGCGGTTGAGCACCTCGGTGATGTCGGCGATCTTCTTCCGCAGCGGCTGCGGGTCGATGCCCCTCTCCTTGTTGTAAGCGATCTGCTTCTCGCGACGACGCTCGGTCTCTTCGATCGCGTTGTTCATCGAGTCGGTCATCTTGTCGGCGTACATGTGCACCTGGCCCGACACGTTTCGCGCCGCACGGCCGATGGTCTGGATGAGCGACGTACCGCTTCGCAGGAAGCCCTCCTTGTCGGCGTCGAGGATGGCCACCAGCGACACCTCGGGGAGGTCGAGCCCCTCGCGGAGGAGGTTGATGCCCACGAGCACGTCGTAGACGCCCGCCCGCAGCTCGGTGAGCAGCTCGACGCGACGGAGCGTATCGACGTCGGAGTGCAGGTAGCGCACGCGCACCCCGTGCTCGCCGAGGAAGTCGGTCAGCTCCTCCGCCATCTTCTTCGTCAGCGTGGTCACGAGCACGCGCTCGTCGCGTTCGACGCGCACGCGGATCTCCTCGAGCAGGTCGTCGATCTGCCCCTTCGAGGGCTTCACGATGATCTCGGGATCGACGAGACCGGTCGGTCGGATGATCTGCTCGACGACACCGTCGGCGATCCCCATCTCGTAGCGGCCGGGGGTCGCCGACAGGTAGACGGTCTGACCGACGCGCTCCTTGAACTCGTCCCAGCGGAGCGGACGATTGTCCATGGCGCTGGGCAGCCGGAAGCCGTGCTCGACGAGCGTGCGCTTGCGGGACGCGTCTCCTTCGTACATCGCGCCGATCTGCGGCACCGTGACGTGGGACTCGTCGATGACGAGGAGGAAATCGTCGGGGAAGAAGTCGAGGAGGGTGTGCGGCGGATCGCCCGGCATGCGGCCGTCCATGTGCCGCGAGTAGTTCTCGATCCCCGAGCAGAAGCCGAGCTGTTGCAGCATCTCGAGGTCGAAGGTCGTGCGCATACGCAGCCGCTGCGCTTCGAGCAGCTTGCCCTGCATCTCGAACTCTTTGAGTCGTTCTTCGAGCTCGTGCTCGATCGTGCCGATCGCGCGCTGCACGGTCTCGGTGCCCGCAACGTAGTGCGACGCGGGGAAGATCGGTACGGAATCCATCTTCTCGATCACATCGCCCGTCAGCGGGTGGAGGAGGTACAGCGCTTCGATCTCGTCGCCGAACATCTCGATACGGATCGCATACTCCTCGTACACCGGGATGATCTCGATCGTGTCGCCGCGCACGCGGAAGTTGCCGCGGGAGAAGTCGACGTCGTTGCGGTTGTACTGCATCGAGATGAACTTGCGGATGAGGGCGTCGCGGTCATAGCGCTCCCCCACCTGCAGCGCCACCATGGCGCGCAGGTACTCTTCGGGCGCGCCGAGGCCGTAGATGCAGGAGACCGTGGAGACGACCACCACGTCGCGGCGCGACAGCAGGGAGTTGGTCGTGGAGTGACGGAGCCGCTCGACCTCGGCGTTGATCGAGCTGTCTTTCTCGATGAACGTATCGGTCTGCGGCACGTACGCCTCGGGCTGGTAGTAGTCGTAGTACGAGACGAAGTACTCGACGGCGTTGTTCGGCATGAGTTCGCGGAACTCGTTCGCCAGCTGGGCCGCCAGCGTCTTGTTGTGCGCGAGCACCAGCGTGGGTCGCTGCACCTGCTCGACCAGCCACGCCGTGGTGGCCGACTTCCCGGTACCGGTCGCACCCAGGAGCACGACATCGGTCTCGCCCGCATTGATGCGCGCGGCGAGCTCGGCGATCGCCTGCGGCTGATCACCGGAAGGAGAGTATTCGCTGACGACCTCGAAGGGGCGGACGGAACGCGTGGCCTGCATGATTCCAGCGTAGGCGGGGCCTCCGACATCGGGGTCGGCTTGCGTTCGCCGTGCGCGAGCATGCCGCTCGCGCCGGCTCACGAGCAGCACGCACCGGGGCGGGCGCCCGTCAGCGACGATCCCGGATCGCCGCGGAGCTCAGCCGCGCGACATCAGCCGGGCCCAGAGCTCGTCGACCTGCCGGCGGGTGGCATCCATCGTCGAGGAGGTGTCGATCACGACGTCGGCCAGGGCGAGGCGCTCTTCGTCGCTGGCCTGCGAACCGACGCGCGCACGGGCATCGGCCTCGCTCGACCCGCGGTTGTCGACCAGTCGGCGTACGCGCACCTCCGCGGGGGCATGGGCGACGATCACCGTGTCCCAGGCGTCGCCGGCGCGCGCCTCCGCCAGGAGCGGCACGTCGTACACGACGACGGCGTCCGGGTCGTCGTCGAAGGCCGCCGAGAACCGCCGCTGCGACTCCGCTCGAACGGCCGGATGCACGAGAGCGTTCAACGCCGCCAACCGCTCGGGATGACCGAACACCATCGCCCCGAGGGCGGGACGGTCGAGGGAGCCGTCGTCCGCGATCACGTCCGCACCGAACTCGCGCTCGATGTCGGCGAGCACCGGCGACCCCGGCGCCTGGACCTCGCGCACGATGGCGTCGGCGTCGACGATCACCGCGCCGCGGTCGGCGAGGAGGGATGCGATGGTGGATTTGCCCGAGGCGATTCCACCGGTCAGCGCGACGAGGGGCACCCGAAGAGGATGCCACATCCCCCGCCGCTCCGAGCCTCCGCACGTCGGGGCCGGTCGTCCTCTAGCATTCCTCGAAAGCGCACATCGTTCCCCCTGCTCCCCGGAAGCTCCGCCATGACCCCCGCACGCACGATCGTGGTGATCGAGGACGACCTCGACATCCGGCTGCTGCTGTGCACCATTCTCGAGGGCGCAGGATTCGCGGTGCGCGCCGCTGCCACCGGCCTCGACGGCATCGAGCTCGTGCGCCGACACGACCCGGCCGTCACCACCCTCGATGTCAGCATGCCCGGCATCGACGGCTTCGAGACCGCTCGGCGCATCCGCGCGTTCAGTCCGACGCGCATCCTCATGGTGAGCGCGCGGGCCGATGAGCCCGAACGGCGCGCCGGCCGCGAAGCCGGTGCCGACGATTACCTCACCAAACCCTTCCGTCCGCGCGAGCTCCGTCAGCGTGTCGAGGATCTCGCGGGGACACCACCGCCGGTACCGCCTCCGATCCGAGCGCGCCCCTGACCCTCCGAGCCCGCCCCCGGCATCGGCTTCACACCGGCCCGAGGGCGTCCTCACCGCTGCGGGCGGCTTGAGCCGCAGCCTCCTCCGCCCTCCGGACCAGGGCATCGGGAGCGTAGCCGTGGTCGGTCGCCAGGGCCATCCCCACCCCGACCACGGGGACGACCGCCGCCCCCAGCCGGGAGAGATCGCGCACCACCCGCTCGCGAAGCACACGCGCGGCGCGACGCACGTCGGTGGTGGGGGTGGTGGTGAACGCGACGACGAGGCCGGTGGCATCCACTTCTCCCACCAACGCCAGGGTGGGAGCGTGACGGCGGACCGAGGCCCGCAGTTCGCGCGCGATCCCGTCGGCGTCGTCGGGGCCGAAGGCGACCGCGATGCGCTTCAGATCGTCGATGCGGACGCACAGGACGCACAGGCCCTCTCCCGCGGACTCCGCACGCGGGGCGACGCTGGCCAACGTCACGTCGAACGACTCGCGCAACAGGACGCCGTCGGCATCCACCGACAGCTCGCGGGTCTCGGAGATGCCGCGCATCGCCGAGTCGTTCGTGCGCAGGACCGAGGTGACCACGATCGCGGCGATGACGAGCGTGATGGTCAGCAGCCCCGACACCCGGGTGTCGAAGGCGGACCGGAACAGCTCGCTGTCGGGTCCGATCGAGACGAAGACGACCGTGCGGCTGACGAACCACACCGCTTCGACGGCCAGGATGGCCGCGAGGCCCCCGGCGCTCCAGCGCCGGCCGATCGGCCCGCGGCGGGTCTCGATCGCGCCGAGCACGGCGAAGAGGGCGTTGCCGAGGAAGAAGGGGACCGCCCCCGCCCAGTCGCCGCCGTCGGGGCCCGCGGCGAGAGCGGAGACCACGACGAGGGCGACCGCGCCCGCCATCACGAGCGACGGGACCCGTGTCGGTCGACCGTTGTACGCGACGCTGCCCAGCCAGATGAAACCCGTGGCGGCGACGAAGGCGCCATTGCCGACGGCGACCGCGACGAAGGCGCCCGACGTGAGCATCCACGCGAGGTAGCAGAGCGCGGAGAACGTGCCCGCCAGGTAGGCGCTGGCCCACAGCCGCCCGGACGGGCCGTCCTTGAGCATGATGGTGTCGAGCAGGTACATCGTCGCCGAGACGACGATCACGAGCGCGGCGACGACCTGCAGGGTCAGGACATCCAGGATCACAGGCCCTCCCGGGAATCGCGCGGAAGCCGCACGGTGAAAACGGCGCCCTCGCCGGGCGCGGTGCGCACGGTGATCTCGCCGCCGTGGGCGCGAACGAGGTCCCGGCTGATCGCCAGCCCCAGGCCGCTGCCGTGGGTGGAGGAGTTGCGCACCGCGTCGCCGCGGAAGAAGCGTTCGAACAAACGGGCCTGCTCGCCCGGGCCGATCCCCGGCCCGTCGTCCGAGACGACGATCGCGACCGAGCGGACGTCGCACACGACGGCCACCTCGACCGCTCCCCCACGCGGGATGTACTTCACCGCGTTCGACAGCAGGTTGTCGACCACCTGGCGCACGCGCCGCGCGTCGACGACGGCGAGGGCCTCGGCTTCGCCGACGACCGAGACCCGGATGCCGTGGTCCTCGGCGCGCGGAGCGATGGACTCCGCCGCGGCGCGGACGACGGCGGAGAGATCGGTGGCACGCAGGTCGAGGTCGACGCCGACCCCCTCCCGCGAAGTCGTCGACATCGCGAGGATGTCGGCCACCAGTTCGAGCAGCCGCGAGGCGTTGCGCTCGGCGACGGTCAGGCGGTCGCGGACCGGACCCGTGATCGAGGGGTCGTCCAGCGCCAGGTCGAGGTAGCCGATGATCGAGGTGAGGGGCGTGCGCAGCTCGTGCGAGACGCTCGCGACGAGATCCTCACGGGCGCGACGCGCCTGCTCCTCGACGGTGACGTCGCGAGACACGACGACGCCGCCGGCCTCGCCGATGTCGCTCGCGGGCAGACGTCGCGAGGTGATGCTGAGGGCGCGACGGTCCTCCCCCGGGGAGCCGTACCAGACCAGTTCACCCTCGAACACCTCCCCCGCGCGGGCACGGGCCAGCGGCGAGGCCTCGGGTGCGATGATCGTCGACCCGTCGGCGGAGAACACCGCCACCTCGCGGCCGAACGCGTCGGTGGTGTTCAGCAGCAGCGCGTGGGCGGCGTTCGTGACGGTGAAGTCGCCCGATGGCGTCACGCGCGTCACGCCGAAGTCGACGGCATCCAGGACTTCCGTGACGAGGTCCTCCTGCCGCCGCGCACGGTCGACGGCGCGACGCAGCTCGGCCGACTGCTTCTCGAGCAGTTCGCGTTGGGCCTGCGCGCGGCGGGCGGTGAAGTGTGACATGGACGACAGCGCCGCGATGACGAACGGCAGCACGAGCGTCGCCGAGGTGAAGCGCTGTCCGTCGACAACGAGCGCCTGGTGGATCATCACCGCCGTGACCACCACGCTGATCGAGACGACGCCGCGCACCCCGAAGACCATGCCGACCCAGATCGCCGGGAACGCCCACAGCAGCCCGAGGCCGGCCAGCGGCGCCGCCTCGCGCAGCAGCGCGATCGCCAGCACGTCGGCGATGGGCAGGGCACCCATCATCCAGCGCGGAAGCCGTTCCCAGGGGGCCAGCATCGCCGCGACGACGCCGGCGAAGATGACCGCGGCACCGGCGAAGAACACCGCGCCGTCGATGACCTGCCGGGTGAGGACCGAGACGGTCACGCCGATGAGGGTCGCTGCGGTGAGGAGCATCTGATTCGCCACGATGCTGCGCCGCAGCCCGAGACGCTCACTCGGGACGGGAAGCGCCATGGCCTCGACCATAGCGGCTCGACGGGCGTCGCCACCGGCGCGCGGCGGCGGCACGCCGGTCGATCGGCAGGCTCCGGTGCGCGCCGTCGGCCATCGCGCGGGGCGACGCGGGAAACGCGGCCTCGTATCCCGTGTCCCGGAGCCGCACCCGCGTCGCGAGAGGCCGACGACCGCCGGGTCAGAACCCGAAGTCGCCGCCGAAGTCCCCACCGAAGTCGGCACCCACGTCGCCTGCACCGGGATCCACCGCTCCGGCGTCTGCCGCTCCCCCGTCGGCGGCGGCGCCGCCCTCGTCTGCGGCGGCCCCGTCGGCGTAGCCGGCGTCGTAGCCGGGGTCGAAGAGGGCGCCGACGAGCGCCGATCCGACGACGTATCCGCCGATGGTGCCGAGCATCGACGCGCCGAGCATGGAGCCGAAGCCCGGCCCGCCCGAGAACGACCTCCCGCCGAACGTGCGCTCCATGAAGCCGGGCTGCGCGTACTCGGCGCGCGTGGCGGCGCGTGCGAGAGACGACGGGTCGTCGCTGCGCGGTCGTTCCGCGGGGTCCACGCCCGCCGAGATCTCCTGCAGGACCTGCTGCCGCTGCGGCGGGGTGAGCTTGCCGAACGCCTCGGCGTGCACCTGCTCAACGGTCTCCGGGGGCGCCGTCCGCAGGAGATAGCGGTAGCGCTCGACGGCGCGCTGGTCGTCGCCGGTGCCGGATGCCGCTTCCGCGGCGCCCGCAGGCGGCGGCGGCGCGTAGCTCCCGTCTGCTGCTCGCCTCTCGCTCGCCGCGCCCCGTGGCGCCGCGGTCTCGGCAGGGCGCTTCGACGCATCGTCGGCGGAGCCGAACAGTCGATCGAGGAATCCCATCGTGTGCCTCCCGTGTCGGTGTGCGCCCACCATAGATACGGTGTCTCGGAAGACGCCGGGGCTTGCGTACAGCGTCGGCGCTGACAATGGCCGCTCCGCGAGCCGCGCACGAAGTCGCCGTCCGGCGTCGAGATCACCCGCCGCCGCACGCCGCTCGTCCGACTCCCCGACCTCAGCGGTGGAGACGCCCGGGACTCACCCCCGCCGCGCGATGGCCTCGCTCGTCCAGCGGGCGTACCGCGCCCAGGGGTCGTCCACCCCCGCGGAGAGGGCGGCCACATGGGCGTCGAGCGCCGGAGATCGGCGGAACCACTCGGTCCGCCCGTACCGTTCCTCGGCGAACGACTCGTGCCGGCGACGTTCGACGAGGCGATCGCCGGGCTCGAACGCCAGCAGCTCGTCGTGCCAGATCGCCGCGAGACGCTGGCGCGGGCGGGCCGTCGTCCCGATCTTGATGCGGTCATCGAAGCGGAGGTAGTAGACGACGTCGACCCGGGGTGGCGGAAGTTCGTCATCGACGGGGTCGCCGTGCCGCCACTCGCACACGGCGCACAGCCACCCGCTGGGCCAGCGCACGCCGAGCCGCGAGCCGCACAGGCGGCACGGCACCGGCAGCACGTCGGTGATGCCCGACGCCGCCGTGCTCCACTCGGCGGTCACGGCCGCGTGCCAGGCGCACAGGCTCACTGGAGCTTCGGCCTCGACGCCACCGGTGCAACCGGGGACGAGGCAGTCGGGGTCGGGCATGCGCTCACGCTACGCCCGACCTCCGACATCGCCTCACTCGTCCGTGTCGGGCGCCTCCAGCAGCAGGAACAGACCCGCGTAGGGCCCGAGCTCGAGCGAGAAGCTCTGCAGCTCGTCGACGCGTCCGACGACGTCGCCGCTGGCGGCATCCACCGCGGTGCTCTGCGGCACGAGCCATTCGGAGCGCACCGTGCCCTCGATGGTCTCGCCCGAGAAGTTCAGCACCGTGATCTGCAGAGGGGCGTTCTCGGCACGCCGGTCGCCCCCGTCGAGGCGGTGAACCATGACGAGCATGCTGGGGTGGCCGACCTGCGGGATGTCGACCTGCGAGGACACGGCGATCCCGTGCTCGCTGCGGATGGCCAGGACGTCGCGCAGTCCCGCCAGGAACGACTCCGGGTCCTTCTGCTGGTCGCCGAGCGAGCCGTAGAGCGAACGCGCCCGCGGGACGCCCGAGACCGACGACGCCGCCTCGGGAGCGACGTCCAGCAGGTCGTGCGCCCCCCGCTCGATCCAACGGGTGTCGCCGGAGGAGATGAGGTGGCGCACGTCGTCGGCGGGCAGGGTGAGCGAACCGGTGAGGTCCCACCCCGAAAGCGCGAAGACGCCCGGCTGCCACGAGTTGTACTTGGCCAGCAGCAGATGCGCGTCGCGGATCGCGGGGACGTCGGCCTCCGTGATGTCCTCGAGCGTCGCCTTGCCCTGCGTCGCGGCGATGAGGGATGCCGAGGTGCAGGCGATCCCGTTCTGGGTGAAGACGAGGTTGTAGTCGGCGTCGACCGTCAGCTTCTCGGTCAGGTCTGCCCGGACCATCTCCGCGATCTCCCCGCCGGTGTGCTCCCCGTGCCGGAACGGGTAGACGGTGTCGCGGTGCGTCGTCGCCCAGTGCACGAGCTCGTAGGTGAGCTCGTCGTGGTTCTGCATGCCGTGGACGAGCTGCACGGGCTCGACCCCCGTCTCGAGGGCCGTGGTGAGTGCGAGGCGCAGGAACTCGGTGTTGGCCGTGGCCAGCGCGTGATGGTACCCCGGGCGGGTGACGAAGTCGTACGACAGGTCGGCACCGACCGCGCCGGTGTCGCGGATGTCCTCCATCGTGAGGTTGAGCTCCTGGAAGGTGAAGCCCCCGACCTTGCGCACCATGCCCGCGATGATGTGGTTCGCCGCGTGCGAGAGCGGGTGGCCCTCCGACCACGCCGGCAGCCCCTCCGCGCTCTTCTCTACGCCGAGGAAGCCGTTGGCATCCAGACGCAAGGCGCTCGTGCCGAGATCACCGAGCGAGTGCAGGGCGTCGCCGATCACGAGGCGCATCCCCGCGAAGGTCGGGTCCAGCCAGTTGATCGAGGGCTGCCCCTCTTTGAAGTAGTGCAGGTAGACCCAGCGACGCTCGAGACCGTCCACACCCACGACGGGCGCGGTCGCGCTCCAGTTCGTCTCCTTCACACCGGGGGTGTAGAAGATGACGCGCTGCAGTTCGCCGATGATGTAGCCGGCGGCGCTGAGCTCGCGTTCGGTCTCGGCGTCGAGATTGACCGAATCGCGCCCGGCGGGCACCTCGGGCAGTAGGTCCCAGTCCTCCCGGGGGATCTCGACCATGTGATAGATCCCGGGGTAGTCCTTGTACGCCATCTCCGCGAGGCGGAAGTCGGCGCCCTTCCCGGTGTGACCGGGGACGATGTCGTCGATCACGCTGCCGCCGTGCGACTCCGCCACGTCGGCCACCCGGCGGAAGGCGTTCTCGTCGCCGAACTCGGGGTCGATCTGCGTGCTGATGCGGTCGAAGTGACCATCGACGCTCGGAGTCTCCTGCCACCCCGTGATACCGCCGGCCCGCTTGACCGGCCCGGTGTGGATGCCGTTGATCCCCACCCACTCGAACGCCTCCCACAGCGCCTCGTCGCCGAGCGCATCGAGGAACGACTCCCCCGGCCGGGTGATGAGCGAGATGGGGTAGGCCGTGAACCACACGTCCGTCGACTCGATCGCGCGTCGTGCGTCGGGGCGGGCGTAGGGGTTGCGCCACATCGAGGGCTGTCCAGACAACTGCCGGCTGAGAACGTCGGCGTCCTTCAGCATCGACTGACGCACGAGCCATTCGACGTACGAGGGATTGCCGCCGTTGGCGTTGCGCGGGTCCGTGAGGAACCGTCGCAGCGTACCGCCGCGGAACTGGTCCCGCGGGCGCAGACGTCGCGGCCGCGCAGGGTACCGCTGCTCGTCGTAGCTGATCTCCGACACCGTCTCGACGGGTTCATCCGCGGTGGCCTGCTCGGCCAGCATCGTCTCGTCTTCCGTCACGGTGCGCTCGTCGGCGTCGTCCACACCCGACCTCCCTCACATCACCTCCGACGCTAGTCGCTCGATGCCTCATCCTCCGTAGGCATTGACCTCATGTCGAGAGGTCTGAGACGACACTCACCCCCGCTTCGGGGGGACCGCGCGCAGGGCCGCGAGGGCGGCGAGGGCCGCGAGAGCGCACAGGGTGAGCACGGCGCCGAGGAACCATGCCCACCCGAGGCGCCCGAACGCGATCCCCAGCGCCCACCCGAAGAGGCTCGAACCGCCGTAGTAGCCCAGGTAATACAGCGACGAGGCCTGGGCGCGCGCCTCGGGGTCGGCCGCGGCGGGCGTCCACCCGGATGCCACGGCGTGGGCCCCGAAGAACCCCGCGGTGAACGCGATCAGCCCGGCGAGGACGGCGACGACGGAGGGGATGAACATCAGCGCCGCACCCGTCGCCATGACCCCGGTGCTCGCGAGCAGCACCGGAAGGCGGCCGTGACGCACCGCCAGGGCTCCCGCGCGCGGCGACGACGCCGTCCCCGCCAGATAGGCGAGGAAGAGCAGAGTGACGACGGCAGGCGGGAGGGAGAACGGCGGCTCGGTCACGTGGAACCCGAGGTAGTTGTAGACGGCGACGAACGCCCCCATCAGCAGGAAGCCCTGGGCGTACAGGGCGAGTTGCGCGGGTGAGCGCAGGTTCAGAGCGAGACGGCGCACGATCGAGGGGCCGCGCACCGATCGGGACCGCCCCGGCACGAATCCGCGCGCCGCGGGCACGAGAGCGAGGAACACCGCGGCCGAGACGACGCACACCAGGACGACCGATGCCACCCCCCACCGCCACCCGAGCAGTTCCCCCACCCACCCGGAGGCGACGCGACCCGTCAGGCCCCCGACTGTGGTTCCGGCGATGTACGACCCGGCCGCCGCGGCGACCGCACGCGGGTGGATCTCCTCACTGAGGTAGGCGAGGGCCACCGCGGGCACCGCACCGAGGGCCAGTCCCTCGAGAAGACGCAGGCCCAGGAGGACGCTCAGCTCGTGCGCGAGCGGGGAGAGCCCGCCCAGGACCGTCGCCGCGATCAATCCGATGGCCATCGCCGGGACGCGCCCGATCCGGTCCGCGACGATCGACCACGGAATCACGGCGGCAGCGAGACCGAGAGTGGATGCCGATACCGTCAGGGCCGCATCCGCCGGCGCCGCGCCGACATCGGTCGCGATCGACGGCAGCAGCGCCTGCGTCGCATAGAGCTGGCCGAAGGTCGCCACACCCCCGAAGAAGAGACCGACCAGCAGACGGCGGTACTCCCGACTCCCCGGCAGGTGTCCCGCGAAGCCGCTCACTCTTCGACCCTAGTGATCTCTCGGCTCGGGGTATGGCGAAGCGCCGGTACACGCGCTCCCCCGG
>NZ_JAUZUP010000006.1:0-147698 GCF_031844085.1 Microbacterium sp. PRF11
GTGTGGTGGGGATGCTGCACCGCGCGAACGGTGCGGAACGAAGGTGGTCACGGAGGATCCTCCTGTCGGGTCGGCGACGAGCAGGGGCTCGCCGAAAGACGGGTGCCCTCTCAGTTCAACCACATGTATACATGCTGCACCGCATCAGGACGGCGGATCTCACCCGAAACCTCACCCGCTGCGTCCGCGCGCCGTGCACGCACAACCGATCACCCACGAGCCGAACCAGACGCCGCGCCCGCCCGGTCGCAGACCAGCCGCGCCGGCGCACCCGTCACGCCTGATGGATCTCAGACGAGCGCCGCCGGGTCCGTCGTCGGCAGCGCACAGGTGAAGGCGCGGCAGTCGTACGCCGTCGCCTCCCCGTTCAGCGCGTCCTTCCCGGCGAACAGCTCGAAGCCCGCCGCGGCGAACGCCCGCGCCTGCTCGGGCGAGACCACGGCGACCACGTCGGCGACCACTCGCCGCGCGGCGTCGGCGACGGCGGCATCCGCTTCTCCGACGACGACCACCTGCCGCGGGGCCGTCGCCAGACCCGCGGCCACCTCGAGAATCGCCCCGTGCGCAAGAGGCGTGGCGAGGGCCGCGTCAGCCGCCGCCCGCACGAGCGTCTCGGCTGCGGTGCGGTAGCGCTCGCCCGCTCCGAGGCGCCACAGATCGAGCGCGGCGGCGGCGAAGATTGACGGGCCCGACGGCGAGGCACCGTCGCTGGGCACGCCGTGCGGCTGCATCCCCTGCGCGACGAGCACGGGGTCTCCCCCGCCGGGAGGATGGACGCCGTCGTCGCCCAGGCACTGATCGATCAGGGACCGCGCGCGTTCGGCGTAAGCGACCTCGCCGGTCGCGCGGGCGAGGGCGAGCAGGCCGCGCGCGAGCCCGCCGTAGTCCTCGAGCGTCGCGGGAGCGGCGGAGCGGATCTCGTCGAGCGAGGCCCGGCGCAGGGTCGCGTCGTCGGCGGTGTTGCTCTCGAGCACGGCGTCGGCGGCCCACCGCGCCGCCTCGAGGAAGCGCGGGTCGGCGCGCGTTCCGACAGCGGCGAGGGCGGCGATCGCGTGTCCGTTCCAGCCGGTGACGACCTTGGCATCCAGAGCCGGGGGCTGCAGTCCGGACCGGTCGGCGACGCGGTAGTACCCGCCCTCGTTGCGGACGCCGTCGATGATCGACTCCGAGTCCTGAGCGGCCGCGATTCCGCCGGAGGGCAGCTGCAGCACGTCGACGAGGAACCGTGCGGCGTCGGTCGCGACGACCTCGTCGCCCGCGGCGAGCGCGACCTCGACGAGACCGGCGTTATCGGTGAGCATGCGCTCGTAGTGCGGCACGCTCCAGTCGCGGCGCGTGGCGTAGCGGAAGAATCCGCCGTCGACCGAGTCGTGCAGCTCGGAGCCGGCCATGGCCGACAGGGCTCGGGATGCCACGTCCGCGGCATCCGGAACCTCCGACGCCAGAGCGGGGTGCTGCAGGAAGCGGAGCACCGGGGTGTTCGGGAACTTCGGGGTCTCGAAGGCCGGGCCTGCGGCGAAGCCCCCGTACTCGCGATCCTCGCGGGCGGCGACGGTGCGCGCCGCGGCGGCGAGCTGATCGAGGGTCGGGGGCGCATCGGCGGGGGCCGTGGCGGCAGCAGCGAGAGCGTCGCGGAGCGAGGAGCCCGTGGCATCCACTTCTCCACGCCGTTCGGTCCACGCCTCACGGACGGCTTCGATCACCTGCCGAAATGAGGGCTGCGGCGGGCGCGGCGCGGGCGGGAAGTAGGTGCCGGCGTAGAAGACGCGCCCCTCGGGGCTCGCGAAGACCGTGAGCGGCCACCCGAGATGCGGCGTGAACGCCGACGCGGCGTCGAGGTAGGCGGCATCCACGTCGGGATGCTCTTCGCGGTCGACCTTGATCGAGACGAAACCCTCGTTCAGGATGCCGGCGGTCTCGGCGTCCTGGAACGATTCCCGGGCCATCACGTGGCACCAGTGGCAGGTGCTGTAGCCGATCGAGACCATGACCGGGACGTCTCGCTCGGCCGCGAGCGCGAACGCCTCGGCCCCCCACGGGAACCACGCGACGGGATTGTCGGCGTGGGCCCGCAGGTAGGGGCTCGAGGCGTTCGCGAGGCGGTTCACATCGCGCCCGGCGTCAGTTGAGGTCGTCGGGGTGCGTGCCGACGCGACCCGAACCGTCGCCCGGGTCGACCGCGTCGATCGCGGCCATCTCGTCGGCGGTGAGCTCGAAGTCGAACAGGTCGAAATTCTCCTCGAGGCGCTCGCGACGCACCGACTTGGGGAACACGATGAAGCCGTGCTGGATGTGCCAGCGCAGCACGGCCTGAGCGGGGCTCTTGCCGTGGGCCTCGGCGGCATCCTTCACCGCGGGCAGCTCGAACAGGTCGTACTTGCCCTGGCCGAGCGGACCCCACGACTCGATGTGCATGTCGTGCTCCTGGCCCCAGGCAGCGATCTCGCGCTGGCTGAGGGCGGGGTGCAGCTCGATCTGGTCGACCACGGGGGTGACACCGGTCTCGGCGACGATGCGCTCGAGGTGCGGCACGAGGAAGTTCGAGACACCGATCGAGCGGGTCTTGCCGGAGTCGCGGATCTCGATCATCTTCTGCCACGCGTGGACGTAGTTGTCGTTCTTCGGCGTGGGCCAGTGGATGAGATACAGGTCGACCGCGTCGAGCTGGAGCTTCTGCAGGCTCTCGTCGATCGCGGCGAGGGGCTCCTCGCCGTCGTGGCGGTCGTTCCAGAGCTTGGTGGTGACGAAGAGCTCGTCGCGCGGGATGCCGCTGGCGGCGATCGCCCGACCGACACCCTCTTCGTTCTTGTAGATGGCGGCCGTGTCGATGTGGCGATAGCCGACCTCGAGGGCCTCGGACACGGCGCGCTCGGCGTCGTCGGCGGGCACGAGGAACACGCCGTAGCCGAGCTGGGGGATGGAGTTTCCGTCGTTGAGCTGAACAGAAGGAACGGTCATGCATCGAGCGTAGGCGCGAGCCGTTCTCAGATGTCTCGGGGTTGACGCGCCATGTCTCGGCACGGAAGCCGGGTCGTGGTTGACTGACCGCATGACGTCCAAGCCCCCCGCCCGGCACGCGCGCCGCGAGCCGGCCTCGACGTGGCGCCGCCTCGCCAAGATCGTCGCCATCGCCGTGACGGTCGTCGTCGTCGCAGGTGTCGCGGTGGGCGGCTTCTACGCCTGGTCGCTGTCGCAGCGCCTGCAGGAGGCGGCGGTGCCGCTGAAAGACGCCCCCGCCGAACCGCCCGCGCTCAGCGCCTACGACGAACCGTTCTCGGTTCTCGTCGTCGGCACCGACGAATGCGACGACGTCGTCTCGGGTGCGTTCGGGGCGCGCTGCACCGACCCCGAGAACGACGGGGCCCGAAACGACGTCAACATGCTCGTGCACGTGTCGACGAACCCTCGGCGCGTCACCGTCGTCTCGTTCCCGCGCGATCTCGAGATCCCCGTGCCCGAGTGCACCTCCGCCGAGGGAGAGGTGCAGTCGGCCTGGTCCAAGGCGCCGATCAACTCCTCGTTCGAGAAGGGCGGGCTCACCTGCGTCGCCGACACCGTGTCGGAGCTGAGCGGTCAGAGCATCCCCTTCGCGGCGAAAGTCAGCTTCGGCAACGTCGTCAACATCACCGACGCGATCGGCGGCGTCGAGGTGTGCATCGGCGGCGACGGCATCGACGACCCCGACGCGGGCATCGACTGGGAGGCGGGGCCCCGCGTCGTGAAGGGCTTCGACGCCCTGGCGTTCCTGCGCACCCGCAAGGGCATCGGCGACGGCAGCGACCTCGCCCGCATCGGTAACCAGCAGCAGTACCTGTCGCGGCTGATCAACAAGCTGCGCAGCGACGAGGTGCTGTCCAATCCCGGCACCCTGATCGGCCTGGCGAACACGGCGGTGAACAACATCCAGCCGAGCGAGAGCCTCGCCGACCCGATCCGCATCGCGCAGCTCGCCTACACGCTGAAGGACGTCCCGTTCTCGGACATCACCTTCGTGCAGTTCCCCGTCGTCGACGACCCGGACGACAACAACCGCGTCATCCCCGACGAAGCCGCGGCCGCGACCCTGTGGGAGGCCATCGAGGCGAACGCCCCGCTGGCGCTCACCGGTGAGGCGGGAGCGAACGGAGGCGTCGTCGCCGACCCGTCCGTGCCCACCGAGGCGCCCACCGAGCCCACCCCGGATGCCACCACCCCGGCGCCCGGAGAGAGCGCGGCGCCCGACGTGGTGGAGCTGCCGAGCAACATCAGCGGCTCCAAGGCCAACCAGGCGACCTGCTCGGCGGGCAACGGCTGATCGCGCCTCGCCGCTCGGGCAGCTGTGGTGATCGAGCGTTCGGGCACGGCATCCACCGCACCGGCCGTCGCGGAGGAGCCTGCTCCCGGGGACCGTCCAGAGTCGTCGGGGACGATCGCAGGGTGAAGACCGTCACCCGCTTCGCGGCCCTCGTGGTGCTCGCGACGCTCGCGCTCGCGGGGTGCGCTCCGGCCGGGACCGCGCCCGCGACGACCGCTCCCACCCCGACGACGACACCGACTCCCACGCCCACCCCCACTCCCACCCCCGACCCGCTGGCGGGGATGAGTCTCGACGAAAAGGTCGGACAGCTCTTCATGGTCGGCACGTCCGTCGAGGGGCCCGATCCCACCACGCTCGCAGCGGTGCGCGACGACGGCGTCGGCGGCATCTTCCTGCACGGTCGCTCCGACGCCGGGGTGGATGCCACGGCCCAGCTCGTCTCGACGTTCACCGCGGCCGCCGGCTCCGGAGGACCGGGCCTGTGGGTGGCCACCGACCAGGAGGGCGGCACCGTGCAGGTGCTGTCGGGACCGGGGCTCGACGAGATCCCCAACGCGGTCGCGCAGGGACAGCGGGACGACGCGACCCTCCGCGGCGATGCCGGCACATGGGCCGGTCAGCTCAGCCGGGCCGGCGTGAACATGAACCTCGCCCCCGTCGCCGACATCGTCACGAGCCCCGACACCGCCCAGAGCAACCCGCCGATCGGGCAGCTCGCACGGGAGTACGGCTACGACGGCCCGACGGTCGCCGCCAAGGCCGGCGCTTTCGCCGCGGGGATGCGCGACGGCGGAGTGCTGCCGACCTTCAAGCACTTCCCGGGTCTCGGGCACGTCGACGACAACACCGACTATTCGGCGCAGGTGACCGACGACGTCGTCACCGCCGACGGGCCCGACGTGGGCGTGTACTCCACGGTGCTGCCCCAGGGTCCGGCCGTGGTCATGATGTCGACGGCCATCTACGCCGGGATCGACCCGAACACCCCCGCCGCGTTCTCGCCGGCCGTCGTCGGGATCCTGCGCGACCGGGTCGGCTTCGACGGCGTGGTCACCTGCGACGACCTCTCCGCCGCCGATCAGGTGGGCGTTTACTCCCCCGCCGACCGGGCGACCCGCGCGATCGAGGCCGGGGTCGACCTGCTGCTGGTGTCGGCCGACGCGTCGGTGTACCCCGAGATGCGCGACGCCGTGCGCGCCCGTGCTCAGAGCGACCCCGCCTTCGCCGCCCAGGTCGACGCCGCCGTCACGCGCATCCTGGCGCAGAAGGCGGCGATGCCCTGACCTGGGGGGGGCGGGGGCGGGGCCGGACCCGCCGCCGAGGGATTATCCGACGGCGCGGTCCAGCCCCGCCCGCGGGCTGCTCGGGTCAGGGAGCTACATCGACGACGGCGATCGCCAACGCGCTGGAACTGACGACCTCGCCCGCACCCCATCCGAAGAACGTGGTTCCCGAGACGGAGCGCTCACCGATCATCTGCCCGGTGGCGGGATCGACGATGATCTCGGCGCGGTTGCCGAGACGCATCGGCTCGTCCCGGCCGATCGCAATGCCCGAGATACCGTCGAGGTTCTGGACCTCGCCCCGAGAGCTCACCCCGGGGATGCGCGACAACGCGTCGAGAAGTGCCGCGCGCTGCGGTGCGGGGACCAGCCCTGAACGCAGCAGACCGACGATTCGCTGAAAATCGTCCTCGTCGGGCGATGCGGAGCCGCCGATGTACTGCGCGTGGATCCAGTCGTACGCGGCCGCCCCGTCGAGCGGGACATCCGCGAACTTCTCCTCCGGGGACGGGGTCGAGAACCCGCCTTCGTCCGGACCGTAGAAATCGCCGTCGACGGCACGGTGCGTCTCGGGAACATCCTTGCCGGGGAAATTACCCCAGTCTCGGACCTGTACCCACTGCTCGTCGCGGTCCGCGGGAACGTAGACGGTGGTCGTCTCTTCATTCGTACCCTGGCACACCATCTCGTTCTGCGCGTTCACCTCGCACCACGGGTATTGCTCGTGGCGAGTGACGCGCAGGTACTGCCCCTCCCCCGGAACGACGTCCGAGAACTGCATCGCCGCGGCGGCGGCCTGTCGGAGCACCTCGCTCGCCTGAGCCGATTGCGCGCCCATATTGATATTGCCGGCGACCAGGATGCCGGTGAGCGCCGCCGCCACAACGGCCGCGACCCATGTCGCGCGACGAAGAGGGCGTCGCCTGCGCACGCGTGGCGCCTTGTGCGCCGGCAGAGCGGCGGGAGCGGCGATGCGGTCCATCAGCGCCGCGCGACCGGCGTCCAACGTCCGCTCGCTCGGGGCGATGGTGTCGTCACGCGTGCTGCGGAGCAACGTCAGTTCGTCCATGATCCGTCTCCTGTTCGAGGGTGTCGGTGCCGGCGGCGCGACGGAGGACCCGCCGCGCACGATTGAGTCGTGAGCGCACGGTGCCGATCGGCACCTCGGTCGCTGCGGCGATCGCTGCGTAGTCGAGGTGCGCCCACGCGTAGAGCAGCAGCGTGTCGCGATCGGTGTCCGAGAGCTTGCCCAAGGCCGACGACAGTCGACGCGTGAGTCGCTCGGCATCCATTCGCGCTCCCGCTCGCTCGATAAAGTCGGGCGCGACCTGAGCCGCCATGTCGGCGACCATTCCCTTCCACGCAACCGCCTCGAGTCGGGCGTGCTTGCGCATGAGCCGAGTGGCGATGCCGAGCAACCACGGACGCGCGTCCGTCACCTCGCGGTCATAGGAGTCGCGTCGCTCGAACGCAACGAGAAACGTCTCGCTCATGACATCGTCTGCCGTGTGGTCGCCCAGCCGCTGCGCGAGGTAGCGGTACACCGCCGGAGCGTGGCGGTCGTACAGCGCCGCGAAGACGGCCGGGTCGAGATGCGACCGGGCGATCAGTTCGTTGTCTGTGCTCACACTCGTATTGCTCGTCTCCCCTGTTCGAGTTCACGGTTTCTCCGATCCTCCCGTCATCGGTCGGATCCCGTGCGGGGACATCCCGCGCCCGCTCACTCTTCTTCTCGCTAAGCGGTGGCAAGACCGCACCGAGCTGCCACCCCGCACGGCGCAGCCTGCGACGCGCCGCCGCGATAGGCTGGAAGGCTGTGTCTGTCGAACCCGTCATCGTCTACCCGCCCGAGCTGCCCGTCAGCGCCGCGCGGGACGAGATCGCGCGCGCCATCCGCGACCACCAGGTCGTGATCGTCGCCGGGGCGACCGGGTCGGGCAAGACCACGCAGCTGCCGAAGATCTGCCTCGAGCTCGGGCGCACCTCGATCGCGCACACGCAGCCCCGCCGCATCGCGGCGCGCACGATCGCCGAGCGCATCGCCGACGAGATGCAGGTCCCCCTCGGCTCGACCGTCGGCTACAAGGTGCGCTTCACCGACAAGGTGTCGGCCGACACCCGCGTGGCGCTGGTGACCGACGGCATCCTGCTCAACGAGATCCACCGCGACCGTCTGCTCCGCCGCTACGACACGATCATCGTCGACGAGGCCCACGAGCGCTCGCTCAACATCGACTTCCTGCTCGGCTACCTGCGCCGCATCCTGCCGAAGCGCCCCGACCTCAAGGTCATCGTCACCTCGGCGACCATCGACCCCGAGAGCTTCGCGCGCCACTTCGCCGCGGCCCCCACCGAGCCCGGCGGTGAGCCGACTCCGGCGCCGGTGATCGAGGTATCCGGCCGCACGTACCCGGTCGAGATCCGGTACCGGCCGCTCGATGGGGCGGAGGGGGCCGCCGAAACTCCTGAGGATGCGGATGCCGAGGACCCGGCCGGCCCGTCTCCCCGCGGTCGCGTGGGGTCGGCGCCGCAGAAAGTCCGGAGTTCGGCGCGGCCCGCCGCCAAGACCGGACGCGACGCCGACGACGCCGACGAGGTCGGTGCCGTCGTCGCTGCCCTGCGCGAGCTCGACCGGGAGCCCGCGGGCGACGTGCTCGTCTTCTTCCCCGGCGAGGCCGAGATCCGCGACGCGGCGGATGCGATCCGGGGGGCGTACCAGAAGGACGCCGCGCCCACCGAGGTGCTGCCGCTCTACGGGCGTCTGTCCGCCGCCGAGCAGCACCGCGTCTTCGAGCGCTCCACCGTCGCCGGCGTGAGACGACGCGTCATCCTCGCCACGAACGTCGCCGAGACGAGTCTCACCGTCCCCGGCATCCGGTACGTCGTCGACACCGGCACCGCGCGCATCTCGCGCTACAGCAACCGGTCGAAGATCCAGCGCCTGCCCATCGAGGCCGTGTCGCAGGCCTCGGCGCAGCAGCGCTCGGGCCGCGCCGGCCGTACCTCGCCGGGTGTGGCGATCCGGCTCTACTCCGAAGACGATTTCACGCGCCGCCCGGAGTACACCGAACCCGAGATCCTGCGCACGTCGCTGGCATCCGTCATCCTGCAGATGCTGTCGCTCGGCTTCGGCGACATCCAGGCCTTCCCGTTCCTCACCCCGCCGGATTCGCGCGGCGTCAAGGCGGCGTTCGACCTGCTCGTCGAACTCGGCGCCGTGAAACTGCCGGCCCCGGGCGCGCGGTCTCGCGACGACCGACCCGACCGCGACCCCTCGCGCGGGCGCGGCGGTCGCGACGACGACCGCGGTCCCCGGCTCACCGAGATCGGCCGGGAGATCGCGCGGCTGCCCATCGACCCGCGCTTCGCCCGCATGCTCATCGAGGCGCGGCGGAACGACGTCTCGGCCGAGGTGCTGGCGATCGTGTCGGGCATGTCGATCCAGGACGTGCGCGAGCGCCCCGAGGAGCGGCGCGAGGAGGCGGACCGCTTCCATGCGCGCTTCACCGACCCGACCAGCGACTTCCTGTCGCTGCTGAACCTGTGGGAGTACCTGCAGGAGAAGCAGGCCGAACTCGGCTCGAGCGCGTTCCGGCGCCTGTGCCGCAGCGAGCACCTCAACTACGTGCGCGTGCGCGAGTGGGTCGACGTGCACCGGCAGCTGCGCTCGCTGGGCGGCGAGCGCGGGTCGGGCGAGGGCGGGCGCGGCGGTGGTGCGGCCGGGCGCGGCTCGACGAACCATGTCCCACTTTCGGCTGGGATAGACCCCTCCAGGCCGCACAAATCGGGACACGGCTCGCACAAATCGGGACACGGTGCGTCAAGCGAGCGCGCCGCCCCCGAGGGGCACGCCGCCGGCGACGCGATTCACCGCGCGATCCTGTCCGGGTTGCTGTCGCACCTCGGCATCCTGGATCCGCGCGCGATGGCGCAGACCAAGGACCGCAAGGCTTCCGGTGACACCCGCCCCGTCAAGGGCGAGTACATCGGCGCGCGCGGGGCGCGGTTCGCGATCTTCCCCGGCTCGGGCCTGAAGAAGAAGCGTCCCTCGGCGGTCATGGCCGCCGAGCTCGTCGAGACCTCGCGCCTGTTCGCCCGCACCGTCGCCGCGGTCGACCCGGCGTGGGCGGAAGACCTCGCCCCCGACCTCGTGAAGCGCTCGCTGAGCGAGCCGCACTGGTCGAAGGATGTCGGCTCCGCCGCCGCCTACGAGAAGGTCACCCTGTTCGGGGTGGAGCTCGTCGGCCGTCGGCGCGTGCAGCTCGCGCGCTTCGACCGCCCGCTCGCGCGCGAGATGTTCGTGCGCCATGCCCTGGTCGAGGGTGAGTGGGACCCCTCGGTGCTCGACAAGCGGCTGACGGCGTTCCTCCGCCGCAACCAGGAGCAGCGCCGACTTCTCGAGAAGATCGAGGAGCGCGAGCGCCGCCGCGACATCCTCATCGGCGACGAAGCGGTGTTCGCGTTCTACAACGCGCGCATCCCCGCCGACGTCACCGACGTGCGCTCCTTCGAGGCCTGGTGGAAGGATGCCGTCCACCGCACGCCGCACCTGCTCGACCTGCGCGAATCCGACCTCACCGGCGACCGCGCCCAGGGCGACGACCGCGCCTTCCCCGCGCGCTGGCGCCAGGGCGACCAGACGCTCAACCTGGCGTACCGCTTCGAGCCGGGCGCACCCGACGACGGCCTGACGGTGGTCGTGCCGCTGCCCCTGCTCGCCCAGCTCAAACCCGACGGCTTCGATTGGCAGGTGCCGGGCATGCGCGACGAACTCGTCACCGCGCTGCTGAGGGCGCTGCCGAAGACGATCCGCCGCAACGTCGTGCCCGCAGCCGACTGGGCGGAGAAATTCAGCGCCGAGCTGGCCGAGAGGGGCCCCGAGCACGCGAACGGCCTGCCCAAGACGACGCTCGTCGACGCCCTCGCCGCCCTCGTGCAGCGCGTCGCGAACCAACGCGTGAGCGCCGCCGACTTCGAGCTCGAGCGGGTGCCCGGTCACCTGATGCCGTCGTTCCGCGCGGTGGATGCCCGCGGCCGCGCCGTCGGGAGCGACCGCGACCTGGCGACCCTGCAGCGCCGTCTCGCCGACAAGGCCCGGTCCAGCGTCGAGTCGACGATCGCTCGCCCGGCGCAGAGAGCCGCGAAGGTGGCCGAGGCCTCTCCCGCCTTCGCCTCCCGCACGAAGCTCACGACCTGGGACTTCGACGAGCTGACCGAGGTCGTCGACACCCCCGTCGCCGGCGGTGTCGTGCGCGGCTATCCGGCCCTGGTCGACGAGGGCGACAGCGTGGCGCTGCACGTCGAGGCGACCCCAGAGGACGCTGCACGCCACACCCGGGCCGGCATCCGGCGCCTGATGCTGCTGGCCGTTCCCTCCCCCGCCACCTACGTTCTCGACCACCTCACCGCGAACGAGAAGCTCGCGCTCGCGGCATCCCCGTATCAGAACGCCAAGGCGCTGATCGAGGATGCGCGCGTGGCCCTGGCCGACGACATCCTCGGGCGCAACGGCGCAGTGCGCACCCGGGGAGACTTCGAGCGGGTGCGCGACGCGTTCTCGGCGGTTTCGGTGGAGCGCACCTTTCAGACGGTGTCGCTCGCGGCGAAGATCCTTCTCGCGCAGCGCGAGGTGGAACGTGCGATGAAGGATGCCTCGTCGATCACCCTGCTCGGCGCCCTCAACGACGTGCGCGGACAGGTGAAGGGGCTGATCTTCCCCGGGTTCCTCTCGCGCACCGGCCTCGCGCGCCTGCAGCACCTCCCTCGCTACCTGGCGGGTGCGCTCGAGCGGGTGAAGACCCTCTCCGACAATCCCGGCCGCGACCGCCAGCGCATGACCGAGTACGAGCGCGCCGCCGCGGGCTTCGTCGAGGCCGGCGGCTCGGTTCCGCTTCCTGCCGACGCGCCCGCCCACCTCGTGCAGACGCGGTGGCTGCTCGAGGAGCTGCGCGTGAGCCTCTTCGCCCAGCGCCTCGGCACCGCCGAGCCGGTGTCGCCGCAACGCATCGCGAAGGCGCTGAAGAGCGCGTGAGTCGCCAGGATTTGTCGCTTGGGCATGCCCGGAAGCGACAAATTCTGGCGACTCACGCGAGGGGTCACACGCCGAGCGCCCCACCCCACGCACGCAGGAGCGCCTCGAGCGATCGGCGCTGATCGGCGTCGAGGGCGGAGAGGAGGCGTTCCTCGTTCGCCAGGTGCGCGACGAGCGCCTCGTCGATCACGCGTCGCCCCTCGCGGGTGAGCGAGACCACCCGGCCGCGTCCGTCGTCGTCACTCGCGCTCCGGGACACGAGACCGGATGCCACCAGCCGATCGACGCGCTTCGTCACCGCCCCCGTCGTCACCATCGTGTGACGCGCCAGCTCTCCCGGCGTGCGCGCGAAGGGCTCGCCCCCGCGGCGGAGCGTGGCGAGGATGTCGAACTCCCCCTCGCCCAGGCCGAACCGCCGGAAGACCGCGAGCAGCTCGGCGTCGAGGTGAGCCGCGATGCGACTGAGCCTCCCGAGCACCTGCATGGGCGAGGCGTCGACGTCGGGGCGTTCGACGGCCCATTCCCCGACGATCTCATCGACATGATCGGCATCCATGGGTTCATCTTATCTTCCGTGGAAGCTATAGTGCCTTCCATGGAAGATAAATGGCGTTTCGCCGCCGTCACCGCCGTCGCCCCCGTCGCGTGGGGGGCGACCTACGTGGTGACGCGGCATCTCCTGCCGGCCGACGCTCCGCTCTGGGGTGCGGCGCTGCGAGCCCTCCCGGCGGGTCTGCTGCTGTGGGCGCTCGCCCGCCGCCGTCCCCGCGGCGCCTGGTGGGGCAAGGCCACCGTGCTGGGTTTGCTGAACTTCGGTGCCTTCTTCGTGCTCGTCTACCTCGCCGCGCAGCTGCTCCCCTCGTCGATCGCGTCGTCGGTGATGGCGCTGTCGCCGCTCGCCCTCGCGGGACTCGCCTGGCCGCTCCTCGGCCAACGGCCGACCCTGCGGTGGGCCGCCGGCACCCTGCTCGGAGTCGTCGGCGTCGTGCTCGTGGTGGGCTGGAGCTCGGGAGCCCTACCCCCTCTCGGCATCGCGATCTCGGTGGTGGCGCTGGTGGTGTTCTCGCTCGGCGGCATCCTCGCCACGCGCTGGCGCGACGACGTCCCTCTGCTCGCGACCACCGCCTGGCAACTGGTCGCGGGCGGGCTCGCCCTGACGGTCGCGGCGGTCGCCGTCGAGGGTGCACCCCCGAGAGTGGATGCCACGGGCATCGTCGCCTACACGGGCATCGCGGTCGTCGCGACGGCTCTGGCGTTCGTCTGCTGGTTCACGGGCCTGCGACACCTCCCCGCGGGGACGGTGGGGTTGATTGGTCTGCTCAACCCGGTGACCGGGGTGCTCCTCGGAGTGCTGGTGGCCGGCGAGGCGCTCGGCATCGCACAGATCGCCGGGATCCTCCTGGTGCTGGGGGCCATCGCCGCCACACGGCCCGGCCGGGCACTGACGCGCGCGTGAGTCGCCAGGATCTGTCGCCCGGGCATGCCCGGAAGCGACACATCCTGGCGACTCACGCAACCGGCGCGGAGCGCGTCAGGAACGGAGGCGCACCGAGCCCATCGTCGCAGTCACGTCGACCTCGGCGGAGGCCGTGGCGCTGGTGCGCAGGGCGTTGTCGACCGAGCCCATACCGTCGTCGACGCGGACGTCGTACTCGTCGTCGGGCAGGGTGACGTCGGCGGAGCCCGCGGTCACCTCGACGTCGGTGCGGGTCGGGGTGACGCCGCTGAGCCGTGCCGTCAGCTCGCCCCCGGCGACCTCGAACGACGCGGTCTCGGCATCCAGGATCCGGGCGGAGGCGGAGCCGCCCGTCACCGTCAGGTCGAGATCCCGCGCACCGCCGTCGACCGAGGCCGTGCCGCCGGCGACGTCGACCGCCATCTCGCCGAAGTCGCCGGTCGCATCGAGCGTCCCACCCGTGACCCGGATGTCGGCGTGCAGGCCCGCGCCGTCGAGATCGCGCGGCAGCACGAGCGTCGCCCGCGAGCCCGGCCCCCACCCCGCGAACGTGCCCGAAGGCGAAGCGACGCGGAGGGAATCCCCGTCGCGCCGGAAGGTCCAGCCGCGCCGACCCCGATCGTCGGCGTCGAGGCGCGCGGATTCCACGTCGCCGAACTCGACGGTCAAGGAGCCGCCCGCGAGGTCGATGTCGAGGCCGGTCAGCTGCTCGGTCGTGTCGTCGATCGAGCTGTCGTAGGTGGCCGTCTGGCCGCGCCAGTCGATCAGGCTCGCGACGGCCGGCACGCCGGTCCCGACGAGGGTGCCGAGGGCGACCACCGAACCGACGACGATCGTGACCGCCGACACCGCGAACGCGGCGCCGCGACGACGGGGCGGCCCGGGAGTCGGAGAGGCCGGGGAGGACGTGTGCGAGGTCATGAGGATGCTCCGGTGTGATCGTGGCCCAGGTGCACGAGAGCGGCGATGACGCGGCGGTTGCCGGTCTCGTCCTGCTCGAGCCCGAGCTTGGTGAAGATGGCGGTGATGTATTTCTCGACGCTGGCCTCCGAGACGAACAGCGCACTCGCGATCGCCTGGTTCGACCGCCCCTCGGCGATGAGTGCCAGCACCGCGCGCTCGCGCTCCGTAAGGCTCTGCAGGCGCTCGTCGCGACGGCGTCGGGTGAGCAGCTGCGCGACGACCTCCGGGTCGAGCACGGTGGCTCCGCCCGCGATCGAGGCGACCGCGGCGAGGAAGTCGGCGACATCGGCCACCCGATCCTTCAACAGGTAGCCGAGCGCGCCCTGCCCGTCGGCGATCAAATCGCTGGCGTAGCGCTCCTCCACGTACTGCGACAGCACGAGGACGGCGAGCCCCGGATGCCGCGACCGCAGCGCGATCGCCGCGCGGATGCCCTCGTCGGTCCAGGTCGGGGGGAGCCGGACGTCGAGGATGCATAGCTCCGGGGCGTTCTCGGCGACCGCGGCCTCGAGCCCGGCGGCATCCGGGAGCGCGGCGACGACCTCGTGCCCGTCGTCGGCGAGCAGGCGCACGAGCCCCTCGCGCAGCAGCACCGAGTCCTCGCAGATCAGGACGCGCACGGGACGTTCACCTCCACCGTGGTCGGGCCGCCCTGGGGGCTGTCGATGCGGGCGGTGCCCCCGGCCGCGGTCACCCGGTTGACGATGCCGTCCAGGCCCCCGCCGGGAACAATCCGGGCACCGCCCAGGCCGTCGTCCTCGACCCGCGCCCAGAGCGACCCGTCCTCGCGCACCCGCACATCGACGCGGCAGGCGGCGGCGCGGGAGTGCTTCGCGGCGTTGGTGAGGGTCTCGGCGATCGCGAAGTACACGGCCTCCTCGGCGGCGCGCCCGCAGCGACGGGGCAGCCGCACGTCGAGCGTCACCGGGATGTGGGATCGGGATGCCAGGGCCGAGAGCGCGGCATCCAATCCCCGGTCCTCGAGCACCGAGGCGTGGATGCCACGGGCGAGCTGACGGAGTTCGGTGATCGCCGACTTCGTCGAGGCGTGCGCCTCGGCGACGAGGGCCTTCGCGGCCTCGGGGTCGTCGTCGATCTTGGTCTGCGCGAGACCCAGCGTCATTCCGATGGACACGAGGCGCGGCTGGACGCCGTCGTGCAGATCGCGTTCGATGCGCGTGCGCTCGACCTCGGCGGCACGGACGGCACCGGCCCGCCGGGTGTCTGACGTGCGGGCCTGCTCGAGCAGCTGCGCCTCCCGGGAGGGCACGAACATCGCCCGCACGATCACGCCGTGCAGCACGGCCAGACCCACGACGGCCCCCAGAGCGACGACGATCGCGGCCACCCCGGTGAGGGGCGCGGCGATCCCCGGCAGCGGCAGGATGCCGAGCAGACGCGTGTCGGACCAGCCGAAGATCGGGCTGACGGCGACGCCGATCCCCCACGAGACGACGCCGATCGCGGTGATGGTGAGCACGCCCAGCACGGTCGAGATGGCGAACGAGGCCACGGCCCGCCACTGCAGCGGATCGATGGCCTGCAGCCAGATGGTGTGCAGCACCCCGACGAACCCGGGCTTGGGGCTGCGCCGCGGACGGAGCCCGGCGAGACCCAGGCCGTAGAGGCCGTCGACGCGAGCGCGCTCGAACCACGCGACCGCGAACAGCGCGTAGACGAAGCCGACGAGCACCACGACCCCGATCAGCAGCGCGGGGAGCAGACCGAAGCCCGAGCCGAACAGACCGAACAGACCGGTGAAGACGGCGGGGCCGACGACGCCGAGGGCGGCGAGATGGGCGGCCGCACCGGCGACGCGGCCGGGAGAGGCGATGCGCACCGTGGTCGGCACGGCGGCCGGGGTCGCCGGCGGGAGCGGGAGGGTGGCGTCGTTCGCGGCGAGCGGCGGAAGCGGAAGCGTGCGGTCGTTCGCGCCGGCGGACGCCGTCGAGGCGTCGGCCTCGTGCGGGGCGGAGGCGCCGGGCCGCGGCGGCGGGGGCGGGAGGACGGATGCCGAGGTCATGGCATCCACGCTAGGACTCCGCCTCGAGCCGCGCCGCCCGGTCAGCCCTCGTCGTTCGTTCGGGTTATCCCGAAGCCCCGGCCACTCCCCGCGCGAGGTGCCAAGATTTGTCGCCGGGAACCCCCGCGAAGCGACAGATCTTGGCGACTCACACGAGAAGGGGTGGGGGGAAAACGACGGACGCCCCGCCGCACGAGGCGACGGGGCGTCCGAGGGGAGCGTGGATCAACCGCGGGTGCGGTTCTTGTTCCACACGTCGAAGGCCACGGCCAGCAGCAGCACGAGACCCTTGATGAACTGCTGCACGTCAGTCGAGATGCCCATGAGCGACATGCCGTTGTTGAGCACACCCATGACCAGACCACCGGCGATCGCGCCGACCACGCGGCCGACACCACCCTGCACGGCCGCTCCACCGATGAACGATGCCGCGATGGCATCCAGCTCGAAGAGGTTTCCCGCGCCGGGACCGGCGGAGTTCAGACGGCCCGTGAACACGATGCCGGCGAGGGCCGCGAGCACGCCCATGTTGACGAACAGCATGAAGTCGACACGGCGGGTGTTGATGCCCGACAGCTTCGCCGCGGTGCGGTTGCCGCCGAGCGCGTAGATGTGGCGGCCGAAGACGCTGCGGCTCATAACCGTCGAGTAGCCGATGATCAGCAGGGCGAGCACGACGAGCACGATGGGCGTCCCGCGCGAGCCGGGGGCCACGCCGAGCAGGTAGGTGAGGTACGCGATGAGCGCGCCGCCACCGATGAGCTTGACGAGGAAGGCGACCTGCGGCTCGTTCTGCAGCTCGAGGGCGGCGCGCTTGGCGCGCTGACGCACCTGCGACACGACGAAGAGCACGAGGGTCAGGACACCGAGGGCGACCGTGATCCACTCGGCCGGGGAGCTCGAGGCCGGGAACAGGTCGGGGAACAGGTAGCCACCGCCGAGCGCACGGTACTCCGTGGGGAACGGCGTGATCTGGGTGTTGCCCAGGGTCATCTGCGTCAGACCGCGGAACAGGAGCATGCCCGCCAGGGTGACGATGAACGCGGGGATGCCGATGTAGGCGACCCAGAAGCCCTGCCACATGCCGACCACGGCACCCAGGAGCAGCGAGAGGACGATGCCCAGCCACCAGGGCAGACCCCACTGGACGATGAGCACACCCGAGACGGCACCGACGAACGCGGCGACCGAACCGACCGAGAGGTCGATGTGGCCGGCGATGATGATCATCACCATGCCGATCGCGAGGATCAGGATGTAGCTGTTCTGGACGATGATGTTCGACACGTTGCCCGCGGTGAGCAGACGGCCGCCGGTCAGCGCCTGGAAGAGCAGCACGATGACGATCAGCGCGATGAAGATGCCGATCTCGCGCAGGCGTGACGTGAAGAACTGCACGATGCCGCCGGCACCGCTGCCGGCACCGCCGCCGACGGGCCCCTTCGGCGTGGCGGGACCCTGGGGGGTCACGGTGTTGTCAAGCGCTGACATGGTCGGCTTCCTTTTCCTTCGTCATGAGCACCATGAGTGCCTCGGGAGTGGCCTCTTCGATGGGCAGCTGGCCGGTGATGTGGCCTTCGCTGAGGGTGTAGATGCGGTCGCAGATGCCGAGGAGCTCGGGCAGCTCCGAGGAGATGACCAGCACCCCCTTCCCCTGCGCCGCGAGGGAGTTGATGATCGTGTAGATCTCGTACTTGGCGCCCACGTCGATGCCGCGGGTCGGCTCGTCGAGGATCAGCACCTCGGGATCGGAGTACAGCCACTGCGACAGCACGACCTTCTGCTGGTTGCCGCCGGAGAGCTTGCCTACGACCACGTCGACGCTGGGCGCCTTGATGTTCATGGACTTGCGATAGCGGTTGGCGACCAGGTACTCCTCGTCGCCGTCGACCCAACCGCCCTTGACGAGCTTGCGCATCCCGGCGAGCGAGATGTTGCGCTTGATCGTGTCGATGAGGTTGAGCCCGGCGCCCTTGCGGTCCTCGGTGACGTACGCGAGGCCGCTGCGGATCGCAGCGGGGACCGTCGAGGTGTCGGCCTTCTGACCGCGGATGTAGACGTTGCCCGAGATGCGCGAGCCGAAGCTCTTGCCGAACACGCTCATCGCGAGCTCGGTGCGACCGGCACCCATCAGGCCCGCGATGCCGACGACCTCGCCGGCGCGCACGTTCAGGTTGGCCTGGTGGATCACGGTGCGGTTGGCATCCGTGGGGTGGCTGACGTTCCAGTCCTCGATGCGCAGGACCTCGTCGCCGATCTCGACGTCGCGGTCGGGGTAGCGGTTCTCGAGCTCGCGGCCCACCATCCCGCGGATGATGCGGTCCTCGCTCGTGCCACCGGTGGCCACGTCGAGGGTCTCGATCGTGCGACCGTCACGGATGATCGTGACCTCGTCGGCGATCGCGCGGATCTCGTTGAGCTTGTGGCTGATGATGATCGAGGTGATCCCCTGCCCCTTGAGGTGGCGGATCAGATCGAGCAGGTGCTCGGAGTCGTCGTCGTTGAGCGCCGCGGTCGGTTCGTCGAGGATGAGGAGCTTCACGTCCTTCGACAGGGCCTTCGCGATCTCGACGAGCTGCTGCTTGCCGACGCCGATCTCGTTGACCGGCACGTCGGGGCTGTCGCCGAGTCCCACGCGGGCGAGGAGCTTGGCGGCCTCGCGGTTGGTGGCATCCCAGTCGATGAGACCGCGGTGCGTGATCTCGTTGCCGAGGAAGATGTTCTCGGCGATCGAGAGGTAGGGGCTGAGAGCCAGCTCCTGGTGGATGATGACGATGCCGGCCGCTTCGCTGTCGCGGATGTCCTTGAACTCGACGGTGTTGCCGTCGAAGACGATCTCGCCGCGGTAGTCGCCCGCGGGGTACACGCCGCTGAGCACCTTCATGAGGGTGGACTTGCCGGCGCCGTTCTCGCCGCAGATGGCGTGAACCGTCCCGCGCTCGACGGTCAACGACACGTCGGCGAGCGCGATGACGCCAGGGAACTCCTTGGTGATCGAGCGCATCTCGAGGATGGTGCTCACGAGGTCCTCCTTGCAGAACCGGCTCGTGGCCGGTCGGAATGTGGGGCGGGTGCGGGATGCCGCTGACCCGCGGGAGCCTCCGCCGCGACCCGGGGTCGCGGCGGAGGCGGGGGTTGAGGGGCTCGGTGCCCCTCCGGGGATCAACCCAGGTCGGCCTCGGTGTAGTAACCGCTGTCGATGAGGACTTCCTTGTAGTTGTCCTTGGTGACGATCGTCGACTGCAGGAGGTACGAGGGAACGACCTTCTTGCCGTTGTCGTAGGTCTTCTCGTCGTTGACCTCGGGGGTCTCGCCCTTGCGGATGTCGTCGACCATGGTCACGGCCTGCTTCGCGAGCTCGCGCGTGTCCTTGAAGATCGTCGAGTACTGCTCACCCGCGATGATCGACTTGATCGAGCCGGCTTCGGCGTCCTGGCCCGTGATGACGGGGAGGGCGTTGGCGGCGTAGCCACCCGAGGTGAGGGCCGAGATGATGCCGATCGACAGACCGTCGTAGGGCGAGAGGACACCGTCGAGCTTGGTGCCGCCGATGACGGTGAGGATGTTCTCCATGCGCTTCTGCGCCGTCTCGGGCAGCCAGCGGAGGATCGCCGCCTGGCCGAACTCGGTCTGGCCGGACGGGACCTTCAGCACACCCTTGTCCATGTAGGGCTTGAGGGTGTCCATGGCGCCGTTCCAGAAGAACGTGGCGTTGTTGTCGTCGGGGCTACCGGCGAACAGCTCGACGTTGAAGGGACCGGCGGCGCCGGTGTCCTTGCCCGAGGCGTCGAGGACGCCCAGACCGGTCAGGAGCGAGGTGGCCTGCTGCACGCCGACCTTGTAGTTGTCGAACGTCGTGTAGTAGTCGACGTTCTCGGTGCCGTTGATGAGGCGGTCGTACGCGATGACGGGGATGTTCGCGTCCTTGGCCTGCTGCAGCACGTCGGTGAGGGTGGTGCCGTCGATCGAGGCGACGATCAGGGCCTTGGCGCCCGTGGTGATCATGTTCTCGATCTGCGAGACCTGGGTGGGGATGTCGTCGTTGGCGTACTGCAGGTCGACCTGGTAGCCCAGCTCCTCGAGCTGCGACTTGACGTTGTTGCCGTCGGCGATCCAGCGCTCGGACTGCTGCGTCGGCATGGCCACGCCGATGGTGCCGCCCGCCTCCTGCGCGTCGCCGGAGCCGCTGCCGGTGCGGTCTCCCGCGCAACCGGCGAGGCCGATGCCGAGCGCGAGGACGCCCGCTCCCGCGATCGCCTTGAGCATGCTGTGCTTCTTCACTCTGGTTCCCTCCATTGGGTGTTAGTCGCGGTGCTCTCCCTGAGCCCACCACGGGCAAAGCGGACGGAACACCCGGGCGCACGGCGTCGGGGGCGAAACCAAGCCGTCCGGCGCGCGGCAATCCGCGTCGTTCGAAACGTCTTCGTCTCGACGGATCCGCTCCGCAGCGAGTCCCGTCGGCCGTGTGACCCGGTCATGTGACCGTTCACATTGTGTGTGCGATGCTACATCGCGGGGATCAGCCCCTGTCAAGTCCTCCCGCGTGGCGACTTCGCGCCGTTGCCGAAACGTGACGAAATCAGCGCGACGGCGGCGCGGTCGACGACCGCACGATGAGACGCAAATGGCCGGGTTCGACGAGCGCGCCCTCGCCGGCCGATTCCCCCAGCAAGGTCAGCAGGTCGGTCACGGCGCGCGTACCGATGCCGACGAAGTCCTGGCGGACCGTCGTCAGCGGCGGCCACAGGTGGGCCGACTCCGGGACGTCGTCGAAGCCGACGACCGAGATGTCCTCGGGGACCGAGCGGCCTATGGCCCGAACGGCATGCATGAACCCGAGCGCCATATGGTCGTTGCCCGCGAAGACCGCCGTCGCATCCTCCGTGCGCAACAGCTCGATCCCGGCCTCGAATCCGAACTGCGCCGTCCAGTCGCCGAGGATCGGCGGTCGGGGCGAGAGGTCGTTGGCATCCATCTCGGCGAGGTAGCCGCGCATACGGTGATCCGCCTCGACCCAGTCGCGCGGACCGGCGATGTGCAGGATGCGCGTGTGGCCGAGCTCGATCAGGTGGCGTACGGCCGCGCGGGCGCCGGCGGCCTGGTCGTTGTGCGAGGTGGAGACTCCGGTCGACGACACGATCTGCACGGGAACGGGAAGCTTCAACTCGTCGAGGATCGGCAGGACCCGCGTCTGCGGGGCGACCGCGATGAGCCCCTCGACGCCCTGCTGCATGAGGTGGTCGATCGAGGAGCGCACGTCGTCGGGTGCGCTCGTGGCGAGATTTGTGAGGGTCAGGCGGTAGCCCGCGGCGCGTGCGGCCGACTCGACCGCCTGGACCATGGATGCCACACCGTGCGTCGTCGCGCGCGGACCGAGGACGCCGATGAGCCGCGACCTGCTCGTCGCGAGGGCGCGAGCCGCCTGGTTCGGGACGAACTTCAGTTCGGCGATCGCCGAGCGCACCTTCTCGGCCGTCTCGGGACGCAGCTGCGGGCTGTTGTTGATGACCCGCGAGACGGTCTGGTACGACACCCCGGCCAACCGGGCGACGTCGCGGATGCTCGGGGCGCGCCCCGTCGCCTCCGGGATGTCGGTGTCGCTCATGGTCCGCCTCATTGCGGGTCACGCGCTGTTACGTGACCGGTCACACGAGGATAACCGACGCGATGCGTTTCGTCTCAGCGGGCCTATTGCGGGGTCGCGGCGGCCCTCAGCTCTCGAGAAGGGCGCGGTAGAAGCGGATGCCGCGCAGCCAGACGTCGACGCGGATGCGCTCGTCGGGGGCGTGCAGAGCGTCTCGTTCCGCGCGCGTGAGATGGAACGGGGCGAAGCGGTACACGGCATCCGTGAGGCCCGTGTAGAAGCGGCTGTCGCTCGCCCCGAGCTGCAGGTACGGCAGGGGCACGACGTCGCCGCCGAGCGTCTGCGAGACCGCCGCGGCCAGGCGTCGCCACGCCTCGCCGCGCCACGGCGAGACGGGAGAGGGGTCGCTGCCGTGACGCAGTTCGATGTCGACCTCCGGGTCGGCGACCGCACGGCGCAGATGCACCGACACGTCCGACAGCGTCTCACCGGTGAGCAGACGGACGTTCACGCTCGCCCGGGCAGTCGTGGCCAGGACGTTCTCACCCGCCGACCCTTCGAGCCGCGTCACGACGGCCGTCGTGCGCACCAGCGCGTTCGTCTCGGGGCCGAGCAGCGACAGGGCGGTCGTCACCAGAGGCGCCGATACGGCGGTGCGGCGGAACAGCGTCGAGAGCGGCTCGCCGATGTGGGGTGCGGCGGTGGCCAGCATCGCGCGCACCGGAGGGGTGAGGCGCCGCGGAAAGGGCCGCCGGCGCAGCCGGTCGATCGCCCGGGCCAGACGCGCCGTCGCGGGAAGGCGCGGCGGGGTCGAGGCGTGGCCGCCGGCCTCGCGGGTGACGAGGTCGAACGTCGCGACGCCGCGCTCGGCGACGCCGATCATCGCGGTGGGCGCGGCCACGCCCGGGACGGCGCCCTCCACGACCGCTCCCCCCTCGTCGAGCACGAGAGCGGGCCGCACGCCGCGCTCGGCGAGCATGGCCGCCATTGCCTGCGCCCCCGTCCCGCGCGTCTCCTCGTCGTGGCCGAAGGCGAGCCACACGTCGGCGCGCGGGGTCACGCCGTCGGCGAGCGCCTGCTCGACCGCCTCGAGGATCGCCACCAGGGCACCCTTGTCGTCGATCGCCCCGCGCGCGTGGATCACGGCATCCGCCCCCTCCCCCGTGATCTCGGCGGAGAAGGCGGGATGCCGCCAGTGCTGGCCGTCGACGGGAACGACGTCCTGATGCGCCAGGAGCAGCAGCGGCGCCTCGTCGGTGCGACCGCGCCAACGGTACAAGAGCGACCGGCCCGCGACGACCTCGCGCTCGAGCGAGGCGTGCAGGAGCGGGTACAACCGCTCGAGGGCGGCGTGGAAGCGCGCGAACTCCCCGTCGTCGACCTCGGCCGGGTCGACCCGGGACACGGTCGGAATCGACAGGAGCTCGCGGAACCTCTCGACGGCGGTCATGCTGCGAGCCTAGGGGCCCGGAATCCGGAGCCGACGGATGCGCGCGGGCGGTGTCCGGCACGCGCGAAACGCCTCGCGCGGCGCCGATGTCGCCGGACGCCGATACGGTGGAGCGCATGACCGGACTGCACTGGGGCATCCTCGCGACGGGCGGCATCGCCCACGCCTTCACCTCCGACCTGCGCACCGCGGGTCTCGACGTCGTCGCCGTCGGCTCACGTCGCATCGACAGCGCCCGCGAGTTCGCGGCGCAGTACGACATCCCGAACGTCCACGGATCGTACGAAGAACTCGTCGCAGACCCCGACGTCGACATCGTCTACATCGCCACCCCGCACCCGGGCCACGTCGACAACGCCCTGTCGGCGCTCGACCACGGCAAGCACGTGCTCGTCGAGAAGCCGTTCACGCTCAACGCCGCCGAGGCCGCCGCCATCCGCGACCGCGCGGCCGAGAAGGGCCTGCTCGCCATGGAGGCCATGTGGACGCGGTACCTGCCGCACATGGTGCGCATCCGCGAGATCCTCGCCGCCGGCACGCTGGGTGAGATCCGCGTCGTCTCGGCCGATCACACGCAGAAGATCTCCACCGATCCCGCCCACCGTCTCAACGACCTCGCGCTCGGCGGCGGCGCCCTGCTCGACCTCGGCATCTACCCCATCTCGTTCGCGATCGACGTGCTGGGCCTGCCCGAGCAGATCACCGCCCTCGCCCGCCTGTCGGATGCCGGCAGCGACGCCGAGGTGGCGACCGCGTTCGTGCACCCCGGTGGAGCGCTGTCGACCACCGTGTCGTCCTCGCGCGGAGCCGGTATGGACGTCGCCCAGATCGTCGGCACCGAGGCGCGGATCGAGATCGATCGCGTCTGGTACACCCCGACGTCGTTCCGCGTGGTCTCCCCCGACGGCGAGGTGATCGAGGAGTTCACCACCGAGGTCGAGGGCCGCGGGATGCAGTTCCAGGCGCAGGCCGCGGAGCGCTTCGTCGCCGCCGGAACCGGATCGAACGACATCCTCTCGATCGACGAGACCGTCGACATCATGGGCGTGCTCGACGAGGTGCGTCGTCAGATCGGCGTGGTCTACCCCTCGGAGCGCTGAGGCCTCCCCGGCAGGGGGTGCGTGCTCGCCTCCGAGGCGCTGCGCATCGGCTCGGGGCAGGGTGCACGGGCTACCCGCGCGCCCTCGCGACGGGTCAGACTGGAGTCATGCCGGATACTCAGAACGCCCGCGTCGCCGTCTACCTCGACTTCGACAACATCGTGATGTCGTGGTACGACCGCGTCCACGGGCGCAACGCGTATTCGCGCGATCGGCAGAAGATTGCGGACAACCCCACCGACCCCGAGATCGCCGAACGTCTGACCAAGGCGACCATCGACGTCGGCGCGATCATCGACTACGCGGCGTCGTTCGGCACGCTCGTGCTCACGCGGGCCTATGCGGACTGGTCCTCGCCGGTGAACGCGGAATACCGCTCGCAGCTCGTCGCCCGCGCGGTCGACCTCGTGCAGTTGTTCCCCGCGGCCGCCTACGCGAAGAACGGCGCCGACATCCGCCTCGCCGTCGACGCCGTGGAAGACATGTTCCGACTGCCCGACCTGTCGCACGTGGTCATCGTCGCCGGCGACAGCGACTACGTCCCCCTCGCGCAGCGGTGCAAGCGCCTCGGACGCTTCGTCGTGGGCGTCGGCGTCGCCGGCTCCACCGCGAAGTCCCTCGCCGCCGCGTGCGACCGGTTCGACGCGTACGACTCGCTCCCCGGCATCCCGAAGCTCGCCGAGACCAAGAAGGATGCCGCCCCCTCCCGGCCCCGCGCCCGCAAACGCTCGAAGGATCCCGCGGTCGACCTGCTGGATCGCGCGATGCAGCTCGAGGGCGAACGCGCGGACGGGGAGTGGCTGCACGCCTCCGCGGTGAAAGACCTGATGAAGCGGCTGGACCCGTCGTTCAGCGAGAAGGCGCTCGGCTTCCGCAGCTTCTCGGACTTCCTCAAGGCGCAGACCGACCACGTCGAGGTCGACGAGGAGTCGAACGTGGTGCAGGTGAAGGCGCTCGGGCGGGGCTGAGCCGGGGTTCGCTCGCTCGGCGCCGGGACCGGCCGCGCGGTCTGTGCAGGCCTGGAAGGCCGGGCGCGGTCTGTGCAGGCCTGGGAGGCCGGGCGCGGTCTATGCAGGCCTGGGAGGCCGGGCGCGGTCTATGCAGGCCTGGGAGGCCGGGCGCGGTCTATGCAGGCCTGGGAGGCCCGGGCGCGGTCTGGGCAGGCGGTCGGCGCTGTCGATGCGCTTCGCGCGCCGCCCGTGAGGGTCAGGCGCGCTCGGCGCCGGGGGCGACGTGCTGGAGCACGCGCTCCCACACCGACGTGAGGGTGACGTGACCGTTGACGGAGTCGATCTCATCGTCGGGGACGACCTCGACCTCGGCCGAGCGCATGCGCTCGAGGTACCAGGCCGCGTCGTCGTGATCGGCGGGACCGTCGCCGCCGACCACGATCAGCGCCTCGGCGTCGAGGTGGTCCAGCAGGGGTGTACGCACGTTGCGGCTCAGCGGATCGGAGGGGCTCCTGACCCCGACGATCGCGAGGCGGTCCACGATCGGTCCCATCGCCGCCGCCAGATGGACGGCGATCGGCCCGGCCGCACGCTCGCCCACGAGCCCCACGGTCGCCCCGGGCGCTTCGCGCTCGAGCAGGGCCTGCAGAGCCTCGACCGTGAGCCCTGCGGGCGTCTGACTGCCGAACGCGGGCGGGTCCTCGAGTTCGGGGGCGTCGAGCCCAACCGCGACCACCCGCACGTCGAACAGTGCCGTCACGCGGGCGTCGGGGTCGGTTGTGGCGACGTCACCGGTGCGCAGCACGAACACCGCTCGGGGAGCTCCCGGAGCGCCGAAGCTGCGGTAGCCGAGCTCTCCGTCGAGCCAGGGGGCCAGACTCATCGGGTCATCCTTCCGTCGTCGCGTCGCCGCCCGGGAGCAGCGCGCGAAGCGTGTCGATCGTGTCGGCCTCGGCCGCGGGTTTGTCGGAACGGTAGGTCTTCACCCGGGCGAAGCGCAGCGCCACGCCGCCGGGGTAGCGCACCGACCGCTGCACCCCGTCGATTGCGATCTCGACGACGGTGTCGGGGACGACCCGGATGCCGCCGGGCACCTCGCCGACCTCTCGAGCGGAGAAATGGGTGGTCTGCCACGCCAGCAGTTCGTCGGTGAGCCCCTTGAACGTCTTTCCGACCATCACGAACCCGCCCGGCTCGCCGAAATGCCCGTGAGGATCGCGCGCACCGAGATGGAGGTTCGAGAACCACCCGGCGCGGCGGCCCGAGCCCCGTTCGACGCCCAGCACCACGAGATCGAAGGTGTGCACCGGCTTGACCTTCAGCCAGCTCTTGCCGCGACGCCCCGCCGTGTAGGCGGCGTCGAGCCCCTTCACCATCACGCCTTCGTGCCCGGCGGCGAGAGCGTCGCGCGCGAAGGTGTCGGCGGCGGCGGGGTCGTCGGTGAGCAGAGCCGGGATGCGGAAGGCCCCCGCGACCCGTTCGAGTTCGTCGAGTCGTGCCGACAGCGGCTCGTCGACGAGGTCGCGTCCGTCGACGTGCAGGACGTCGAAGAACCACGGACGCAGCGCGATCTCGCGGGCCGTCTCGGCTCCGAAGCGCGCCATGGTGTCTTGGAACGGGCGCGGGGCGCCGTCGTCGTCGAGCGAGAGGGTCTCGCCGTCGAGGATCACGTCGTCGACGGGGAGGGAACGCGCTACCTCGACGATCTCGGGGACGCGATGTGTGACGTCGGCGAGCGTGCGGGTGAACACGCGAACCTCGTCTCCGTGCCGATGCACCTGGACGCGGGCACCGTCGAGCTTGAACTCCACCGAGGCCCGGCCGGCGACGGCCAGGGCGTCGGCGACGCTCGTCGCGGTCGAGGCGAGCATGGGCTGCACGCCCCGCCCGACGACGAGACCGACGGCGGCGAGATCGTCGCCGGAGCCGGTGAGGGCGATACGGGCCGTCTCGCCGAGATCGCCCGACAGCATGGCGGCGCGGCGCACGGCGGCGCCGTCGCGGTCGGACGCGCGGGCCACGGCGTCGAGGAGGACGCCCTCGAGCGCCCCGGTGCGCAGCTCGCCGGTCATGATGCGGATGAGCAGGTTCCACTCCCCCTCGGTCGCCTGTTCGGCGAGCGCATCGAGGAGCGAGGTGCGGACGGCGGCGGAGCCGGCACCGCCCACCTCGACGAGGCGGGTGAAAGCCTCGTCGACATCGCCGATGGTGAGCGTGGGTGCCTCCGCGTGCGACCCGCCGCGCGAGGACAGCGTGCGCCACCCCACCCCGAGGCGACCCTGTCGTGGCGACGCGGTGAGCAGCCCCACGGCCGGGACGATCTCGTCGGGCTCGAGGCCGCGCAGGACCGCCGCGAGGGCGTCGACCTTCGCCAGCCGCGAGCGGGTGTTCGTCACCGCCGCGAGCGCTGTTTCGATGTCGCCGAAGAACATGTCGGCATCCTGGCATCCCCCTCCGACATCGTCCGCGCGCTTGCGTCCGGCGGACGGGCGTGCGACGACCGGACGGGATGCCGACGACGGCCGCCGCCCGACCACGAGCGGGGCGGGACTCGCCGGACGGCGGACCACATCGCAGGCCCGGCCGCAACCCCCGCGGCGATGTCGGAGGTCTGGGGTGTGCTGAGACCTCCCCCAGGAATGAGGTCTCGTGAACGCTCCCGCCACGCTCGAACAGTCCGCCCGTACCGCCCGTGAGGTGTTCGGCTGGGACGACCTGCTGCCGGGGCAGGCCGAGGCCATCGACGCCGTCGTCGGCGGTCGCGACACCCTCGTGGTGTTCCCGACCGGCGCCGGCAAGTCGGCCGTCTACCAGATCGCGGGGTGCGAGCTCGGTGGGGTCACCGTCGTCATCTCGCCTCTGCTGGCTCTGCAGCGCGACCAGATCGACTCGATCGACGCCGCCCCCGACGCCCCCGCCGCGGTGGCACTGAACTCGCGCACCAGCGCTTCGGCGAAGAAGGCCGCGTGGGCCGCGATCGAGAGCGGCGACGCCGTGTACGCCTTCCTCGCCCCCGAGCAGCTCGCGAACCCCGAGGTGTTCGACCGGCTCGCGGGCGCCGACGTGCGCCTGATCGTGGTCGACGAAGCGCACTGCGTGTCCGCGTGGGGGCACGATTTCCGTCCCGACTACGCGCGCCTCGGCGACGCCGTCGAAGCTCTCGGGCACCCACCCGTGCTCGCGCTGACCGCCACGGCATCCGCTCCCGTCCGTGACGACATCGTGGCGAGTCTGGGCATGCGCGACCCGCACCTCGAGGTGCGCGGCATGGACCGCCCCGAGATCCACCTCGCCGTCCGTCGTCACGAGCACGACGACGACAAGCGCCGCGCGGTCCTCGCCGATGTGCGGGATACCGACGGCCCGGCGCTGCTGTACGTGGCGACGCGCAAAGAGACCGACGCCTACGCCGACGAGTTGCGCGAGCAGGGCCTGCGCGCCGCCGCTTATCACGGCGCGATGGCGCAGAAGCGGCGCGACGAGGTGCACACGGCCTGGAGTGCGGGCGAGCTCGACGTGGTCGTGGCGACGTCGGCGTTCGGCATGGGCGTCGACAAGTCCGACGTGCGCCTGGTCGTGCACGCCGACGTCACCGAATCGCTCGACTCCTACGCGCAGGAGATCGGACGCGCCGCTCGCGACGGTCAGCCGGCCCGCGCGATCCTGCACTACCGCGCTGAGGACTTCTCGCTGCGCTCGTTCTTCGCCGGCGGCCACAGCAAGCGCGCCGACGTCGCGGGAGTGTGGGACGTGCTGCGCACGGCGAAGGCGCCGATGCGCGCGAAAGAGATCGCCGAGGCGGGCGGTCGCTCGACGCGCGCCATCGGCCGGGTGCTCAACCAGCTCGTCGCATGCGGACTGGCGGACTCCGGGCCCGATGGCATCCGGGCGCTGAAGAAGAAGATCTCGGCGGGCGACGCCGTGGCAGCCGTCCGCGAACGCGACGAAGCCGAGGAGCGGATCCGCGCGTCGCGGATCGAGATCATGCGCTCCTACGCCGAGACGTCGCACTGCCGTCGGCGGGCCCTGCTGGAGTACTTCGGCGTCGAGACGCCCGAGCAGTGCGGGGCGTGCGACCGCTGCGACGCCGGGGCCGCCGCCCCGATCGAGGCTCCCACCGACGCAGACGCGGGCGCCGACGGCATCCGCATCGACTCGACGGTGCAGCACGAGGAGTTCGGGACCGGCACCGTCATGGGCGTCGAGGAAGATCGTCTGACCGTCTTCTTCCCCGAGCACGGGTACAAGGTGCTGGCGCGCGCGGCGTTCGAGCGCGGCATCTTGGAGCTGGGCGAGGCCGCCTGACGAAAGATTCGAGTGCGGAGCCCTGCATCCGCGCGGGGCGGCAGCCCGCCGGTGTCAGCGTCGGCGCGTCGCCCACGTCCCGCCACCCGCCGGGCTGTAATCGACCGGAGGCGTGGCCGGTATCAGCGCTCGCGCGTCGCCCACCACGCCCACGCGACGAGCGGCACCTGCAGGAACAGCCGCACGAAACGCGCTCGGTCGGTGGACAATCCCGGCGCGGAGCGGCCGGTGCGCCACTGGTGCACGTTGCCCGGGAACACGGCCACGAAGAACGCGGCGATCGCCGTACCGATACGTCGGCGCTCCAGCGGCAGGGCGACGAGCGCGACACCGAGGATGCCCTCCACGGCTCCGGATGCCACGACGATGGCGTCCTTGTCCGTGCGGAGCACACGGGTGGCCCAATCCGGCACGACGATGCGGTAGCCGCGGCGCCCCCACGTGACGTGGCTGACGCCCGCGGCGACCAGCAGCAGAGACAGCGCGCCGCGCGCGACGGAGCGGACGGTGAGACCTCGACGGCGTGGCATCCGGTCAGTCTGCCATCGCGCCGCGTCGCGCGGGTCGCGTAGCCTCACGGGATGGGGATGCAGACCAGTGGGGGGATCGAGGTCCGCGAGGCTCGGACCGAGGATGCCGTGGGCATCGCGACCGTGCACGCGACGTCATGGCGCGAGACGTACGGACGATTCGTCGACGATCCCGACACCAGTGCGTGGTTCGACGTCGGTCGACGCATCGGCATGTGGCAGCAGAATCTCGAGCAGAACGCCTTCGCCACGGTCGTCGCCGTGCAGGACGGGGACATCATCGGTTTCGGCGCCGTGCAACCGACGCCGGAGACCGACGCCGTTCGCCCCGCGGAACTGACCATGCTGTACGTGCTCGCCGCGGCGCACGGGAGCGGCGCAGGTCAAGCCCTTCTCGACGCGGTGCTCGCCGACCGGCCCGCGTCGCTGTGGGTCGCCGCCGACAACCCCCGCGCCCACGCCTTCTACCGCCGCAACGGCTTCGTCGCCGACGGCACGACGTCGAGCTTCGGTCCGATCGGCGAGACGGTGCGTCTGGTTCGCTGAGCGGCGCGGGGATCGGTCAGAACGGCGAGGGAGCCGTGCGGCGAGCGAAGTCGATGTACGCCTCGACCGTGTCGTCGGGGACGATCGCGCGCAGCACGACCTCGTCGGCTGCCGCGGTGTACGCGTCGAGGGCGGCGCCGAGTTCGGTGACGTCGCGGATCGTCGTGTCGATCGCATCGACGCCCATGCGTTCGAAGTTGGCTGCGTAGTTGGGGAAGGAGGCATAGCGGGCCGTCTCCGCCTCGAGCCGCTCCCGAGCGGCCGACACGATCGCCGTGCGCACGTAGACGGCGACGTGGGTCGACGGGGCGAGCGCGTGCAGCGCGTCGGCCTGTTCCTTCGCTTCGCGGGGAGGTACCCAGTTGAGCAGCACACCCTCGGCGCTCTCGGCGGCCGCGCGGCGCATCTTCGGGCCGAGGGCGCCGACGAGCACCCGCGGCAGTCCGGCTCCGTGCAGACGTTCCGCCGCGTCGCGGACCCGCCCCAGCGCACCCTGCCGAGCCATGCCGGAACCGATGCCGATCGTGAGGCGGTCGAGGGGGAGGTCGAGGGATGCCACGGCATCGGCGATGTCGTCGGCAGGACGACGGTCGACCGGGATCACGCCGGTCGCCAGACGCAAGCGCTCTGTGACACGGGCCGCGGCGGCGAGCGCTGCGAGGGCATCGCCGTCGGGGGTGTCGTTGACCCAGAGCGTGTGGAAACCGGCCCGCTCGACCGCGGGCGCGATCTCGGCGATCGCGGCCGGACCGAGCGATCCGGCGACGCCGAGCGAGACGACGCCGCGCATCAGGAGACACCCCCGGCGCCGGGAACGGCGACCGCGACCTGTCCCACTGCCGAGTAGAACGCGGCGAGGTCCACCTCGTCGGTCGGCAGGAGCACGACGTCGTCGACGCCGGCCGCCTGGAAGCGTGTCACACCCTCGGCCACCTCGGACACCGAACCGGCCAGGACGCGGTCGGCGGCATCCGGGCGGTCGGAAAGGACCGCGGTGGCGCGTTCGCGTGCGTCCGGACCGAAGGCCGTGAGCACGTAGGCGACGACATCGGCGCTGCCGGGACGCCCGGCCTCTGCTCGAGACGCCTGAACCGTCCGCACCGCGGCGGCGACCTCGTCGACCGTGTGGCGGCTGTCGAGGACCACGCCGTCGGCGACGGCGCCCGCGAGCGCGAGCGTCTTCGGGCCCTCGGCGGCGGCGTACACGCGCGGTGCGCTGGCCGGGGGCCAGTCCAGGGCGACGTCGCGCAGCTTCACGTAACGGCCCTCGGCGGTGACGCTCTCACCGGCGAGCAACGCTCGCAGCGCCGGCACCTGCTCCTGCATGAGCGTGAGCGGGGAAGCCGCTTTGGCGCCGACCTGTCGCATCCAGTCCTGCACGCCGTGGCCGAAGCCGGGCAGGAGCCGACCGGGGAACATGCGCTCGATCGTGGCCACCTCCATCGCCGAGGCGGCGACGTTGCGCAGGGGCAGCGGAGCGATGCCGACGCCGATGCGCAGGTGGTCGGTGACCGCCAGCGCGGCGGCGGCCGCGGCCCAGGCCGACGACCGGAAGCAGTCCTCCCACAGCCAGAGCTCCTCGACCCCGGCTTCTTCGGCGGCGCGGGCGGCATCGCGCAGCTGCTCTGGCGGATGCGGGTACGGGCTGAAGATCGTGCCGATACGACTCATGGCTCTACTCTGCCGCGAACCACCGACATCCGGGTGTGCGACGTGCGGCTGCCCCGAGGGCTCGTTCCCGCGCATCGGGCCCGTCGCCCGCTCGCTGAGCCGGCCCGGAGTTCCGTTCCTCCTGCCGGAATAAACGCTCCCCCGAGGGCGAAACGCCCCGCCGCAGCGTGTTTGACTCGCCCGGGCGTTTATCCGCCATTGGACGCCCCGGCCGCCGCCCCCAGCCGCTCCAGCCGCCCCAACGACCCGCGCGCAGGAAACGCCTCCCCGAGCAAGAAACGCCCCGCCGCGGCGTGTTTCACTTGCCCGAGCGTTTATGACGCCACGCCACCCCGCACCACCCACGCCGGACCACCCGCCACACCCGCGCCCCCGACCCCCCGCACATGCCAACCACCCGCCCCCCGCAAACCGCCCGCACACGCCAACGCCCCCGGCGCCGAAGCACCGGGGGCGTCGCTCGCGAAGGTCAGGCCGCGAGCGCCCGCGCCGCCGCGGCGACCACGAGGCCCGAGGTATCGGCATCCACCGTCACCGCTCCCCCGTCGCCGAGCTCGCCCGAGACGAACAGGTCGGCGATGCGGTCGTCGACCTCGCGCTGGATGACCCGGCGCAGGGGCCGCGCGCCGTACTCGGGCTCGTACCCGACCTCGGCGAGGCGGTCCACCGCGGCGTCGGTCACATCGAGGGTGACGTCGCGCGCGGAGAGCCGACGCGACGTGGCGCCCAGCAGCAGCCCCACGATCTCGCGCAGCTGCGCCTTCTCGAGCTTGCGGAACAGCACGATGTCGTCGATGCGGTTGAGGAACTCCGGACGCATCGCCTCGCGCAGCTTGCTCATCACCCGGTCGCGCAGGTCGTCGTCGGCGAACTCGCGTCCGGTCGTGGTGAAGCCGATCGCCCCGGAGCGGGATGCCAGGAACTCGGCGCCCAGGTTCGAGGTCATCACGATGACGGTGTTGCGGAAGTCCACCGTCCGACCCTGGCCGTCGGTGAGGCGACCGTCGTCGAGCACCTGCAGCAGCAGGGTGAACACGTCGGGGTGCGCCTTCTCGATCTCGTCGAAGAGCACGACGGCGTAGGGGTTGCGGCGCACCCGCTCGGTGAGCTGACCGGCCTCGTCGTATCCGACGTATCCCGGAGGGGCACCGATCAGACGGGACACGGTGTGACGCTCGCCGAACTCGCTCATGTCGAAGCGGATCACCGCCGCGTCGTCGTCGAACAGCGACCCCGCGAGGGCCTTCGCGAGCTCGGTCTTTCCCACGCCGGTGGGGCCGAGGAACAGGAATGAGCCGACTGGGCGGTTCTCGTCTCCCATGCCCGTGCGGTTGCGGCGTACGGCCTTGGCGACGGCCGCGACGGCGTCGTCCTGTCCGATGACCCGCGCGTGCAGCTCGGTCTCGAGCTCGGCGAGGCGGCCGCGTTCGGTGGCCGTGAGGCGCGCGACGGGGATGCCGGTGGCGCGGCTGATGACCGCCGCGATCTCGGGCTCGTCGACCACGGCCGTCGCCCGCGGGCGGGCCGTCGCCTCGTCGAGCCGCGACTGCACCGCCGCGATCTCATCCCGCAGGCGCGAGGCCTCTTCATAGTGCTCGGCCGAGACGGCGGCGTTCTTGTCGGCCTCGAGCGTGGCGAGGCGTTCCACCAGCGCCGTCGTGTCGACGGCCACGCCCAGGCGCAACCGCAGACGCGCCCCCGCCTGATCGATCAGGTCGATCGCCTTGTCGGGCAGCACACGGTCCGGGAGGTACCGGTCGCTCAGCTCGACGGCGGCGCGCAGTGCCTCGTCGGTGTACCGGATGCCGTGGTGCTCCTCGTACGCCGAACGGAGCCCCCGCAGGATCTCCACGGCATCCGGGATCGAGGGCTCGCCCACGCGCACCGGCTGGAGCCGGCGTTCGAGGGCCGGGTCCTTCTCGATCGTGCGGTACTCGCGCAGCGTGGTCGCGCCGATCAGGTGCACGTCGCCGCGGGCCAGGCGCGGCTTGAGGATGTTGCCGGCGTCCATCGATCCGTCGCCCGATCCGCCCGCACCGACGAGCGTGTGCACCTCGTCGATGAAGACGACGAGCTTCTCGGATGCCGAGATCTCGTCCATCGTCTGGGTGAGGCGCTCCTCGAAGTCGCCGCGGTATCGCGCTCCGGCGAGCATCGCGGCGAGGTCGAGCGAGACGACACGCGTCTCGCGCAGCTGCTCGGGCACCTCCCCGGCGACGATGGCGCGTGCCAGCCCCTCGACGACGGCGGTCTTGCCGACGCCGGCCTCGCCGATGAGCACGGGGTTGTTCTTCGTGCGACGGCTGAGGATCTCGATGGTCTGCTCGATCTCGTCGGCGCGGCCGATGACCGGGTCGAGCTCGCCCGCTTCGGCGCGCGCGGTGAGGTCGGTGCCGAAACGGTCGAGGTTCGGGGTGGGGGATGCCGACTCGGCCGGCGCCTCGTCGCCCTCGGCGCCGACGACGGTCTCGCGCACACCCTGGGTGAGCGCCTCGGCGGTCACTCCGGCCTGCGCGAGGATCTGCCCCGCGGGAGCGTCCTGAGCGAGGACGAGCGCGAAGAAGAGGTGGTCGGGGTCGACGTAGGTGGACCCGGCGGCCCGGGCCACCTGGAACGCGTGGAACAGCGCGCGCTGCACGGAACCGGCGACGACGGCGCCGTCGACGTTCGCGGGAGCCGCCGCCGCGGGCAGCCGGCTCTCGGCCGCACGGGCGATCGCAGCCGGGTCCGCGCCGAGACGCGCGACGGCCTCCTTGGCCGGGGAACGACCGACGAGCACGTGCAGGACGTGCAGGGCGTCGAGTTCGCGCTGACCGCGTCCGAGGGCGAAGCGCCCGGCCTCTTGGAGGGCGTCCTGCGTGCGGGCGCTGAGGAAGCGGCTCAGGTCGATCGAGCGTTCGGCTCGCGCCTGCTCACCGGCGAGGTAGCGGGCGAGGAACTCGTCGAAGGACTGAGCGCCGTCGGCGGGGGTGAAATCTTCGGGCAATTCCGTCTCCTGAGATACGTGAGTGCGATGCGCTCAAGTTTGCTACTTGAGCGTCGACGTATCAACTTCAACGCCTACCCCGGTAGGGTATTCCCGACTCCCCCGCGCAACCGCGGATCCGGGTCGTTCCACAGCTCGACGGTCTGCACGAACCAGAACACCGCGAACAGGGCCAGCGCCACCGACTCCCCCACCAGCACGACCGGGAGACCGCCGCGCGTCGCGCCACCGAGAATCGCCGCAGCGAGCGCCACCAGGGTCAGGAGGATGCCGACCGCGACCACGGCGTACGCCACCCGCACGCCGCGGGCGCCTCTGCCGTCGGGGTGGGGACGCCACGCCGCGAGGCCGGCGACGGCGGCGACGATCGCGAAGAACGACACGGCGGCGAGGTTGTGGGCGGACCGCAGGAACGCCTCCGGTGCGACGACGCCCCATGCCGTCCCGCCCAGCACCAGCGCGACGATCACGGCGATCGTGACGAACGTCCCGCGCCCGGCCGTGCCCTGCACCCGCGCCAGGACCACGGCCCCGATCGCGCCGACGAGGACCACGGATGCCGCCGCGGCGGCGTTGTTGACGACGGTGGGGAGCACGGCCTCCGGCACGCATCGGGCCCCGTCGGGGCAGAGCGCGTCCTGCGTCGTCGGGACGAACGCCACCGCGAGAGCGAGGACCGCCGCGACGTCGAGCAGGCCCTGCTCGAGACTGCGGCCCGACAACGCCAGAAGCGCCAGCGCGATCGCGCACAACGACCCCGTGAACACCGGGCCCGCCGGTGTGTAGTAGGCCGCGCTCACCGAAGGCAGGGAGCCACCCGTGGCGAGCTCGATGCCCACCCCCACCGCCAGGAACAGGGTCGCCGCGATGAGGGCGAGACGCACGTAGCGGTATGTGCGCTGCGTTGACGTCGTGCGGATGCGCATGAGCACATCCTGTCAGCGAGCGCCGACACCCCGGTGGCCCGCCACGTGGCGCGTCCGCGCGCGACGCGGAACCGGTCTGCCAGACTTCCCGCATGCGCGACTTCCTGGCCGGTGCCGCCCTGCTGCTTCGCGGACTCGGGCAGTGGCGACGCACGCCGGGCGCGATGGCGTTCGGTCTGATCCCGGGGACGCTCGTCGGGCTCGTCTTCGGTGCGGCGCTCGTGGGCTGGGGCCTCTGGCTGCCCGCCCTGGTCGACGCTTGGACGCCGTTCGCCGACGGGTGGGCGCCTTTCTGGGCCGAGGCGGTGCGCTTCGCGATCGGCTTCGCCTCGTTCGGCGCCGCGGTCCTGCTGGCCATCGTGTCGTTCACCGCGGTGACCCTCGCGGTCGGCGAACCCTTCTACGACCGCATCTGGCGGGCCACCGAGCGCAGCGCCACCGGCTCCGTGCCCGACGTCGAGTACGGGTTCTGGCGAGCCGTGGGCGACAGCGTGCGCCTGGTCGCGCGCGGCGTCCTCGCCGCGGCGGTCGCCGGTCTCATCGGTCTCATCCCCTTCGTGGGCGGCGTGCTGGGCTTCGTCTCGGGCGTGCTGCTGACCGGCTGGCTCCTCGCCGACGAGCTCACCTCGCGCGCGTTCTCGGCACGCGGGCTCGATCGGCGCGCGCGGCGAACGGTCATCGCTGCGAACCGCGCCCGCGCGCTCGGGTTCGGCGTCGCGACCCAGCTGTGCTTCCTCGTACCCCTGGGCGCGGTGGCCGTCATGCCCGCGGCCGTCGCCGGCAGCACCCTGTGGGTGCACGCGGCCCTCGGCGAATCCGCGGCTGCGCGGACACCGGCACCGCGACGCGCGTCACCCGCGGACCGACCGACCGACCCGGCACGATAGCCTGGAGCGACCGAAGGGATCCTCATGTTCATCGTCTCGCTCATCCTGTTCGTCGGCGGCATGCTGCTGACCGGCCTGTCGTTCTCGCTCGCCGCTCCCGCCCTGTTCTTCGCGCTCGGCATCATCCTCGTCTCGGCGTCGCTCGCCCTGCCCTTCCACTTCGGCACCCGGTAAACCTCGCCGGGCGGCACCCGGGTAGCGTGTCACGGTGCCCTTCTCGTTCGACGCCCTTCGCCGCCGCCCCGATCTCGAGGGTCCGGAGCAGGCGGCCGTCGACGCCGCCGACCGCTTGATCCTCGACGAGTCCGTGTCGCTGCGCGACGGCCTCGCCCCGGGTGAGCTCGTCGTGATCGGCGACGCGTTCGGAGCACTGACGCTCGGTTCGGCGGATGCCGGGGCGCGCGGCATCCGGGTGCACCAGGACGAACTGCTCGGCGAGGAAGCCCTCGCGGCGAACGCCGCGGACGCCGGTCTCGGTGACGTCTACCGGTCTCATCCCCTCGACGCCGACCTCGTGCGCGGGGCGCGCGTCGTCCTCCTGCGCCTCCCCCGGTCGCTGCGCGCCCTCGCCGACATCGCGGGACTGATCGCCCGCTACGCCGCCCCCGACGTCGTCGTGGTCGCCGGGGGCCGCGTGAAGCACATGTCCCTGTCGATGAACGACGTCCTGCGCGAACGGTTCGAGCGCGTCGATGTCACGCACGCGCGGCAGAAGTCCCGCGTGCTCATCGCCCGGGGACCGCACGACGGCGTCGACCCCGAGCCCGAGGCCGCCGAGATCGACGGCATCCGGATCCGCGCCTTCGGCGGCGCCTTCGCCGGGGCGTCGATCGACATCGGCACGCGCCTGCTGCTCGCCCACCTGCCGGAGCCGAAGGACGACCGGGCGATCGACCTCGCGTGCGGGACCGGCGTGGTCGCCGCGGCGCTGGCTGTGCGGCATCCCTTCCTCCACGTGCTCGCGTGCGACCAGTCGGCGGTCGCGGTCGCCTCCGCGCGCGAGACCGCCGCAGCCAACGGTGTCGCGGACCGGGTCGAGGTGGTGCGCGACGACGTGCTGCGCACGCGGGCGGATGCCAGCGCCTCGTTCGTCGCGCTCAACCCGCCGTTCCACGAGGGAGCCGCGGTCAATGAGGGCCTCGCCCCGCGCATGTTCGCCGACGCGGCGCGCGTGCTCCAGCCGGGCGGGGAGCTGTGGACCGTGTGGAACTCCGCCCTGCGGTACCGACCCGCGCTGGAACGGCTCGTCGGGCCGACGCGGCAGGTCGCGCGCGACCGCAAGTTCACCGTGACCGTGTCGACGAAGCGCTGACGCGGTCGTGGCGGCGCGCGCCGCTCGGGCGTAGATTCACTCCCGTCGACGAGGAGGTGCGGCATGGGGGCACGAGGTGCGGCGGCGGCGTCCGTTGCCGCGCTGCTGCTCGCGGGCGTGCTCTCCCCGATCCCCGCGTCCGCGTCCAACAGCCTCGACCCGCTGTCGGAGAGCACGGTGACCGCCCTGCTGGCCGACTGCTCGAGCATCACCGACCGCGCTCGCAAGTACGCGCGACTGCACGCGATCGGCCTGTGCGGAGCTGACACGACCGCCCCCGACCGGCCGCTGCGCACCGAGGACGTCGGCGGCGAGGAGTGCGGCGCCGTGACCCTCACGATGACCAGCCGCGGTGGGGGTCTCGCCGTGATCGGGTGGCGCGTGTCGTCCGAGGTCGGACCGATCCTCGACGTCGAACTCGACGTCGCCTTCTCGGGACGCGCGGGCGGGCAGATGCGGCGGTTCGCCGAGCGCGAGCCGGTGCTCGGGGCGACCGGTTCGGCCGTGGCCTTCCTCGGCAGCGGACGCGCGGCGGCCACCGTCTCGGGCACGGTCGAGACCTTCACCGCACGCTGCCGGGTCGCCCCCTCGAGCGTGCGCGTGCACCTGCGCTGAGCGGGCGGCGGCCGCCGGCTCCGCGCGACCCCGGAGTCTGCTGCGGCGCCCGCCGGCGCCGCCCCTCAGGCCCGCACGGGCTGTTCCCGACCGGCATCCGCCGTCGCCTCGCGGAGACTGTCGGCGAGGTGGCGCGCGCCGCGCACCGCGATCGCCACGCTCGTCAGCGTCGGGTTCATCGTGTTCGCCGTCGGGATCAGGGCGTTGCCGCCCACGACGAGGTTGTCGAACCCCCAGACGCGGGAGAACGGGTCAGCGACCGACGTCTCGGGGTCGGTCCCCGCCCGCATCGTCCCCATGAAGTGCAGGCTCGAACCGAACGGGAGCAGCCGAGGTTCCGCGATGAACGTGCCGAGAGCGTCACCCGCGCGCCGCAGCCGCGCCGTCGCCTCCGCGATCTCGCGCTCCTCGACGGCGTCGAGGGCGTAGTCGATCGTGAAGTTCGGCAGGCCGCGGTAGTCGAGCTCCTCGTCACTGAAGCGCACTCCGTCCTCGACCCGGGGGAACTTGCGCACGCCGTAGCCCATGTTCACGTACCCCCAGCGGTTGCCTGCGGCCGGGTGCGATGGATCCAGCGGGAACGGGGGCGTCTCGGCGTACATGATCTGCGCCGAGTACGGGTGGTCGGGCTCGGAGAAGGGGATGCGATTGACCGCCGCGACCGGATCGGAGGGGTTCTTCGCCCGGCGCGCCAATTCGGTCTGCAGCTCGTCGTCGGAGACGAGCTCGCTCATGCGGTCGCCGTCGAGCGCGACGGTGCTGATGACCACGTGGTGCTCGGTGAGGTAACGACCGAGGGGGGCGGGACGGATCCCCGACGCCCACAGCAGTTGCGGCGAACGGAAGGCGTCGGCCGCGACGACCACGGCATCCGCTGCGACGAAGGACTGCTCGCGCGTGCGAAGGTCCTCCACGACCACCCCGCTCACCCGCGAACCGTCGTGCTCGAGACGGCGGACGAGCGTGAGGTCGCGCAGCTCGAAGCGGGCCGCGCTGTCGGTCCCCTCCTCGATCAACGGACCCAGCACCGTGTCGGCGCCGGCCCAGCGCATCGTGCCGTCGGGCTGCGGATCGCCCGCCACCGGAAGCGTACTGACGCCGTACCCCTCGGGCAGCTCGTCGCCGAATTCGCGCGCGAGCAGGGTTCGGATCGCGGCGCCCACCGGCGAGTCCGAGAACGCCGCGCTCTGCTTGTGCAGCAGCTCCTCGGCCGTCGAGACGAGGTCCTCCCATTCGTCGTCCGCGATGAAGTGGAGCTTCTCGCTGAAGGCGGGCCGCGGGATCGCGCAGGTCCAGTGCGCGCCCTGCCCGCCGACGTTCGTCGCGGCGGCGGCGGCGGGGAACTGCGACGCGTGCGCGGATCCCTCTCCTCCGAAATCCAGCAGATGCGTACCCTGGCGCGCCGTGAACATCCCCTCCACGACGGCACCCGCGGGGAGGCCGAGCGAGGCCCTGAACTCCCCCGCCTGCGGCCCCTGCGAGCGTTCGCGCGCGCGGGCCTTCTCGTCGGGATCGGCGATGTTGCGCACGCTCTCGCCGGGGCGCTCGGTCACCTGGGGTCCGGCCTCGAACATCACGACACGCGCCTCGGGGAGTGCCTCCAGCAGCACGCGCGCGTAGGCGGACCCGATGGGGCCGCTGCCGACGATGGCGACGGTGAGGGTGTCGGACATGGTCTCTCCTTCGTTGGTCATCGGGTCTCGGCCGCCGGCTCGGGCTCGGCGGGCGCCCTCTCGGGCGCGGGCGGCTCGTCCGAGAGACGAGCGGCCGGAAGCAGCGAGGCGATCGCGACACCGCAGACGTACACGAGCGCCAGGCCCAGGAAGACGGGGGCGAAGACGTCGTGATACACCACGGCGATGCGGTCCTGCACGGCATCGGGGGTCGCACGCGCCACCGCGGGCGTGAGGGTCGCGGCATCCAATCCGGCGGGCAGACCCGCGGCCACCGCGAAACCGACGACGCCTCCGACGACCGCGGTTCCCACGGCCGCGCCGATCTGCCGGACGAGGTTCGTCGCCGCGGTCACCGCGCCGAGGTCATCCCGGGAGGCGGCGCTCTGCACGACCGCGAAGATGAGGTTCGTGAACGCTCCGGTGCCGATACCGACCGCGGCCATGCCGACCATCGGCACCCACAACGGCACACCGGCCGGCAGCAGGGCCATCGTGATCAGGCCGAGGGCGGCGAGCGCCGTCCCCGCGATCGGATAGAGGCGGTAGCGACCCGAACGGGAGACGAGCCACCCGGTCAGCAGACTGCTCACGAGCATGCCGAGCACCGTCGCGATGGGGACGAGGCCCGAGACGGTCGCCGTGGTCCGGTAGGCCATCTGCACGTACGTGGGCATGTAGGCGACGACCGAGAACAGCCCCGCCCCCACGACGAGCGAGAGGCCGAGGCAGACGAGGATCGTGCGATCGCGCAGGATGCGCGGCGGCAGGATGGGGGCCGCGGCTCGGCGCTCGATCACGACGAGGGCCAGGATGCCGGCGCCCGCCGCCGCCGCGCACGCGATCGCCGCGGGACGCAGGGTGTCGTCTCCGACCCACGTGACGGCCAGGATGAGCGCCAGCAGCGATCCGGTGAATACGGCGGACCCGGGAACGTCGAACCGGGGATGCGCGCCGCCCGGCAGGCGCGGCACCGCGGCGAGCGCGAGGACCAGGGCGACGAGGCCGACCGGGAGGTTGATCCAGAACACCCAGGGCCAGCTCCAGTAATCGGTGATGAGTCCGCCCACGACGGGGCCCACGACGATCGCGATCGGGAAGGCGGCGCCGATGACGGCCATGTACCGCGGACGCTGGCGCGGACTCGTGACGCGGGCCACGATGGTCTGCGACATCAGTTGCAGCCCCGCCGATCCCAGTCCCTGCACGACGCGCGCGGCGATGAGCCAGCCGAGATCGCTCGCGAAGCCGCACGCGAGCGAAGCCGCGAGGAACAGCACGAGCGAGACGACGAAGACCCGGCGCGGACCGATGACGTCGCCGAGCTTTCCGAGCACGGGGAGCATGACGGTCGCGGCGATGGTGTAGCCGACCATGATCCAGCTCATGTGCTCGAGCGCGCCGAGCTCCCCGGCGATGGTGGCGAGGGAAGTGCTCACGACCGTGTGGTCGAGCGCACCGAGGAACGAGACGGAGAGGAGGGCGGCCACCAGGACGCGCAGCCGCGCGGGGGAGAGTGTCATGCGTGGGGCGCCCGTACGACCGGGCGATCGACGCGACCGGATGTGCCGCTCCGGCGTCCTCACCGGGCGAACGGACTCGATGAGCCCCGACGTCCCCTCCAGCATAGCGAACTTATGTTGGAAAGCAACTAAAGAGCGTGGCGAGCGCGAGACCGGACCCGCGCCCGGACGACGGGCGGCGCGGCCACCCGCTCCCCCACGACATTGACGACCTCGCCGACGCCCTCGATCACCAGACGCACCTCGTCGCCGGGTTCGAGCGGGCGCGGGTCGAGACCGCCGCGGCGGCCCCACAGCTCGCCGAGGCACCCGCCGTTGCCGACCGTGCCCGATCCGAGCACGTCTCCCGGCACCACGACCGAGTTGCGGGCCGCGTAGGCGACCAGCTCGGGGAAGGGCCAGCCCATGTTCGACACGAGGTCGTGGCCGATGAGCTCGCCGTTGACGAAGAGCTCGGCGCGTACCGCGAGGAAACCCTCGTCGTCGAGGAACGGTTCGAGCTCGTCGGCCGTGACGATCCACGGTCCGAGCGTCATCGCGAAGTCCTTGCCCTTCGCCGGCCCGAGCCGCACCTTCATCTCCCGCGACTGCAGGTCGCGGGCCGACCAGTCGTTCATGACGGTGTAGCCGAAGATGTGGGATGCCGCGGTCTCGGCATCCAGATTCTCGCCGTCGGAACCGGGCACCGCGCCGATGACGACCGCGAGCTCGAGCTCGACGTCGAGGCGCTGCGTCTCGGGGATCGTCACGACCTCACCCGTCGCCCGCACGGTGTGGGGGTTGGTGAAGTAGAAGGTCGGGGCCTCGTACCACTCGGGCACGACCTCGCTCTTGCCGTCGACCGAGGCGCTGACGCCCTCGACGTGCTCCTCGAAGGCCACGAAGTCGCGGATCGAGGCGGGCACGAGCGGGACGAGCAGCCGGACCTCGGCGAGAGGGCGGGCCGCAGCGCGGTCGCGGCGTTCGAACAGCGCCGACGCGGCCGCAAGGCCCTGGGCGAGGACCTCGGCGACCCGCAGCCCGTCGGGGAACGGCACGACGACGTCTCCGTCGACGAACCCCTCACCCACGTCGGCGCCGTCGGCCCAGCGCGCGATCCTCACGCGTGCACCCGCGTGCGCAGCAGCTCGGCGGCGTTGGCCCCCAGGATGCCGGTGACCTCGGCATCCGGAAGGCCCGCGCCCCGCACGAACGTGACGGGGTCGTCCAGACCCATGTCGAAGGGGAAGTCGCTGCCGAGCAGCACGCGGTCCGCACCCGCCGCCTCGACGAGCCAGCGGAGGGCCCGCTCGTCGTGCACGACGGTGTCGAACCAGATCCTCGACAGGTAGGACGAGGGCGCGTGCGCGCAGCCCCGGGCCTCCGGCCGCACCGTCCACGCGCGGTCGGAGCGACCGATCGCCGTGGGCAGGTACCCGCCGCCGTGAGCGGCGACGAGACGGAGTGCCGGATGCCGGTCCAGCACACCCGCGAAGATGACGTGCGAGAGGGCGACGGCGTTCTCGGTGGGCTGTCCGACGGTGTTCGACAGGTAGAAGCTGTCGAGCCGCTCGTCGAGCGAGCACCCGAAGGGGTGCAGGAAGACCACGGCGCGCAGCTCGGCCGCCCGTGCCCAGAAAGGCTCGAGGCGTGCGTCGCTCAGCTCGACGTCACCCGCGAAGGACGAGATCTCCACGCCCGCGAGACCGCGGCCGAGAACGGCGTCGTCGAGAGCGTCGACGGCCAGGTGCGGGTGCTGCAGGGGCACGACCCCGAGACCGACGAGACGGTCGGGTGCCTGGGCGACGTGATCGGCGATGAGGCGGTTGACCTCGCCCGTGACCCACGTGGCGAGTCCCTCGTTCGCCCACGGATAGAAGTGGTTCGGCGAAGGGCTGACCCACTGTCGGTCCACGCCCTGCGCGTCCATCGCCTCCAGGCGCGCGCGCACGTCGGTCAGCCGCGGGAAGCGCTCGCCGATCATGCGTCCCGAGGCCTGCAGGCTCGCGAGGCCGTTGCGCTTCAGCTCGAGGTCGGCCGCGGCCTGCACCTCGTCGGGCACGCGGCGCTCCACCTCGGCGTGGAGGCCCGGCATGAGCAGGTGCGCGTGGACGTCGACGACGTCCTGCCGCTCCCCGGCGGTCATGCGCGGGCCGCCGTCAGCTGCGCGACACCGAACATCAGTCCGCCCATGTCGGCGTCGCGGACACCGTCGAGCTGCCACTGCCCGAGCTGCACGGAGGCGTCGACGATCGCCTTGGCACGATCGACCCGGCGGGCGTGGAAGGCAGCCCACAGCCCCTGGTCCACGGCATCCCGGTCCACGAGCAGTTCGCTCAGCACCGCCGCGTCCTCGAGGCCCTGCGCTGCGCCCTGGGCGATCGTGGGCGGGCAGCTGTGCGCGGCGTCGCCGATGACGACGACGCGACCGCGGTTCCACGGCGCCTCGACGAGGTGGCGCGTGAACCACGTGTAGTTGGCGTCGGCTCCGGCCTCGATGTCGGCGCGGATGTGGTTCCAGGGGCCGTCGTACGCGCGCGACTGCTCGACCATGATGCGGCGGGCGTCCTCGGGTGAGACGTGCGAGCGGTCTTGAGCCGCCTCGACGAGGAAGGCGTACATGGTGTCGTCGCCGGTGGGGGTGTAGCCCGCGATGTACATGGGTCCGCCGTAGTACAGCTCGCTGCGGTCGACCTCGGGCGGCAGCGACACGAAGGTGCGCCAGATGCCCATGCCGGTCTGCTCGGGAGAGACGTGGATGCCGATCATCTCGCGCACCGCCGAGTGCAGGCCGTCGGCGCCGACGAGCAGGTCGAACGTGCCCGCGGGCTCCCCGTCGACCTCGACGGCGACGGCGTCGTCGGACGGCGAGACGCCCGAGACGCGCGTGCCGAAGTGCACGCGTGCGCCCGACCGCTCGGCCTCGGCCAGCAGGATGCGGGCCAGGTCGGGGCGCGACATCCCCATCGTGGAGGGGTAGTCGGGGCCGCCGGTCTTGAGGTCGGGGAGGGCCGCGACGACCGGGGCGCCCGGGCCGGGGGCACGGAGGTTGAGGCCCTCGAACGCCTTGCCTGCGGCGGCCACCTCGTCCCACACGCCGAGCTCGTCGAAGACGCGCAGGGCGTTGCCCTGCAACGTGATGCCCGAGCCGCGCGTGGTCAGCGCGGGCTGGGCGTCGTAGAGATCGACCTCGACACCGGCCTTCGCGAGGAAGATGGCGGTGGCCAGGCCCGCGACGCCGGCACCGGCGATCGCGACTTTCTGAACGGCGGTCATGTCAGAACCTCTCTGTTCTGGGGACGGGGATTAGAGAAGGGCCAGGGGGTTCACCGGGGACCCGACGGCCCCCGTGATGGGCAACGGCGGCGCCGCGAGTAAGAACTCCCAGCGTCCCGCATCGGCGCAGGCCGCGGCGAGGGCGTCGAGATTCCACATCTCACCGATCGTGAGCCCCAGATTGGGGATGACGACCTGGTGCAGCGGCTGGAAGGCCGGCACGTCGAACTCGTTCGGTCGCACCTCGAAGCCCCAGGTGTCGGTTGCGATCGCGGCGATCTCGGTGCGGTGCAGCCACCCGGCCGTCGTGAGCGAGAGGCCGGGAGCGGGACCGCCGGCATAGTCGCCCCAGCCGTCGCGGTGAGCGCGCGTGTAGTGGCCGGTGCGCACGAGCACGATGTCGCCGCGCCCGACCTCGACGCCCTCGGCGGCGGCGCACGCCTCGAGGTCGGCGACGGTGATGGCGTACCCGTCGGCGAGCTCGCCCGTCTCGGGAGCGAGGTGACGACCGAGGTCGAGCAGCACGCCGCGCGAGACGATGACGGATGCCGCGTGCTCGATGCCGGTGACCAGGTCGCCGTCGCTTGTGACGACGTCTCCTGCTCGACGACCGTTCCAGGCGAAGCCGTGGTCGAAGATGTGGCCCAGGCCGTCCCACTGCGTGGAGCACTGCAGCGGCATCGAGATGACGTCGTCGGCCCCGCCGATGCCGTGCGGGAAGCCCTGGTTGCCGCGCTCGGCATCCGTTCCCGTGTCGGTCATCGTGTGCACGGGGTTGGTGCGCCGGCGCCAGCCCTTCTGGGGACCGTCGGTGTCGAAGCGCTGCGAGAGCGAGATCGAGACGCCCTCGCGCACCAGGGCGGCGGCCTGGCGGCGCTTGTCGGCGTCGATGAAGTTGAGGGTGCCGAGCACGTCGTCCTCGCCCCAGCGTCCCCAGTTGCGGAAGGCCTCGGCACGAGCGGCGATCTCGGCCTCGGGGTCGTGGCGGTCGAGGTCGGCGGGGTCCTCCGAGGGGAGGCTCACGACGCCTCCCCCACGCACCGCACGACCTGCGTGCCAAGCGCGCCAATCGTCCCGGTCATGACGTCCCCGTCGCGCAGGAACCTCTTCCAGTGCTGCCCGTTGCCGGCGGGGCTGCCGGTGAGCAGCAGGTCGCCCGGGAGCAGGGGGTGCGTCTGCGACGCCGCCGAGACGAGCGCCGGCACGTCGAACAGGAGGTCGGAGGTGTTGGCATCCTGCATCACCTGCCCGTTCAGCTCGAGACGCACGTCGGTGTCGGCCGGATCGACGAAGCGTGCGGGCACGAGCAGAGGCCCCGTCGGCAGGAATCCGGGCGCGTTCTTGGCCCGGTACCAGTCGGTGCCGATCTCCTTCATGTCCTTCCGGAACACGAGGTCGCGCGTGGTGATGTCGTTGACGATCGTGTAGCCGGCGACGTGGTCGAGGGCGTCCTCGCGCGAGACGCGGTACGCCTCGCGGCCGATCACGACGGCGAGCTCGAGTTCCCAGTCGTGCACCTCGCTGTACGCGGGGAGCACCAGGGGAACGTCATCGCCCACCACGCACGCGGTGAGCCCGATGAAGAAGTACGGCTCGCCGCTGCGGGCGCGCTCGTCCATCATCTCGGCGGCGAAGGCGTGCGCTTCCTCGGGGGTGCGGTCGGTGTTCTGCGTCAGGCCGGCGGCCACGAGCTGGATGACGTGTTCGCGGTAGTTGGCGCCGGTCTGCAGCACCTGCCGCGGCTCGACGGGAGCGGTGAGGGTGACGTCCGAGACCGGATGCCACTCCCCCGGCGCCTCCACCAGTGCGGCGATGCGATCCCAGTCGGGGGCGGAGAGGAAGGCGTTCAGACCCCCGCCCAGCTCGTCGCCGTCGAGCGCGCGGATGCGGTCGCCGGCCACGAGGCCGACGCGCACGGCATCGCCGTCGCGATAGCGGGCGAGTGCGTACGGTGCGGTGGTCATGGTGTTCCTCTCGTTCCCCGACCGGGATCGTCCGTCAGCCCCGGCCCTGGACGGCGTAGGGGTTGAGCAGGGCGTCCTTGATCTCGTCGGGCACGCCCTCTTCCGTGGCGCTGGGTCCGTCGGCGGGCGGGAACGACTCTGTCATCGACATCGGCATGGCGCCGTTGCGGTACATGTTGTTCGAGCCGAGCGAGGGCTTCCAGGTGTTGGCCTCCCAGTCGGGCACGTAGTTGCGGTACCCGCCGGTGTTCAGCTCGATGCGCAGCGTCGAGGGCTCGCGGTAGTAGAGGAAGGTCTGCTCGCCGATGCCGTGGATGTTGGGGCCGTACTCGATCGGCACGCCATTCTCCATGAGGGTGTCGGCGGCGATGAGCAGCTCTTCGCGGGTGTCGACCCAGAAGGCGTAGTGGTTGATGCGTCCGGCGCGGCTGGAGCCGTCGAGGACGACACCGAGGTCGTGCGACTTCTCGTTCGTGGTCAGCACGGAGAACACCGAGATGGGCGCCTCGTCGAGCACGGTGCGCGCCATGAAGCGGAAGCCGAGCGTGTGGACGTACCACTGCACGAACGCGTCGACGTCCTTCGCGGCGATCGTGACGTGGTCGAGCTGGCGGGGGGCGCCGGCGACGCCGCTGCGCTTCTCGGGGCGGTCGGGAAAGATCGAGGCGGTGTGCGGCTCGGCGCGGTGACGCTCGACGTCCCAGTGCAGGGTCATGTGGTGGCCCTGGGGTCCGGTGAAGCGGAACGCACGGCCGATGCCGCGGCCCTCGAACCACTCGCCCTCGATGCCCGCGGCCTGCACGCGCTTCGCGGCCTCCTCGAGCGCCTCGGCCGACGAGGTGCGCCAGGCCATGGTCTCCATGCCGGGCTCGTCGCCCGGGACCACGACCACGGAGTACGCGTAGTAGTCGCCCCAACAGCGCAAGTAGACGCGCCCGTCTTCGCGAGCGACCTCGGTCAGCCCCACCTGGTTGACGTAGAAGTCCACCGACGCCTCGACATCCGGGGTCGTGATCGCGACGAACGACAGATGAGAGAGAAGCTTGATCATCTTCGATCCTTTCGGTGAATCGGCTCGTTCCGACTCTTCTTCCACTATCCGACCGAAGTCGGTATCAGGGAATCCGATTGTGTGGATGCCAGGTATCGGCGTCACTTATTCCTCGCGCTCCCGCTGCGTACCTCGTCCCCTTTTTGGCGGTGCATGTCCCAGAAGTGGTCACCTGGGCGGCATCCGACCCACCACAAGTGGGACATGCATCGCCCGGGCAACGTCAGGAGAGAGCTGCGGCGGCGTCATCGGCGGCGAGATCGGAGAGGTCGCCCAGCACGACACCCTCTCGGGCGTCCAGGAGGCGGCGTAGGGCCAGACGCTCCGGGGATTCGCGGCGCACGCGGGCCGTACGGCGACCCTCCTCGTCGTCGACGGAGACCTCGTGCAGCGGCGAGCCGCTGTCGACGCGCACCTCGACGCGCCGCGGTCCGAGCGCCGTCGCGGTGAGCGCCGCGCCCACGCCGCCGCCGACCGCGCGGGTGATGCTCGCCCCCACCCCGGTCTCGCTCCACACGGCGAGGGTCGTCGCGCGTTCGGTGTCGGCTCTCGCGAAGGCACGCACGGGGCCGCCGGTGAGCACGCGCGCCCAGCCCACCGCGTCACGCAGCACCGTCGCGGCATCCGTCCGTCCGCCCCACGCGTCCACGACGACGTGCCGCGGAGTCGCGAACGCGCTGATCGCGTCGGCGACGACGTCGGGGCGAAGACGTCGGCGCACGACGACGACCGGCACGGCGAGTCCGTCGAGGCGCTCGTGCACCGCAGCGGGAGCGGGGTCGGGCTCGTCGACGATGAACGCCGCCGCCCCCTCCAGCCGCTCCCACCAGGTGCCCCGCCCCTCGACCACGCGGATCGCGTCGATCCCCTCACCCGGCCGCGCCCGCGGGGCGAGCTCGGCCACGGCCGCGCGATAGGCGGCCAGGTCGGTGCGCACGGCGCTCATCGCTCCCCGCCCGCCCGCACGACCGCCGCCGCCTGGTCGGCGATCGCCAGCACGAAGGCCGCGTCGGCGCGCAGTTCGTCGTACTCCATCGCCGCCTCACCGCGCAGCAGGGCGGCGAGGGCGCGCCACTCGACCTCGTAGCCGTCGCGACGGTCGCTCGGGTACACCGTGTGCACTCCCTGCGCGTCGCGGACGGTCGTGCGAGCACCGCCGACGTGCACGAACGGCGGCGGGAACTCCACCTCGACCCGGGCGCCGGCGGTGGTGACGCACACGCGCCAGAGCGAATCGGCGCCGTCGGGGAGCATCACGGCCGTGAACCGCACGAGCGCTTCGCCGGCTTGGAAGCCCAGGTCGAAGCCGACGGGCGGTACGGGTCGCGCCCACACGAGCTCGGGGGTCTCGGGCGCGAGATCGCGCACGAGAGGGAGGTCGTGCACGCCGAGGCCGGCGACGAGCTGGCGCACGATGCCCGCGCTCTGCGCGGGGTCGTCGAGGTCGAGCGGCGGGCGCTTCGGCGGCTTCCCCGCGGGGAGGGGCTCGCCCATCGTGAGCGCGTGGTAGCGATCGTTCGGCGAGAGGCAGAGGGTCACCGCGACCGAGGAGATGCGCCCGTCGAGGGCAGCGAGATGGTGAGTGGCGCGCACCCACGCAGGGTCGAAGAGGTGGTTCGTGCCGACGACCAGCAGCGCACCGACGGCCGCGCACTCGGCCACGAGCCGATCGGCCTCCTCGGCCGTGTCGGCCAGGGGCTTCTCGCAGAAGATCGCTCGTCGTCCGGCGGCGAGACTCGCGCGCACGTGCGCCGCGTGCAGGGCCGGCGGGCTGCACACCGCGACCACGTCGACCTCGGGATCGGCGAGGAGCGCCTCGATCCCCGCGGAGGAGCGCGCACCGAACCGTTCGGCGATGGTTGCGGCGCGCCCGCTGCCCGCATCGCTCACGTGGACGAGACGGAAGTCGCCGCCCGTGCGGGTGAGAGTCGGCGCGTGCAGTGCGGCGACCCCCGGCCCGGACCCGATGATGCCCACACCCCACGTCATACTCGCTCCTTCGCGCAACTTCAGCATGAATGCAGCTGAAGTGTGAGACTAATGAACCATAGATGTGGGGAAAACGCCTGGTCCGGCTCTGCCTTGTGTGAAGATCAACGCATGGCGAACGTCTCCACCCTCCGCTTCGGCGCGCAGACCGACGAGGTGACGAGTCTGCTGCGCATCGTGAACATGGTGCGCCTCGGTGAGGCCGTGACCCGCCCCGAGATCGGCCGCGTCACGGGCCTGGGCCGCGGCGTCGTCGCCCAGCGCGTCGACCGCGCCGTCGAGATGGGGTTCCTCGAAGACGCCGAGTACGCCCCCTCCTCCGGCGGACGCGCCCCGCGCACCCTGCGTTTCCGCGCCGAGCGCGGACGCATCGTCGTCTGCGCGCTCGGCGGCCAGCACATCCACGTCGGCGTCACCGACCTCGAGGGCGAGATCCTCGATGAGGACCACCGCGCCTGGGACATCTCGCGCGGCCCGGAAGAGACCTTGAAGACCGCGACCGGGATGGTCGACGGCCTGCTGGCCACGGGAGACGGCACCCCCGTGTGGGCGATCGTGGTGGGCCTGCCGGGCCCCGTCGATTTCGAGACGGGCCGCCCCGTCGCCCCGCCGATCATGCCCGGGTGGAACGGCTTCGACGTACGGGGCACGTTCGAGACGCGCTACGACGCCCCCGTCTGGGTCGACAACGACGTGAACCTCCTCGCCGCCGGCGAGCGCGCGCGACGGCGCGACGAGGGCGTCGACCTCATCTACTGCAAGGTGGGCACGGGCATCGGTGCCGGGCTCGTCTCGCACGGGCGCCTGCATCGCGGGGCGAACGGTGCGGCCGGCGACATGGGCCACGTGCGCGTTCCGGGAGCGGAGCACGTCTGCCGCTGCGGCAAGATCGGCTGCCTCGAGGCCGTCGCCGGAGGATGGGCGCTCGTGCGCGACGCGCGCGCCGCGATCGACGGTGGCGCCACCGGAACCCTCGCCGACAGCTTCGCCGAAGGCGACATGCTGAGCCTCGAGAAGATCACTCTCGCGGCCAGCCGAGGCGACGCCCTCGCAACCTCGCTCGTTCAGGCGTCGGCCCGGCAGGTCGGCGAGGCCGTCGCCGCGCTCGTGAACATGTTCAACCCGAGCCTCATCGTCATCGGCGGAGCCGTCGCCTCCACGGGCGAACTGTTCCTCGCCGAGGTGCGCCACCGCGTCTACGAGCTGTCGCTCCCCCTGGCGACACGCGATCTTCTGATCAAGACGAGCGAGAACGACACGCGCGAGCCGGTGCGCGGCGGCGTCGACCTCGCCCTCGAGCAGCTGTTCGAGGTGAGCCTTCCCCGGTGGTTCGGCGAGGGCCGTCCGACGGTCGCCGCGGTCCACGGCTTGGGCGGCTCCCCTTCTTCCTAATTTCGACATTAGTCGGTATGTTGTGAGCGGAAGCGCGCCGTGGGGTGCGCCGTGACACGAGGACGTGCCCGCCATGACCCTTTCCGCTCTCCGCGACGACGCGCTGCGCGTCGGCGACGGTACGACCGAGGTGCGCCTCTCGCTGCCCTGGATCCGCTCGCTCCCCCTCGCGAGCCTGCTCGACCCTGTCGTGCACCTCGACGGCGAGCGGCACGAACCCGCCGTCGCCCTCGGTGAGCGCCGGGTGCTCGCCGCAGCGCTCCCCGACGAGCACGCCTGGTGGTACCTGCAGGACCGCGTGGTCCTGGAGATCCCGGATGCCGTCGCCCCCGGCATCCATGAGGTGTCGGTGTCGTTCCGGCTCGAGATCCCGTACCTGCCCGCGGGCCCCGACGCACCCCTGCGTCTGCCGTTCGCCGTCACGCGGACCCTGGAGACGGGCGCCACCGCCGCGACCGTCTCGCGCGACGTCGGAGAAGCCGCGTGAGCGTGACCGACGGTTGGACCCTGTCCGCCAGCGCCTTCAACCTCACCCCCGCGGTGATCCGCGCCGAGCGCACCGCCCCCGATCTCGCGCTCACCCTCGTCGACCGGGGCATCGCGTCGGCCATCGAGATCGAGCTCGGTCAGATGTGGCGCGGATTCCCGGCGCCGCCGACACGCGAGGTCGAGGCGTTCCGCGACCGGCTCGCCACCGCGGGCGGGCGCGTCAGCATCGTCGGCGTGAGCATCGACGAATACGACCGCGGACGACGGCGGACGGATGCCGAGCGCCGGGCGTTCCTCGAACCGCAGCTGCGCGCGGCGGCTTCGGTGGGAGCCGCGGGCGTGCGCCTGCCGATCGGCCAGGCCGGAGCGATCCTCGACGACCTCGTGCCCCTGCTCGAAGAGCTCGACCTCGTGCTCTACGAGGAGGCCCAGGGCCACGAGACACCCGCCGCGCGCCCCGCGGCCTACGATCGCATCGCCGACCTCGACACCCCGCACGTGCGTCTGCTGCTCGACATCAGCATGCTCATGCCCGCCCTCCCGGTCACCTACCTGCAGCGGCTCGAGCGCGGCGGCATTCCGGGCGACCTCGTCGGTCGCCTCCGCGAGGAGTGGCGCGACCCCGCCACCCACGACGCCGTCGTCGATCTGCTGCGCACCGGCAGGGTACCCGGGCCGGTGCACACCCTCTACATGAACCTGCTCGTGCGATTCGGGCGATCGCGGGTTCAGGACCTGGCATCCGTCCTCCCTCTTCTCGGCGGCATCCATCTGAAGTTCTGGGACCTCGACGACGCCGACCACCGACTTTCCGACCCCCTTCGCGACGTGGGCGCCGCCCTCGCCGCGACGGGTTTCACCGGCACGCTCTGCAGTGAGTGGGGCGGCCAGGAGTGGCTCGACGACGACCCGTGGGAGATGACGTCCCGTCATCTCGCGCTGGCCGCCGGCATCCTCTCCGACCGTCCGTTACCCGCACCTCTTCAGAAAGAGAGCACCCGATGACCGAACGACCTCCCATCAAGTGGAGTTACATGGACCACTGGCGGGCCCAGGGTCCTGCCGGACCCTACGACCAGTGGCAGTCCAAGCTGGCGATGAAGCGCTTCCTGCAGCAGATCGCCGCCGTCGGCTTCGACGCCATCGACACGTTCGACTTCCGCATCTGGCAGATCTTCGAGCAGTACGGCTCGGTCGCCAACTACCAGGAGTTCGTACAGGAGCAGGGCCTGGAGCGCATCGTGAACACGTTCCACGGCGTCTACTACTCCCCCGACCGCTACGCGCCCGAGGTGCCGGCGACGCACCCGACGATCCTCGACGACTTCAAGCGAACGCTCGACATGTGGTCGGGCATCCAGCTCGACAACATCATCGTCATGCCCGGCTCGCGCTACTTCGACGAGGCGGGCGTGCCCGACGACGGCCTGAAACACGCGGCCGACATCTGGGGCAAGGTCGGCGAGCTCACGCAGCAGTACGGCGTCAACCTCACCTGCCACCACGAGTTCTACGCCGGCATCCGCACGCGCGATCAGATCGACCGCTTCTACTCCTACGCCGACCCGCGCTACGTGAAGTTCTTCGTCGACACCGCGCAGCACTGCATCGCCGATGTCGACCCGGTCGACGTGTACGAGAAGCACCACGAGCGCGTGACGGGCTTCCACTTCAAGGACACCCGCCACAAAGACGTCAACGACGACTACCGGATGTTCCCGGACGCCGAGGTCTCGGCCAAGACGACCGAGAAGTGGTTCTACGAGATGGGCACCGACGAGGGGCTCGTCGACTTCGAGGCCATGATGCGCTCCGTGCGCGACAACGGCTACACCGGCTGGATCAGCGTCGAGCACGACAAGGCCGACAAGCTCGGCGGCGACTACGCCGAGAGCACCGCGATCTCCCGGTGGTACGCGAAGAACGTGCTCGACGGGATCTACAACGAGGAGGTCGCGCGATGAGCGACGTGCGCTGGGCCTATGCCATCAACCAGTGGGACACCAACATCGACTCGTTCGTGCGCAAGCGCGAGCACGAGCGGGCTTTCAAGACGGCATCCATCAGCGGGTTCTCCGGCGTCGAGTTGACGGCCGAGAGCTTCGGGGCCTGGGAGCCGCTCGGAACGCCGCAGCAGCTCGCCGACCTCTACGGCTCGGTCGAGAGCTTCGGGGAATTCCTCGCCTCGTGCGCGATCGACGCCGTGAGCAGCTACGTCTACGACCCCTCGGTCGGCTTCGAGGTCGAGATGGGACGTGGCCCCGACCCGCTCGACCCGGCCTCGGTCGAGCAGATCGTGCGCACCGCGCGGTGGTTCGCGGATGCCATCCGCCGCCTGGGCGGCAGCGTCCTGGTCGTGCGGGCCGCGCCGTCGGCGTGGCAGACCGGTGCGCTGTCGGCCGAGCAGATCGAGGTGCTCGCGACCCTGTGGAACAGCGTCGGCGCGGCCATCGCGGCCGACGGTGTCGCGCTGGGCCTGCACGTCGACTTCCTCTCGGCGCTCCGGCTCGACGACGGCATCTCGCGTCTTCTCGAGGCGACGGATGCCGAAACGGTGGGCCTCGCCATCGACACCGCCGAGTACGCCGTCGCGGGCATCGACCCGGTCGCGTTCTACCGCCGGCACGCCGACCGCGTCGTGCACGTGCAGCTGAAGGACGCGCGCGAGACCGTCGACGACGCCGAGGCGAGCACCCCGCATGCGGAGCAGTTCATCCGCACCGAGGGCGGTTCGCGGAAGATCCTCCGCTGGTTCTACGAGCCGAGCGACGAGCGCGCGCTGGTCGACTTCGAGGGCTTCGTCGGCGCGCTGGCCGAGCACGGCTACCGCGGCTGGATCGTCGTCGAGTCCGACCAGAGCCCGCACCCCGCCGAGAGCACGATGGTCGCCGGCTGGTACGTGCAGAAGGTGCTGCGGCCCATCCTCGAGGGGGCGCGGGTCCCGGCCTGACGCTCCTGACGCGTAAGGGGTCAGTTTCTGTCGCTTTCGGAGCTCGGAAGCGACAGAGACTGACCCCTCACGCGTTGGCGCGCACCCGTCACCGGGGCGACACGCCGTCAGCGCGGCTGTAACCCCGCGGTGCGGTAGATCGCGTCGACCACGCGCATCGTCCCGACGGCGCGACGGGCGTCGAGGACGCTGGGCGACCCGTCGGCCAGCACGTCCCGCACGTGTTCGAGCTGGCGCGCGTAGCTGTTCTCGCCCGGCTCGGCGGTGACGTCTCGCAGCTGCGCGCCCTCGGCATCCGTCACCGTGAGGGTCGCTCCCCACTGCGGGACGATCACGCTCGTCGCGAGCAGAGAAGCGTCACCACCGTCGACGCGCACCCACATCGCACCCTTGTCGTCACCCAGGAACGACGCGCGCACGAGCGCGGTAATCCCGCCCGGCAGACGCAGCTCCGCGTCGGTCTGCAGGTCGATCCGAGGATCCGCATCGTAGGTCTGCGCCGTCGCCGACACGACCTCGGGCTCGCCGAAGGCCGCGCGCAGCAGGTCGACGGCGTAGCAGCCCACATCCATCACGGCGCCGCCGGCGAGATCGCCGTCGAGGCGGATGTTGCCCGCTGCACGACGAAGTGCGGGATGCTGAAGTCGATCTCGACGAGCTTCACGTCGCCGAGCACGCCCGAACCGATCGTGTCGAGGAGCTCGCGGATGAACGCGTGCAGCCGGAAGTGGAAGCCGACGAAGGCGCGGCGGCCCGCGGCATCCGCTGCATCCGCGATCTGCTCGGCGGTCGTGCCGTTGGCCGACAGCGGCTTCTCGCACAGCACATGCTTGCCCGCGGCGAGCGCCCGCGTCGCCCACTCGGCGTGCACGATCGGCGGAAGCGCGAGATACACGAGGTCGACACGCGGGTCCGACAGCACCGCGTCGTAGTCTCCCCACGCCTCGAGCCCCAGCCGCGAGGCGAACGCCCGCGCCCGCTCCGGGTCGCGCGCGCCGATCGCCACGACCTCGACCCCGTCGACGCCGCGCGCGGGCTCGACCATCGCGCGTTCCGCGATACCGCCCGCCCCGAGGATCCCGATCCGGATCATGCCCGTCCTCCCTCATGCATAAACGCCATCCGTGCCCATAAACACGCTCTCGTCGCGTTTACACGCACGGATGGCGTTTATGCGTGTCTGTGCGGCGGTCCCCAGCGACGCGCGGAACCCCGGCCACCGTTACGCTCGCGCGCCGCCCGCGCCTTCGCGCGCCGGACCAACCCGGCCGACCGCGACACCACCCGACGGCGCCGGCGCGACGACGCCCGAGCTCACCCCTCGCCGTTGTAGTACGGCCAGGGGTTGATGCGGCGGTCCCCGCGGCGGTCGGGGCCGGTGAGCGTGACCTCGCCGGTCGCGGCCCACTCCACGCCGCGCGGGAACATGCGGATGAACTCGATGCGGCGGAACGTGTCGATGTCGTGGCCGATCGTGATCGTGAACGACCGACCCGCGCCGTACTCGTTGATCCACGCGAGCGGTTGCTCCGTGTTGATGCCCGGCAGGGCGGCGATGCCCTCCGGCGGGATGTCCACCGGGTAGTGCGACATCGGCCAGACCGGCGCCTTCTCGTAGGCCTCGAGGTCGTCGAAGGTCGTCAGCAGCACCTGAGCGCCCTCGTACATCTGCACGCCGACGAGGATGTCGTCGCCGGTGACGGTCCACGTGGCGTTGATGCCCTCGGTGATCGGATGCCGCGGCTCGGCCGTGTGCAGCTGCGCCTCGCCCCACGGGCGGGGGCGCAGGCCCGTCTCCCAGGCGCTGAGCTTGGCGCCGCGCATGACGTTGTACTCCTCGGGGTAACCCCAGCGGTCCTCCTGCGCGGCGGAACCGTGGAACCAGACGATCCCCTTGCCCTCGTCGTGCACGAAGCGCATGATCGCGGCATCCGTCTCCTCGCCGAAGCCGGTCGCCATGTCGTGGTAGCCGTCGCGGCCCTCGAAGACGACGATGAGCACGTCGTATCTGTCGATCACGCTCGCCGGCAGCCCCCGCGGGTCTTCGACGACACGGACCGTGAAGCGCCCGGTGTCCTCGAGCAGCGAGGTGATCCACTGGTTGTGCAGGCGGAAGCTGCGATGGGCGTTGTCGTGCTCGACGGTCATGTGACCCGAGAGGATGAGCACGTTCAGGACGTCGGTCATGGTCATCCCTTGTTCGAGAAGGCGGCGTCGAAGAGCTGGTGCGGCGGGCTGATCTCGCCGAGCTTGCGGACGAAGGCGAGGGCTTCGGGTCCGCCGACGAGGCGGTCCATGCCGGCGTCTTCCCACTCCACGCTCGTGGGGCCGTCGTAGCCGATCGCGTTGAGCGCACGGAAGAGCGGCTCCCACGGAACGTCGCCGTGACCGGTCGAGACGAACGTCCACCCGCGGCGCGGGTTGTCCCACGACAGGTGGGAGCCGAGCACGCCGTTGCGCCCGTCGAGGTTGGTGGTCGACTCCTTGCAGTGCACGTGGAAGATGTGCTCGGCGAAGTCGAGCACGAACGCCACCGAGTCCAGCTGCTGCCACACGAAGTGCGAGGGGTCGAAGTTGAAGCCGAAGCTCCCCCGGTGGCCGACGGCTTCGAGCGTCTTCTTCGCGGTCCAGTAGTCGTAGGCGATCTCCGAGGGATGCACCTCGAGTGCGAAGCGCACGCCCACCTCCTCGAACACGTCGAGGATCGGATGCCAGCGGGCGGCGAAGTCCGCGTACCCTCGCTCGATCATGGCGTCGGAGGCCGGCGGGAACATCGCGACGTATTTCCAGATGCTCGACCCGGTGAACCCGGTGACCGTCTTCACGCCGAGCTTCGCGGCGAAGCGCGCCGTGTTCTTCAGGTCTTCGGCCGCGCGCTGCCGCACGCCCTCGGCATCCCCGTCTCCCCACACGCGCGGCGGAACGATGTCGTGGTGGCGCTCGTCGATGGGGTCGTCGCACACGGCCTGGCCGACGAGGTGGTTGGAGATCGTCCACACCTTCAGGCCGTTGCGCTCGAGGATGTCGAGGCGGGACTGCACGTAGTCGGCGTCGTCCCAACGGGAGACGTCGATGTGGTCGCCCCAACAGGCGATCTCGAGGCCGTCGTAGCCCCACTCGCCGGCGAGGCGCGCGACCTCTTCGAAGGGCAGATCGGCCCACTGGCCGGTGAACAGGGTGACAGGGCGAGCCATGACGAGACCTTTCAGGAGACGGGAACGGGGGCCGCGACGCTGGTCCACGCCGCCTCGGCGGAAGAGCTGCGCTCGACCGCGTCGAGCACGCGCTGCACGGCGAGCCCCTCGTCGAAGGAGGGGTGAGGGTCGGTCCCCGCGTCGATCGCGGCGACCAGGTCGACGATTTGGTGGCTGAACCCGTGCTCGTACCCGAGCATGTGACCCGCGGGCCACCACGCCGAGACGTACGGGTGCTGCGGCTCGGTGACGAGCACCTGCGTGAAGCCCTGGCGACCCTCGGGTGCCGTGCGGTCGTAGAAGCGCAGGCTGTTGAGGTCTTCGAGGTCGAACGCGAGCGCGCCACGGTCACCGGACACCTCGATGGTGAGGGCGTTCTTGCGGCCGGTGGCGAAACGCGTCGCTTCGAACGACACCAGCGCTCCGTTCGCGAGACGGCCGGTGAAGATCGCGACGTCGTCGACCGTCACGGCGCCCTTCTCGCCCGCTCCGGCCCCCTTCGAGAGCCCCATCGAGCCGTCCGCGGGCAGCGGACGCTCGGCGACGATCGTGTCGATCGTGCCCGACACCCGCTCCACGCCGAGGCCGGTGACGAACTGGGTCATGTCGATGATGTGCGCTCCGATGTCGCCGAGCGCGCCCGAACCGGCGTGCTCCTTCTGCAGGCGCCACGCGAGCGGCATCTCGGGGTCGACGAGCCAGTCCTGGCGGTACGCCGCGCGCACCTGCTGGACCGTCCCGACGGCGCCCTCGGCGATCATGTCGCGCAGCAACGTGACGGCGGGGACGCGACGATACGTGAAGCCCACCATCGACCGGATGCCACGGGCCCGGGCCCGCGCGGCGGCCTCGGCCATCGCCTCAGCCTCGGCGACCGTGTTGGCCAGCGGCTTCTCGCACAGCACGTGCTTGCCCGCTTCGAGTGCCGCGATGGCGATCTCGGCGTGCGACTCCCCCGGTGTGACGATGTCGACGATGTCGATGTCGGAACGTTCGACGACGTCGCGCCAGTCGGTGGCCGACTCGGCCCAGCCCCACTTCTCGGCGGCGGATGCCACGGCATCCACGTTCCGGCCCACCACCACGGTCATCTCGACCGCGCGCGGCAGGTCGAACATCCGCGGCGCCTGGCGCCAGCCGACGGAGTGCGCGGCGCCCATGAACCCGTAGCCGATCATCGCGACGCGCAGCGCGGGGCCCTGAGCCTGTCGAAGGGTCATGACAGCACCAGCTCTCGCTCGACCGGAACCCGGTTCGTGACGTACCGCCCGGGGCCGCCGTCGACCCCCGGCATGATCTGCATGTACAGCAGCCGCATGGTCAGCACGACCTCGACGGTCACCTTCTCTCCGCCGGCGGGCGGGGTGTCGAGGTGGATCAGGACGTCGGGCCGGTCGGCCACGAACCACAGCGTCTCGGACTGCTCGGGCAGTTCCTCGACGCGGTACTCGCGACCCTCGAGCGAGAACCGCAGGTCGTCCTTCGGCACGGCGACACCGTTCACCGTCGCGGCGACGTCGTCGACGGCAGACAGCCAGAGGCTGCGGTACCAGGGCAGCTGCACCGAAACGGCGAGGCCGTCGTCGGTGCGACGGACGTCCTTCTCGGCGAAGAGCGAGTTGTGGGTGGCCATGGGGCTTGTCTCTCAGGCGTAGTTGTCGGAGAAGGTCTGGTGCGCGACCGGCGGCGCGGGCTCGAGCTTCTGCGTGGTCTCGGGGCTGTAGGGGTGGTTCGTGGAGGGAACCGGCTCGTCGGCCTTCGGCATGAAGACGGGCTTGCCGTCGTCGCCGAAGTACATGAGGTCGAGGTCGAACGCGCCCTGGTTCTTCAGGCCGAACGCGACCCAGTTCTCCTCGAAGGGCGCCCGGGCGAGCTCGTAGCAGCGGAACTTCCAGAACTTCCACTCGCCGTCCTGCTTCAGGAAGTCGATCGCGTACTTGCACCACACCCAGTGGGCCCAGACCTTCTTGCCGAGCACCTCCTCGGGCGAGTACATGTCGGGGAACTCCTCGGCGACCTTCGGGTCGGTCAGACCGGATTCGGTGCCGGCCATCATCCACACGCCCGTGGCCGTCTTGCCGTCGCCGGCGACCTCGATCACCGGGGTGTTGGTGGCGTGCAGGATGAGCTTCCCCTCGGGGTGGGGACGCCCGCGGTGGTAGTCGGTGACGCTCTGCCAGGTCGTGTACTGACCGGCGTTGGTGTAGCGCGCGCGGATGCCCTCGGTGCCCTCCTTCACCCACAGCGGGATGATCTGCTCGTCCTCGAAGGCGTTGTGCAGGTACATGTAGCGGTTGAAGAGGTTCTCGACCTGCCCGCGGTCCTCGGCGCGCTGCGCGAGGGCGTGGGCGGCCTCGACCTGCTCGCGCAGGCGGGTGACCTCGGCGACGAGGTCGGAGACGGATGCCTCGGTGGTGGTGTTCGACATGGTCATTCCTTCGTTGTGGTGGTGGATCACGCGGGCTGACGCGCCGCGACGGTGTTCTCGATGGCTGTGCGCATGAGCGCGTGCTGCTTCTTGACGAGATCGATGGGGTCGCTCTCGCCGAGGTCGCTGAAGGCGTGACCCTCCCACTCGCTGGAGAGGTAGCCCTCGTATCCCCCGTCGACGAACTGCGTGACGATACGGGGGATGTCCATGGCCGGTTCTTCGCCGTCGACGCCGATGTCGTAGAACTTCGCGTGCACGTGGAAGATCTGCGGCATGATGTCGAGCCACTCCTCCGGCGGCACGAGACCGTGCATGTTGAACGCCAGACGCGTGAACGGACCGAAGCGCAGCGGGTCGACGCCCTCGCCCGTGAGGTAGTCCTCGAATCTCTGGTTGCGCACGTGCATGGGCGCGGGCTCGCGCCAGATCTCGTCCATGACCGGGAAGTGCTTCTCGTCCATGCCCATCTGCCCGAGCGTGCGCAGCAGCGTCGGCGAGAGGGAGTGCATGGTCGACGAGAAGTCGGCGGTGAAGCCGAGGCGGTCGCTCCCGAGTTCGTCGTAGACCTCGCGGATCTCGAGCACCTTGGGATCGTTCGGCCCCGAGGGCGCGTGGATCTCGTACGCGAGTCTCTGGTCGTACTTCTCGGCGAGGGGCAGCAGACGGCGCAGCAGCTCTTTGCCGGCCGAGCGGATGACGACCGTCGAGAAGCCGAGCGTGTGCGCCGACTTCAGTTGACGGGCGAAGAAGTCGTGCTCCTCGTCGGGGGTCATGTCGCGGTCCTTGCGCCGACCCATGTCGAGGTTCGTGCCCACGCCGCTGGCTTCGAGACCGTACTTCTCGAGCGAGTCGAACCAGAGCGTGACGAAATCGGTGTCCACGTCGGGGTAGGAGCGCAGCAGCTGGGCGAAGTTGAACTCGACGCCCGGGCCGATCCCCTGGTCGTGCACCTCCTTGATCAGGGTCTCGGGGGTGTACTGCCCCGCGGCGAACTCGCTCGTCATCGAGTAGAGCGTGGTGCCGAGCTTGATGCCCGTGCCGGCGATGCCGGTTTCGTCTGTCATGTCGATCCTTGGGTCTGTCCGAGGGCGGTGGTCACGGTGGCTTCGACGGGCTCATCCACCTCGGCCGAGGTCCGCGAGCTGTCGAGGGGGTCCCTGAGCCTGTCGAAGGCTCAGGCGCGCACCGCGTGCGCGAGATGGTTGTCGAGGGCGTGGCGGGCCTCGGCGGCATCCGTGATCATCCGGGAGTCGGCGGCCTCGGCCGCGGTGCGCTGAATGGCCTGCTCGCCGCGGATGATCTCGAAGGGGCTCTGCCAGTGGTTCCAGTGCCAGCCCTCGTACTCGCTCGAGACGGCGCCGCTGTAGCCGTTCTCGACCAGCAGGGTGATGAGGTCGGCGACGGGCACCGAGGGCTCGTCGCCGTTCTCGTCGATGCCGAAGAACTTCCCGTGCACGTGCTTCACCCAGGGCATGATCTCGAGCCAGTCGTCCACGCGCGCCGGGCCGAACAGCCCGGTGCCGTTGATGCCGAAGTCGATGCCGAGGTCGGGCCGGCCGTGCTGGTGCCCGAGGCCGATGAAGCGGCCGAAGCGCTGGCCGTGCTCGGCCTGGTCGGCGGGAGGGCCCTGCTCGTAGTACTCGTCCCACAGCGCGACGACGGCCGAGAGCAGTTCCTCCGAGGCCCCTCGGCGACGGTAGGCCTCGATGAGCGAGGGCGCGAAGCCGCTGACGGTGGCACCCCAGTCCATCGTGAAGCCGAGGAAGGGCGAGCCGACCTTCTCGTAGCGGTCCCGCAGCGCGAGGATCCTCGGGTGCGACGCGTACTGGTCGGCGTGCACCTCGAGGGCGAGCGTGACGCCGTACTCCTCGGCGATGGGGGCGAGGGCCTCCATCGAGTCGGGCGTGATGGAGATCTGCACGCGTGCGATGGGGAAGCCGAGCTTCGCCGCGGCGGCGATCTGCTTGCGCATGTACGCCAGGAGTTCGTCCTGGTCCATGAGCTTGTCGGGGCGCAGGCCGATGTCGGCGTTGACGGCGAGCGAGGTGCGTACGAGACCCACCTCGTCGACGAGGTCGGAGAAGCGCCCCGCGAAGTGGTCGTCGATCTCGGGGAAGCCGCGGAAGCTCGAGAACCCGATGATCTCGAGCCCCGGGCCGAAGCCCTCGGCCGCGGTCTTGCGGATCAGCTGGTCGAGGTCGTACTCGCGGCCGTGGAACGCGCGGGTGAAGCTGTAGAGCGTGACGCCCTGAATGGGCGTGCCGAGCTCGGTCATGCGCGGGCCTCCTCGACCTGGCGGGCGGTCATCGTCTTGCTGTCGTGCTCCTCGATGTGCAGCACCTGGTCGTCGGCGATGATGATGTAGGGGATGAAGAGCTCGAGATTGACGCGGACCTCGTGCTCCCCGGCATCCATCGCCAGCTCTCCCGAGAGCACGGCCGAATCGGTGGGGAACCACCACTGCTCGGTGTTCGTCTTCATGTCGGCGAAGGTGAACTCCTCGCCGTTCATCTGCCATCGCAGAGAGTCGGTCGGCGCCTCGACCCCGTCGACGGCCAGCTTCGCGCCCGAGATGCAGGATGCCGGCAGCGCCCGGTACCAGGGCAGGCGCACCTCCACCGACGCCCGCCCGCCCGCGGCGGTGAGCGTTCCCTGCTCGATGATGCGATCCGGGATCACCGGGACCTCCTCGTCGGTGCGACCGGAGTCGCAGACCACTTTGTCTTGATTCCTACAGTCTAATGTCTGATTTCTGCATAAGCAAGGATCAGAAGGATGCCGAGACAGCGCCCGATCGTTCACGCGCGAGGATGCCGGCGATCTTGCGCGCGCCTCGCACCGCCAGGGCGACGGAGGTCACCGTGGGGTTGCACGCGGTGGCCGTCGGGATGACGCCATTGCCCGCGACGAACAGATCCGGGACACCCCAGACCTCGCTGTCGACATCGCACACGCTCGTGCCGTCGTCCACGAGACCCATGCGCGTCGAGCCCTGGTAGTGCAGGGACGAGCCGAGCGGCAGGGTGAACGGGCGGTCGCCGACCGGATCGCCGATCGCCTCGGCCAGACGCACGATCTCCTGCCGGGCCCGCTCCACCACCTCGTGATCACGGGCGGTGAGCCGGTAGCGGATGCGGGGAGCCGGCATCCCGTACCCGTCGACGTGCTCGTCGTCGAAGACGACGCGGTCGTCGGCCCGCAGATCCTTCGCGCAGAACAGGCCCAGGCCCACGATCGACCCCGGGACGACCGGGTCGTCCTCGGCGAGCGGAACGGGCGAGGCATCGAGCTGCATGATCTGGCCGTGGAAGGGCATGTCGTCGGTGAACGGCACCCAGCTGACGCCGCTGTACTCCGCGAGCCCGGCCGTCGGGGCGTCCTCCGCCAGCGGCGGCATGTCGCGCAGGCGCGAGGCGAAGACCACCTGCGCCTGATCGTTCAGATACCGCCCCAGCGCCTCCGGGCGCACGCCCGACGCCCACAGCAGCTGCGGCGTCCGCAGCGCATCGGCCGCGACGACGACGAAGCGCGCCGCGATCCGGTGCTCCTCGCCCGTCCGCAGATCGCGCACGATCACGCCGGCCGCACGGCCGCCCTCCACGATCACGCGCGTCGCGAGGGACTCGTCGAACAGAGAGAACCCGGGATTCTCCCGTGTCGCCTCGCCGAGGACGACGTCCGAGCCCGACCAGACCAGGCGCCCGTCGTCGCGGCGGTGCACGGCGAGCGGCATCCGCTGCACCTTGGTCTCATCGACGCGGCCCTCGTCGACCGCGGCCGACAGGCGTTCGCGCACGATCGCTCCGAACGGCGCCGAGTCGAAGGCGTTCCGCGTGACGCCCAGCAGCCGGTCGCCCTCGTCGAGCAGTTCGTCGAGGTCGTCGAGGAAGGCGATGCGCTCGCTGTCGTTCGGGCGCGGGCACGCGCCGGTCCAGTGCGCCGCCATGCCGCCGACGTTGCTGGACATCGCCACGACCGGCAGGCCGTCCTCTCCCTCGAACGCGTAGCCGTCCTCGAGGAGGAACGTGCCGGGGCGCGCGCCGCGCACACCGGCCCGGGCCGCGCCGGGGCTCGCGACCTTCTCGCCCCGCTCCCCCGGGCCCTCGGACGCGACCTGCGCGCGAGCGCGCTCGGCGGGGTCGGCGATGTTCTTCACGTGCGCGCCCGGCGGGTCCGACACCGTCGGTCCCACCTCGAGCATCGCGATCGTCGCGCCGGGGGCGCGCTCCGACAGGACGCGCGCGTAGGCCGCGCCCGTGGGGCCGCTGCCGACGATGACGACGTCGACCGCCTCCGGATACCGCCGCCCGCTCATGCTGCGCGCGCGATCTCGACGACGTGCGCGACCGAGGCCTCCGACGCGGTGGTCGGGTAGTACTCCAGGCCGACCGGCCCGTCGTAGCCGCTGTCGCGCAGGAGGCGGAAACGCTCCGACCAGTCGAGGTCACCGGTGCCGGGCTCGCCGCGCCCGGGGGCGTCGGCGAGCTGCACGTAGTGGATGAGGTCGCCGGCGTTCGCCAGCTCGGCCTCCATGTCCTCGCCCTCGACGGCCGAATGGTAGATGTCGTACAGCACGCCGAACTGCGGTGAGTCCACGCCGCGCGCGACGTACACGCCCTCCGCGGTGCGGTCCAAAAGAGAGCCGGGGTGGTCGACGCGGACGTTGACCGGCTCGAGCACGAGACCCACGCCCGATCCCTCGATCTGCGCGATCGCCTTCCGGTAGATCTCGACGAGCTTGTCGAGCTGCACCTGACGCTTCCACCCGCCGAAGCCCGTGCCGCTGCCGACGACGATGCGTGGGCAGCCGAGGTCGCGCGCGATGTCGACACCCTCGTCGAGCTTGCGGAAGAACTCCGAGTGGTCCCACGGCGGGATCATGAACTGCGTGCGGGGCTCGGCCAGTTGCGCGGTGAGCTGCACGCCGGTCTCCTCGAGCGCCGCCTTCAGCGCGGGCAGGTCCTTCGGGGTGGCCGGCGCGTCGACGCCGGTCGGACCCCACATCTCGACGGCGTCGAAACCGGCCGCAGCGGCGGCGCGGACGCGGTCCTGGTAGTCGCCGGCCTCGGTGAAGAGGAGCTCGATGTTGGGGGCGAGTTGGTACACGTCGGTGTCCTTTCGAGGGTCGTGCGGGCAGGGCGGAGCAGGATGCCGGTCGCTCCGGCATCCATCGATCGGGGGCCTCAGCCCTTGAGGCCTCCGGCGAAGCCCTGGATGAAGCGCTTCTGCGCGAAGAGGTAGAAGGCGAGGATGGGGATCATCGAGACGATGACGATCGCGAAGATCTTGTTCCAGGCCGAGACGAGGGAGCCGATGTAGTAGTACATGGCGACCGGGAGGGTCTGCTGGGCGGAGCCGCCGAGGAAGATCAGCGAGGTGAAGAAGTCGTTCCAGACGATCAGTCCCGCCAGAATCGCCACCGTCCCCGTGGCCGGGGACATGAGCGGGAGCACGATCCGGAAGAAGATCTGCGTCCGCGTCGCACCGTCGATGGTCGCGGCCTCTTCGTACTCCGTGCCGAGGCCCCGGAAGAAACCGGCGTAGAGGAAGATCGCCAGGGGCAGGAGCATCCCGGTGTAGAGGATGATCATGCCCCACGCGGAGCCGGTCAGGCCCAGCGATCGGGCGCCGATGTACAGCGGAACCGTGCCGAGCTGGGTCGGGAGCACGATCGCGACGAGGAACAGGTAGTAGACCACGCGGCTCCACCGGCGGGTGCTGCGGGCGATGACGTACCCGGTCAGCGAGCCGAGCAGGACCATCAACACGATGCTGCCGGCGGTGATCACGATGGAGTTGACCAGGCCCATCACGACGTTGGAGTTGCCGGTGGCGGTGAGCACCTCGACGAAGTTGCCGAAGTCGGGTGCCGCCGGAGGGGCGAGGGTCGAGGAGGTGATGACCTCCCGGTCGCTCTTCAGCGCCGTGGTGATGAGGAAGTAGAACGGCAGGAGGAAGGCGAGGGCGATCAGCCAGAATCCGAACTCGCGCAGGGCGGTGAGCTTCGTGTAGCGGAACATGTCAGTTCTCCTCGGAGCGGCCGCTGGTGACGCGCTGCTGCACGACGGCGAAGGCCAGGATGATGAGGGTCAGCAGCAGCGCGAGAGCGGCGCCGTAGCCGAAGTTGCCCAGGGCGAAGGACTGCTTGTACACCTGCGTCGCGAGCGTCTCGGTCGCGGCGGCGGGCCCTCCCCCGGTGAGGGCCATGATCTGGTCGAACACGCGCAGACCGTTGACCAGCCCCAGTGTGGTCGCGATTGCGACGGCCGGACGGATCGAGGGCAGAGTGACGTGCCAGAAACGCTGCCAGAGGTTCGCTCCGTCGATCGCGGCGGCCTCCTCGATCTCCACAGGTACGGCCGCCAGGCCTGCCATGTAGATGACCATCGCGAAGCCGATGTTCTGCCAGACGAGCACGACGAGGATCGTCCAGATGGCCCAGGTCGGATCCGCGATCCAGGCTCGGGCGACCGAGTCGAGCCCCATGCCGCGCAGCAACAGGTTCAGCGGGCCGTTGTAGTCGAAGATGAACTTCCAGATGTAAGAGGTGGCGAGCGGACTCAGCACCACCGGCATGAAGAAGAGGGTGCGGAGCACGTACCGGGTCTTCAGCCCCCGGTTCAGCCCGAGCGCGAACGCCAGGCCCAGAATGTTGCTGAGGATCACCGAGCCGAAGGCGAGGAACAGCGTGTTCCACAGCGCCCCGAGCTTCGTGGGGTCCTGGAAGATGCGGACGAAGTTGTCGAGACCGATGAGCTCGAACGCCCCGATACCGGTCCAGTTGGTGAACGCGAAGAACCCGCCGACGCTGGTGGCGACGTAGTGGATGCCGATGACGAACAGGATGCCGGGCAGAGCCCACCACCAGTAGCCGAACTTCAGCAGGCCCGTGCGTCGCGGGCGGGGCGCGGACCGGCGGCGGTCACCGCGGCGGGGCAGGACCACACGCTCGGTCTCGGTGGCGGCGACTTCGCCGGCTCGGAAGGTGGTGCTCATCACGTCCTCGTCATCCTCGATGGGGGGGGGTGCGGCTCCGCCGCCCGGGTCCAGGGGCCCGGGCGGCGGATGCACTCAGTTGCCCCAGGCGGCGTCCATGGCCTGCAGGGCCTGGTCGATGCTCGTCTGACCGGTCAGCAGACCCTGACCGCCGACCTGCAGCGCCTCGTAGACCGAGGGGTTGGGCCAGATGTTGTTCGGCAGCGGCGTGTACTTCTTCTCCTTGAGCAGGTCGGCGACCGGCTCGTAGATGGTGCCCGTGAGGTCGAGGGTGTCGAAGGCCGAGACCGGCAGCTCGCCGGAGAGCTCGTAGTAGCGCTGCTGCTGGGCGGGCTCGGCGAGCCACTCGAGGAAGTCCTGCGCGCCGGCCTTGTTCTTGGCCTTCGCGTTGATGGACATCGTGTAGTTCGACGAACCGAGCACCATCTGCTCGCCCCCGTTCTCGGCGGGGAACGGCTCGACGGCGAACTCGGCCTCGGCCGGGGCGGCCTGGGCGATCTCGACGGCGGCCCCCGAGGGGATGAAGCTGCCCACCGACTGGCCCTGCGCGAGACCGTTGGTGATGGCGTCGAAACCGCCGCCCTCCGCGCCCGGCTGGAAGCAGCCGGCGTCCTTCAGGTCGACGAAGGTCTGCATCGTGTCCTTCCACCCCTGGCTGTCGGCGAAGGTGACCTGGCCGTCGGCGCGCTGTTCGTTCCAGTCGGGCGTCTCGGCGTAGACGCGAGTGGCGGAGATGGCCTGCAGCGTGAGACCGACATTGGGGCCGGCGGCCCCGGCGAGGGCGAGCAACGAGGCGCCCTGGCCCTGCAGCGCCGAGCAGGCGGCGTCGAGTTCGCTCATCGTCTTCGGGAACTCGGTGAGTCCCTTCATCTTCAGCGTGCCGAGGCTGGCCACGACCGATCCGATGGTGAAGTCCAGCGGCTGGCCGTACACCTTGCCGTCGACGGTGTACACGCTCTCGCTGCCGGGAATGATGAGCCCCTGCGCGGTGTCGCCGAGGGGCTCGAGGAAGCCGGCCTCCGCGAGCGGCAGAATGCTGCGGGCGTCGCCCGAACCGGGCGTGGTCTGGATGACGTCGGAGGCGTTGCCGGCCTGCAGCTGCGTACGGATGGTCTCGCCGTACTTGTCGTTCGGGGTCGGGTTGGTGGTGATGGTGACGCCGGAGTGCTGCTCCATGTACTCCTTGGCGAGCGTCTCGTACGGGCTCTCGAGGTTGTTGGAGGTGGCGTAGGTGAAGGTGAACGAGTTGGCGTCACCCCCGGCGTCACCCGAGCCGGAACCGGAGCATCCGGCGAGGACGAGCGCGGCCGTGGCGGGAAGAGCGAGAAGACCTGCGATCCGCGGAATGCGGCGATGCTGAGTCATGGCAGCCTTTCTGACGACGTTGTCGGCGACCCTTCGGTGGAGCGCCTGTGCTGTGTTTCTCAGTATCCGCGGCATGTGCAGAAAAAGCACATAAGTCTTCGCGATGCGGTACATAAGGCCCGGGACCATCGCCCACGAGAATGCGCCCTAGGCGTGCCATAGATGTCGTTGATACACTTCCGCCACAGCTTTCCCGAGCGGAGGATCACGCAGTGGTGACCGACCACGCGACGTTGTCGCGCCTCGACCTCAACCTCCTGGTGGCGCTCGACGCGCTCCTGACCGAGCGCAGCGTCACGCGCGCGGCCGAGCGCCTGCACCTGAGTCAGCCGGCGCTCAGCGCTTCCCTCTCGCGACTGCGCACCCATTTCGACGACCAGATCCTCGCGCGCCGGGGGAACACCTACGAGCTCACGCCGTTCGCGATCCGCCTGACCGAGCACACCAGCACGGCGCTCGAGGCCGCGCGCCGGGTCTTCGAGAGCCAGGCCTCCTGGTCGCCCGCCGAGTCGACGCGCGAATTCTCGATCTACGGGTCGGACTACGGCTTCGTCACCGTGGGAACGATCGTCTCGCAGCTCGCCGAAGAGCGGGCGCCCGGGGTGCGCTTCCGGTTCATGCTGCACAACCCGGGCATCGTCGAGGATGCCGCCACGCGGCTGCGCTCGGCCGACGGGATGGTCATCCCGCACGGGCCGGTCTCGGAGCTGCCCCACATCGACCTGTGGCAGGACGACTGGTTCGCCGTGGTCTCCGACGACAACGACGACGTGGGCGAAGCCCTGTCGATGGACAACCTCGCGGAACTCCCGTGGGTGCTCACCTTCCAGTCACGATCGGCCTTCACCTCGGCCGCGCGGCAGATGCAGCAGCTGGGCGTGGAGCCGCGCATCGAGGTCGTCCTGGAGAGCTTCCTCTCCGTCGGGCACTTCGTCAGCGGCACGCGCCGCGTGGGACTCGTGCAATCCGCCCTCGCCCCGCACCTGCTGCGCATCGGCGGCCTGCGGGTGGTTCCGCTGCCGTTCGCCGCGAGCCCCCTCGTCAGTGCCCTCTGGTGGCATCCCTCGCACAGCCGTGACCCCGAGCACGAATGGATGCGCGGGTTGTTCGCCGAGGCGGGCCGGCGGATCGCCGCCGGCCACGCCCCGGTCTGACCCGGGTCGCCGCCCCCACCGCCCCGGGTCAGACCGCCGCCGTCACCGCCCGCATCGACGCGCGAATGAGGTCGTGCTGGCGCCGCACGAGCAACAGCGGGTCGACCTCGCCGAGCTCGGCGAAGGCGTGGCCCTCCCACTCGCTCGACCAGAAGCCGCGGTACCCGCCCTCGACGAACACGCGCACGAGTTCGGGATAGTCGATCGCGGGCTCCTGGCCGCTGTCGTCAATGTCGTAGAACTTCGCGTGTACGTGCAGGATCTGCGGCATGATGTCGGCCCATTCGCGGGGATCGACGTGCCCGTGCATGTTGAAGGCGAGGTGCGCGAAGGAGCCCAGGCGGCCCGGGTCGAAGTCGCGACCGCGGAGGTACCCGAGGAACTCCTGCTGACGCGCCTGCATCGTGGCATCCGTCGCCCAGATCTCCTGGAGCTTCGCGACGGCTGCGTCGTCGAGGCCCGCCCGGCGCACCGCCCGCAACAGGGTCGGCGACATCGCGTGCATGGTCGAGGAGAAGTCGGCGACGAACCCGAGCAGCGGTGAGTCGAGTTCGGCGTACGTCTCGCGCACGCGGAGGATCGGCTCGGCGTTCGGGCCCATCGGCGCGTGGATCTCGTACGCGAGCTTCAGCTCGAGGTCTTCGGCGATCGGCAGCAGCCGGCGCAGCAGCTCGGGCTTGGCGCTCTGGATGCGCACGAGCGGGAAGCCGAGCTTCTTCGCCCCCTCGAACATGAGCGTCGAGAAGGCGAACTCCTCGTCGGGCGTCATGTCGCGGTCGCGCCGGCGCCCCATGTCGAGATTCGCTCCGAACGAGCTCGCGACGAAGCCGTGACGGTCGAACGCCGCGCGCCAGGTGCGCTCGAACTCGTCGCTGACCCGAGGGTAGGTCGGCAGCACCTGGGATGCCACGATCTCGATGCCCGGACCGATCCCGAGCTCCGCGACGCGGTCGAGCAGCCCGTCGAAGTCGTAGTACCCCGCGCGGAACTCGGCGCTGGCGGAGTAGAGCGTGAGCCCGAGCTGGAAGGGGTCGCCGTCGGCGGCCGGCGGCGGGGGCGCCACCTCGGACACGAGCGCCGGGGGCGCGGCATCCGCATCGACGACCGTGAGGCTCTTCACGTCATGCACGACGTTCGGCACGTACATCCCCGGGCCGCCGTCGGCCCCGGGCGCGATCTGCATGTACGGCAGGCGCAGCTCGCCGTGCAGCACGACGTCGTGGGTCTCGCCGAGGGCGACCGGCGTGGAGCGGCGCGCGACGAGGAGCGGGTGCTCCTGCAGGAACCAGAGCCGTTCGCTCTGCTCCGGCAGCTCGTCGAGCCGGTAGGAGGTGTCACCGAACTCGACGCGGAGGTCGTCGGCATCCACCTCCTCCCCGTCGACGGCGAGGGCGAGGGTCGTCACCGACGAGAGCCAGAGGCTGCGGTACCAGGGGATCGTCAGGCGCAGCGCGAGCCCGTCGGGGTGCGTGCGCAGGCTGTCGTCGTGGATGAGTCCGTTCGGCACGGCGTTCCTCAGAGCCGGTCGGCGATCTGACGGATCAGCGAGTGCTGACGGCGCACCTGCTCGATCGAGCGCCACGGTTCACGCTCGCCCTCGTACTCGCTGGAGAGGTAGCCCGTGTAGCCCGCGTCCTTGAGGGCCTTGAGCACCGGCTCCCACGGGATCTGCTTGTCGTCGAGCTCCTCGTCGATGTCGTGGAACTTCGCCTGGATGAAGACCACGTTGTCGATGACGTCGAACACGTCGTTCGGGTCGACGTGGATGCCGTCGAGGAACGCCGGGCGCTGGCCGGGCAGCTCGCCGGGCTTGAGCGGGATCGGGCGGTCCTGGAAGATCCCGGTGTCCAGCAGCAGGCCGAAGTGCTTCGTGCCGGTGCGGCGGATGAGCGCGATGTAGTCGTCGACGACCTCGTGCTTGATCGGGGTCGGCGAGTGGATCTCGGGGCAGATGACGACGTCGAGCTCCTCCGCGAGCGGGAGGGATGCCTCCACGACCTCGGTCCAGATCGGGTGCGGGATGAGGTCGCTCGAGACGACGCCGATCTTGGGTCGCACGAAGCGGAAGCCGAGGCGCTTGGCGAGCCGCAGGTCGCGCTGCAGAGCCGCAGCACCCTCTTCGACCGTCATGTCGCGACCGTTCGGGCCGCTGGAGTGCAGACGCGTGTCGATCCACGAGCCCATGTTGGTCGGCTCGAGGCCGTACTTCTCCAGCAGAGCGAACCACTGCTCGACCCACTCGTCCGAGGGGGTCGGGTAGTTCGGCACGTGCGCCTCGCCGAGGATCTCGAGACCCGTCGCGCCGAGGTCGGCGATCGAGGCCATGGCCGTCTCGAGGTCCATGACCGTGCCGTAGTCGCTCATGTAGCTGTACAGCGAGACGCCGTAGCGGAAGGGGGCACCGGATGCCTCGGGCGCGAGGGTCACGTGTTTGGTCACGCGGTAGGTGCTCGGCTGGTGCTCCTGCGGGATGTACGACATGCGCAGGCGCAGCTCGATCGAGAGCTCGTGCACGCCGTCGGGAAGGCCGCCGGGAAGCGGAACCGTGATGATCGCGGCGTCCTCGAGCGGCCAGCGCACGCCGTCGCCGTCCCACAGCTCGGCGAGCGTGTACTGCTGCCCCTGAAGGGTCCACAGCGGCACGTCGGGCGCGACGTCGACCAGACCGGGGATGCTCACCCCGATGCCGTCGATGAGCGAAGCGGCCATGCCGCGGTACGACGGCATCCGGACGCGGAACTGGAAACCGGTGATCTCGCCGTTCTCACGGACGTTGCGGAATCCGACGGACTGGATGAGGTCTCTTTCGAGAAGCATCGTCGCTCCTTCTGTGATGGGATGCCGTCGACGCTACCCGACTTTTGTTGCAAACAGACATAAGGGGATGTGATGCCGCGCATCAGCGAGCCGCGGGCGCGGATCGCTTGCGGCGCGATCCAGGCCGCGGGTACCGTCCGAATCCGAACCGACATTCGGATTCAGTCCTTTCGCCGCGGGACCCGCCCGCGGCCCGCCGATCGCTCGAAGAGGAGCACCCCATGGCACGACCGCTGAAGATCCTCGTCGTCGGCGCCGGTATCGGCGGCCTGAGCACGGCGTCGGCGCTGGCCCGGACCGGCGCGACGGTCGACGTGATCGACGACAAGCCCGAGATCAGCGTCGCCGGCGTCGGTTTCGGACTGCGCATCAACGGCCTGCGCGCGGTACGCGAGATCGGCCTCCTGCAGGAGGTGCTCGAGATCGGCCACCCCGCACCGGGCATCGACAACTACGACGCCGAGGGCAATCTCCTCAGCACGATGAGCTACGGCACGCAGGACGAGGGCCTGCCCGGCTGCGTGACGATGTCGCGCATCGCGTTCCTCGAGCTCGCCGCCCGCCACGCCCGCGAGAACGGCTGCACCTTCCGTATGAGCACGACCGTCGCCGACATCGCGCAGCACGATGACACCGCGACGGTCACCTTCAGCAGCGGCGACCGGGCCGAGTACGACCTCGTCCTCGGCTTCGACGGTCTGCACTCGCAGATCCGCCGGGACTACTTCGGCGAGAAGTACGCCCCCCGCCCGGTCGGCGGGGTGGCGTGGCGCGTGGGCCTGCCCAACCGCCGCAAGATCATGCAGCCCATCATCTGCCAGGGCTACGGCGGCAAGATCATGCTGACCCCGCTGTCGGAAGACCTGATGTACATGGTGCTCACCGTGGCCGAGGAGGGGCGCCCCCGCTACGACGCGAGCCGGATGGCCGAGATCATGCACGATCGGGCGGCCTCCCTGACCCGCGGGTCCGCCTTCCTGTCCGACGCGCTCGACGACGTGCGCCACGCCGAGAACGTCGCCTACACGCCGTATTCGACCGTGTGGGTGCCCTACCCCTGGTTCCGCGGCCGCGTGATGATCATGGGCGATTCGGCTCACACCATGACCCCCTACCTCGGTTCGGGAGCGGCGATGAGCATCGAGGACGGAGTCGTGCTCGCGCAGGAGCTCGCGCGCAACGACTCGGTGCTCGACGCCCAGCTCGATTTCATGAAGCGCCGCCTCCCTCGTGTGCGAGCCGTGCACGAACGCTCGATCGAGTCGATGCTCGAGGAGTTCGACTCCGTCACCGACGAGACCTACCGGGCGCGCGTCGAGCACCTCCGCCACGACGAGCCCATCGCCAACGAGTACGCAAACCGCCTCCTGCGGATGCCCTACTGACGCCGAGGAGACGAACGTGTCGCACCTTTCCCCCCCTCGCACCCTCGTCGTGGATGCCGCGGACGAGGGCGTCTTCCGCCCCCTGAACGGCGTGGGGGGCGTACCCGGTCCGGTCGCCGGCCACCCGCAGTTCCCCGACATGACGCCGCTCTGGCGTGAGGCCGGCGTGACGGTCGTCCGGTCCTTCGACTGGGTCTCGCGCCTGGACACGCGGAACAACCCGACCAGCCTCTTCCCCGACTGGAGCGCCGACGTCGACGACCCGGCGAGCTACAACTTCGCGGCGACGGATCAGTGGGTGGAGGCGGTGCACGCCGCCGGGGCCGAGGTGATGTTCACGATCGCCAGTTCGATTCCGCAGAACAAGCTCCCGGCGGAGGACCTCGAGGCCTATGGCCGGGTGGTGGAGCACATCGTGCGTCACTACTCGCGAGGGTGGGCCGACGGGCCGACGAAGCCCGTCCGTCTCTACGAGTTCGGCGACCAGCCCGACTTCGGGCCCCTGCACTTCGCGGGCCGACCGGAGGAGTTCTTCGCGATGTACCGCGCCTTCTGCGAGGCCGTGCAGCGCGTCGATGAGACCCTGACCGTCGGCGGGCCGGCGATCGCCTTCCCCCTCGAGGCCGACTCCCCCTATCGCGAGGGCTTCCTCCGTTTCGTGCGGGAGAACGACCTGCCCCTGCACTTCTTCTCGTTCCTGTGGTTCACCGACGGCTCTCGCGATCCGCTCGACTACCGCTACGTGTCCGAGCGGCTGCGTGAGGTCCTCGACCGGTACGGGTTCACCGAGACCGAGCTGACCCTCTGTTACTGGAACTACCTGGCGGTGCCCAGCAGCTCCGCGCCGCCCGCCGAGAAGGGCGCCTTCCAGGTCGCCACCGCCATCCACCTGCAGGACACGGTCATCGACCACGCGTTCTTCTTCCGCGCCGACAGCGGGATCGATCCGCACTACGGCTTCGTCGACCCCGGCGGGGTCGGCGACGTCGAGGGACGGCCCGACGAACGCTCCCGTGCCCTCTCGCTCGCCGGGCGCGCGATGCGCGGCCGCCGTCTCGCGGCCCGGGGCGGCGACGAATCGGGGCTCGCGTGCATCGCCGGCCGAGAGGATGCCGTCGTCCGCGTGCTCGTGTCGAACTACGTGGCCCCCGACAGCGCTCTCGCGCCCCGCGACGAGGACCGGTTCACCTTCCGCATCCCGATCGGCGAACAGCGCATCGAACTCGGGCTGACCCTGCCCCCGCAGCGACCGGGACTCGCCTCCGCGGGAGCGACCTCGGCTCGGATCGAGATCCACGGCCTCCCCTGGAACGACGCCGACGTCGCCGTCACCCGGACCACCCTGGACGGCGGCGTCCACGGCCCCGTCCGCGCTCGCGTGTCGGCATCGGGCAATCTCGTCGTCGACGACGTGGACCTGCCGCCCCAGTCGGCCGTCCTCGTCGAGGTCCGAGCCGCCGGGTAGTCTTCCGGCGGCAGGACGCGCAGAACGGAGCGACCATGACCTCGCGATCCACCGGCCACGGTGTGGCCGAACCGAAGCAGCAGCGCAGTCGGGACTCCTTCGCGAAGGTGCGCTCGGCCGTGCTGCAGCTTCTGCGCGAGCGCGGCACCGGGCAGTTCTCGCTCGCGGAGGTCAGCGCCGCCGCGGGCCTGTCCGTCGGATCCATCTACGGTCGGGTCGCCGGCAAGGCGGAGCTGCTGCGCGTGGTGCAGAGCGAGGAGTTCGACCGTGTCGACGCGGAGACGGAGCTGCGCGTCGGCGGCGCCGCCGAACCCGCCCACACCTTCGAGCAGGCGACGACGGCCATCGTCGGCGCCTACTCCGACATCCTGCGCCGCAACCGCGACGTGTTGTCGCCCTTCTTCCTGCTGGGCGTCGAGGATCCCGTCATCCTGCGCCGCGGTCGCCGATCGGGCGACGCCGGCCAGGAGGTGTTCGTGCGAGCCCTGCTGTCCGCCGCTGAGGAACGCGGGGTCGACCTGAGCCGCGAGCGGGCGGAGTGGGCGTTCGAGATCGTCTACAGCCTGCACATCCGCCACCTCGGTCTCGGAGTGGCGACGACGGCGAGCCTCGACGGCCAGTACGACTCGGTGACGCTCCTGCGCCGCCTGGCCGACACCGTGCATCTGATCCTGGCCGACAGCCAGCGGATGCACACCTAGTCGATTCCGACACATCACACCGGATCAGGCACGGATTGCGATGGCGCCGGGGTCAGCCCTTGCCGCCGGGAGGACCCGCGACCAGCAGCACGACGAACACGAGCGCGACGACCGCCACGAGAACGAGAGCGAGCACCGAGGGGCGGCGAAGGAAGAACCGCAGGAGCCGATCGATCGGCCGCCGATCCCGCGGGTCGTCGCTCTCGTCGAACCGCCATCCGCCGCGCAGGCGGCCCGTGCGGTGGAGCCAGATCTCGGTGGGGACGGTCGCGTAGGGAATCACCGCGCTGACCACGGCGAGGGCGGTCGGCCCGAAACCCCACCGCTGGTTGAGCGCGACGAGGACAGCCGTCGCGCCGTACGCGAGGAAGACGAATCCGTGGATGCCGCCCCCGATCGTCACCGCGAGCGGGAGATCGGCCGCAGCGCGCAGGATCAACCCGCCGATCAGCAGCGTCCACGAGACCGCTTCGGCGATCGCGAGGGTTCGGAACAGGGCCAGGGGCGTGCGGAACACGTCTCTCCTCGGGAGGGTCGGGGGCTTCCCACCCTACGGAAGACGCTCCGGCGGTACCGGGGCACGCCTCGACGTCGAAACGTCACTCGACCGGCTGGTCGTCTCCGTCGAGCGAGTCGTCCGAGCGATCCGCTTCGGCCGCGGTCGACGTGTCGGGCTCGGGGCCGGGCTCGATCGGGGGCTTCTCGCGGTCGGCATCCATGACTCCACTTCACCAGATCGACGAGCACTCCCCACGCCCTTGACGGCCGCCGTGCCGTCCGTTCTCCTGAGTCTCGGCGCGCAGCGCCCGGCCACCCCCTCGGTCGGTACCCGTCCGGCTCGCGCCCGCCTCGCCGTACTCCTGCACCCCGGCGCCTCCCCCGCACCCCCGGGCGCACGCCCGCCTCGCCGTACTCCTGAACCCCGGCGCCAGCCCGGGCCCGCGCCCGCCTCGCCGTACTCCTGAACCCGGCCCCACCCCACACCCGGAGGCTCCCGCCGGCCGGCCGGGTTCGGCGGAATCCCGCCCCACGCTCCCCCGCACCCGAACGCTCCGCCCCCACGTCTCAGGAGTAACGCCGGCCGGACCACCCACCGCCACACCGCGCCCGCCCAGACCCTCAGGAGTTACGCGAGCCCGGGCCGCCCACGCCGACCCCACATCTCAGGAGTCACAGGGCGCCCGCCCCACCTGCCGCACTTCCACATCTCAGGAGTTGCAGGACGCCCGCCCCACCTGCCGCGTCCCCGCGTCGCCCTCCGCGAGGCGCGTAGGGTGGACGGGTGGCGGAATCCCGGGGGCGTGTCTGGACCGGGGTCATCCGCGTGGGGCCGCACCGCGGTGATCACCGCGTCGCCGTCCGCGCCGTGCTGAGTGTCGGCATCCCCCTCCTCGTCCTCCTGGCGCTCGGCCGCCTCGAGCTCAGCGTGTACGCGAGCTTCGGCGCGTTCGCCGCGCTCTACGGCCGGACTGACCTGCCCCGTCTCCGCGTGCGCATGCAGGCCGTTGCCGGCTCCGTCCTCGTTTCGTGCATGCTGGTCGGCACCGCCCTCTCCGCGCTCGCGACCCCCGCGATCGCGAGCGTCGCGGTCGTCGCCGTGCTCGCCGCGGTCGTCACCCTCTTCGCGTACCGGGCGCAGTGGCATCCGCCCGGCGCGCTGTTCGCCGTGTTCGCCGCCGGCGCCACCGCGAGCTTCCCCGCGTCCGGCGCGACGTTCCTCACCGTGCTCATCGTCGGCGGCGCGAGCGTGCTGTGGAGCCTTGTCGTCACCGTCGCCTTCGTCCTCGCGCGCCGCGGTTCGTGGCGGCTCCCGGCCCGCACCCGCCCACCGATCGGCGAGGTCGCGTGGGAGATGACGGCGACCGTGGGCGTCGCCGCTCTTCTCGCCGGCGTCATCGGGGCGCTGCTCATCGGCACGCACTGGTACTGGGCCATGGTCGGCGCCGTCGCCGCCGTCGGCGGCGCGCACGTCACCGCGCGACTCATCCGCGGTGTGCAGCGACTGGTCGGGACGCTGCTGGGCGTGCTGATCGCCGCGGGCCTACTCGCTCTCGACCTGCCGCCCTGGGTCGTCCTGCTGGTCGCGGTGGCCCTGCAGGCCGGGGCCGAACTCTTCGTCGGTCGCAACTACGGCATCGCGATGCTCTTCATCACCCCGCTCGCCCTGCTCATGGTGTCGCTCGCCTCGCCCGTGGCACCCGAGATGCTGCTGCGCGACCGCGTGATCGAAACGGTCATCGGCGTCGCGGTCGGAACGATCGTCGCCATCGTGTCGGCGGGGATCCGCCGCCGGTCCGCGAGAAGCTGAGGGCAGCATGGACACCAGACTCTCGACCGACGCCGCCGAGCGCATCAGCGCCGGGTGCTACGGCGCCCTCGTCTCGGCATCCACTCTCATCGGTCTCGGCGAGGCAGATCTGAGCGACGTGATCCTCGTGGTCGCGCTCACGAACGTCGTCTACTTCGCCACGCACGTCTTCGCCTACACGCTCGGCGACACCTCGCCCGACCGCCCGTCGAGGATCTTCCGACACCACCTGCGCGTGAGCGCGCCGATGGTGTCGGTCACGTTCCTGCCGCTGCTGGTGGTCGTCCTGCTCGTCGCCTTCGGTGTGGACCTCGGTACCGCGTTGCTGTGGGGCGTCGGTGTCGCGATGGCGTACCTCGTGATCGTCGCCACGGCCGGGGCGCGCCTGCGCGGGTACTCCGCTCTCGTCGTCGTGGTCACCGCCGTGGGCGCGGCCCTCGTGTCGGCGCTTCTCATCGTCGCGAAGCTCCTCCTGCACTGACCGGAAGGCTCTCTCATCACTCCTCGACTCACCGTCGTCGGCGCCATCAACGTCGACCTCACCGCCCGCGTCCACCGCTCCCCCGGCCCCGGTGAAACCGTCGCCGACGGGGTCCTCGACCGCGGCCCCGGCGGCAAGGGCGCGAACCAGGCGGTGGCAGCCGCCCGCCTGGGCGCCGACGTGCGGCTCATCGGCGCCGTGGGCGACGACGCGGACGGTCACGGCATCCGGGACCGCTTCGCCGCGATCGGCGTCGACGCCTCGGGCGTGCAGACCGCCGAGGCCGCGACGGGAACCGCCCTCATCGTCGTGGACGCATCGGGCGAGAACTCGATCGTCGTGTGCGCGGGTGCGAACGCCGCGATCGACCCCGACGCGCTCGGGATCGAGACCGGCGCCGCGGTGCTGCTGCAGTTGGAGGTGCCGGATGCCGTCGTCTCGGCCGCCGCACGCGCCGCCGGCTTCCTCGCGGTCAACGCCGCCCCCGCCCGTCCCCTCCCCGCCGAGGTGCTCGAGCGGTGCGACCTCGTCATCGTCAACGAGACCGAGTACGCCCAGCTCCCGGAGGTGCACGACGCTCCCTTGCTCTGCGTGACGCTCGGGGCCGAGGGCGCCCGCCTCTACCGGAGCGGCGAGCTCGTGGCATCCGCCGCCGGAGTCCCGACCACCGTGCGCAACACGGTCGGAGCGGGTGACGCGTTCTGCGCGGCCCTCGTCGTCGGGCTGCTCCGCGGAGACGCCGAGGCCGACGCCCTCGCCCGCGCGTGCGCCGTCGGGTCGGCCGCGGTCGCCGACGACGCCTCCCAGCCGGCACTCGACGCCCTCGACACGTACGGAGTCCCGGCATGACCCGCCGTCCGATCCTCGTCGACTGCGACACCGGCATCGACGACGCGCTCGCCCTCGCCTATCTGCTGGCCGAACCCTCGGTCGAGATCGTGGGCGTGACGACGGTCTCGGGCAACACGGATGCCGCCCGCGCGGCCGCCAACACCCTCTCGCTGTTCGAGCTCGCCGGCGTCGACGACATCCCCGTCGCCGTCGGGGCGCACGACTTCCGCGGCCGCGCGTACGCGGGCGGCGCCCCGCACGTGCACGGCGACGACGGGGTAGGCGGCATCGCGCTGACCGCTGCCGCGCGCGCCCACGATGCCCGTCCCGCCGTGGAGCTCATCGATCACCTGGCGCAGCGGCATCCGGATCTCACCGTGCTGGCCCTGGGTCCGCTGACGAACCTGGCGGCGTACGCCGAGGCCCCGGGGGTGCCCGCCTTGGACCGCCTCGTGGTGATGGGCGGCGCGTTCGCGCACTCCGGCAACGTCACGGCGTGGGCCGAGGCGAACATCCACAACGATCCCGAGGCGGCGGCCGTCGTCTTCGCACAGGACTGGGACACCACCCTCGTGCCCCTCGACGTGACGATGACCCAGACCCTGGATGCCGCCGACCTCGTCCGCCTCGAAGCGATCCCCGGCGCATTGCCGCAGGCTCTCGCCCGCATGCTGCCGGCCTACCTCGACTTCTACGCCGGGGTGTTCCCCGGCCGCCGCTGCGCGCTGCACGATCCGCTGGCGGCGATGGTCGCCGCGGGGGCGCTGCGCGGGGTCAGCGTCTCGTCGGGCACCGTCGAGGTGCGCCTCGAGCGCGGCGAGCGAGGGCGGACGGTCTCATCGAGCGGTTCCCGGACGCAGCGCTGGGTGCGCGGCATGGAGGGCTCCGCCGTCGAGGTGCTGCTGGACCGCCTCGAATCGCGGGAGTGGCCGGCCTGACCGGCGGGTCTCACCCCGCGTCGCAGGTGCGGAAGACGTAGGCGTCGTCGTCGGATGCGACGAGGTCGTGGTCGCGAAGGATCATGGATGCCGCCCGCCCGGTGTCATCGCACGCCTCGGCGAACCCGCGCTCGCCGAGTTCGTCGGTGTACTCGATGTCGAGGACGACCGGGTAGACCGAGGTGTAGGCGTCGCACTCCTCGAACCGCACGCACGACTCGGTGACGGCGAAGTCGTAGCCGACGCCGCGTACCCGTTCGGTCAGATCGGCCGTGTTCTTCTGCGCGATGGCCAGCCCGGCGTCATGTGCTGCCCGGGCGTAGGCGGCGGCCAGGTCGAGGTTGTCCTGCGCGGTCAGCGCTCCGCCCGAGCGGGTGTACGAGTCGAGGTTGTCGATCTCGACCGCGTCGTACCCGGACGCCGCACAGCCCCGGATCCATTCCGCGACGATCTCGAGCAGCGCCGCCCGCTTCTGCGGGGTGGACGTGTCGAAGAGGTACTCGTCGGGCCATCCGGCGTCGACCAGCGGCTCCCCGTTCGAGAACAGGACGAGTTCGGGGCGTTCCCGGGCGAAGACCTCGGACTCCGCGGGCTGGGTCTGGAACCCGTTCACGTAGCAGATGTCGTACCCGACCCCGGATGCCGCGGTCGTCCGGTCCCGGGCCACGACCGTCACCCCCGCGGGCGGGTCGTAGGCGCCGCCCAACTGATAGTCGAACGCGGCGCCCAGAGCGGGCAGGGTGATCTCGGAGGTCGCCCCCGCTGCCGGCGGGGCATCCGGGGTCGGCGCGCAGCCAACGAGGGCGGTCGCCAGGATCACGGTGGTGGCGACGGCTCGGATGACGGAGATCGTCCGAGCGCGCCTCGGCTCCTCGCCGGCGACGGTCACTCGCCCCGGCCGAAGCGCCGCTTCAGCCACGCCGTCGCTCGACCGGTGTGCCGGTCGGTGAACTCGTTCGCGAGCTGGAACGACTCTTCGCCGATGTCGGCTCCGGCGTTGATGGCCTCGATCGAGCGGAGCGCGCGCCGCTCCTGCTCGTCGTCGTCGCGTCCCATGTGCTCCATCGTAGGAGCGGGCGCGAGCGGGGGCGCCGCGAACGACGAAGCCCGCCCCCGCGGTGTGCGGGAACGGGCTTCGATGTGCTGCGTGGGTCAGAAGTCCCAGTCGTCGTCTTCCGTCGCCTCGGCCTTGCCGATGACGTACGACGAGCCCGAGCCGCTGAAGAAGTCGTGGTTCTCGTCGGCATTGGGCGACAGAGCCGACAGGATCGCCGGGTTCACGTCGGTGACGGACGAGGGGAACATCGGCTCGTAGCCGAGGTTCATCAGCGCCTTGTTGGCGTTGTAGTGCAGGAACTTCTTGACGTCTTCGCTCAGGCCGACCGAGTCGTACAGGCTCTGCGTGTAGTGCACCTCGTTGTCGTAGAGCTCGTACAGCAGCGAGAACGTGTAGTCCTTGAGGTCCTGACGACGGGCCTCGTCGACGGTCTCGAGACCGCGCTGGAACTTGTACCCGATGTAGTAGCCGTGCACGGCCTCGTCGCGGATGATGAGGCGGATGAGGTCGGCCGTGTTCGTGAGCTTCGCGCGGCTCGACCAGTGCATGGGCAGGTAGAAGCCCGAGTAGAACAGGAACGACTCGAGCAGCGTCGAGGCGACCTTGCGCTTGAGCGGGTCGTCGCCACGGTAGTAGTCCATGACGATGCGAGCCTTCTTCTGAAGGAACTCGTTCTCGCTCGACCAGCGGAACGCCTCGTCGATCTCCTTCGTCGAGCACAGCGTCGAGAAGATCGACGAGTAGCTCTTGGCGTGCACCGACTCCATGAACGCGATGTTCGTGTAGACGGCCTCCTCGTGCGGGGTGATCGCGTCGGGGATGAGCGAGACCGCGCCGACGGTGCCCTGGATCGTGTCGAGGAGCGTCAGGCCCGTGAACACGCGCATCGTGAGCGTCTGCTCCTCGGGGGTGAGCGTGTTCCACGACTGGATGTCGTTCGACAGCGGCACCTTCTCGGGGAGCCAGAAGTTGTTCACCAGACGGTTCCAGACCTCGAGGTCCTTGTCGTCTTGGATGCGGTTCCAGTTGATGGCCTGCACGTGGTTCAGCAGCTGCAGCTTCTCAGCCATGGCGTTCTGCGTCCTTGATCTGTCTAGTCAGTGAGGGGTCAGCGGCTCAGAGCATGCACGAGACGCACTCGGTCATGTCGGTGCCCTCGAGCGCCAGCTGACGCAGACGGATGTAGTAGATGGTCTTGATGCCCTTCTTCCACGCGTAGATCTGGGCCTTGTTGATGTCGCGGGTGGTGACGGTGTCCTTGAAGAACAGCGTCAGCGACAGGCCCTGGTCGACGTGCTGCGTGGCGGCGGCGTAGGTGTCGATGACCTTCTCGTAGCCGATCTCGTACGCGTCCTGGTAGTACTCCAGGTTGTCGTTGGTCATGAACGGCGCCGGGTAGTAGACGCGACCGAGCTTGCCTTCCTTGCGGATCTCGATCTTCGACGCGATCGGGTGGATCGAGCTCGTCGAGTTGTTGATGTACGAGATCGAACCGGTCGGCGGGACGGCCTGCAGGTTCTGGTTGTAGATGCCGTGGGCCTGCACCGACGCCTTCAGCTCACGCCAGTCGTCCTGCGTGGGGATCTGGATGCCGGCGAACAGCTCCTTCGTCTTCTCGGTCTCGGGAGCCCACACCCGGTCGGTGTACTTCTCGAAGAACTCCCCCGACGCGTAGGTGGAGTTCTCGAAGCCGTCGAACGAGGTGCCACGCTCGATCGCGAGGCGGTTCGACGCCCGCAGGGCGTGGAAGAGCACCGTGTAGAAGTAGATGTTCGTGAAGTCGATGCCCTCTTCGGAGCCGTAGTGCACGTGCTCGCGAGCGAGGTAGCCGTGCAGGTTCATCTGGCCGAGACCGATGGCGTGCGAGCGGTCGTTGCCGTCTTCGATCGAGCGGACCGAGGCGATGTGGCTCTGGTCGCTGACCGCGGTGAGGGCGCGGATCGCGGTCTCGACGGTGAGGCCGAGGTCGCGGCCGTCCATCGCCAGGGCGATGTTCATCGAACCGAGGTTGCACGAGATGTCCTTGCCGATCTCGGCGTAGGAGAGGTCTTCGTTGTAGGACGTCGGCGTGTTGACCTGGAGGATCTCCGAGCACAGGTTCGACATGTTGATGCGACCGGCGATCGGGTTGGCCTTGTTCACCGTGTCCTCGAACATGATGTACGGGTAGCCCGACTCGAACTGGATCTCGGCGAGGGTCTGGAAGAACTCGCGCGCGTTGATCTTCGTCTTCTTGATGCGCGGGTCGTCGACCATCTCGCGGTACTTCTCGGTGACCGAGATGTCGCCGAACGGCTTCTTGTAGACGCGCTCGACGTCGTACGGCGAGAAGAGGTACATGTCTTCGCCGTTCTTGGCGAGTTCGAACGTGATGTCGGGGATGACGACACCCAGCGACAGCGTCTTGATGCGGATCTTCTCGTCGGCGTTCTCGCGCTTGGTGTCGAGGAAACGCAGGATGTCGGGGTGGTGGGCGTTGAGGTAGACCGCGCCCGCGCCCTGGCGTGCACCGAGCTGGTTGGCGTAGCTGAAGCTGTCTTCGAGGAGCTTCATGACGGGGATGATGCCCGACGACTGGTTCTCGATCTGCTTGATCGGGGCGCCCGACTCGCGGATGTTCGACAGCAGCAGCGCCACGCCGCCGCCGCGCTTCGACAGCTGCAGCGCGGAGTTGATGCCGCGGGCGATCGACTCCATGTTGTCTTCGATGCGCAGCAGGAAGCACGACACGAGCTCGCCGCGCTGGGCCTTGCCCGCGTTGAGGAACGTGGGGGTCGCGGGCTGGAAGCGACCCGAGATGATCTCGTCGACGAGCTGCACGGCGAGACGCTGGTCGCCGTCGGCGAGGGCGAGGGCCGTCATGACGACGCGGTCCTCGAAACGCTCGAGGTAGCGCTTTCCGTCGAAGGTCTTCAGCGTGTAGCTGGTGTAGTACTTGAACGCGCCGAGGAAGGTCTCGAAGCGGAACTTCGCACCGTACGCGCGGTCGTTGAGCTCTTGGATGAACTCCATCGAGTACTTCGCGAGCACGGTGGGCTCGTAGTACTCCTTCTCGACGAGGTAGTCGAGGCGCTCCTTGAGCGAGTGGAAGAACACGGTGTTCTGGTTGACGTGCTGCAGGAAGTACTCCCGCGCGGCGCGCTTGTCGGCGTCGAACTGGATCTTGCCGTCGGCGTCGTACAGGTTCAGCATCGCGTTCAGGGCGTGGTAGTCCATGCCCTCGAATCGCGCTTCGGTCTTCACGTCCACGTCGGTCAACCCAACTTCCACCATCGTTCCAATCCCTCGGTGACGCGCTCGACGTCGTCTGGCGTGCCGAAAACTTCTAAGCGGTACAGGTGCGGCACCGCGCACTTGCGCGCGACGATGTCGCCGGCGAGGCAGAACGCATCGCCGAAGTTCGTGTTCCCCGCGGAGATGACCCCGCGGATGTTGCGCCGGTTCCGCTCCTCGTTGAGGAAGCGGATGACCTGCTTGGGGACCGCCCCCTTCTCGACGCCCCGGCCGGCACCCCCGCCGTAGGTGGGGGTGACCAGCACGAAGGGTTCGTCGACGTACAGGGGCGGGTCGGTCGGCCGGAGCGGAATGCGCACGGCCCGTTTTCCGAGCTTCTCGATGAAACGCGCGGTGTTGCCCGACACGCTCGAGAAGTAGACCAGCAGCGGAGTCTCGGTCGCCGACATGACAGCGCTCATGACGAGAGTCCGAGTGCGTGTCGCCCGCTCAGGCGAGACGCGAAGCGAGCTCGTCGATCTTGTCGGGACGGAAGCCCGACCAGTGGTCCTCGTCGGTGATGACGACGGGGGCCTGGAGGTACCCGAGCGACTTGACCTGCTCGAGCGCCGACGGGTCTTCGGACAGGTCGAGCACGTTGTACTCGATGCCCTTCGAGTCGAGTGCGCGGTAGGTCGCGGTGCACTGGACGCAGGACGGCTTGGTGTAGACCGTGATCGCCATGTCGTTCTCTCTCTCCCCTGGAAAATCTTCGTCCGGGCGGGCAGGGCTCGCCGGGACCTCAATACTACATATGGGGACGGACATCGGAAGGCACCACAAGGGGTAGTAGTTACATCCGTGTGATTTTCCACCGTCTCTCCCCATGTACAACACAGGTTGTCCACGATTTCATCCACAGATCCACCCCCTTCCGAGTCGCTGTTAACAGGCGCAATTCCGCGGTTCTCGCGGCGACCGCCGATGTCTGTCCACAGATCGGACGCTAGCCGGGGGTTCCGACATCGCACAGGCGGGGGAAAACGGCGACCGGCGTGTCGCGGCGTGTCGCGGCATCCTCTCCTCCGCCCCTCGGCGGATGTCCGAAGGGCGCTGTAGCGTTGTGCGGTGGCCGGCTACCGCGTACTCCTCAGAACCCCCGGCGTGGGGCGCATCATCGCCGCGCAGTTGACGGCGCGCTTCCCCAACGGCATGACGAGCCTGGCCGTGCTCCTGCACATCGAGCACGTCACCGGCTCCTACGGAGCGGCGGGTCTCGTGCTGGCCGCGACCAGCATCGGTCAGGCCGTCGCGGGTCCGGTCACGAGCCGGTGGATGGGCATCTGGGGCATGCGACGCGTGCTCACGGTCACCCTCCTCGTGTGCGCGGCGGCGATCGCGACCCTGGCGCTGATCGAGATGCCCCTCCCCCTCTACATGGCGCTCGGGCTCATCGCGGGCCTGTCCACCCCGCCCGTGCAGTCCGCCGTGCGCACCATCTATCCCAAGATGGTGCCCTCGAAGCAGCTGACCCCGCTGTACTCGCTCGACGCCTCGCTGCAAGAGATCATCTGGGTGCTCGCGCCCGTGCTCATCACGCTCGTGGCCACCCAGGTGGGCACCGTCCCGGGCCTGCTCGTGGTGGTCGTGATCCTCCTCGGGGGCGGGGCGTGGTTCATCCTCAGCCCCGAGGTCGGCCGTGTGCGCATTCCGCGCAGCCGCCGCGGTCTCGGACGCGTCCTGACCAAACCGCCCGTCATCCTCGCCACGGCGACGGGATTCCTCCTCATCGGCGCCTGCGCCGCGGTCGAGGCGGGCGTCGTCGCCACCTTCGACCACGGCGGTCTCGAGGCGGGCCTGGTCCTGGCCGTGTTCGCCGTCGGCAGCCTCGCGGGCGGGCTCTCGTTCGGGCACATTCCGATCGGCCCATGGGCGATGGCCCGCCGCTTCGCGATCGTCGCGCTCGGGCTGTCGCTGACGATCGTCTCGCTCAACGCGTGGTGGCTCGGTGCGACCCTGCTCGTCGCCGGCGCGGGCATCGCCCCGGCCCTCGCCGTGATGTTCGCGATGACCTCGGCCAGCGTCCGCTTCAGCGAGACGGCCGAGGCCTACGGCTGGATCGGCACCGGGCAGCTCATCGGCGCGGCCGCGGGCTCGGCCGTCGCGGGCTTCCTCGTCGACGGTGTCGGCCCCACCGGCGCCTATGTCGCGGCCGCCGGTTTCGCCGTCGCGGGCTTCATCGTGTCGGCGGTGTTCGTGCGCGGCTTCCCCGACCTCCGTCACCGCGACGCGAGCCCCATCCCCGACACCGAACCGGTTCCCACGATCACCTGAACCGCCCCTGGCGCGCGAGACCGGGCTCCGCCGAGGCGGGGGCCGTCAGTGCGTGCGGCGCAGCAGCTCCAGCACGGCGAGCGCGTAGGCGTCGGCCGGTGCGGGGTGATCGAAGACCAGCACCGCACCTCCCACCGAGATCTCGACCTCGTAGGTGTCCGACAGGCGCCGGAGCGACCGGAAGGTCGAGCGCAGCAGCTCGCGCAGCTGCGACTCCGAGGGCAGCCACAGCGCGTCCTCGGTGGCGACGGAGTCCAGGGCCCACTCCGTCGTGCCGTTGAACGCGAGGATCCGCCCCGACGGGTAGTCGCGCGGTTCGACGGTCATCTCGCTGACGGTGAAGACGTCGGCCTCGAACTCGGGCTCGTCGAGCTGGAATCGATCGCCGGAACGCGGATGCCACACCAGTCCCGCTTCACGCAGCGCCAGGGCCAACTCGGTGGAGATCATGGCATCCATTCTGGGGGCGGTCAGCGGGAGGCGGACGCGGAGCGTCCGGGTCGCGCGGGCTCTTGTCACCCCCGACCGCGATGTCGGCGGTCACGAGCAGAATGGATGCCATGACCTCGTTCGATCCGGCTCGGTATCTGCCCGACGACCTCCTCGCGCGCATCCGCGAACGAGCCGTCGTGCACGACCGCGAGAACACGTTCCCGCACGACGACCTCGACGAGCTCCGCGCCGCGGGGTACCTCGGCATCCTGGTCCCGGCCGAGCGCGGCGGGGCGGGGCTGAGCCTCGCCGAGGCGTCGGTCCTGCAGCAGCGGCTGGCGGGCGCGGCTCCGGCAACGGCGCTCGCGGTCAACATGCACATGGTGTGGACGGGCGTGGCCAAGGTGCTGAGCGACCGGGGCATCGACGACCTCGTCTTCGTGCAGCAGGGGGCGGCGGCGGGCGAGGTGTTCGCGTTCGGCATCAGCGAGGCCGGCAACGACCTCGTGCTGTTCGGCAGCGACACCGCGGCCGAGCCCGACGGCGCGGGCGGCTATGCGTTCACGGGCACGAAGATCTTCACCTCGCTGTCACCGGTGTGGGACCACCTCGGGGTGCACGGTCTCGACACGAGCTCACCCGACGCCCCGCAGATGGTGTTCGCGTTCCTCGATCGCAGCGACGCCGTCCTCACGCGCGACGACTGGGACACCCTGGGCATGCGCGGCACGCAGAGCCGCACGACCGAGCTGCGCGGAGCGCACGCGCCCGCCCACCGCGTGGTCCGGAGACTGCCCCCCGGGCCGCAGCCCGACCCCCTGGTGTTCGGCATCTTCGCGGTGTTCGAGATCCTGCTGGCCTCGGTCTACACCGGCATCGCACGTCGCGCGCTCGACCTGGCCGTCGCGGCCGCGACGTCGCGCCGCTCGAAGAAGTCGGGCACAACGTATGCGAACGACCCCGACATCCGCTGGCGCGTCGCCGACATGGCCCTCGCCTACGACGCCCTGCCTCCGCAGCTGGCCTCGCTCGCGCACGACGTCGACGCGCTGGTCGACCACGGCGGCCGCTGGTTCTCGCTCCTCGCCGGGGTGAAGTACCGCGCCGTCGCCATGGCGAAAGAAGTGGTCGACGACGCCGTCCTCGTCGGGGGCGGCGCGGCCTACTTCACGCAGAACGAGTTGAGCAGGCTCTACCGCGACGTGTTGGCGGGCATGTTCCACCCCTCGGATGCCGAGTCCGCGCACTCCACCGCCGCGGCGGCCTGGCTCGGACCGGTGACCGGCTGATGGCGCGCACACCCACCGTCGCGCTCAGCCCCGCCGACCAGGAGCGCCGCCGGGCGCTGCGCACCATGAAGGGCGTCGCGCTCGGGGCGCTGCTGGGCATGGCGCTGATCTTCGCCGTCTCGTTCCCCCTGCAGCGCGAGGTCGAGTGGCTGCAGTACGTGCGCGCCGCCGCGGAGGGCGGCATGGTCGGCGCCCTGGCCGACTGGTTCGCGGTGACGGCGCTGTTCCGGCATCCCCTGGGCCTGCCCATCCCGCACACGGCCATCATCCCGCGCCGGAAAGACGAGATCGGCCGCCAGCTGGGTGAGTTCGTCGAGACGAACTTCCTCGAGGGCGACGTCGTCCGCACGAAGCTCGAGTCGACGCCCCTGTCGTCGCGCGCCGGCGCGTGGCTCGCCGAGCCCGCGCACGCCGACCGCGTGGCCGCCGAGGGCGCGACCCTCGCCTCGAGCATCCTCACGGCGCTCGACGACGACGACGTGCAGGGCCTCATCGAAGACCTGGCGCGCGAGCACCTGCTCTCCCCCGATTGGGGCCCGTCGATCGGCGGGTGGCTCGGGCGGGTGATCGAGACCGGCGCCCACCACGGTGCGGTCGATCTCGCCTTCGACAACATCGCCGTCTGGCTGGTCAACAACCGCGAGACGTTCCAGGGTCTCGTCTCGCGACGGCTCCCGGCCTGGGTGCCGGGGGTGGCGGCGCGGCTGGTCGACGACACCGTCTATCGCGAGGCCGTGCAGTTCATCGACGCCGTCCGCGCCGACCCGCGCCATCAGGCGCGCGGGGCCATCGACGGCTACCTCGCCCGCCTCGCCGACAACCTGCAGCACGACCCCGCCACCATGGTGCGCCTCGAAGAGGCCAAGGCCGCGATCTTCGACAGTCCACGGGTCCGCCAGCTCGCGGCCGATGCCTGGAACACCGCGAAGTCCGGTCTCCTGCGCTCGCTCGCCGATCCCGACAGCGCGCTGCGCCGGCGGGCATCGCAGGCCCTGGCCGAGGTCGGCGTACGCCTGCAGCGTGACGAGACGCTGCAGAAACGGGTCGACGGCTGGGTCACCGATGCGGCGGTGTTCGTCGTCGGTCGTTACCGCCACGACATCGCGTCGATCATCACCGACACGGTCGAACGCTGGGATGCCGACGAGACCACCGAGAAGATCGAGCTCATGGTCGGCCGCGACCTGCAGTACATCCGCCTGAACGGCACGATCGTGGGCGCCCTGGCCGGGCTGGTGATCTTCACGATCGCCCACCTCACGTGGGGCTCGTGAGCACCGTCGCCGAAACCGGGCAGCGTCCTTCGCGTGGCGTCTCCCCCGGCCGCGGCCCGGTGGGTAGCGTGGGCGGCGTGAGCGACGCTTCGGGGACGGCGGAGTCCCTCTTCACCTATGGGAGGCTGCAGCGGCCCGACATGCAACTCGACATGTTCGGCCGCCGCGTCGCGGGCATCGACGACGCCCTCGCCGGCTACCGCCTCGAGTGGACCGACGGCGTCGACGACGGCCTCGGGCAGCCCTCGAGCGGTGACGCGCATCCCATCCTCCGCCGCACCGACGATCCGCTCGACCGGGTCTTCGGAAAGGTCCTGCTGCTGACCGCCGACGAGCTCGACGCCGCCGACGAGTACGAGGTGTCGCTGTACCGCCGCGCATCGGTGGTGCTGGCGAGCGGCCGTCGCGCCTGGGCGTACGTCTCCGCATGAGCGCGCTGTCCGTCGATCCCCTCTGGCCGCGCGCCGGTGGCTGGCCGATGCCGCATCCCGCCGACGGCGAGCGCGCCGCTTGGGATGCCGTGCTCCTCGGCGTCCCCGCCTGGCGCACGTCGCTGTCACCCACGGGTGCCGGTGAGACCCCCGCCGCCGTCCGCGCGGCGCTGCGGCGGTACTCCCCCACGCTCATCGGCCCGCCCGCGGTCGACCTGAACGAGACGCTGCGCATCGCCGACGCCGGCGATGTCGCCGAGCCCGACGGCCGCGACGGCGAGGAGCGCGTTCGGACGGCCGTACGCGAACTGGAGAGCGCCCGACTGGTGATCGCGCTCGGCGGCGACAACTCCGCGACCTACGCGGTGGCGCAGGGCCGCGGGGCGCGCGGGCTCATCACCCTCGACGCGCACTTCGACCTGCGCGACGGCGAGTCCAACGGCTCGCCCGTGCGACGCCTCATCGCCGACGGTCTCGACCCGCGGCGCATCGTGCAGATAGGCATCGCCGACTTCGCCAACTCCGCCGCGTACGCCCGCCGCGCCGCCGACGCCGGCATCACCGTCATCACGCTCGACGAGGTGCGCCGCCGCGGCATCGACGCGGTGCTCGCCGATGCCCTCCGTATCGCGGGCGGCCGGGACGACATGATCGACGACGCCCGCGGGGGCATCCACGTCGACGTCGACGTCGACGTGTGCGACCGCGCCGTCGCCCCCGGGTGCCCGGCGAGCGTTCCCGGCGGCCTCGCTGCGTGGGAGCTGCGCGCGCTCGTGCGCGGTCTCGCGACAGACTCCGGTGTCGTCAGCGCCGACATCGTCGAGGTCGACGCGACCGCCGATACCGACGACGCCCGCACCGTGCGCCTGGCCGCGCTGTGCGTCCTGGAGCTGCTGGCAGGAATGGGGGAAAGACGATGATCCAACTCGTGCTCGCACGCCACGCGAAATCGGACTGGGCCGACGAGGGGCTCGACGATCACGACCGGCCCCTGAACGACCGCGGCCGACGCGACGCCCCTGCGATGGCGCGCACCCTGCTGCGCGCGGGGGTGCGGCCCGAGGTCCTGCTCTCGAGCAGCGCCGTCCGTGCCCGCGAGACGGCCGAGGCGTTCGCGCGCGCTTTCGACGTCGACGTCATCGAAAACGCCGACCTGTACCTCGCCGCGCCGCAGGCGCTGCTCGCGGCGGCACGCGCAGCCGGGTCGGACGAGGTCATGGTCGTCGCCCACGACCCCGGGATGAGCGCCCTGGCGTCCCGTCTCGCCGACCGCGACGAGCGCATGGTGACCTGCGCCGTGGCGGTGTTCACGTGGCACGAGGGCACGTGGGACGACGTGGATGCCACCCCGCCCGACGAGTTCGAGCTGTTCACGCCCTGACGCCGGGCGGGTCTCGCCGACGTGGTCAGATCTCGACGCCGTCCTTCCACACCCGCCGCACGAGCGGGACGCCCGGCCGATAGGCCAGGTGCACCGGCGTCGGGGCGTCGAGCAGCACGAGGTCGGCGCGCGCACCGGGGGCGATCGCCCCGACGTCGTCGCGTCGCAGCGCCCGGGCTCCCCCGGCGGTCGCCGCCCACAGCGCCTCGGCGGGGGTCATCCGCATCTCGCGCACGGCGAGAGCGATCATGAGCGGCATCGAGCTGGTGAAGCTCGACCCGGGGTTGCAGTCGCTCGCGAGGGCGACGGTCACCCCGGCATCGAGAAGGCGACGCGCGTCGGGGTACGGCTGCCGCGTCGAGAACTCCACACCCGGCAGCAGCGTCGCGACGGTGCCGGACCCGGCGAGCGCGGCGACGTCGTCGTCGCTCAGGTAGGTGCAGTGATCGACGGCGGCCGCTCCCAGCGCTACCGCGAGCGCGACCCCCTCGCCGTACCCGAGCTGGTTGCCGTGCACCCGGATGCCGAGCCCCGCCGCCCGGCCCGCCTCGAGCACGCGCCGACTCTGCGCAAGCGAGAAGGCCCCGGCCTCGCAGAACGCGTCGATCCACCGGGCGTGCGGGCCGACCGCGGCCAGCATGCCGCCGGAGACGAGGTCGACGTAATCGTCGGCGCGGTCGGCGAACTCGAGGGGGACGACGTGCGCTCCGAGGAAGGTGACCTCTTCGGTGACCTGCGCCGCGAGCCGCGCGAGACGCGTCTCGGTCTCGACGTCGAGGCCGTAGCCCGTCTTGATCTCGAGCGTCGTCGTCCCCTGGGCACGGGCCTCCGCGACGAAGGCCCCGAGGCGCGTGCGCAACTCGTCGTCGGTCGCGGCACGCGTGGCCGCGACGGTCGTGCGGATGCCCCCCGCGGCGTACTGTTCCCCGGCCATGCGCGCGGCGAACTCCTCGGCGCGGTCGCCGCCGAAGACGAGGTGGGTGTGGCTGTCGACGAACCCCGGGATCACGGCCCGGCCGCCGGCATCCACGACGTCGGCCGCGGCGCCGCCGTCCGGAGCCCGGTCCGCAGGTCCCGTCCACTCGACGCGCCCGTCCTCGACGAGGATCGCCGCGTCGTGGAGCGTCCCGCACGGGTCGCCTCCGACGGCGACGTTCGTCGTCAGCTCCCCGATGTTGGTCAGCAGGAAGGCGGTCACGGCATCGGCACCTTCAGTCCGCGCTCCGTCGCCACCTCGCGGGCCCGGTCGTAGCCGGCATCCACGTGCCGCATCACGCCCGTGCCAGGGTCGTTGACGAGCACGCGCGCGAGCTTCTCGGCCGCGAGCTCGGTGCCGTCGGCGACGCACACCTGTCCGGCGTGGATGCTGCGGCCGATCCCGACGCCGCCGCCGTGGTGCAGCGACACCCACGACGCTCCGCTCGCGGTGTTCACCAACGCGTTCAGCAGCGGCCAGTCCGCGATCGCGTCGGAGCCGTCGGCCATGGCCTCGGTCTCGCGGTACGGTGAGGCGACCGAGCCCGCGTCGAGGTGGTCGCGCCCGATCACGATCGGCCCCGAGAGCTCCCCGGATGCCACCATCTCGTTGAACCTCAGCCCCGCCAGGTGCCGCTCCTGGTAGCCGAGCCAGCAGATGCGCGCGGGCAGCCCCTCGAAATGCACCTGCGTCCCCGCTTTCTCGAGCCAGCGGTGCAGGGCGGCGTCCTCGGGGAACAGCTCGGCCACCGCGCGGTCGGTCTTGGCGATGTCCTCGGGGTCGCCGGAGAGCGCGACCCAGCGGAACGGTCCCTTCCCCTCGGCGAACAGCGGACGGATGTACGCCGGCACGAACCCCGGGAACGCGAAGGCTCGGCCGTACCCGCCCAGCTCCGCCTCCCGACGGATCGAGTTGCCGTAATCGAACACCGCCGCGCCGGCATCCTGGAATCCGACCATCGCCCGCACGTGCGCCGCCATGCTCTCGCGCGACCGGCGGGTGAACTCCTCGGGGTCGCGTGCCGCCTCGGCCTGCCACTGATCGACCGACACCCCGACCGGCAGGTACGACAGCGGGTCGTGCGCGCTCGTCTGATCGGTGACGACGTCGATCCGGATGCCGCGGGCGAGCAGCTCCGGGAAGATCTCGGCCGCGTTGCCCTCCACACCCACCGACAGCGCCTCCCCCGCCTCGCGCGCGGCGCTCACCCGCTCGACCGCGGACTCGAGGTCGTCGGCGACCTCGTCGAGGTAGCCGTGGGCGACACGGCGGTCGAGGCGCGTGCGGTCGACGTCGACGATGAGCACGGCTCCCCCGTTCATCGTGACCGCGAGCGGCTGCGCTCCGCCCATTCCGCCGCAGCCGGCGGTGAGGGTCAGGGTGCCGGCGAGCGACTCGCGGCCGAGCGAGGAGGCGACCGCGGCGAACGTCTCGTACGTGCCCTGGAGGATGCCCTGCGTGCCGATGTAGATCCACGACCCGGCCGTCATCTGGCCGTACATCGTGAGCCCCAGCTCCTCGAGGCGGCGGAACTCCGGCCACGTCGCCCAGTCGCCCACGAGGTTCGAGTTGGCGATGAGCACGCGCGGCGCCCACTCGTGCGTGCGGAACACGCCCACGGGCTTGCCCGACTGCACGAGTAGCGTCTCGTCGGGCTCGAGCTCGTCGAGCGTCCGCACGATCGCGTCGTACGCCGCCCACGACCGCGCCGCCTTTCCGGTGCCGCCGTAGACGACGAGATCGTCGGGGCGCTCGGCGACCTCGGGGTCGAGATTGTTCATGAGCATGCGCTTGGCGGCTTCGGCACCCCAGCTCTTCGCGGTGCGCGTGTTCCCGCGCGGTGCGCGGATGACGGATGCCGGCCCGGCGGGCGCGGTCTGCGACGGGTGCAGCGTGTCGGTCATGGCGTGATCTCCTTCGATCGAGGGGGGTCGGGGCGCGCGGGTCGGCTACGCGGTGACGGTTCGGGCGGCGGTGGGCTGGACCTGCGCGAGAGCGGCGCGGGCCACGGCTCCCGAGGCGACGAGCTCGGTCACCGCCTCGATCTCGGGCGACACGAATCGGTCGGGCCCGGGGCCCTGCACGCGCGTGCGCACGAGGTCGCGGACGGCCCGGGTGGCCGCCGCGGGCTCGAGCGGGGCGCGCAGGTCGAGGGCGCGGCATCCGGTCAGCACCTCGATCGCCAGCACGCGGGCGAGACCGTCGATCGCACGGCGGAGCTTGCGGGCGCCCGCCCACCCCATCGACACGTGGTCCTCCTGCATGGCGCTCGAGGGGATCGAGTCGACCGAGGCGGGGGCGGCGAGGCGCTTGAGCTCGGAGACGATGCCCGCGGCGGCGTACTGGGCGATCATGAGACCCGAGTCGACCCCCACCTCGTCGGCGAGGAACGGCGGCAGGCCGTTGCTGCGAGCGACGTCGAGCGCCCGGTCGGTGCGGCGCTCCGCCATCGAGGCGACGTCGGCGACCGCGATGGCGAGGAAGTCGAGCACGTAGGCGACGGGGGCGCCGTGGAAGTTCCCGTTCGACTCGACGCGCCCGTCGACCGTCACGACGGGGTTGTCGACGGCGGAGGACAATTCGCGCTCGGCGACCTGCGCCGCGTGCGACATCGTGTCGCGGGCGGCGCCGTGCACCTGCGGGGCGCAGCGCAGCGAGTACGCGTCCTGCACGCGCGTGCACTCGGGGCCGCGGTGGCTCGCCACGATCGGCGATCCGGCGAGGAAGGAGCGGAGGTTCGCGGCCGAGTCGGCCTGACCGAGCTGCGGACGCAGCGCCATGAGGTCGGCCGCGAAGACGGCATCCGTGCCCAGCTGCGACTCGATCGAGATCGCCGCCGAGACATCGGCCGTGGTGAGCAGCGTCTCGAGGTCGTGCAGGGCCAGCAGCAGCATGCCGAGCATGCCGTCGGTGCCGTTGATGAGCGCGAGACCCTCCTTCTCCCGAAGGGCGACCGGCTCGATGCCCACGGCGGCGAGGGCCTCTGCGGCGGGTCGCAGTTCGCCGGCGGCATCGCGCACCTCCCCCTCGCCCATGACCGCGAGGGCCACGTGCGACAGCGGCGCCAGGTCGCCCGAGCAGCCGAGCGAGCCGTACTCGCGCACGACCGGCGTGATCCCGGCGTTCAGCAGGGCCGCATACGTCTCGACGACGAGGGGGCGGACGCCGGTGCGTCCGGTGGCGAGGGTCTGCAGGCGCAGCAGCATGAGCGCGCGGATCACCTCGCGCTCCACCTCGGCGCCGGTCCCCGCGGCGTGCGAGCGGATGAGGCTCGCCTGCAGCTGAGCCCGGCGGTCCTCGGCGATGAAGGTCGTCGCGAGGGCACCGAACCCGGTCGAGATGCCGTAGTGCGGCTGCGGATCGTCGGCCAGGCCCTCGATGAGCGACCGGGTGTCGGCGACGCGCTGCAGGGCGTCGACGTCCACTTCGACCCGCCCGTCGTAGCGCGCGACCTCGACCACCTCTCGTGGGGTGAGGGGGGACGCTCCGACGGTGACGCTCGCATTCATACGCCGATTCCATCGCGTGGACTGTCCCGCGACGACGGGGTTCTGGCATCCTGTGTCTGTCATGCCAGACATTCCGCGCCCGCAGGTCCCCGCCGCCGATCAGACGCTGCGGATCCTCTCCTTCCTCGCTCGCCAGCCCGGTCCGGTGGCCGCCCAATCGATCTCGTCGACCCTCGACATCCCCCGCTCGAGCGTGTACCACCTGCTCGCGACCCTCGAGCAGCACGGATACGTCGTGCACCTCCCCGGCGATCGGCGCTGGGGGCTCGGGACGGCGGCCTTCGAACTCGGCGGCGGCTACGCGCGACAGCAACCGCTCGCCCGGCTCGGTCGACCCCTGCTCGCCGGGCTGTCGGACCGCGTCGGCGAGAGCGCGCACCTGGCCGTGCTCGCCGGGCGCGACGTGCTGTACATCGTCGAAGAGCGCGCCCCGCGCCGCCCCGCGCTCGTCACCGATGTGGGTGTGCGTCTTCCCGCGCACCTGACCGCGACGGGTCGCGCGATGCTCGCGGCTCTCCCCCGCGAGCAGGTGCGGGCGCTGTTCCCGGATGCCACCGCCCTCACCCAGCGGCACGGCCTCGGCCCCGCGAGCCCGCGCGAGCTGCGCGAGGTGCTGCGGCTCGTGCGGGCCGAGGGGCACGCGAGCGAGAACGGCGAGGTCACGCCCGGCTTCCGGTCGGTGGCCGCCGCGGTGCTCGATCACGCCGGCTGGCCCGCCGCGGCGGTGGCGATCACCTGGCCCGCCGACGGCCCCGAGCGCGACGTCGCGGCGTTGGCGTCCGCGGCATCCGGAACCGCCGCCGAACTCGCCCGCCGCATCGGCCGGCACGCCTGAGCCGGTGTGCTCGGCGGGTTCGGGGCGCATTCCGTCGTTCGGGGCGTGAAATCCCGCCCCGAGTTGCAGATACCGCCCCGACCGCTCAGCCGCCCGGGCAGAGCGCCGCGCATCAGCGCACGACGAGCCGCGGCTCCACCAGCACGTGCGCGGTCCCGGCGGTCGCGGCGCGCGGCGACACGACCGTGCCGTTCTCGCCCATGAGCAGGTCGAGGGCTCCGGATGCCACCTTCTCGGGCAACTGCTCGACGCTCGACAGCCCGAGGGCTTCGACCGCGGGCGTGTTGTCGAAGCCGATGACGGCGATGTCGGTGCGCCCCGCCAGCGTCACGGCGAGGTGCGCTCCGATCGCCAGGGAGTCGCTCGCGCAGACGATCCCGGCGACGTCCGGGGCGGCGGCAAGGCCCGCGGCGACCACGTCGCGCGCGGCGGAGACATTCTCCTCGACGACCCACCGGGGTCCCGAGGCCGGGCTCTCGCGCCACCCGCGCTCGCGCTCGTCTCCGGTGCCGGATCCGCTCGGCCACCCGAGGAACGCGATACGAGAGACACCCCGGCCGAGCAGGTGTGCGGTCGCCGCTCGGGTTCCCGCCGCCCCGTCGACGTCGACCCACAGGTGCGCCGGCGCCTCGACGTCGTCCTCCCCCCAGGGCCGTCCGAACGACACGAAGGGCAGGGCGCGGTCCATGAGCCAGCCGGTGCGCGGGTCGCCGTGGAAGGTTCCGGTGACGACGACGGCATCCACCTCTCCCCCTTCGAGGAGGTCACCGAGTCGAGAGATCTCCTCTTCGGGCGTCCGGGCCGCGTACAGCAGTACGCGCATGTCCCGCTCCCCCGCCCGCTCGGTCAGGGCGTGCACGAATCGGTCGAGCACGACGCCCGAGATGCCGCCGGCGTATGGGTCGAGATGGATGCCGATGGTGGAGCTGCGGCGAGTGCGCAGGCGTCGAGCGGCGGCGTGCGGGCGATAGCCGAGCTCGGCGATCGCCGCCTCGACGCGCAGGCGCGTGGCCTCGCGGACGATGTCGGGGGTGTTGACGACGTTCGAGACGGTCTGCCGCGAGACACCGGCGATGCGCGCGACGTCGTCGACGGTCGGCGCTTTCATCCGGTGTCCCCTCCCGTGGGTGCGGCGCGGCCGCCGGGCGTGCCGTGGCCAGACCGTCAGCCTAAGACGCCGGGCAAGGTCTTGACAGCGCGGCCCGCCGCTCCGTACCGTTGTCGGACCGTCATTTGAACGTTCAAAAAGACGGCCCTCCGAGCACCGCGGAGGGGTCGCATGCCTCATCGAAGGAGAGAGACAATGACACGGCACACGCCCCGCACCTGGCTCGCCGCCGGCGCACTTCTCGCGACCGGAGCCCTCACGCTCACCGCGTGCGGCTCCGGGTTCAACGACACTCCCGGCGAAGGCCAGGCCTCCGGCAGCGGGAAGCTCAGCATCCTCATCGGCTCCTCGGGCGACGCCGAGACGAAGGCCGTCACCGACGCGGTCGCCGCGTGGAGTGAGCAGTCCGGCGTCTCGGCCGAGGTCCAGACCGCCAACGACCTGCCGCAGCAGTTGTCGCAGGGTTTCGCCGCCGGCTCACCGCCCGACCTGTTCTACCTGGCGCCCGAGGCCCTCGCCGGTTACGCCGCGAACGGCTCGATCGCCGCCTACGGTGACGACCTCCAGAACAAGGACGACTTCTACCCCTCGCTCGTCGACAACTTCACCGTGGACGGCACTTTCTACTGCGCCCCCAAGGACTTCTCGACGCTCGCGCTGATCATCAACACCGACCTGTGGACTGCGGCGGGGCTCACGGATGCCGACATCCCCACGACGTGGGACCAGTTGGCATCCGTCGCCCAGCGCTTGACGACGGACGGCCGGGTGGGTCTGGCCTTCGGCGCCGAGTACCAGCGCGTGGGCGCCTTCATGGCCCAGGCGGGAGGCGGACTCGTCACCGACGGCAAGGCCACGGCCGACAGCTCCGCCAACGTCGAGGCCCTGAACTACGTCAAGACCCACCTGAACGACGGCACCTTCGCCTTCGCGTCCGATGTGGGCGCGGGCTGGGGCGGCGAGGCGTTCGGCACCCAGAAGGCCGCGATGACCATCGAGGGCAACTGGATCACCGGCGCGATGTCGGCCGACTACCCGAGCGTGACGTACAAAGTCGCCGAGCTCCCCGCGGGCCCCGGCGGCAAGGGCACCCTGCAGTTCACGAACTGCTGGGGCATGGCCGCCGACAGCGGCAACCAGGAGCAGGCCCGCTCGCTCGTGGAGTTCCTGACGAGCACCGACCAGCAGCTGGCGTTCTCGAAGGCCTTCGGCCCGATGCCGTCGATCCAGTCGGCCGCCGACGCGTGGAGCAGCGCGAACCCCGACCTCACGGCGTTCCTCTCCGGCGCCGAGTACGCGCAGTTCCCGCCGAACATGGCGGGCGCCGCCGACGTCATCACCGACTTCAACGCTCAGCTCGAGTCGCTGAAGACCGGCGACCCGCAGGCGCTGCTGAAGACGGCGCAGTCCAACCTCGAGGCCATCACCAAGTAGCCATGAGCGCTCTCACCTCAGCGCCTCGCCGCGCCGGGTCCCCCTCCACGGGGATCCGGCGCGGCGAGGCCGCCGCCGGCTGGCTCTTCACCGCCCCCGTGCTGGTCATCCTGGGCGTGTTCCTGCTCGTCCCCGTGCTGATGGCGCTGTGGGTGAGCTTCTCCGACTGGACCGGGCGCGGAAGCCCCTTCTCGTCGAACGTCGGCTTCGTCGGTCTCGACAACTACGCCGCCGTCACCTCCGGCGGAGGTCTCGCCGAGCGCGACTTCGGCACCGCTCTGCGCAACAACGCCTGGTACGTGCTGCTCGTCGTGCCGCTGCAGACGGCACTGTCGCTGTTCCTCGCCGTGCTCGTCAACCGCGCGGTCCTGCGCGGCCGCGGGCTGTTCCGCACCGCCTTCTACTTCCCCTCGGTCACGAGCTCGGTGGCGATCACCGTGCTGTGGCTCTTCCTCTTCTCGGCATCCGGTGCCGTCAACGAGGTGCTGTCGTGGTTCGGCGTCAACGGCCCGAACTGGTTCAGCGACCCCTCCGGGGTCGTGCACAACCTGCTGGCCGCCGTCGGCGTCACGAGCGGGCCGGCCTTCCTCACCGGCAACACCCTGCTCGGCGTCTCGTGGTGGGACTGGCTGGCCGGGCCCTCGGTCGCCATGTCGGCGTTCATCCTCATGGCCGTGTTCACCACGTCGGGAACGTTCATGCTTCTGTTCATCGCGGGCCTGCAGAACATCGGCGGCGACGTGCAGGAGGCCGCGATGATGGACGGCGCGAACGGCTGGCAGCGCTTCTGGCGCGTGACCCTGCCGCAGCTCAAGCCCGTGCTCTTCACGGTGCTCACCCTCGGCCTCATCGGCACCTGGCAGGTGTTCGACCAGATCTACACCGGCACGCAGGGCGGGCCCGGCAAGACGACGCTCACCCCGGCGTACCTCAGCTACTCCTCGGCGTTCCTGTCGCAGCAGTGGGGCCAGGGTGCGGCGATCGCCTTCGTCCTGTTCGTCATCATCGTCGCCCTGACGATCCTCCAGCGCTTCGTGCTGCGGGACCGCCCGGTCTCGCGCCGCCGCATCCGTCAGTACGAGGTTGCCGCGCAGAAGGGAGGGAAGCGATGACCGCCACCGCATCCCCGCAGACCACGGTGCTCGCCGAGCAACGATTCGGCGGCCCCGAGAAGCCGACGAAGCACCGCATGTCGCGGAAGGCGCTGGGCTGGCAGATCGGGCTCTACGGCCTGCTCATCATCCTCGCGCTGATCTACATCTATCCCTTCCTCGTGCAGGTGGCGACGTCGTTCAAGACGGATGCCGCGGCCGCCGCCGACCCGATCTCGCTCGTGCCGCAGCCCCTGTCGCTGGCCGCGTACGAGAGGCTCTTCCTCAACTCGGACTTCCCCGTCTGGTTCGCCAACTCGGCGGTCGTGACGGTGTTCGTCACGGTGGGTCGCGTCTTCTTCGCCTCGCTCGCCGGCTACGCCCTGGCGCGGCTGAACTTCCGTGGGCGCGGGGTCATCTTCGCGGCGCTCGTCGCGGTCATGGCGGTCCCCACCGTCGTGCTGCTGATCCCGAAGTTCCTCGTCATCAACCAGCTCGGCATCTACGACTCCTACGCCGGCATGATCCTGCCGCTCCTCGTGGATGCCGCGGGCGTGTTCATCATGAAGAACTTCTTCGAGTCGATCCCGCCCTCGGTCGAGGAGCAGGCGCGCATCGACGGCGCGAGCACGTTCCGCATCTTCTGGTCGGTCGTGCTGCCGATGGCGCGCCCCGCGCTCATCACGATCGTCATCCTGTCGTTCCAGGGATCGTGGAACGAGCTGAGCCACTTCGTCATCTCGACGCAGTCGCCCGAGCTGACCACCCTCACCAAGGGCGTCGCCTCGCTCGCCAGCGGTCAGCTCAGCCAGGGCAGCCAATTCCCCCTCAAACTCGCGGCCGCGGCCATCATGACGATCCCCGTCGCCGTGATGTTCTTCATCTTCCAGCGCCGCATCATGAACGCCAGCGAAGGAGCCGTCAAAGAATGACCACCGCCCCCACGACCTCGGCCGCCGGGACGGCGGTCGACACCGTCGCCCTGCAGCCGCTGCTGAACGACGCCCTCATCGTGCTGCGCGCCCCGACGCAGGTCTGGTCCGACACGACCGGCGACATGGGCTCCGCGGCCGTGCACGGGATTTATCACGGCGATGTGCGGCACGTCCGCGCCCTGACCGCCTCCTGCGACGAGTCCCCGATCGAGTGGATCTCGACCGCGCCCGACGGCGCCTCGCGCGCGGTGTTCGGCGGTCTGCTGCGCGGCGTCGACGACACCACCCCCGACCCGAAGGTGCGACTGCTGCGCGACCGCCGCGTGGCCGACGCCGTGGTCAGCGAGTCGTGGACGCTGCACTCGCGGGTCGACCACCCGATCCGCACCACGCTGCGCCTACGCCTGTCCGCCGAGTTCGCGCAGCTGCACGAGGTGAAGTCCGGTCACGCCGTCGCCCGCCCCGCGCAGACCCGGATCGACGGAGAGAGGATCCGTGTGGATGCCGGCGCCCAGGGCCTCGACCTCGTCGCCCCCGGGGCGCGCGTGGCATCCGGATCAGACGAGATCGAGGCCGCATGGGAGATCGAGCTCTCCCCCTTCGGGGAGGCCGAGGTGGGCTGGACGATCGAGCTGCGCGACGACACCCTCGTCGTCGGCTCCGCCATGGCCCCCGCGCGGTGGGACGCGGCGACCGTCGCCGCGGGCGCCCCCGACCCGCGTCTCGCGCGCTGGTTGCGGACCGCCCTCGACGACCTCGACGCCCTCCGGCTCGTGCTCCCCGAACACCCCGACGACGAGTTCTTCGCCGCGGGGGCGCCGTGGTTCTTCACTCTCTTCGGTCGCGACTCGCTCTGGGCGGCGCGGCTCGTGCTTCCGCTGGACCGCGAGATCGCGGCATCCACTCTGCGCGTGCTCGCGCGCCTGCAGGGCACCGACGACGACGCGCAGACCGCGCAGGAGCCGGGCAAGATCCTGCACGAGCTGCGGGCCTCGGCCCTCGAGATACCGGGCGAGGGCATCGTGCTGCCGCCGAAGTACTACGGCAGCGTGGACTCCACTCCCCTCTGGGTGTGCCTTCTCGCCGACGCCCACCGCGCCGGCATGCCCGACGACGAGGTGCGCGAGATGCTGCCCGCCCTGCGCCGAGCTCTCGGCTGGATCCGCGACCACGGCGACAGCGACGGCGACGGGTTCCTCGACTACATCGACCGTCTCGGGACGGGCCTGTCGAACCAGGGCTGGAAGGATTCGGGCGACTCGATCCAGTGGCGCGACGGCACCCTCGCCGACGGACCCATCGCCCTGTGCGAGGTGCAGGCCTACGCCTACGAGGCCGCTCTCGCCGGCGCCGACCTGCTGGAGCGGTTCGGCGAGGGGGCGGATGCCGAGGAGGCGGCGTTCTGGCGCGGCTGGGCGGCCGACCTCAAGACGCGCTTCGCCGAGACGTACTGGGTCGAGACGCCCGAGGGGCGCTACCCGGCGATCGCGCTCGACCGCGACAAGCGCCCCGTCGACTCCCTCACGAGCAACATCGGGCACCTGATCGGCACCGGTATCCTCTCCGCCGAGGAGGAGGCGCACGTGGCCGCGCTGCTGCGGGGCGAGAGCATGTCGAGCGGGTACGGCATCCGGACCATGTCGACCGGCGCCGCCGGGTACTGGCCGCTGTCGTACCACGGGGGCAGCGTGTGGGTGCACGACACCGCGATCGCCGCGCACGGCATGCTGCGGGCGGGCCTGGCCGACGACGCCCGCGCGGTCGTCGACGGCCTTCTGGATGCCGCCGAGGGCTTCGCGTACCGCGTGCCCGAGCTGCACGCCGGCGACCCGCGGAGTCACTCGTCCGTGCCCACGCCCTACCCCGCCGCGTGCCGCCCCCAGGCGTGGTCGGCTGCCGCCGCGGTGGTGTGCCTGACCGCGCTCACGCCCGGGGCGTGAGCCCGCCGGGCGGCGTCGACCCGAACCGGCGCCGCTCGGCCTCTCGTTGGTTCCGGGCGGGGCGCCGGACGTGGCCCCGGGGCGCCGAGAGTGGCCCCGGGGCCACCCCGCACGCCCCACCGCGCGACCCCGCCCACCCCTTCCACGCTTCCGGGGCGCTAGACGTGCTCCCGGGGCGCGCAACGTGGCCCCGGGGTCACCCCGCACGCCCCACCGCGCGACCCCGCCCACCCCTTCCACGCTTCCGGGGCGCTAGACGTGCTCCCGGGGCGCGCAACGTGGCCCCGGGGCCACCCCGGCGCCGTGCCGGCCTACCCCGCCGCGCACACCGCCGCGCCTCGCGCCACCTCAGGCGACCCGCGCGACCGCCCCGCCGGTCAGCCGCACCAGCTCGTCGAACGTGAGCGGGAACACCGTGTGTGGGGTGCCTCCCGCGGCCCAGATCTCGGGGAAGGCGGCGAGGTCCTCGTCGACGATCGTGGTGAGCGGCTGCGGGTGACCGGTCGGGGCCACTCCCCCGATGGGCTGCCCGGTCGCGGCGAGCACCTGCTCGGGAGTCGCCCGGCGGATGCCGCCGCGCCCGAGTCGCTCGGCCAGCGCCGCCGTGTCGACGCGATGCGCGCCGCTGGTCATCACGAGCAGCGGTTGGTCGTCGCTCCAGAACACGAGGCTGTTCGCGATGGCTCCGACCTCGACCCCCAGAGCGGCGGCGGCGAGGGCCGCCGTGGACGCGGCATCCGGGAGGACGATGATCTCCCCCGTGATCCCGGCAGCCTCGAGCGAGGCGGCGACGAGACGGCTGCGGGCGGGAAGGGCGTCGGTCATAGGCGTCAGCCTAGAACGCCGCCGGCCGCTCCCGGCGTGAGGTCGCACGATCCGCCCGAGGTCACACGTTCCGTACGCGTCGGAAGGCGTGCTCTCGCGCGAGTCGTGTCATCTCGGCGGCCCGGCCACCGGGACGGCCCTCGCGCGCCGGCCGGCGACGGGACAGAATGGATGCCGGATGCCGCAACGCCGCGGCCTCCGGAAAGCGCCGCCCACAAGGCGGCCGACGACAAGGAACGCGATGACCAACGCCCTGCCCCTGCCCGATTTCACGCACGAACGCGTGGAGGTGATCACGGGACGGCGCAGCGGTCTGTTCGTCGCCGTCGCGCTCCACTCCTCCGTGCTCGGCCCCGCTCTCGGCGGCGCACGCCTGTGGACCTACCCGTCGTGGACGGACGCCCTGGGCGATGCCCTCCGGCTGTCCGCGGCCATGACGCTCAAGAACGCCGCCGCCGGCCTCGACGCGGGAGGTGGCAAGTCGGTCATCGGCCTGCCCGAGGGGACCGTGCTCGACGCCGACCGGCGCCGGGCCGCCTTCCTCGACCTCGGTGACGCCGTCGACAGCCTGGGCGGTCTGTACCGCACGGCGGAAGACGTGGGCTCCACCACCGACGACATGCTCGTCGTCAGCGAGCGCACCGCGCACGTCGTGGGCCTGCCCGACACCGTCGGCGGCTCGGGCGAGCCCGCCGGGCCCACCAGCCTGGGCGTCTACGCCTCGCTCGTCGCCACTCTCGAGCGCGCCGTCGGCGGCGGTGACGTCGCCGGACGCCGCATCACGGTCGCCGGGCTCGGCCAGGTCGGCGGCCGGCTGGCGGAGCGCCTCGCGGGCGAGGGTGCGCGGCTGACCGTGACCGACGTCAATCCCGCCAAGCGCGCCCTGGCCGCCGAACTCGGCGCGGCGTGGGTCGAGCCGAGCGAGGCGCACCTGATCCCCGCCGACGTCTTCGTCCCCGCGGGCATCGGCGGCGTGCTCACCGACGAGGTGATCGACGCCCTCGACGCGCGTGCGGTCTGCGGCCCCGCCAACAACCCGCTGGCCGACCGCTCCGGCGCCGAGCGCCTCGCGCAGCGCGGCATCCTGTACGCACCCGACTTCGTCGTCAACGCCGGAGGGGTCATCTACCTCGACCTGGTGGCGAAGCAGCGCGGCAGCCTCGACGAGATCATGGGCCGGGTCGCCGGCATCGGCGACACGATCCGCCGTGTCTTCGACGAGGCCGCGAGCCGTGGCGTGACACCGCTCGCCGCCGCGGAGGGCCTCGCCGCCGAGCGCCTCGCCGCGGGCGCGCAGAGCGACGCCCTGGTCTGAGCCACACAGCGAAAGAGCCGGATGCCGCGTCGTGCGGCATCCGGCTCTGTGTGTCCAGGGGTCAGTGGGCGGCGTCGTAGGCGGCCAGGACCGCGGCGGAGATACGACCGCGGGGGCTGATCGCGTGTCCGTGCCGCTCAGCCCACGCGCGCACGTCGGCGAGGTCACGAGTGGGGGCCGGCCGACCGCGCGACGGCCGCTTCTGCGCACCGGACGCGGAACCGACGAAACGACCCGCGTCGATGAAGGGTTTGAGTGCCGCGCGGAGCTTGTCGGCATTGCGCTCGGAAAGGTCCACTTCGTAGACGCGGCCTTCGAGAGAGAACTGCACCGACTTCCCGTCGTCGAGGACCGTACCGTCGAGATCGTCGATCAATTGCGTGATCTGCTTTTTCGCCATGCGCCGAACCTAAACCGACCGCTACGGCCGCATGCGCCGAAGCGGCATATCTCACCCGCAATCTCGCCCGTCTCTCGGCGCGTCGCGGGTGCATTCACTCGGCGCCCGCCCCGGCGTGCCCGTTCTCGACCGCGACGATTCGATGATCATCGTCGTGCGTGAGTTCTCGGGAGAGGAATTGCTCGTCATCCGGCAGGCGCAGATGGAAAGCGCGGAATGCCGTCATACGCAGACCGCCCTCTTTCACCACCGCGTCGAGAACATGGCCGCCGATCGAGCGGTCCGCACTGAGGAAATGCAGGTGCAGCCCGGCGACGGTCACGCCCTGATAGATCTGGGGCATCCAGAATCCGACGAGAGCGCCGGCGACATCTTCGCTCTCGGTCTCGATCTGTTCGGCGGCGACGTCGGCGAGAGGGCGAAAGGGCGGCTCCTGGCGACGCGTGACCCGGGTGCGGACCCGTTTCAGCACCCCGTCCACGCGTACGGCGTGGAACAGGTTCCGACTGAGGAGCCGCCGCTCGACCTCGCCGCTCAGGGCCGCGAAATCCCCGGCGGCCACCGGCTCGGCCACCGGGTCGCCCAGGGGGCAGACGTCGACGAACGGCAGCGTCTCGTCGTCCGCCATCAGGCGCGGAGGGCCGTCGGCGGTGCACTCGAAGACGCTCCCGTCGATGATGACGACCTCGCCGCCGAGTCCCTCGCAGCATCCGACGCCGAGATCACCGAACGTGCGCACCTCGGCGGCGGAGACGCCTTGCGAATACACGCCGCCGAGAAGGGCGTCGAGGACGGCGAATTGCGTCACCGCCCCCGACGACAATCGTGTTCTCACACGCGGCGATCCGGAAATGGGAAGCGGATCAGGAGTTCGCTTCGGCGTAGGCGTCGAGCACCGTCGCCGGAACGCGACCGCGGTCGCTCACCGTGTGTCCATTGGCGCGCGCCCATTCGCGGACCGCGCCGAGGTCGACATCGTTGCCGCGGCGTGCGGGGCGTCCGCGACGGGCGGTCGAATTGCCGCGCGACACCGAACGCGCCGCGTCGACGAAGGGAGCGATCGCCGAATAGAACTTGTCGGCGTTACGGTCGGAGAGGTCGATCTCATAAGCGCGACCCTCGACGGAGAAAGTGATCTGCTTTCCCTGGCCATCTTCGAGGACCGTGCCGTCGAGATCGTCTACGAGGTGGGTGATGTGCTTCATAGCCATAATGCAAAAACCATACACCTGAATTGTTTGAATTGTCCGATCGCTTTTCTTCTGCTATTGCACGACGGCGGGTCGCGCGTCGAGCGATAGGCGCAGCGCGCGAGAGGGACTATCCTCCGGGGGTGGTGTCCGCTCCTGGGGCGCCACCCGAGACAGAGGAAGCGTCGCGTGAGCCTTTTGCGTACCAAGTCGGTGGAGCAGTCCATCGCCGACACCGATGAGCCGGAGTTCCGACTCAAGAAGTCCCTCAGCGCGGTCGATCTGACCGTGTTCGGTGTGGGCGTCGTGATCGGCGCCGGCATCTTCACCCTGACCGGCCGCGCCGCGCACGACGTCGCCGGCCCGGCCGTGGTCATCAGCTTCATCATCGCCGCGATCGCGTGCGGCCTGGCCGCCATGTGCTACGCCGAGTTCGCCTCGACGGTTCCGGTCTCGGGGTCGGCGTACACCTTCTCCTACGCCTCGCTCGGCGAGCTGTTCGCGTGGATCATCGGCTGGGACCTCATTCTCGAGATGTTCCTCGGCGCGAGCGTCGTGGCACAGGGATGGAGCGCCTACCTGGGCACGTTCCTTCAGCAGATCGGGATCGTCCTGCCCGAGGCCATCTCCTACGGCGGGGCCGTCGACCTCCCGGCGATCCTCCTCGTCCTCGTGCTCGGCGGTCTGATGACGCTCGGCATCAAGGAGTCACTGCGGGTCAACCTCGTGCTCGTCGCGGTGAAGCTGTTCATCGTGCTGTTCGTCATCATCGCCGGCATCATGTTCATCAACCCGGCCAACTACAACCCGTTCGTCCCCGAGTCGGTGCCCACCGAGTCGGCCTCGGGTCTGACGCAGCCGCTGCTGCAGTTCCTCTCCGGCCTCGAACCGGCCACCTTCGGCGTCGGCGGCGTCCTCGCCGGAGCGGCCCTGGTGTTCTTCGCCTACATCGGCTTCGACGTCGTGGCCACCACGGCTGAAGAGACCAAGCGCCCGCAGCGCGACCTGCCGATCGGCATCATCGCCTCGCTGGTGATCTGCACGATCCTCTACTGCGCCGTCGCCGTGGTCGTCACGGGAATGGTCCCCTACTCCGAGCTGAACCCGTCCGCGGCCCTCGCCAACGCCTTCGCCTTCCACGGTCAGACCTGGATGGCCACCGTCATCGCCGCGGGCGCGGTCGCCGGCCTCACCACCGTGGTGCTCACGCTCATGATCGGTGCGACCCGCATCATCTTCGCCATGTCGCGCGACCGTCTGCTCCCCGGCGCTCTCGCCAAGGTGCACCCGCGGTTCCGCACCCCGTGGGTCATCTCCCTCATGGTGACCGGCATCGTCGCCGTCGTGGCCGGTCTCACCCCGATCGGCATCCTGGAAGAGATGGTGAACATCGGCACCCTGTCGGCGTTCGTGCTCGTCTCGATCGGTGTGATCGTCCTGCGCCGCAAGCGTCCCGACCTCAAGCGCGGCTTCCGCGTACCGCTGAGCCCGGTGCTCCCGATCCTCTCGGCGCTGATCTGCACCTACCTGATGCTCAACCTGTCGGTCGAGACGTGGCTGCGGTTCCTCATCTGGCTGGCCCTCGGTTTCGCGATCTACTTCCTGTACTCGCGCAGCCACGCCCGCCTCGGCACGGGCGCCCCGCTCGACCCGACGAAACCGCACGTCGTCGCACCCCCGAAGGACTGACGCGATACGACCCCGGATGCCACGACCCCGCCGTCCCTCGGACGACCGGGGTCGTGGCATCCGTCGTCTGCCGGTGAGCCTCGCGTCGCACCATGAATTCGGATGAATTCCCGCCCCCGGGGCCGGCGGCCGGTCGGCGGGATACGTCGGCGATATCTCCGGCCCCCTAGGGTGAGGACGTTCGACGACGATTCTTCCCGGGGGGTTTCATGGGGATCGCACGCACGTGGGTCTTTCCGATTCTGCGTCTTCTTCTGGTCGCGCTGGTGGCGGCGGCCCTGATCAAGCTGGCGTTCTTCCCGGATCGGCCGGCCGACGCCTCGCCGGCGCAGCCGACCGGAGCGATCGTGGAGCCGCGAGCGGTCGCCGCGCTCGGCACGATCACGAACGACGTCGTGGTCAAGGCCACGGTGACGGCCGACGCCGCGGTGCCGATGAAATCCACCGCCGCCGGCACCGTGAACAAGATCTTCGTCGCTCAGGGCGCCACCGTCGCTCAGGGCGACGTCGTCTTCGACGTCAAAGTGCCCATCGAGCGCGACCCCGCCGACAGCGTCGACGCCGAGGGCAAGCCCAAGCCCGCGATCTTCCGCTACGTCGACGTCACCGCGCCCGCGGCCGGCACGCTGAGCGCGCTGACGGTGATCACCGGGCAGGACGTCACGATCGGCGCCACCGCCGGCGCGGTCGCCCCGCCCACGTTCTCGGTGAGCGGCACCCTGGAGCCGGCGCAGCAGTACCGTCTGCTGAACCGCCCCACCGACGCGTCCGTGACCATCACGGGCGGCCCGGCCGCCTTCAGCTGCGGGAACCTGCGCATCTCCACCCCCCTCGCCGGAAGCACCGGCGGCGACTCCGCCGGGGCCGGCGAGAGCGCCGCGGGGACCGGCACCGCCGGGGCAGCGGCATCCGGCACCACGGCGACGTGCACGGTACCGGGCGACGTCACCGTCTTCTCGGGGCTCGCGGCCGAGATGACCATCGCCGGCGGACGGGCCGAGGGCGTGCTCCTGGTCCCGACGACCGCGGTGCGCGGAGCGGCGCAGAGCGGCACCGTGTGGGTCTCCGGCCCCGACGGCTCCACCACGGAGCGCGCGGTCGCACTCGGACTCACCGACGGGACGCAGGTGCAGATCACCGAGGGCCTCACCGAGGGCGAGGAGATCCTCGAGTTCGCGCCCGGCGCGATGGCGACGGTCGAAGAGGGATGCACCGTGTACCCCGACGGCTCGATGTACTGCGATCCGGCCGCCGTCTCGTGAGCCTGCTCGCGCTGCGCGAGGTCACCCGCACGGTGATCCCGCAGGATCAGCCCGCCCTGACGATCCTGAACGGCGTCGACCTCGTCATCGAACCCGGCGACCACGTCTCGGTCGTGGGACGCTCGGGATCGGGCAAGTCGACGCTGCTGAACATGCTGGGGCTGCTGGACACCCCCACCAGCGGCGAGATCACCTTCGACGACCGCCCGGTGAAGCAGTACTCCGCGGCCCAGCGCGACCGGTTACGGGGGGCTGCGATCGGGTTCGTCTTCCAGCAGTTCAACCTGCTGCCCGGACGCACGGCGCTCGAGAACGTCACCATGCCCCTGCTCTACTCCACCGGGCGCACGTTCTGGAGACGCAAGAAGATCGCCGCCGACATGCTCGCCCTCGTCGGACTCGAGCACCGTCTGAACAGCCTGCCCGACCGCCTGTCGGGCGGAGAGCAGCAGCGCGTCGCGATCGCCCGGTCCCTCGTCCGCGGCCCGCGCCTGATCCTGGCCGACGAGCCGACCGGCGCCCTCGACCTCGACACCGGTCAGAGCGTCATGGAGCTCATCGACGACGTCGCCGAGCGCACGGGAGCCGCCCAGGTGATCATCACGCACGACCCCGCGATCGCCCGCCGCGCGCGTCGGCACTTCCGTCTCGATCGCGGGGTGCTCACCGCCGTCGACGACCCGGCGTTCGAGCCGCTCACCCGCCGCGACCGGAAAGAGATGGCCCCGGCCGCCGAGGATCCGATCGACGACCTCGCCGCTCTGGGTCTCGCGGACGCGCACGGGAGCGACGCCTGATGCGCGCGCTCACCGCCCTCGTCGGCGCTCTCCTCGAGGCGTGGCAGGAGGTCCGCGTCCACCGCACGCGCGTGCTCCTCTCGCTCGTGGGCGTGGCCGTCGCCGTGTGCTCGCTGACCACCGTGGTCGCCCTCGGAGCGATCGTCCAGCAGGCCAACCAGGAGCTCAGCGAGCGGTCCTCGGGACGCCCGGCCACCCTGCACGTCTCGGCGTATCGCACCGACGGCGGCACGGTGGACGCGAAGGCGATGGATGCCGCCTGGTCCGAGGTCCTCGACCGGTACGAGGTGTCGTACGCCACGCGCGTGCAGAACGTGTCGCAGCTCGTCCCGTTCCCCGACGGGGTGGTGCAGGTCGTCGCGCAGGCGGTGGACCAGCCCTACGGCGAGATGCACCGCGTGCAGATGGCCGAGGGCGAGTGGTTCACCGCGCTCGACGCCGCGCAGCTCGCCCCGCGTCTCATCGTCAACAGCGTCTTCTGGGATCGCATGGGCAACCCACCGCTGGCGTCGCATCCGGTGGTGGCCCTCGGCGGCCAGGCCGTGCCGAACGCGGCATCCGGGATCCCCTCGGGCGGCACGACCGCGGTCGTGGTCGGCGTCGTGCCCGCGGCGACATGGGAGACCCAGCCGACCATGTTCATGCTCGCCGACCATCTCGCCGCGATACAGGATGCCGCGACGGGCGAACGCGGCGCCGGTGCCGCCGCCACCGACCCCTACGGACAGGGCGCCCCACCGACGCAGTACGAGATGTGGGTGCCGCCCGAGATCTCGGAGCAGCTGACCGCCGCCGTGAAACGCGATCTCGCCGGCGCCCTCGGCGAGAACGTCTCCGTCGACGCGGCGCGCAACGACTGGGCGACCTACGGCGACGATCCGTTCCTGGTGACCAAGCTGGTCGTGACCGGCATCGCCGTCCTCGTCCTCCTGTTGGGCGCCCTCGGGCTCGTGAACATCGCCCTCGTGACGGTGAAGCAGCGCGTGCGCGAGATCGGCATCCGCCGCAGCTTCGGTGCGACCGCGGGACGGGTGTTCTTCGCCGTGATGATGGAGAGCGTCGTCGCCACCGTCGTGGCCGGCGCCGTCGGGGTGATCGTGTCGATCCTCGTCGTGCAGTCCCCCGCGATGCGCGACCTCGTCGGCCAGGGCATGGTGAGCGATTTCCCGCCCTTCCCGGTCGACGCGGCGATCACCGGCCTCGTCGCCGCCACCGTGGTCGGGGCGATCGCGGGGCTGCTCCCCGCGCTGGTGGCGGTGCGTGTCAAGGTGATCGACGCGATCCGCTATTGAGGACGAGAGAGTCGGCGGCGGGGCTGGGAAGCCCCGGCGCGCGCCGATAGGTTCGAGAGGTGACCGACATTCCTCGTGACGTCCCGCCGCCGTCCGCTCTTCCCGAGGCGGTGGCGCCGCCCGCCTCGAGCGACGCGCTCCCGGCGATGCAGCTGGCGGGGCTGGCGAAGCACTTCGGCCAGAAGGTCGCGGTGGCAGGTCTCGACCTCACCGTCCCGACCGGATCCTTCTACGGACTCGTCGGCCCCAACGGCGCCGGTAAGACGACCACGCTGTCGATGGCGACGGGACTTCTGAGACCGGATGCCGGCACCGCCCGCATCCACGGGGTCGACGTCTGGACCCGACCGGTCGAGGCGAAGAGACTCATCGGCAACCTCGCCGACGGCGTGCGCCTCTTCGACCGGCTCACCGGCGAACAGCTCGTCACCTACACCGGCATGATGTTCGGCCTGCCGCGCGAGGAGGTGAGCACCCGCACCGCGGATCTGCTCCGCATCATGGACCTCACGGAAGCGGCCGGCACGCCCGTCGTCGACTACTCCGCGGGCATGACCAAGAAGGTCGCGCTCGCCTGCGCCCTCGTGCACGCCCCGCGCCTGCTCGTGCTCGACGAGCCGTTCGAGTCGGTCGACCCGGTGTCGGCGGCGAACATCGAGGACATCCTCCGCGGCTACACCGCCTCGGGCGGCACGGTCATCGTCTCGAGCCACTCGATGGACCTGGTGCAGCGCATGTGCGATCACGTCGCCGTCATCGCGCAGGGCCGGCTGCTGGCATCCGGGACCGTCGACGAGGTGCGCGGCACCCAGACCCTCCAGGACCGCTTCGTCGACCTCGTGGGCGGCCGCCACCACGCGGAGGGGCCGCAGTGGTTGCGACAGTCCTGAGGATCCGGTTCCGCGTGCTGAGGAACACCCTGGCGCGGAGCCCCATGCAGATGGTCGGGTTCATCTTCGGCGTGATCGGCGCGCTGTGGATGCTGCTGCTCGTCGGCGTCGGACTGTTCTTCGTCGGCACGCTCGACCTCGACATCGCGCGGTGGGTGATCACCGCCGCCGGTGCGGTGCTGACGCTGGGGTGGGTGGTGGGGCCGATCTTCGCCGCGGGGCTCGACACGACGCTCGACCCCGCGAAGCTCGCCCCCTTTCCGCTAACGACCCGGCAGATGATGCTCGCGATCACCGCCGGCGGGCTCACCGGCGTCCCGGGGATCACCACCGCGGTCGGATCGCTCGCGGTGTTCCTCGTCTGGGCGCGATACCCGGTCGCGGCGGTCGCCGCGCTGGTGTGCGTCCCGCTGGGCGTGCTGACCTGCGTCGTCGCGTCGCGCGCGGTCGCCGCCCTCGCCGGCGGCATCGGAGGAGGGCGACGCACCCGCGAGATCATCGGGCTCGTCGGCTTCGCCCTGCTCATCTTCGCCAGCCCCTTGTTCATCGCGATCACGAATGGTCTCGCCTCGGCGAGCGCCCAGGGCCTCCCCCTGCAGGCCGTCGTCTCGGGTCTGTCGTGGACCCCGGTCGCGGCCGTGTGGGCGGTGCCCGGCGACCTCGCCGCGGGCGCCTGGATCACGGGACTGCTCAAGCTCGTGATCGCGGGCGTCACCCTCGCGGTGCTGTGGGTGCTGTGGCAGCGGAGCCTGTCGGCATCCGTCGTCGGTCCGCCCGCGCGCTCGGCCGCCCGCCGCCGCTCGGGGTCGCTCGGATGGTTCGGCGTCATGCCCTCGACCCCTGTCGGCGCCACGTGGGCGCGGTCGCTCACATCGTGGACGCGCGACTTCCGCTACCTGCGGCAGCTGCTGCTGATCCCCTTCACGCCCGTCCTCGTGCTGATGTACTCGCAGGGCGATCTCGACGGGCCGTTCTTCGCGGCCTCGGGACTGCTGGTCGGCTTCTTCGCCGGCATCCTCGCCTACACCGATGTCTCGTACGACGGCACCGCCTTCGCCACGGTGCTGCAGACGGGGATCCGCGGGCGCGCCGACCGCCTCGGCCGCATGCTGGGCGCGGCGACCGTGAGCGTGCCGCTCTTACTGCTCGCCGACGTCGTGACCCTGGCTGTGGCCGGCCGGTGGGAGCTGCTCCCAGCGGTCGTCGGGGGCTCGCTCGGCCTCACCCTCGTCGGACTCGGTGTCAGCGCCGTGAGCTCGGCGCTGCTCGTCGTCCCCACACCCGCACCGGGTGACTCGCCGTTCAAGCGCGTGCCCGGCTCGACCTTCTCGATGTTCCTGGCGTTCTTCCTGTGCTGGATGCTCGTCGCCGTGCTGGCGCTGCCCGCCGTGATCCCCGCGGTCATCGCCGTCTTCGCGGGAGCCACCGGCGCCGGGTGGGTGGCGCTGGCCATCGGATTGGTGTGGGGTGCGGTCGTCTTCGCAGGCGGCGTGCTGATCGGCGGCGCGCGCTTCGACGCGAGCGCGCCGAGGCTGCTCGCCCAACTGCGGACGTTCCAGGGCGCTTGATTCCGGATGCCGCGGCATCGGAGCGATGTGTATCCTGGCCGCGTGTTCATCCGAGTTGATTTTGACGCGCTCGTCTCGGAAGGTGTGCGCCTGGATGAAGCGTCGGACGACCTCGATGCTCGTGTTCGACAGGTACGCGAACGCGTCGAGGACCTGCTCGCCGCCGGATGGACGGGGGATGCAGCCTCCGCTTTCCGACCGCTCTTCGACGCATGGCTCACTTCTGCAACGGGAAGTACGGAGGAACTCTCCCGCCTGATCGCCGCGTTGCGGGGCGCGACGGCTGATATCGCAGCCGCTGAGCAGGCGAGCAGTGATGCCGCGCGCACCTTGGAATCGAACCTCCCGGTGGGCGGTCAGCGATGAGGCATTCGGTCCATCTGACGCATCTCTCCGAGATCGTCGAGGAGATGACGAGCCTCACAGCCCGCATCACCCAGGCCCTTGAAGATGCGGACGCCGCCTCCCACCGCCTCCACATGACCTGGGAGGGTGACGCGTCGGACGCTCACGCGCTTGCCCACGATGATTGGTCCGGAAACTCACGAGACATGGCCGACGCCCTCGTGGGAATGCGCCGCCTGCTCGACGGCGCGCGAGCGAACTACAGCGCGGCGGTGGATGCCAACTCACGGATGTGGGGGTGACTAATGCTCATCACCGTCGATCCCGACGCCTGGTACACCGCGTCAACGGAGTTCGGCGCCAACGTCGCCCGGACGCTCAGCGACGCCGAATCTGCTCTCGGCTCCACCCTCGCTGACTCGGGACGCATCGCGGGAAATGACCCCTCTGGCGCGGCGTGGGCGGAGGCGTACGATCAGACCGCTCCCGCCGTCGCTCAGGCAATCAACGACGCGGTGGCTGCCGCCCTCACGGTCGGCGGGTTGCTCAGGCAGACAGGCCTGAATCACGCGTCCGCGGACGCGGACTCGACCGTGCTCGGCGCTTTGCCTCAAGTGCCGATTGCGGTCGATACGCCGGCGTTCGGTGTCTGCGCTTCCGTTCCCAGCGTCGCGGGGGGCTCGCTCGGCCCGCCGAACGGCTGGATAGATGTTCAGAAGTACGTCGCGGTCATCTGGCCGGACGGTGACCCGACGAAGCTGCGCGCCCTCGCGGCCGCGTGGAGGGACTGCGCCGCAAAGCTGGAGAGCGCCTGGCCCTCGATATCCTCTGCGCTCACCTCACTTGCGAACGAGGAGTCGCCCGAAGTGGACGCCGCCCGAGGTGTCTGCATCACGGTGGGTGATTCGCTTACCGACATCGCTGCGCAGGCGAGGGCCATCGCGGACTCTGCCGAAACTCTCGCTCAACACATCGATGAAGCGCAGAACGAGCTGCGCAAGCAGGTCGCCCTCCTCCTCGCGGAAACCGCAGCCATCGAAGCGGTCGCCTTGGCTGCTGGCGCGGCTACGGAGGGAGCAGGCCTCCTGGTTGGACACGGCGTCGCCGTCTTCAACGCCAGCAAGTACACGGTGCGCTTCGTTCACATCATCGTGCGACTCGTCGAAGGTGCGAAGACCGCCGCCGCCGGTCTCACCTGGCGCACCCTCGACGCAACGAGCGATGGACTCCGCGCTGTCGCCGCGCGCACCCCGTCCGTCGCAGCCACCGCCAGCGTGACCGGGGCAGCAGACAGGCTCACGGCGCTGGCGAACAAGCTCGCTAACTCCCCTTGGCCCTACGGCCCCTCGCCTCGGGGGTTCACCATCGAAGCCCGCCTCGGCGGCAACCTCCCCGCTTCCTTCCCCACCATCGACCGTTTCGACCGCCTCACGGGTGTCGCCACGAGTATCAAAAGCGTTGACCTGGGCGCGGCGACATATCAATCGGACAAAGCCCTGACCAGGTTGCTCACGGGCTACATCGACAAAACCGCGGGCTTTATGGGCGCAGCGTGGGGCGGTGAAAGAATCATCGCTCGCGATGTCGCGGAACGAGTTCTCCACGTGGCAGTTCCTCGGGGGGCCACCGAGGCGCAATCCACGGTGCTGGCCTCTATGGCTCAGTACGCTGAACAGAACGGTGTCAAGCTGATTGTGGAGGTCGTCCGATGAGTGACCGTTTAGTGAGTGTGGAGCAGCAGCGAGACGGTCGCGTGTTCGTGGTCACCTATTCGAGAACTGTGGATGGGCATCGGCTCATCGACGGTGTGCCTTCGGTGGTCACTGACGTTTCCGACGCCATGCTGCTCGGTGAAGCCGTCGTTGCGGGATTGCAGCGCTCCTCCGAAGGTAAGCTCCCCGCACGCGATACCCGCGAGTTCCCCCCTGACGCCGATTTCCTCGCCTGGGTGGGCGCCCCCTCCTTCGCCCACTATGCGAAGGGGGTGAAAAGTGTCAGCGTCTGGGCGGCGAATGGTCAAGGTGAGAACCTCACTTCGGTTGAGGTCACCCCGGAGGCCAATGGTGGCCCCCGAAAGGGCTTCACGCCCATCGACGGCGAAGTGGCGGCACTGCACTCACCGAGCGCCATGGAGCTCGGTCAAGCGGTCCAAGCCGCTCTTTCCACGGCCACTGCGTGACGTGGGACGGGGCGTGACCGACCGCTCGATGTCGCTCCCTCGGCGCGGTGGCCTGTTCGGCCTGCTTCTTGAGCACCTGAGACATCTCCCTCGGCGGCGGGAATTCCAAGACACCTGACCAGCGGATGCCGCGCGCCGGCGGCGGCCGCTCAGTCGTAGGGGTAGTCGAAGACGAACCCCGGGACCGCCGCGGGGTCGAGCACGAGCACCTGTCCGGGCTGGATGGCCGTGCTGCCCGGGATGCCGTTCAGCGTGGTGAGCGAGAGACCGTTCCAGATGCAGAACCGGTCGCCGATCGCCACGGGACTGTCGCCCGGGGCGACCGTGTAGGTCGCGATCCGCCCGTCGTCGGCGAAAGCGGGGGCTCCCGCCGCGAACTCCCTGACCCCCGTGTCGACGAGCTTCCCGAAGAGGCTCGCGGTGATGGGCTCCCCGTTCTGGCTGCCCATATGGATGTAGGCGGATTCCGCGCAGTCACCGAACCCTCCACCGGGGATGAACGTGCCGTTGCCGACATCGACGTAGCCCTCTGGCGGGCCGTACGGGTCAGAGACGGGGGCGGATGCCGAGGGCGTCGCGGGCACGTCGACGCTCGATCTGAGCGAGGCGGTGAGACCGCCCGCGACGGAGGCGACCGCGCTCAGCGGGGCGGAGGCCGGCACCGTCATGACTGCCAACCCCACCATCACGGCACCGCACACGAGGCCGACGATGACCTTGGCCGACGGCTTCATGGTGTCGAGCATGGCAGTCAGGAGGTGCGCACACAACGCACGGGAACCATGCCGCCCTTGCTCGCGGCAGCGTCGACGCCGCAGGGCGTTCGGGGCTGCACGGCTCGCCAGGGTCGACCGTCAAACACAGAAGAAGCCCCCGTCGAACGGGAGCTTCTTCATACTTTGGTGGACCTGAGGGGATTCGAACCCCTGACCTCCTCGATGCGAACGAGGCGCGCTACCAACTGCGCCACAGGCCCGGAAACCTCGTCAACACTATCACGGCCCGAGCGCGCCCCTGACCACGGCGGGCCGCGCGACGTACCGATATGCCGCTACGTGCATGTCGCGCAGGGGTGCGGGAAACGGGCTCAGGCGCCGACGGCGCGACGGTTCAGCAGACGACGCACGTGATCCTCGATCTCGGCGTCGTCGACGTATCCCATGGCCGCGTACGGCGACACCGGCCCGGGAGCCGTGGCGGCGGCGGGACGGGCCGTCTCGATCGGTGTGGGCGCCTGCTGCGCGGCGATCTCGCGCGCGGCCTCCTCGCGCGCCGCGATCCGCAGGGCCTCTCGTGCGAGCTGCTCGTCGACGACGGCGGCGGCACGCGAGCCGGCCGAGGCGACGAGGGGGCGCGGCAGTTCGCGGGGCGTCCACGTGGGGCGGGGCGTCGGCACGAGCGGCACGTCCTGCACCTCGACGACGGGCCGGGCGACGGAGACCGGGGCGGGCCCCGCGTGCACGCGACTCGCCACGACCGAGATGCGCCGCAGGATGATGAGCGCCGCGAAGACGGAGACGGCCCCGGCAATCAACAGGACGGGCGCCGCTCCCCCGATCGCGAGGACGCCGCCGGCGATCGTGGAGGCAAGACCGAGGGCGGCGAAGGTGGTGACCGTCAGGCGGAAACGCCGACGCGTCCGGGCCCGGCGCGCCTCAGGGCGGGCGTGGGCGATCGCACGTTCCGCGTGCGCGCGCTCGACCGCGGCCGCGCGCTCGGCGCGGGCTTTCTCCAGGGCGGCCGCGCGCTCGGCGCGAGCGACCTCGACCGCCGCGACGCGCTCGGCACGAGCGAGGTCGAGGGCGGCGGCGCGCTGCTCCTTGACGACGTCGCGGTCGCGGGCGCTCTCGAGTTTGGCGACCTCGAGCCGGGCCTTTGCGGCTGCGAGCTCGGTCTGCGCTTTCTGGGCCTGCACCTGGCGAGCGAGCTTCTGCTGCTGGAAGGCGGTGCGGGTGGTGAGCTCGAGACGCACCTCGCGAGGTGTCTCGGCCGTTTCGGCGAGTACCCGCAGCGCCTGGTTGAGGCGCACGGCGTTGCGTTCGGCCGACGTGAACCGGTGTCGGCTCTGCCACGACGGCAGCAGGTACACCAGCCAGAGCGCGACCGCGACGAAGACGATCACGCCGCCGCTGAGAACCTGCCCACCCATGCCATAAAGGTAGGTCACCGAGAGATCACACCTCGGCATCCTCCCGCGTGTCGTGCGGGCGAAGATCAGATCCGGTCGGAAGGGGGCACGCGCGCGGCGTCGGGCGGGACCTGACCGCGCTCCCACCGGTCGAGCACCCCGTGCGGCACGTCTTCGCGAACGAGCGCGAAGGAGTAGTGATCCCGCCAGTCGCCGTCGATGTGGATGTACCGCCGGCGAAGCCCTTCGTAGCGGAAGCCGAGCTTCTCGACGATGCGCAGGCTCGCGTGGTTCTCGGGACGGATGCAGATCTCGACCCGGTGCAGGTTGAGCGAAGTGAAGCACAGGTCGGTCGCCATGGCGACGGCGATCGTGGTGATGTTGCGACCGGCGAACGACTCGGCCACCCAGTACCCGATCGTCGCCGAGGCGAGCGACCCGCGCGACACTCCCCAGACGTTCAGCTGACCGGCGACCTCTTCGCGCCACTCCATCACCAGCGGCACGCCGAGGCCGTCACGGTACTGCTGCAGCAGGCGACGGATCCCCAGCCGCATGTCGAACGACACCGGCCCGTCGGGGCTCGTGGCCTCCCAGGGCCGCAGCCACGACCGGTTGTCGATCAGTTGCTGCTGCAGGACGCGCGCGTCGCGGTTGCGGATGAGGCGGATCCCCACCTCGCCGTGCCGTCGCGGGACGGAGAGATCCATAGCCGTGAGCCGGGTCAGAGACCCTGCGCGAACTCCTTGAACCAGGGGCGGAGGGCGGGACCGAGGTCGTCGCGGTCTGCGGCGAGCTGCACGATCGCCTTGATGTAGTCGACACGGTCGCCGGTGTCGTACCGACGTCCGCGGAACACGACGCCGTACACGCCGCCGCCGTCGCCGCCGCCGGTCGCGAGCTCCTCGAGGGCGTCGGTCAGCTGGATCTCGCCGCCCTTGCCGGGCTCGGTGCGCTCGAGGATGTCGAAGACATCGGGGCCCAGCACGTAGCGACCGATGATCGCGAGGTTGGAGGGCGCGTCTTCGGCCTTGGGCTTCTCGACGAGCTGCGTGACCTTGACCACGTCGTCTTCGTCGGTCGCCTCGACAGCGGCCACACCGTAGAGGTGGATGTGGGCGGGGTCGACCTCCATGAGCGCGATGACGGTGGCGCCTCCGCGCTTGTCGTACTCCTCCATCATCTTCGTGAGGAGCGCGTCGCGCTCGTCGATGAGGTCGTCGCCGAGCAGGACAGCGAACGGGTGGTCGCCCACGTGGCTGCGGGCGCGCAGCACCGCGTGGCCCAGGCCCTTGGGCTCGCCCTGGCGCACCATGTGGATGTCGGCGAGGTCGGACGAATGCTCGACCTTGGCGAGCTTGTCGTCGTCGCCCTTCTCGCGCAGCTTCGCCTCGAGCTCGGGCATCGAGTCGAAGTGATTGGCGATGTTGTTCTTGTTGCGGCCGATGATGATGAGCACATCGTCGATGCCGGCGCCCGTGGCCTCTTCGACGACGTACTGGATCGCCGGCTTGTCGACGACCGGCAGCATCTCCTTCGGCATCGCCTTGGTGGCGGGGAGGAAGCGCGTACCGAGACCGGCGGCCGGGATGACGGCCTTGAAGGGCTTATGAGGCATGGGCATACCCTAGCGGGCCGTCGTGACGGCGTTGTGCAGGGAAACGCGGCGAACGACGCGGCATCCCGTTCGCGCAGCCGGTCCGCTGCGCGGACGTAGAATGACCCGCATGCCGGATCGCATCGAGCAGGCCAAGCGGGCTCTCCGCGCCGACCTGCGCGAACGTCGCCAGATCGTCTCCGCCCACGCGCGCGAGACGGCCGAAGCGGGCGTCAAAGAGCAACTCGACGCGCTGGTCGCGCGACTCGGCGCACGCAGCGTCTCCTGCTTCCTGTCGACGCCGACCGAACCGGGCACCCACGCCTTCGTGGCCGGGGCGGTGGAGCGCGGCATCCGGGTCCTCCTGCCGATCACCCGCGAAGACGGTTTGCTCGACTGGAGCGTCGCGACGCCCGACACCGAGATCGCCGAGGGCCTGTTCGGTCTGCCCGAACCGGTCGGCGACGTGCTCGGCCCGATCGCCGTCAACGACGTCGACCTCCTCATCATCCCGGCCGCCGCCGTCGACCAGCGCGGCATGCGCCTGGGCTGGGGGCGCGGCTACTTCGACAAGACCCTCGGCTCCATGGAGAAGTGCCCGCCGGTCTACGCGGTCATCTTCGATTCCGAGCTCATCGACGACGTGCCCCGCGACGTGCACGACCAGCCCGTCACGGGCGTGGTCACCCCCACGCGCACGCTGTCGCTGGCCCCCTCCTCCTGACACACCCGAAGGAACCGTCAATGCCCACCTACTCCTATGCCTGCAAGCAGTGCGGCCACCGTTTCGACGCCGTGCAGTCCTTCTCGGACGCCGCCCTCACCGAATGCCCCGAATGCGGCGGCGAGGTGCGCAAGCAGTACGGGTCGATCGGCGTGACCTTCAACGGCTCCGGCTTCTACCGCACGGACTCCCGCGGCGGCTCCACCGCGAGCACCGGTGGCGGCTCGGGCGGTTCTTCGACATCATCGAAGTCGGAAACGAAGACGTCCGCCCCGTCCTCAGCCTCCTGAGTCCGGGCGGCGTGGCAGAAGGGGAGCCAGCGCATGATCAAAGGATTCAAGGAGTTCATCCTCCGCGGGAACGTCATCGATCTGGCCGTCGCGGTCGTCATCGGTGCGGCGTTCACCGCCATCGTCACCGCCATCGTGCAGGGCCTGATCAATCCGTTGATCGGCTTCCTGTTCCAGGTCGGCGACCTGAGCGACTTCAACGTCTCGGTGCCCACGCTCTCGGGCGGGGTGTCGACGTTCGAGTTCGGCTCGATCGTCGTGGCGATCATCAACTTCCTCGCGGTCGCCGCGATCGTCTACTTCGTGTTCGTCTACCCGATGAACCGCTGGAAGGCCCGGGCCGCCGCGCGCGCCGGCGTCACCGAGGCCGCGACCGAGGAGCCCAAGCTCCCCACCGAGCAGGAGCTGCTCGTGCAGATCCGCGACCTGCTGGAGCGACAGAACCCCAAGGTCTGAACCGGACCGCACAGAACCGCGTCGGGGTACTCCCCCGGCGCGGTTCGACGTCTCCGGCTCAGTAGTGCGGAGGGACGTCGCGCAGCATGCGCTCGTCGTTGGGCCCGGATGCCGCCGGCCTCGCGCCCGTCCCACGCCCGGGGTCGTCCGCGGGTGCGGGTTCGGCGGTCGTGCCCGGTGCCGGCAGCAGACGCGCGCGCCGCGCACCGCGCACCCGTACAACGGGCTGCCGCTCCGCGTGCGCGCCGCTCACCGCGGCGTCGACGCCGGACGGGGGCGCGGTGCCCTCGGCATCCGGCTGCTCATCCATCGGGGTCAGGGCAGGTCGAGCGGCTCGGTCGAGTTCTCGGGGGCCGTGCCGTCGTCGGTCGGGACGCCGAGCAGGCCCGCGATCTTGGATGCCACGCCCGCGGGGTCGCTGTAGAGGTCGAACGCGTGCACGCGCACGTAGTGCCAGCCCAGGCGCCTCAGGATCTGCGGGCGCAGCCGGAGGGTCTCGCGCAGGGACTCGCCGATCGTCTCGGGATCGCTCTCGGCGACGACCGCCTTGCCCTGGTACCGGGCGACGAGCGGGAGCAGGCCGCGGTAGTCGACGTCGACCTCGACGCCGAGGCTGCGCAGCTCTCGCGCGAGGGCCCGCGTGAGGGGGTCGGCGAGGTCTTCGAGGCGGCTCTCGCGACCGCGCGCGGCGACGTTGCCCAGGATGCCCATGAGCGTCGCCGCCCCGTGCTCGAGACGCCCGTCGTCGAAGGCCGACGGACGGATCGACGAGACGATGACCATGGAGCGACGGGCACGGGTCATACCCACCGTGAGCAGACGCTCGCCGTCGGGCGTCGACAGGTCGCCGAAGTCGCTCAGCACGCGCCCGTGACGGGTGAGACCGAAACCGAGCGAGAACACCACGCGGTCGCGGCTCTCGGCCACCGACTCCTCGAGCGTGAGCACGGCGAAGGGCTCCGCGGCATCCCTCGAGACGAACTCCGCGACGTCGGACCGGCCGGCGAGCGCCGCGACGACCGAGGCGCGCACGCGCTCGGCGTGCCGGCGACTGGCCGTCACGACCATGAGCGACTCGGAGGCCCGGTTGACCGCGTGCTCCACGACCAGCGTGACCACGCGGGCCACCTCGGCGTCGGGGCTCTCGACGGCACCGCTGACGGGGTCGGGCGCGCCCACCCCGTTCTCGACGTAGTCGACGCTCAGGCTGCCGCGGCCGAGGTACGAACCGGCCCACGGGAGCGAGACGATCTCGCCGCCGTAGAAGGCGTCGTTGACGAGCTGCGAGAGGTCTTCGCCCCCCGCGCGGTAGCTGCGCGTGAGCGTCTCGACGGGAAGCAGCTCGGCGACGCGCTCGAACACGCTCGTCTGGTCGAAGGGCACCTCGTCGCTCTCGTCGGAGACGGGGGCGATCGACGCGCTCACCCGGAACGGCGTGGGCTTCTGCACCACCGGGTCGCCGAAGAGCACCACCTGACGCGCGCGGCGCAACGCCGGCGTCGCCTCGGCCAGGCACAGGGCCGCGGCGTCGGCGATGATGACCACGTCGAAAGCGAGATCGGTGGGGACGTCGGGCACCTCGTACGGGGACGCCAGCCACACCGGCGCGAGCGTGCGCAGCAGCTGGGGAGCGGCATCCGAGATCTCGTGGGCCGTGTGCAGGCCGTCTTTCAGCACGCGCTTGAGCGCAGCGGCCTCGTCGGCCTGATCGACGATGCCGATGCGCCACTGCGTCGCCAACTGCGCGGCCAGCAGGGGCCCGGCGGCGGCGGCGTGCGCCTCGTCGACGAGGCGGAAGTCGCGTTCGAGACGGTCGACGACGCTCGTGTTGGCACCCAGAAGGGCGCGGTCGGTGCGCAGCAGGTGCTCGAGAGCCGACTGCCACCACGCGAACTCGAGCTCGGCGCCCACCCGTTCCTCGGGGACGTGGCGCACCGACAGCTCGACGAGCAGCTGCTCGAGGCCGAGGCGTGCGAGCTCGGAGCGCAGTTGCGCGCGCTCGACGAGGTTGTCGAAGAAGGTCGACTCGGCCGCGAGACCGGCCAGCGTGCGCACGAGACGCTGCACGGGCAGGGTCGACAGGCGCTCGGAGCCCTGTCGGCCCAGAATCTGATCGAGCTCGCCGAGCAGCGCGTCGGTGCGCTGCCACGCGACGTGCACATCCGCCAGGCCCAGCGGCACCTCGGGGGTGACCCCGGCCTCGACGACGCGCTGCCACTCGGTGCGCTGCTGCTGGATGCGCACCAGAGCCTCGTACATGTCGGGAACGTGGACGCCCGGGCGCACGTACTCCTTCGACAGGCGCTTCAGACGGCGACGGTTGGGGCCGCTCATCGCGGAGGCGTCGCGGCGCGGCGAGTGCGCGTCGATGAGCTCTCCCAGGGGCCGCTCGAAGACGGTGGGACTGAAACGGTCGAGCGACTCGCGGATGCCCTGCAGCAGCCGCAGGTACGAGCCCAGCTCGGACACCGTCTGGAACGGCCGCATCCGCGTCTGGGCGATGAGCTCGTAGCCGCGTTCGAGCAGGCGCGGGACGTCGCTGGTGTGCAGCTTGCCGGCCAGGTCGTGCGCGGCGCGCGCGTCTTCGGTCCGCGTGAAGCTCACGCCGTACCAGGGCGAGTCGTCGGGGCCGAAGCGGAACTCTCCGAGGCGCGCCGCCGTCGCCAGCGCACGAGCGGCCGCGTCTCGACGACCGGCGAGGCGTTCGAGCGTCGTCAGGTCGAAGCGGGTGTCCGCCGAGGGCGCCGGAGACGTGGATGCCAACGACGTCAACGCCCGCAGCACCTCGAGCGCCGAGACGCCCAGGGCCAGATGCGGCTCGGTGACCGCCGAACGGTAGTCGCGCAGCACGGTGCGAAGCCGCACGAGGGCGTCGTCGATCTCGGCGACCTTGGGCTGCTCGGCCTTCTCGTTGCGACCGATCGCCCGGATGAGGTCGCGGCGCACGTGGTGGGGCGAGACGGCCAGACCGGTGAGGCCGACGCCGGCCAAGCGGTGACGGATGCCGTCGAGCGTCGAACGGCGGGCGCTCACGACGAGCACGCGCTTGTTGTCGTGCACGAGCTGACCGATCGCGTTGATGACGGTCTGCGTGCCGCCCGTTCCCGGGAGCGTGTGCACCGCGAGGGAGTGGCCGGCCGCGATGCGGGCGAGCACGCGCTCCTGCTCGGCGTCGGCGTCGAGCAGCAGGGTGTCGGCAGCCGGGGGGCGCTCGTCGGGCCCCACGACGACCGGGTCGTCGCGGCGTACCGTCACGCGGGCGCGATCGTCGGGATGACCGGCGAGCGCGTTCAGCAGCGGGTCGTCGAGGTCCTGGGTGTCGCGGGCCATGCCCGAACCCACGTCGGCGAAGGAGGAGATCACCAGGCGCGGATGCACGACGAAGGTCGGCACGTGGGAGGTGAGGCGACGGATCCGATCGATGACCGGCTGCGGCTTGAACACGCCCTGGTCGTAGGCGAGGGCCGCGAGGGCCGCGCTGTCGATCTGGATCCCGAGGTGCGTGCGGAACGCACGGGCGAGCTCGGGGTTCATCACGAACGCGCCGTGCAGCTTGAGCTCGAAATCGCCGTGATGGCGGCGGATCGCGAGAGGACGCAGCAGCACGGGGGCCGACCATTCGACCCCGCCGATCTTCCACGCGGCCAGACCGACCGCCAGGTGCACGGGCTCGATCCCGCGGGCGGTGCGCAATTCGACGTTCTTCGCGGTGATGCGTTCGGCGGCCATGCGTGCGGTGCGCAGCGCCACCTCGTCGCGGAACAGGTTGGAGAGCATGGTCGCGCGACCGGTGATGAACTGCGGCAGGGACCCGGGGTGGGCCTTGGTGATGTCGATGCCGGCGTCGCGCGCGTCGTCGAAGCGCAGGAGGGTCGAGCGACCGCCGAGAGCGGCGGCCTCGGCGCGGATGCGGTCCCGTTCGGGGTCGGCGACGTGGCGAACGACGATGCCGGGCTCCGACAATCGCAGCTCGCCCGGGTCGACGGACGACACCGTCTCGTCTCCGTCGGCGCCGATCACGGCACCGTCCTCAGCTCGCCACACACCTGCCAGACTAAGCCGGGCACCGCGCGAACGTGCGCAGCGGGAGCGAGTTTCGCGGGAATCGGCGACACGCCGCGTCACCGGCTCTTCCTCCCCAGGGGACGGATCGGCGGGATCCTCCCCCGTTACGCCTCCCGGCCCGGCGGGGCCCCGCGACGGTCACGAGGATGAGCGCATGAACAGAGTCACCAGCACCGACCACGACAGCCCGATCGGGCCGATCCTGCTCACCTTCGTCGACGCCGCGCTCGTGCGCCTCGACGTCGCCCACGAGGGGCTCGACCTCGCTCGCGCCGACATCGCCCGCCGCCTCGGAGTGCTCCCCGAGCCCGATGCGGCGACCGGCGCACCCCTCGTCCGACAGCTCGACGAGTACTTCGCGGGACGACGGCGCTCCTTCGAGGTGGCGCTCGACTGGCGACTGGTCCGTGGTTTCACCCGGGCGGCCCTCGAGGCCGCGATCGACATCCCCTACGGCGAGGTCGCGTCCTACGGCGAGGTCGCCGTCCTGGCCGGTGCGCCCGGCGCCGCCCGCGCCGTCGGCACCGCCTGCGCGTCCTGCCCGTTCTCCATCGTCGTCCCCGTGCACCGGGTGGTGCGGGCCGACGGCGCGATCGGCGAATACGGCGGGCACCCCGAGGTGAAGGAGCACCTGCTCGCCCTCGAGAATGCGGCGGTTCTCGGCGAGGGGCTGCGGGTCGCGCCCTGAGGTCACGGTCGCCCGCGCGAACGACGGTGCCCGGCCCCCGCGGTGAGCGAGGACCGGGGGTCGTCGGTCGGGATGCCGGCCGGTCAGTGATTCGACGCCTTCTCGGCGCCGAAGCCGGTGAGGGAGCGCACGTCCATCTCGGCGGCCTTGCGGGGGTCCTCCGCCCGCCGCGAGGTCACCGAGCCCAGCCATCCGAGGAAGAACCCGAGCGGGATGGAGACGATGCCGGGGTTGTTCAGCGGCCAGATCGCCACGCCCGTGTCAACGAACACACTGGTCGGCGTTCCCCAGAACACCGGCGACAGGAAGATCAGCACGAGGGCCGACCCGAGACCCCCGTACATGCTCCACACCGCACCGCGCGTGGTGAAGCGACGCCAGAACAGCGAGAACAGGATCGTCGGCAGGTTCGCCGACGCCGCCACGGCGAACGCGAGCGCCACCAGGAACGCCACGTTCTGCCCCTGCACGCCGATGCCGCCGAGGATCGCCAGGACCCCGATCACGATGACCGTGCGCCGCGCGACCTTGACCTCGCCGTCGGGCGGCACGTCGCCCTTCTTCACCACGTTGGCGTAGATGTCGTGCGCGAACGACGCCGCTGCGGTGATGGTGAGACCGGCGACCACCGCGAGGATCGTCGCGAAGGCCACCGCCGAGATGAAGCCCAGCAGCAAGGGACCGCCCAGAGCCAGCGCGAGCAGCGGGGCCGCCGCGTTCACGCCGCCGGGGGCGGCGAGGATCGCCTCCGAGCCGACCAGCGCACCGGCGCCGTAACCGAGCACGAGGGTCAGGATGTAGAAGAGACCGATCAACCAGATCGCCCACACCACCGAGCGACGCGCCTCCTTGGCCGTCGGCACCGTGTAGAAGCGCATCAGCACGTGCGGGAGCCCCGCGGTGCCCAGCACGAGGGCGAGGGCGAGCGAGATGAAGTCCCACGGATTCTTGCCGTACTGGAGCCCGGGCGCGAGCACGGCCTCCCCCTTGGGAGAGGCGGCGACCGCGCTCTCGAGGAGGGTGTTGAGATTGAAGCCGTTGATCGCCAGCACCCACACCGTCATGACGAGCGCACCGCCGATGAGCAGGAACGCCTTGACGATCTGCACCCAGGTCGTGCCCTTCATCCCGCCGATGAGCACGTAGACGATCATGAGGATGCCGACCACCGCGACGACGATCGACTGACCGACGCGCTCGGTGATGCCCAGCAGCAGCGACACCAGACCGCCGGCGCCGGCCATCTGCGCGAGCAGGTAGAAGAAGCACACCGCGAGCGTCGTGATCGCCGCGGCCATGCGCACGGGCCGTTCCTTGAGGCGGAACGACAGCACGTCGGCCATGGTGAACTTGCCGGTGTTGCGCATGAGCTCGGCGACCAGCAGCAGGGCGACCAGCCAGGCCACGAGGAAGCCGATCGAGTAGAGGAAGCCGTCGTAGCCGTTGATGGCGATCGCGCCGACGATGCCGAGGAACGACGCCGCCGAGAGATAGTCGCCGGCGATGGCGAAACCGTTCTGCGGACCGGTGAACGAGCGACCGGCCGCGTAGTAGTCGGCGGCGGTCTTGCTGTTGCGACTGGCCCGGATGACGATGAACAGCGTCACGGCGACGAACGCGCCGAAGATCGAGATGTTCAGCACCGGGTTGTTCTCGACCGTCTGCACGGCCGCGTCGATGGTGGCGAGGACGTCGTTCACGACCGACCTCCCTGGGCACGCTCGAGCTCATCGCGCAGCTGTTCGGCACCCGGGTCGAGCTTGCGGTTCGCGTAGGCGACGTAGCCCATGGTGATCGCGAACGTCGTGACGAACTGCCCGAGCCCGAACAGCAGTCCGACGGTGATCGCGCCCGAGACCGACTGGGCCATGAACCCCGGAGCGAACGACGACAGCAGAACGTAGACGAAGTACCAGACGAGGAACGCGACCGCGAGCGGGAAAACGAAGCTGCGCTGCCGCTTCTTCAAGTCCCGGAACGGGGCGGATTCCTCGACCGCGATGTAATCGATCCCGCCCTGGTGGGCTTCGTCGATGCGACGGTCCGTCATGTGGCCTCCTTGCCTCATGAGTGCGGCGCAGCATTGCGCCGACGGGGAGAAGTCCGGGTCAGCCGCGGCTTCGCCGGTGATATGGTCGACGCTACGAAACGCGGCGATGAAGCCGTCACCCCCGGAAGTAGGTACTGCGTGGGAGCCCCTTCCGCTCTTCGAGACGATGCGACGCTCGTGTCGCACGCGGTGGCCGAGCTCGCGCGCCGCACGCACTTCCCCGTCGCCTTCGGCGGCCTCGAGCACGGCGGCGCCGTCCATGTCACGACCATCGTCGGTGCCCGCACCCGCAGCATCGAGGGTCTCGTAGTGCACGCGACGCGCGGTCTCGGCGGTCGCGCCCTGGTGGAACGCCGCCCGCGCATGACACTCGACTACCGCACGTCGCGCTCCATCACGCACGATTACGACCGCGCCATCCTCGGCGAGGGCATCGCCACGCTCTTCGCGGTGCCGGTGCTCGTGGGCGGGGCGGCCCGGGGCGTGCTGTACTGCGGCTCGTGGGCGCAGGCGCCCGTCGGCGAGGTGGAGGCGCGCCCGGCCTTCGACGTCGCCGGCGAACTGGGCACCGAACTGCGTGTGCGCGCCGAGGTCGAGCGACGTCTCGCGAACGCCCCCTCCCCCGAGGGCGGTCTGAGCGCCGGAGCGCGCGAGGAGATCCGCGAGAGCTACGCGCAGCTGCGCAGCATCGCCGCGACCGTGGGAGACGACGGCGTGCGCCGGCGCCTCGAGGACATCGAAGCGCGACTGGCCGCCCTGACCGGCGACGCCCCGACCGCCGCGCCCGACGGCGACATCCACCTCTCCCGCCGCGAGGTCGACGTGCTCGCGTGCGCGGCGGTGGGGTCGACGAACGGCGAGATCGCGGCATCCCTTCACCTGCGCGAGACGACCGTGAAGTCCTACCTCGCCTCGGCGATGGCCAAACTCGACGCCTCGACGCGGCACGCCGCCGTCACCCGCGCGCGTCGCGCCGGGCTGCTGCCCTGACGCCGCGACGGAGCGTGGGAATCCCCTGGCAATGGCCGCGGCAAGTTGAGACGGGGCCGGATTCTCGGCATCGTGGCTGACTCCTGTCGTCGATCAGAGAAGGAGAGTCACCCATGCTGACGCTCACCGAAGAGGCCACGACCGCCGTCAAGACCATCACCGCGCAGTTCCCGGATGCCGCCCACGGCGGCGTCCGCATCGAGGGTGCGGGCACCCCCGAGTCGCAGTTCGCGCTCAGCGTCGTCGACGCCCCCGAGTCCGGAGACGCCGTCGTCGAGAACGCGGGAGCCCGCGTGTTCCTCGACACCGACGCCGCGGCCGTCCTCGACGACCGCGTGCTCGACGCGCAGATCGATCCCGAGCAGGGATCCGTGCAGTTCGCGGTGACCACCGCGAGCTGATCCACGCCGTCGCGTGAACGATGCCCCGGCCGCGTGCCGGGGCATCGTCGTCTCCGCCGGTCAGCCGCGGAAGACGACGATCTCGTCGTTCGCGCGGTCGTAGACGAACTGCAGGGCGGTTTCGGGTGGGAACTCGGTCAGGGAGCGCTCCGGGGTGGTTTCAAGCGGCTCACCGCCCCGAGAACTCCGGCGCCCGCTTCCCCTGGAACGCGGCGAAGCCTTCGCGGTAGTCGGCGGTCGCGGCGAGAGCCGCCTGGGCGCGGTTCTCGAGGGCCATGGCCTCCCACAGGCCGAGACGTTCGTCGCGGATCGCGCTGACGATGCGCTTGCTCGCGCGGAACGCCTGGGTGGGTCCGGCGGCAGCGGTGCGGGCCGCCGAGGCGGCGGCATCCTGGACCTCGTCCGCCGGGAATGCGCGCGAGAAGAGTCCGGCACGAACGGCTTCGGCTCCCGACATCAGCCGGCCCGTGTAGATCAGATCGAGCGTGGCGTGCGCGCCGAGGCGCTCGACGAACAGCGCGTGGCCGCCGGAGTCGAGGGTCGCGCCCAGGGCGGCGAAGGGAGAGCCGATCCGGGCGTCGTCGGCGACGTAGACGACGTCGGTGGCGATGAGCAGGCCCAACCCCACCCCCAGGCACGCCCCGTGGGCCGCGGCGAAGGTCGGCGCGGGGAAGGCCGACATGCGGCGCAGGAGGGGCGCGAGCGTGTCGTCGAGGTACCCCGCGACGTCGTCGGTGCGCGGGTCGACGCCGGAGATGTCGCGCCCGGCGCAGAACGCCTTGCCCTCGCCGCGCAGGAGCACGGCCCGGGCGCCGTCGACCTCGGCCCGGTCGTACGCCGCGGCGAGGTCGCGCAGGTCGTCGAGACCGAGGGCGTTGCGGCGCGCGGGCGCGTCGAGGACGATCTCGGCCACGCCGGCGTCGAGGCGGTAGTCGATCATCGCGGTCACCCGTCGTAGTCGACGCGGACGGCGTCGGAGGTCGGATGCGACTGGCAGGTGAGGACGTACCCGCGCTCGATCTCGTCGGGTTCGAGCGCGTAGTTCTCGGTCATCGACACCGCCCCCTCGACGACGCGGGCGCGGCACGTGCCGCACACACCCCCGGCACAGGCGAAGGGGACGTCGGGGCGGACCCGCAGGGCCGCGGCGAGGATCGTCTCGTTAGCGGCGACGGGGCTGTCGACCGAGGCCGACTGTCCGTCGAGGGTGAAGTCGATGCGGCGGACGGGTTCGTCCTGGCGCACGCGCACCGGGCGGGCTCCCCCGGTCTGCGCGGGCGCGTCGCCCTCTCCCGCGGTGAAGAGCTCGAACCGCACGCGTTCCCGGGCGACCCCCACCTCGGCGAGCGTCTCACGGCAGAGGTCGACGAGGGCGAAGGGACCGCAGAGGAACCACTCGTCGACGGATGCCGGATCGATCAGCCGCGACAGGATGAGGCGCAGACGCTCCTCGTCGATGCGGCCCGAGAACACCGGCGCCGCGCGCTGCTCGCGCGAGAGCACGTGGTGCAGGGTGAGCCGCGAGGGATAGCGGTCCTTGAGGTCGGCGAGCTCGTCGACGAACATGACGTCGGTCGAGGAGCGGTTGGCGTACACGATCGTCAGGCGCGCATCGGCCGAGCGCTCGAGGACGTCGGCGGCGAGCGCCATGATCGGCGTGATCCCCGAGCCGGCGGCGATCGCGACGACGTGCCCCGTCGAGGTCGACGCCTTCGACACGAAGGTGCCCGCCGGGCTCATGACCTCGACCTCGTCGCCCGGGCGGAGTCCCTCGTGCGCCCAGGTCGAGAAGCGCCCGTCGGGGTCGCGCTTGATGCCCACGCTGATCGCGCCGCGTCGGGGCGGCCTGCACAGCGAGTACGAGCGGCGCAGGTCCTCGCCGTCGACCGTGGCGCGCAGGGCGACGTACTGTCCGGGCGCGTAGTCGAAGGCGTCGGCGAGCGCGTCGGGAACGGAGAAGGTCACCTCGATCGCGGTCGGGGTGAGGGGCCGCACGTCGGCGACGCGCAGGGTGTGGAACCGGGCGCGGGCGCGACCGCCCGTAGAGCGGACCGCGCCGAGGGTCGAGGCCGGACCATCCGCGGCGGCCGGGGTCGTGGCATCCGTCATCGTCATCAGAGGGCCTTGAAGTGGTCGAAGGGTTCGAGGCAGGCGCGGCACTCCCACAGCGACTTGCACGAGGTGGAGCCGAAGCGCGAGACCTCGCGGGTGTCGAGGGAGCCGCAGCGGGGGCACGAAACGCTCAGCTTCAGACGGATGGGACCCGCGGGAGCGCGCCCGGTGGGCGGGGCGATGCCGTACGCGGTGAGCTTGCGGCGGCCCTCGTCGCTCATCCAGTCGGTCGTCCACGCGGGCGTGAGGGTGGTCTTCACCACGGCGTCGTCGAAGCCGGCCGAGGTGAGGGCCAGCACGATGTCGTCGCGGATCGCCTCGACGGCGGGGCACCCCGAGTAGGTCGGGGTGATCGTCACGGTGACGGTGTCGCCGTCGAGACGCACGTCGCGCAGGACCCCGAGGTCGTCGATGGTGAGCACCGGCACCTCGGGGTCGACGACGGCGGCGGCGACCTCGCGGGCGCGCTCGACGCTCACCATGTCGCCCCCGGGTGCCGGCGGGCGAGCACCTGCATCTCGGCGAGGAGCGGCCCGAAGGACGGGTGATGCGCGCCGCGGCGTCCCCCGGCGGACGAGCCCGGAAGGGTCGGGACGGGGACGTCCTCCTCCGCGAGCACCGCGGTGAGGACGTCCTCGACGCGTGCGCGGAGCGCCGAGGGTCGCACGACGACGCCGCCGAGCCGATCGTGCAAGGGCTCGTCGCGGAAGAGCTCGTCGAGGTACGGCCACGTGTCGTCGAGGGCGACGAGGAACCGCCGCCGAGACTCCTCGGTGCCGCCGGCGAGACGCAGCGTCCACTGCACGGCGTGGTCGCGGTGGTAGTCGACTTCCTTCTCCGCCTTGGCGGCGACCGCGGCGAGAACCGGATCGGTGGATGCCGTGAGGTCGCGGTAGAGCTCGAGGAGGTACGCGGAGGCCAGGAGCTGGCGCGCGATGGTGTGGGCGAAGTCGCCGTTCGGCAGCTCGAAGAGCCAGGCGCTGCGGAACTCCGGTTCGTCGCGCCAGTAGGCGAGGTCGTCCTCGCTGCGACCGTCGTGCGACCCCGCGTAGCGCAGGAGCGAGCGGGCGTGACCGAGCAGGTCGAGAGCGATGTTGCCGAGGGCCACGTCCTCCTCGAGCTCGGGAGCGCGGGCGATCCACCCGCAGAGGTTCTGCGCGAGGATCAGCGCGTCGTCGCCGAGCTGCAGGGCGTATGCGGCGACGTCGGGGTCGGTGGCCCGGTCCTCTCCCCCGGCGAGCTCGGCGGAGAGCTCGCGGGCGTCGAGCGAGACGTCGCCGTGCGGGTCGGTGGCTTCGACAGGCTCAGCCACCGACGCTGCATGAGGTCCCTGAGCCTGTCGAAGGGATAGAGACCCCGCGCCGGGGGCTTCGACAGGCTCAGCCACCGGTGCTGCGCCGTGTTCGATCGAGGTGCTCACAGGTGCGGCACCCCCTCGGACGCGGTGTAGTACACCGCGTGGCGGTAGTTCTTGCCCGCGGGCGACTCGAAGAAGGCGCCCTTCTGTCCCGGATCGCTCGTGGTCACGGCATCCGAGGGGACGACCCAGACCGACACGCCCTCACCGCGGCGCGTGTAGAGGTCGCGCGCGTTGCGGACGGCGAGCTCGGCATCGGGGGCGTGGAGCGATCCGACGTGCACGTGGCTCAGGCCGCGGTTCGCGCGCACGAACACCTCCCACAGAGGCCAGGTCTCGGCGGGGCTGCTCCCGGGCGTGGCCATCAGGCGACCGCCTTCGCGCTCTTCTTCGCCGCGTACGCCGCGGCGGCCTCGCGCACCCAGGCGCCCTCTTCGTGCGCGTCGCGGCGATGCTGGCGGCGCATCGTATTGAGCGGGCCACGGCCGGCGAGCACCTCGTGGAACTCGCTCCAGTCGATCTCGCCCATGTCGTACTCGCCCGTCTCGTCGTTGAAACGCAGGTCGGGATCGGGAAGGGTCACGCCCAGCACCGCGGCCTGGGGGACGAGCATCGACACGAAGCGCTGGCGCAGCTCGTCGTTGCTGAAGCGCTTGATGTTCCAGGCCATCGACTGCGCCGAGTTGGGCGAGTCGTCGTCGGGGGGCCCGAACATCATCAGGCTCGGCCAGTACCAGCGGTTCACGGCGTCCTGCGCCATCTCGCGTTGGGCGTCGGTGCCCTGCATGAGGGTGAGGAGGATCTCGAAGCCCTGGCGCTGGTGGAACGACTCCTCCTTGCAGATGCGGACCATCGCCCGGCCGTACGGGCCGTACGACGCCCGGCACAACGGCACCTGGTTGCAGATCGCGGCGCCGTCGACGAGCCAGCCGATCGCGCCCATGTCGGCCCAGGTCGGGGTCGGGTAGTTGAAGATCGACGAGTACCGCGCCTTGCCGTCGACGAGTTGCTGCGTCATCTCGTCTCGGGTGATGCCGAGGGTCTGCGCGGCGGAGTAGAGGTAGAGGCCGTGGCCGGCCTCGTCCTGCACCTTCGCCAGCAGGATCGACTTGCGCTTGAGGCTGGGCGCCCGAGTGATCCACGCCCCCTCCGGCTGCATGCCGATGATCTCGGAGTGCGCGTGCTGGGAGATCTGTCGGATCAGAGTGCGGCGGTACCCCTCCGGCATCCAGTCGCGCGGCTCGATCCGGCCGTCGGCCTCGATGAGGGCGTCGAACATCGCCTCGCCGTCGAGGGCGTCCGTGGGGGGTGCGGTCATCGTCATCGTCGACTCCTTTTACAGACCGATCGTTCAGTAAAGTGTATCCGCCACCGCGCGACCCCGCAACGGGTCGACGCCGCAGCCGCTCGCGAGGACGCAGACGCCCGCCGAGACCGCACCGCATCAGCGTGGAACGGGTGCGGTCTCGCCGACGGAATGCGTCCTCGACGTTCCGGCGCGGGGTGGCGGGTCAGCGCAGGTCGTAGACGCGCTTGTACTTACCCTCGCTGCGGGGCAGCGCGCCGGGCTCCTCGACGCGGACGTCGACCGTCGTGCCGATCAGCACCTTGATGCGCTGCTGCAGCACCACCCCCGCCGCCTCGCAGACCTCGCGCTCCAGGGCCGGATGCCGTTCGATGCGGACGGTCATGGCATCCATACGCCCGTCCTTGCGCAGCTCGAGGACGAAGTGGGGCGTGAGCTTCTCGATGCCGAGCACGATCTCCTCGATCTGCGTCGGGAAGAGGTTCACGCCGCGCAGGATGATCATGTCGTCGTTGCGGCCGGTGATCTTCTCGATGCGCCGCATCGCGGGGAACGCGGTGCCGGGCTGCAACCGGGTGAGGTCGCGGGTGCGGTAGCGGATGACCGGGAACGCCTCCTTGGTGAGGGAGGTGAACACCAGCTCGCCGAGCTCGCCGTCGGCGACGGGCGCACCCGTGTCTCCGTCGATCGTCTCGGGGAGGAAGTGGTCCTCCCAGATGTGCGGGCCGTCCTTCGTGAGGGCGCTCTCGGATGCCACGCCCGGGCCCATCACCTCGCTGAGGCCGTAGATGTCGACGGCGACGATGTCGAGGCGACGCTCGATCTCGCGGCGCATCTCGTTCGTCCACGGCTCGGCGCCGAGCACGGCGACACGGAGCGACGTGGATCGCGGGTCGACGCCCGCCGCCTCGAGCGCGTCGGCGATCGTGAGGAGGTAGCTCGGCGTGCAGAGGATGGCATCCGGTTCGAAGTCCTGGATGAGCTGCGCCTGCCGCGCCGTCTGCCCACCCGAGATGGGGATGACGGTCGCGCCGAGGCGCTCGATGCCCGCGTGCGCGCCGAGGCCCCCGGTGAACAGGCCGTAGCCGTAGGCGTTGTGCACGCGATCGCCCGCGCGGATGCCCGCGGCGCTCAGCGAACGCGCGACGAGGTCGGCCCACCGGTCGAGGTCGCCGGCGGTGTAGCCGACGACCGTCGGACGCCCGGTCGTGCCCGAGGAGGCGTGGATGCGACGGACATCGGGCATGGGCACCGCGAACATGCCGAAGGGGTAGGTCTCGCGCAGGTCGGCCTTCGTCGTGAAGGGCAATAGGCGGATGTCCTCGAGGCTGCGGATGTCGTCGGGCTGGACACCGGCCTCGTCGAACTTCCGGCGGTACAGCGCGACGTTCTCGTAGGCGTGCCGCACCGTCCACTGCAGGCGCTCGAGCTGCAGCGCGCGCAAGCCCTCGAGAGGGATGCCGGTGGGATCGACGGATGCCAGGAAATCGGCGCGCGAGGGAACGGTCATGGTCATCGAGACACCTCCGTGGTGGGGAGCGCTTCCTCGCGCTCGGGGTTGTTCGCGGGGCGGGGGCCGGAGGCTTCGATGGGCTCAGCCACCGGCCCAACCGAGGTCCCTGAGCCTGTCGAAGGGACCGGGCGCACTACGGCACGGGGGCCGGAGGCTTCGACAGGCTCAGCCACCGGCCCAACCGAGGCCCCTGCCACGGTGGAGGTCCCTGAGCCTGTCGAAGGGACCGGGGGCGTCGCCGGCGGCCGTCGATCCGTCGTGATGCTGCGGCCGCGCACCTCGGCGACGAGGTCGCCCGTCTCATCGGTCACGCGGATGTCGTACAGACCCGTCCGTCCGCTGCGCGCGCGGCGCTGGGCGGTCGCGGTGAGGATCTGCCCCGACGTCGTCGACTTCAGAAACGTGATGTCGGCGCCGCCCGCGACCGTCACCCGCTCGTCCTCGTTGCACGCGATCGCGAACGCGGTGTCGGCGAGGGTGAACACGAGCCCGCCGTGGGTGATGGCGAAGCCGTTGAGCATGTCGTCGCGCACCGTCATCGACACGCGCGACTCCCCCGGTGCATCGTGCTCGACGACCATGCCGAGCATCGCCGACGCCCGGTCGCGCTGCATCATCGGCCGCAGGCTCATGCGAGCGCTCCCGCGGGCTGGGCGGCCCGCTCCGCGACGGGCACCCCGGCCGGGGCCCACGTCTTCGCGACAAGCGTTAGCACGTCGTACTGCGCGACGATCTCGTCGTCCTGGTTGCGGATCACGGCATCCCACCGCACCTCGCCGTACTCGTCGGTCTCGCGCGGGGTGATCTGCTTGGCGGTGAGGGCGACCCGGATGCGGTCGCCGGGCGAGACCGGGGTGACGAAGCGGAGGTTCTCCAGCCCCGAATTCGCCAGCACCGGACCGGGATCGGGATCGACGAACAGCCCGGCCGCCCACGACACGAGCAGGTACCCGTGCGCGACGCGCCCCGGGAAGAAGGGGTTCGCCGCGGCAGACTCCTCGTCCATGTGGGCGTAGAACGTGTCGCCGGTGAATCTCGCGAACACCTCGATGTCATCGAGGGTGACCTGCCGCTCGGCCGACTCCACGGCATCCCCGATGCGAAGCTCCGAGAGGGGCTTGCGGAACGGGTGCGTGCCGACCGAGTCGGTGTCGGCTCCCGGATGCCAGATCCCGGTGAGCGCGGTCAGGATGCGGGGCGACCCCTGGATCGCCGTGCGCTGCATGTAATGGAGCACCGAGCGGATGCCGCCGAGCTCTTCGCCGCCGCCGGCGCGGCCGGGGCCGCCGTGCACGAGGTGCGGCACCGGGGCGCCGTGGCCGGTCGAGGTGCGGGCGTCGTCGCGGTCGAGGAACAGCACGCGACCGTTCATCGCCCCCATGCGGGTCAGCAGTTCGGTCGCGACGTCGGGGTCGTGGGTCGCGACGCTCGTGACGAGCGAGCCGCCGCCCCGCGTCACGATGGCCGCCGCCTCGGCGACGTCGGCGTACTCGACGATGCTCGCGACCGGGCCGAACGCCTCGATCTCGTTGACCGCCGGGGTCGCGGCATCCGCGAACGACAGGAGCATCGGCTGGAGGAACGCACCCTCGCTGGCGACCCCCTCGGGGGCCTCGGTCGATCCGACGACGAACCGTCCGCCGGCCTCCTCGAGCGCCCGCACTTGCCGCAGCACCTCGTCGCGCTGCTCGAGGGACACGACGGGCCCCATCGTCACGCCCTCGGCGCGCGGGTCGCCGATGACCACGCGCTCGGCGATCTTCGCGCGGAGCGCCTCGGCCACGGCATCCGTGGTCCCCGCCGGCACGATCGCGCGACGGATCGCGGTGCACTTCTGGCCCGCCTTCGTCGTCATCTCGACGAGCAGCTGCTTGACGTACGCGTCGAACTCGGGCGTGCCCGGCACGGCGTCGGGGCCCAGGATCGAGGCGTTGATCGAGTCGGTCTCACTCGTGAAGCGCACACCGGGCTTCGCGTGGGCGCGCAGCCGCTCGGCGGTCGAGGCGCTGCCGGTGAACCCGACGGTGTCGCCGAGCTCGAGCAGATCGAAGAGCCCCGGGACGCTTCCGCTGACCAGCTGCAGCGAGCCTTCCGGCAGCAGGCCCGTTTCGACGACCATCCGCACCCACGCCTCGGCGACGTACGCCGTGGGGGTCGCGGGCTTGACGATCGTGGGGAGGCCCGCGAGGAAGGCGGGGGCGAACTTCTCGAGCGCGCCCCACATCGGGAAATTGAAGGCGTTGATCTGCACCGCCACGCCGGGAAGGCGCGTGTAGACGTGCCGGCCGAGGAACGAGCCGTCCTTCGACAGCGGCTCGATCGGGCCGTCGAGCACGACCTTCCCGGCCGGGAGCTCGCGCCGCGCCTTCGACGAGAAGGTGAAGAGCACGCCGATGCCGCCGTCGATGTCGCTGAGCGAGTCGCGGCGCGTCGAACCCGAGCGCTCGGATAGGGCGTAGAGCTCCTCTCGGCGCTCGTTCAGCGCGATCGCGAGGTTCTTCAGCACCATCGCGCGCTGATGGAACGTGAGGACGCCGAGGCTCTTCTGGCCCGTCTCGCGGGCGTAGGCGACCGCTCCCGCCAGATCGAGTCCCCTCGTGCTCACCCGCACGATCTCCTCGCCGGTCGAGGCGTCACGCACGATCGCGGCGTCGGGATCGCTCTCCGGTGCCCACCAGGCCCCGTTCACGTAGCTGGGGAGAAACGTCATCATGCGCTCCATTCGTAGAATCCGCGGCCGGTCTTGCGGCCCAGGTGCCCCTGGGCGACGAGCTCTCGCAGCAGCGCGGGCGGGGTGAAGCGCGCGCCGAACGCACGCTCGAGTTCTTCGGCGATGCCCAGGCGCACGTCGAGACCGACGACGTCGGTCGTGCGCAGGGGGCCCATCGGATGCCGGTACCCCAACTCCATCGCCGTGTCGATGTCGTGCGCCGAGGCGACGCCCTCTTCGAGCATGCGGATCGCCTCGAGCCCGAGGGCGACGCCGAGGCGGCTCGACGCGAAGCCCGGCGCGTCGCGCACGACGACGGCGGTCTTGCCGATGGCCTCGACCCAGTGCACGGCGTCATCGACGACCTGCGGGGCAGTGCGGGCCCCGGTGACGACCTCGACCAGTGCCGACGCGGGCACGGGGTTGAAGAAGTGCAGGCCCAGGAGGCGCTCAGGCCGGGCGAGCGATGCGGCGAGCGCGTCGATCGAGATCGAGGAGGTGTTGGATGCCACGACCGTTCCGGCGTCGACGACGGCCTCGATGCGCGCGAGGGCGTCGAGCTTGAGAGCCCGGTCCTCCGGGACGGCCTCGATGACGAGGCCCGCGTCGGCGAACACGGCCGTGTCGGTGCCCGTGGTGAGGGCGTCGCCATCCGGGACCGTCGCGCCCTTCTGCGCCGAACGGGTCAGCGCCGTCTGGACGCGGTCACGGGCGGCCGCCGCGGCCTCGGCGTCGCGCTCGACCACGTGCACGCAGGCGCCGGCGAGCAGGAACGCGTGCGCGATCCCGGCGCCCATGCGGCCGCCGCCGAGCACGCCGACGGTGGCGGGGAGAGATGCCAGGAGCCCGGCCGACGCGGTGTCGGGTGCGGACGCGGTGGCGGACTCAGCCGCGCCACCGGGGCGGGCGGTCGTGTCGAGATGGGTCACTTCTTCTTCCTCTCGAGGAACGCGGTCATGCGGGCGCGCTTGTCGGCGCTGTCGAACAGCTCGGCCTGGAGTTCGCCATCGATCGCGGGGTGGTCTCCCCGGGGCGCGAGCAACGCGCGCTTGGTGAGGATCGTCGCGCGGGCGGAGTTCGCCGCGATGCGATCGGCGATCGCGTGCGCGGCGCTGAGCAGCTCATCGGGATCGTGCACACTCGACAGCAGCCCCCAGGCCAGAGCCTCGTCGGCCTCGATCACGCGCGCGGTCAGCAGCATCTCGCTCGCCCGGGCGTGCCCGACGATCTCGGGCAGTCGCCACGATGCGCCCGCCGCGGCGATGATGCCGAGGCCGGGTTCGGGGTTGCCGAAGCGCACGCGCGGCGTGCCGATGCGGATGTCGGCGGCATAGGCGAGTTCGGCTCCTCCGCCGAGCGCGTAGCCGTCGACGGCCGCGATGACGGGCATCGGGAGGTGGCGGATGCGGTCGAAGACGGTGGCGTTGATGCCGCGGCGGGCGTCGTCGCCGGTGCGGTCGCGCAGCTGCGCGATGTCGGCGCCGGCCGCGAAGATGCCGCCCGCGCCGGTGAGGATGAGCGTGCGCGGGCGCTCCTCGAGCGCACCGCACAGCGCGTGCAGCTCGTCGACCATGGCCTGGTCGATGGCGTTGCGGCGCTCGGGGCGGTCGAGGGTGGCGACGACGCGATCGTCACGGGCGTCGGTCCGGAGGGTGTCACCCATCGACCCGCTCCACGATCATCGCTGTGCCCTGCCCCACACCGACGCACATCGTGGCCAGGCCGTACCGGGCACCCTCGCGCTCCATGCGACCCAGCAGCGTCACGATCAACCGCGACCCGCTCGACCCCAGCGGGTGGCCGAGCGCGATCGCCCCTCCGTCGGCGTTGACGATCTCGGGATCGAGGCCGAGCCGACGGATGCACGCGAGCGACTGCGACGCGAACGCCTCGTTCAGTTCGACCGCCCCCAGATCGGATGCCGAGAGCCCCGCCTTCGCGAGAGCCTTCTCGGTCGCGGGCACCGGTCCGAGCCCCATGATCTCGGGCGCGAGGGCCGCGGCGGCCTGCGCGGCGACGCGCGCGCGGGGACGAAGACCGTATCGCTCGACCGCCTCCGCGCCGACCACCACGATCGCCGATGCGCCGTCGTTGAGCGAGCTCGCGTTGCCCGCGGTCACCACCTCGCCGCCCTTCACGACGGGTCGCAGCCCCGCGAGCACATCGAGGGAGGTATCGCGGCGGGGTCCTTCATCGGTGTCCACGAGACCCCGAGGTGTCTCGACGGCGACGATCTCGTCCCGGAAGCGTCCGGCATCCTGAGCTCGGATGGCCCGCTCGTGGCTGCGCAGGGCGAAGGCGTCGGCGTCGGCGCGCGAGATGCCGTCGACGCGCGCGACCTCCTCGGCCGTCTCGGGCATGGTGAAGGTCGCCTTCTCGCGCGCGGCGAGGCGCGGGTTGGTGAAGCGCCAGCCGATCGAGGTGTCGAACGCGTCGCCGGGTTTCGCCCACGCCTTCTCGGGCTTTGCCTGCACCCAGGGCGCGCGGGTCATCGACTCGACACCCCCGGCGACCACGATGTCGGCATCGCCCGCGCGGATCGCCTGAGCGGCGAGCGCGATCGCGCTCATGCCCGAGGCGCAGAGTCGGTTGACCGTGAGGCCGGGGATGCTGTCGGGCAGCCCCGCGAGCAGTACGGCCATGCGGGCCACGTTGCGATTGTCTTCGCCGGCCTGGTTCGCGGCACCCAGAATGACCTCGTCGATCGCCTCGACGGGGACGCCCGCGCGAGCCACCGCTTCTGCGACCACCAGCGCCGCCAGATCGTCGGGACGAACGGATGCCAGAGCCCCGCCGTACCGCCCGACCGGGGTGCGTGCACCGCCGACGAGAAACGCGTCCGCCATCGTCATCCTCTCCCCCGCCGACTCTGGCGGGGCCCGTCCACCTCGACTGCGAGGTTTTCCGACCGATCGTTCAGTAATCATGCCACGGTCGAGGCGGCGGTGGCAACGGGTGGGGTACGGCACGGCTCGGCCGGATGGCGCGAGCGGGGTCGGGTCACCGCCGCAGGGTCGGGTGGCGCGACCGGGGTCGGGTTGCCGCCGAGGTCACGTGATCCGGCCGAGAGCACATGCCGGTGCGTGCGCCCTCGCGCACGTCACGTGATCTCGCGGGCCAGCCCGATGGGAGACGGTTAGCCGCCGGTGGCCGCGGGGCCACGCCCACCGCCCCGGGGCCGCAGCGCAGCGGCATCCGGGAACGCGGGAACGAACGGCGGAGCGCTGCCGCACCCGATGGGCCGCGGACCGGACCGCGAAACGGTGCCCCCGACAGGATTCGAACCTGCGACGCCCGCGTTAGGAGTGCGGCGCTCTATCCCCTGAGCTACGGAGGCGGGATCGCTCCAGCCTACTGCGGCGTCGCGTGCGAGTCGGCGCGCAGCGGCAGGGGGCGACGCAACCCCTCCGCCAGACCCGCGTCCCATCGCCCCGGCTCCGCGAGGGTCGCCTCGCGCACGTCGACGCCCTCGGGTCCGATGCTCGCCGCGCACACCAGGAGCGACTCGAGCACGAGACCGTCGTGGGCGTCCCGGCGCAGGACCGACGCCTCGGGATGATGCGTCGCCTCTTCGACGACGCCGAGCCATGGCATCCACCAGTCGGAGCCCTCGGCGAGGCCCGCCTCGCGGAACGCGCCGAGCCAACGAGCGATGCGCGGGGTGCCGGGGTCGTCGACCGCGTGGTGGGCGACCATGTGGGTGCCGGGGGTCAGCCGCGTGCGGCGGGAGACGAGGCCGTCCCATTCCACGAGGTGCGCTCCCGCGGCATCCACCTCGACGAGATTGAAGCCGCGCGTGGCGGGACGATCCGGGATGCCGGTGCCCACCGCGTCGAGGGGGACACCGCCGCGACTGACGACCTCGTCGTCACCGCGGTCGGAGAGGTCTTCACGGTTGAGCAGCACCGCCAGTCGATGCGCGGCAGGGTCGACCGCGAGCCAGGCGCCGCCCGCGCGGTCGTCGCGGACGCCGAACACGTCGCCGCGCTCGGGCCACCACGGGCCGATACCGCGCCACGGGCGATCGCGGTCCTCGTCGCGGACGGCGAGCACCCGCACCGGTTCGCCGGGGTTCGCGGGGACGTCGATCACGACCGTGCACATTCCGACAACGCTACCCGCGCCGCGCTGACACTGGGCGGCTCGCGGTCGTCCCGAGAACAGGCGTCGTCACGGGAACAGGCCGACCGGCGTCGACGCGTCCTGTTCTCGTCGCGGCCCCTGTTCCGATGGCGAACCGCCGCTCCGGCGTCGCCGACCTGGAAGACTGGCGTGATGTTCGTCGTCGTGGGAGTCACCGGAGGCATCGCCGCCTACAAGACCGTCGGCCTCGTGCGGCTGCTGGTGAAGGCCGGGCACGACGTGCACGTCGTTCCCACCGACGACGCGCTGCGCTTCGTCGGGCTCCCCACCTGGGAGGCGCTCAGCCGCAACCCCGTCACCACCTCGGTGCACGACGACGTCGCCAAGGTCCGGCACGTCGCGCTGGGGCAGGCCGCCGATCTCGTGATCGTCGCCCCCGCCACCGCCAACACGCTCGCGGCGATGACCGCCGGGCTCGCCTCCGACCTGCTCGGCACGACCCTTCTCGCGACAACCGCGCCCGTGGTCGTCGCCCCCGCGATGCACACCGAGATGTGGCGGCATCCGGCCACCGCGCACAATATGGACGTGCTGCGCGCCCGCGGCGTGCACGTGGTCGGGCCGGAGGACGGCGTCCTCACCGGCGGCGACTCGGGTCCGGGCCGCATGTCGGAACCGGAGGACATCGTCGCCGCCGCCCTCGCCCTCGTCGAACGGCCGCGCGACCTCGAGGGTGTCTCGGTCGTCGTGAGCGCCGGGGGTACGCGCGAGCCCATCGACCCGGTGCGCTACCTCGGCAACCGATCGAGCGGTCGGCAGGGGGTGGCGATCGCGCGGGCCGCTGCGGATCGCGGCGCTCGCGTGACCCTGGTCGCCGCGCACCTCGACGCCGACGTCCGCCCCGACCCGCGCGTCGAGGTGCTGGCCGTCGCGACCGCCGACGAGCTCGGCAGGACGATGGATGCCGTCGCCCCCGACGCCGACGTGATCGTCATGGCCGCGGCGGTCGCCGACTACTCCGTGGCGGCGGTGTCGGAGCACAAGCTCCGCAAGCAGGACTCCCCCGGCGCTCTAACGCTCGAACTGCGGGAGAACCGCGACATCGTCGCCGGTCTCGTGGCGGATCGCCGCCCGGGGCAGACGATCGTCGCCTTCGCCGCCGAGACCGTCGCCGACGACGCCGAGCTGCTCGAGCGCGCCCGCGCGAAGGCGGCACGCAAGGGCGTGGACCTGTTGGCCGCCAACGCCGTGGGCTGGACGCGAGGGTTCGAGTCGGCGGCCAACGCCCTCACGATCGTGGATGCCGCGGGCACGGTCGTGGCCTCGGCATCCGGGACGAAGGACGAGACGGCGCACGCCCTGCTCGACGCCGTCGTCTCGCTCCGCTCGCACTGATCGGAGAACCCCGCACACGGGCGCCGATCACGACGGCCGAGGGCCGGTGGTCGACGCCCGTCGGCGGGGTACGAGGTCAGCTCTCGCCGAGAGTGCGGACCGCGTCGAGGATGTCGGCGACCTCGGTGCGCGTCGTGTAGTCGACGTGGATGTCGGCGAAGCGGATGCGCCCGGCCTCGTCGATGACGTAGACGGACGGGAAGGGCACGCGAGCGGTGGCGTCGGCGTTGCTGTCGGCGACGTCGAAGCCGAGCTCGGTGTGCGCCTCGCGGGCGGAACCGCTGGGCTCGGTGACGATGCCGAAGCGGTCGGCGAGGGTGTTCGCGGGGTCGGAGAGGACGACGAAGTCCAGGTCGCCATTGGCGACGCTCTGGGCGAAGCCGTCGGGCGTCTGCGGCGACACGGCAACCAGCTGGGCACCTTGCTCCCGCAGGGCCGGGACCAACTGCTCCTGGTAGGTGCGCAGGGTGATGTTGCAGTACGGGCACCACGCACCGCGGTAGAAGACGACCACCGTGACGGCGTCGGCGAGCACCGCCGAGAAGGTGGTCTTCGCGCTGTCCGCGGTGAGCAGCTCTGCGTCGGGGGCCTCGTCGCCGACGCTCAGTGCCCCGGCCGGCACTCCTGCCGCGCGGAGGTCGTTCTGCTCTCCTGAGAAGACGGCGGCGAGGCGGTCGCCGATCTGAGACTCGAAGCCGACGTTGAAGTCGTCGACCTGCTGAGCGATGGACGGTGTGGACATGGTGGCCTCCCCGGCGTAGCCGACATCGGGCGTCGGTGTCAGGAGCGTATGTCGGCCGCCGGATGCCGAGGGCATCGCTGTCGCAGAACGGAACATAACGTCATGCGGCGTCATCGTCGGCCCCGGGAGGGGGCGCGCCGACCGCGTCGACGGCCCCCTCCGGGTCAGTACCCGTAGGTGCCGGCGAACTCGTTGATGAGCGAGAACAGCTGCGACAGCAGCACCACGACCCAGATCGACAGGGCGACGACGGCGACGATGTTGACGGCGATCGAGGCCCAGATCGGGGCAAGGCCCGAGCCGGTGCGGCGGCGCAGGACGATGCCCCGCCCGATGACATAGACCAGGCCCGAGCCGATCATCAGCACGAAGAAGCTCCAGGCCCAGTGGAACGGTCGCTCGACGCCGCGCGCGCGCAGCTGACGCCAGTCAAGGAAGGAGAACAGCACCGTGAGCGCCGTGATCACGAGGGTGACCACCGACGCCACGAGCGTGATGAGCGTTCCTGCGGTGGAGGAAGCGGCCATCGTCGTGTCGCCGGACTCGTAGGCGTACACCCCGGCGTAGAAGGAATCACGGATGTACGACGTCCAGTCGAAGATCACCAGGCCGAGCACGCCGACCAGCGGCAGGAGGACCACGAGCCAGATCCACACGGTGTTGGTCTTGATGTCGCGGCGTTCCGCGGTGTCGGCGACCGGGGGCGCGCCGGCGTAGGCCGAGGCGGGGTAGGCGGGAGTGCCGTAACCGGCTCCGGCGGCGGCGCCCACGCCGGCATAGCCCGGCGACGGGTCGCGAGGGAACGCGGGCGCCGAGGAGTAGGCCGGGGCCGC
>NZ_JAUZUP010000007.1:0-56561 GCF_031844085.1 Microbacterium sp. PRF11
CACCCACAGAAACAGTCACCAAGACCTACCCGTGAGGCAGTTCACTTCATATCGACCGTCGGACTGCGGCTCCGCACTGGGATCTCAGGAGATCAACCTCGGGAACCGGTCGAACGACCGGATCAAAACCTTACACCATGTGTTGGGGTTTTGGGTGGTTCGCCGCTTGAGACGATGCGGGGCCTTCCGGCCTCTCCGCTCTCCCCTGTGGGGCGAACAGGTAAAACATTACGTCGAGATCCGGGTTCGGTCGAATCGACGCCTCCGCCCGGGCGTGTCGCCGCGCGGGTCCCGCGGAAATCCCCGGCGAAGCGACGAGGGCCCGGTCGACCATCGGTCGTCCGGGCCCTCGTCCTCCGTCAGGGGCGGCGGGGAATGATGGTCAAGCGTTCGCGGTCTCCACGGCCGCATCGATCGGCAGCGGCCAGAGAGCATCGAGCAGCTGCCGGACCCACGCGATGAGGTGAGCATCGTCGGCATCCTGGGGCAGGGGAACGACCATCGCATCGCCTCCGGCGACGAGCTTCGCCTTCGGGTACAGGCGCTGCAGGCGGACCCGCATCGAATCGGCGAGATGGGCGGGGGCGATGCGGAGGTTCGACCCCATCGCGACGACGTCGGCGAGTCCGGCCTGGGCTGCGCGCCGACGCAGGCGCGCGACGGCGATGAGCCCTTCGACCTCGGCGGGCGGCTCGCCGTACCGGTCGCGCAGCTCGTCGACGACGAGGTCGATCGCGTCGTCCTTGGCGGTGGCGGATGCCGCGGCCGAGAGCTTCTGGTACGCCTCCAGCCGCAGGCGTTCGCTGTCGATGTAGAACTCGGGCAGACGAGCATCGACCGGCAGCTCCAGACGGAGCTCGGTGGGACCGTCCACGTCCTCGCCGCGGAACGTCGAGACGGCCTCGCCGATCATGCGCAGGTACAGATCGAAACCGACACCCGCGATGTGCCCGGCCTGCTCGGCACCGAGGAGGTTGCCCGCGCCTCGCAGCTCGAGGTCTTTCAGGGCGACCTGCATGCCGGAACCGAGATCGTTATTGACGGCGATCGTCTCGAGACGGTCGGCCGCGGTCTCGGACAACGGATTCATCTCGTCGTAGAGGAAATAGGCGTAGGCCCGGTCGCGGCCTCGGCCCACGCGTCCGCGCAACTGGTGCAGCTGCGACAGGCCGTATTTGTCGGCGCGGTCGATGATGATCGTGTTCGCGTTCGAGATGTCGAGACCCGTCTCGATGATGGTCGTGGACACGAGGACGTCCGCGCGGCGTTCCCAGAAGTCGTCGACGACCTGTTCGAGCGCGTGCTCGCCCATCTGCCCGTGGGCGACGACGATGCGCGCCTCGGGCACGAGTTCGGCCAGGTGCGCGGCGACCCGCTGGATCGACGACACCCGGTTGTGCACGTAGAACACCTGGCCCTCGCGCAGGAGTTCGCGCCGGATCGCCGCGGCGATCTGCTTGTCGTTGCGGGGACCGACATAGCTGAGGATCGGATGCCTGTCTTCGGGCGGGGTGGCCAGCGTCGACATCTCGCGGATGCCGGTCACCGCCATCTCGAGCGTGCGCGGGATGGGGGTCGCGCTCATCGCGAGGATGTCGACGTTCGTCTTGAGCTTCTTCAGCGCGTCCTTGTGCTCGACGCCGAAACGCTGCTCCTCGTCGATGATCATGAGCCCGAGGTCCTTGAAGACCACCTTCTCGGTGAGGATGCGGTGCGTGCCGATGACCATGTCGACGGTGCCGTCGGTGAGGCCGGCGAGCGTCGCCTTCGCCTCTTTGTCGCTCTGGAAGCGCGACAGCGGGCGCACGGTCACCGGGAACCCGGCGAAGCGCTCGGCGAACGTCTCGAGGTGCTGCTTGACGAGCAGGGTCGTCGGCACGAGCATCGCGACCTGCTTGCCGTCCTGGATGGCCTTGAAAGCAGCGCGCACCGCCACCTCGGTCTTGCCGAAGCCGACGTCGCCCGACAGCAGCCGGTCCATCGGAATCGGTTTCTCCATGTCGGCCTTGATCTCGTCGATCGTCTGCAGTTGATCCTGTGTCTCGGCGAACGGGAACGCCTCTTCGAGCTCGCGCTGCCACGGGGTGTCGGGGCCGAAGGCGTAGCCCTTGGATGCCATGCGCGCCGAGTACAGCTTCACCAGCTCGACCGCGATGTCGCGGACGGCCTTTCGGGCGCGCCCCTTCGCCGCGGCCCAGTCGCTGCCGCCCATCTTCGACAGGGTCGGGGCTTCGCCGCCGACGTACTTCGACAGCAGGTCGAGCTGGTCGGTGGGAACGAACAGCTTGTCGCCCGGGTAGCCGCGCTTGGACGGCGCGTACTCCAGGACGAGGTACTCCTTGGTCGTCTTGACCGCGTTGCGCCCACCGCTGGACACCTCGCGCTGCGTGAGCTCGATGAACTTGCCGATGCCGTGGGTCGCGTGCACGACGACGTCGCCGGGCTTGAGCTGCAGCGGGTCGACGACGTTGCGCCGCCGCGAGGCGAGCTTCTTGACGCCGCGATTGTCGCCGCTGACCGAACGGCCGTAGAACTCGGTCTCGGTGATGACGGCGAGCTTCGCCTCGCTCAGCTGGAAACCGCGCTCCAGCGGCGCGCACACCACGTGCGCGACACCCGGCTCGGGCGGGACACGCAATTCGTCGACACGGCGGGCGGCGATGCCGCGCTCCGCGAGGACGTCCCGCGCGCGGTCGACCAGTCCCGGTCCGGATGCCGTGACCACCACCGACCATCCGTCGGAGAGCAGCGCGCCGACGTGTGTGGTCGCCCCCTCGACGTTCCCTTGGAACGAGGGCACCGGCTCGGCCTTCACCCGGTGCGCGGAGTCGTCACCGACGACGAGCCCCTCGTCCTCGGCATCCGCTGCTCCCGAATCGAACGCGCTGAACTGCCACCAGACGCCGCCACGCCCGTTCGCGATCTCGTGGAGGTCGTGGAGGGTGACGAAGTCCCCCGAGTCCAGGTCGACCGGGGTGTCGGCACCGGCCGTCGCCGCCGACCAGGCGGCTTCGAGGAACTCGCGGTTCGTATCGCCGAGGGTCGTGGCGCGGGCGATCGAGCGCTCCGGATCGACCAGAGCGACGGCGCTGCCTCCGGGGAGATAGTCGACGAGGGTGATGAGGTCGTCGACGAGCACCGGGATGAGCGACTCCATGCCCTCTGCCGGAATGCCCTCGGCCATCTTCTCGAGCAGCTGACGAAGTCCCGGGTAACCGTCGCGCAGCTCGGCGGCACGGGCGCGGACCTCGGTGGTCAACAGCAGCTCGCGGCTGGGAACGAGCGTCACGGTGGACACCTCGCCGGGGAGCGATCGCTGGTCGGCGACCGAGAAGGCGCGGATCTGATCGACCTCGTCGCCGAAGAACTCGACGCGGTAAGGATGGTCGGCGACCGGCGGGAAGACGTCGAGGATGCCGCCGCGCACCGCGAACTCGCCGCGCCGGGAGACCATGTCGACGCGATGGTAGGCGAGCTCGACCAGGCGCGTGGTCGCGGCTTCGAGTTCCAGCCCGCGGCCGCCGACGGTGAGCTCGATCGGCTCGACGTCGCCGAGGCCCGGAGCGAGCGGCTGGAGCGCGCTGCGGACCGAGGCGGTCACGACCAGCGGCGTCGTCCCGTCCCACGCGGCGATCCGTCGCAGCACGTCGAGTCGGCGTCCGACGGTCTCGGGGCTCGGGCTGAGCCGCTCGTGAGGGAGCGTCTCCCAGGCGGGGAAGTGCAGCACCTGGGCGCCGGGGAGGACGGCATCCAGAGCCGGCCCGAGAGACTCGGCGCGGCGTCCGGTCGGGGCGATCACCAGCACGGCGCCCGGCTCACCCGCGGCCCGCCGGCGCTCGATGAGGCCCGCGATGACGGGGGCGTCGAGACCATCGACGAGGGAGAGAGACAGGTCGGTGGATGCCGCTGATGCGGCCTCACGATACGACTCGGCCTGCTCGAGGGCGCGCACGATCCCGGGAACTGTCACTCGTGTAAGTCTACGCGGGGCCACCGACATCGGGCCGGCCCGAGGGGGATCGAGCGGCGCGGTGAGGCCGCTCGCGGCGGCATCGCGGCGGTCTCGTAGAGTGTGGGGATGACCTCGCCGAGCGCTTCGAACGGGCCCGTTTTCGCGGCGCCGCACGCTGCTCCCCCGGTCGGTACCCTCCTCTCCCCTCCCCCGGTTCCTCGCCGCGGACGCCCACTCGGCACCTGGGCACTGCTCCTGTCGGTCATGGGGACCGTACTGGCCTCCGCCATCGGCGGTTTCGCGGCCTACCGCTCCGCGCGGGGCGCTGCACCGGGGCTCGGTTCGATGAGCACGGCGACGGGTTTTGACTGGCGGGTGCTCACGCCGGTACGCGACCTCGTGCTGCTGGCGGAAGTGTCGTTCTGGGCGGGAACTGTGGTCGGCATCGCCGCCTTCGTGCTCGGGATCGTCGCGGTGTCCCGACGGGCCGCCACGGGCGCGGGCGTCGCCGCGATCGTCCTGTCGGTGCTGGGTCCGTTCATCTTCGGCGGGCTCGCGGTCGTGGCCGTCATCGCCGGTGTCTCGGCCGGTCTCGACACCGTCACCGGCGTCTGAGCCGCGGATTCTCCGCGACGAGGGTCGCCGGCATCCGGCTTCGGAGCAGGCGATACCCCGCTGACGGGCGGTGCGTCCAGCCCCGCGACCGCTCGAACACGCGTCCTTATGCTCGCCGAAACGGGTGCAACCCGCCCACCGTCGACCAGAGGAGCAACACGTGAGCACCACACCTCCGCCCCCGGGGCCGTACGAGGAGCCCGCCGCACGCAGCCAGGCGTACGGCGAACCCGCCCCCGCGGCGGCATACGGCGCTCCCGCAGCCCCCGCCTACGGTGAACCGCCGCGGCGTGCGGTCGCGCAGTCCAAGCGACTCGGTGTCGTGGCATTCGTGGTGTCGCTCATCGCCGTCGTCGGCGGCTCGATCATCGCCTTCATCGGCGGACTGCAGAGCGGCGCGATCGCACCGTACGCCGATTCCACCGGTCAGATCGACCCGAACACGGTGCCGGCGGAGGCGCAGCAGGCCGCCGTCGCCGTCGCCGTGCTGAGCGTCGTCGCGTTCCTCGTCTACGGCGTGTTCGGTCTGTGGGGATTCGTGCAGGGCATCATCGCGGCCGTCAAGAACCGCGGACGCGGCTGGGGCATCGGCGCGATCGTCCTCGCCGTCCTCGGCGGCATCGCCGTCGTCGTCGCCCTGGGTGTCGGTGCGGCCGTGGGCGTCGGCTCCGCCATGTGACGAAGACGTTTCACGGCCCCGGTCTTTCGAAGGCCGGGGCCGTTGTCGTTCTCGATGATGACGACAGCGGAACTCTGCGGCGCGGAACGGGCGGGGGCGCGCAGGTCCGGCTTGTCCCGTTCGGGGAGGCGATGCGTCTCGTCCAGGGCGGCGCGCGCGGGCGAGGTGCGTCAGGTTCGCGGGCGGTGCGGAACGACCTGGGCGTGCTGCCGGACCATGTCTGCGCTCGAGCGGAACGCTCCGGATGCGACGCGTTGGCTTGCTCGCGAGGTTCCGGGCGCTGAACAGGATGCGCTTGGATGCGTCGCGGTGCGTCTTGCACCGGGATGCCGGGACTCGATCAGCCGGCCGGCGGGGCGGCGTGCGGCGTGCTGCGTGGAAGCGTCAAGCACGCGACCTGGAGCGCGGCATGCTGCGTGCGGCGTGCTGCGTAGAGGCGTTAGGCACGCGACCTGGCGCGCGGCATGCTGCGTGCTGCGTGCTGCGTAGAGGCTTCGGACTGTTCCTCCACAGACGGTTCTCTGGTAGATCCATCCACAGAAAAACCCGATCGGAAGGCTAAATGTCGGAGGTCACGGCTAGCATGCCTGCATGAGCTTCTCGACACCTCCACCCTCGTCACCCGACGGGTCCGACCCGCTTGCGGTCGTGCTGGGCGAGGTGCTCGAAGCGGATGCCGCACTCGCGTCTGCCGAAGCCCGCAAGACCCGAGCGCTGGCCCGGGCAGGGCGTCTCGCGATCGACGTCATGGCCGGGCAGCGGGCGTCGTCCCGCGCGGCGGAGATGGCGCTGCGGGAGGTGGCGTCGGAGATCGCGGCCGCGGGGTGTTTGTCGGATCGGTCGGTGCAGGCGCAGATTGAGCGAGCGCTGACGCTCGTGGACCATTTCCCGGCGACCGTTGACGCCTGGGAAGCAGGAGCGTTGTCGCGGGCGCACGTGCAGGCCATCGTGGATGCCGGCACACCCCTGCCCGTCGACAAGCGTGCGGAGTTCGACGTCCTCGCCGCCGCCACCGCCGAAGGGCTGAGCCCCGGGCGCCTGCGCGCGCGACTGGCGACCCTGACGGAGCGGTTGCAGCCCACCACCATCACCGAACGTCACCGGCGGGGCCGTGAGGAACGGTGCGTCCGGGTGGTACGGGGCGAGAACGGGATGTCCGATCTGATCGCGACGCTTCCGACGGTGCTCGCGGTGGGGATCTACGACCGGTTGACGCAGCAGTCGCGAGCGTTGATCGATGCGCGCGATGAGCCCGGATTGCCGGTCTCGGCGGGCGCCGGTGACACATCTTCGTCCGGTTCGGATCAGTCGGTCGTCAGCGGCGCCGCGTTCGGGATCGACCGTATTGGCCGCGGTTCCGACGAACGGCTGGAAGGGGAAACGGTCGGCGCGATGGAGGCGCTGGAGCGCGACGCGACCGCCGCCACCGCGGGTGCAGGCGCAGGCGCAGGCGCAGGCGCAGGCGCAGGCGCAGGCGCAGGCGCAGGCGCAGGCGATGTTCGCAGCACCGATCAGGTTCGCGCCGACATCCTCGCCGACCTCCTCCTGACCGCCGCGCCCGACGCCGACCCCACCCGCACCGACGACGGCCCCGGCACCCTCGGTGCCATCCGAGCGCGTGTGCAAGTCGTCGTCCCCGCACTGTCGGTCCTGAATCCCGAGCGGGAGAACATCGACCCCGCCGAACTCGTCGGACACGGCCCCATCGACATCGACACCGCCCGACGCCTCGCCGAGACGACGAGAGTGCCCTGGGACCGGGTACTCACCCACCCCGTCACCGGAGCCGTGCTCTGCACCGACACGTATCAGCGGACCGCCGCGATCGACCGGTACCTTCGTGCCCGCGACCGGCACTGCCGGTGGCCCGGCTGCACGGCCCCGGCGGTGCGCTGCGAGGTCGACCACAACCTCGACTACGCCCTCGGCGGCAAAACTCACGTGTGCAACCTCTGCCACTTCTGCCAGAGACACCACACGCAGAAGCAATTCACCCGATGGCAGGTCAGACAACTCCCCGGCGGGGTCATCGAGTTCACCTCACCCACCGGGCGCGTCTACACCGACCATCCGCTCCCGTATTCGCCGGCCGTACGGTTCGCGCGGGAGGAGCCGCCGCCCTCAGGAGTGCCCGTGCGATGATCATGCGGATACGACTCTCGTGCACCCGAACCACGGCCTTCCGGCCGAGGCGCCGGACGACGTGTGCGCGACGACGTCATACCGTGAAGGCGGTCGCGGCCGCTGCGTCATCGCCTGCTTCCCCCTGACACCGTGTCAGGGTGTGGAATGTCGTCCATGCTCTCCATCGGCGAACTCGCCCGGCGCACAGGCACGACTCCACGCATGCTGCGCCATTGGGAGGCGACCGGAATCCTCCCGCCGGCGGCGGTGGACCCGCGATCGGGTGCGCGGACCTACGAACCGGAGCAAGAGGGGCGCGTGCAGACGATCGTCGCGCTTCGCGCCAACGGCTTCGGACTCGACGCAATCCGCGACCTGTTCGACTCGACGAGCGACATCAGCCGCGTACGGACCGTCCTCGACGCGCGACGGTCCACCCTCGCCGCGAGCATCGCCCGCGATCGTGCCGCTCTTCGTCAGCTCGATCAGCGCCTCGAAGCGCTCGACCGGGCACGAGAGGCCATCGAGGCGACGCTCGAGATCGGGCCGCTGCCGCACCTCCAGGGCGCCGGGTCGCGGGCCCCGGTCTTCCACGAGAGCGAGATCGCCGCGGTAGCCCACCGACTGAGGGAACGCGTGCAACCGCGCCCCGCCGAGACGGTGGTCCAGATCTACGACGGGACGACGAACCTGCAGGTCATCACGGTCACGGTGCTGATCCCCGGTCGAACGGCGACAGCGGGCACCCCCGTGCTCACCGTGGCCGCCGCCGATCGAGGAGCACGCGTGCGGTTGGCGGATCGCCCCGTCGATCTCGGCGACTGCTGGGCAGCCTTAGACGCGGTTCTCCTCGAGCGCGGCCTCGACGCACACGGACCATTCCGGCACGCCCTCTCACCGGACGGATCGACGGTCCTCTCCGTTCCCGTCCGCCCGATCGAGCGTTGAAGTTGAAGTCCAGGCGTCACACCCGAGGGGCATGGAAGCGCTGCTGAGCGGCGACGAGACCGTCCTCGACGAGGAGTTCGACGGCATCCGCGGCATCCGAGACGAGGATCGGCAGGGTCTGCCGTTCGATCGCGCTGAACGGGTCGAGCACCCAGTCGGCGGGGTCCTGCCGTCCCACCGGGCGGCCGATGCCCACGCGGACGCGGGGGAAGTCCGCGGTGCCGAGCGCCTTGGCGATGTCGCGCACGCCGTTGTGCCCGCCGTGACCGCCCCCGGTCTTGAGCTTGATGGTGTCGTAGGGGATGTCGAGTTCGTCGTGCACGACGACGACACGCTCAGCCTCGACACCGTAGAACCGCGCCAGACCCGCCACCGGACCGCCGGAGACGTTCATGAAGCAGTTGAGCTTGGCGAGCACGAGCTTCGCCGCCCCCGGTCGGAGCCACGTCTCGACGACGCGCGCGTTCGCCTTGTGCGCGCGGAAAGCCTCGCGCCGCCGCCCGGCGAGCTCGTCCATCACCATCTGACCGATGTTGTGCCGAGTCGCCTCGTAGCGCGGGCCGGGGTTGCCGAGACCGACGATGAGCCAGGTGTCTGCCATGGCATCCATCCTTCCGGATGCGCGAACCGGGTCCGCGCGCTCGAGCCGAGCCCCGAAGACCCGGAAAAGTAGAACGAGGGGGCGCGAGAACGCGCCCCCTCGTGATCGGCGAGCCGGAGCCCGCCGGGGATTACTTGTCGTCGCCCTCTTCGGCCGACTCGGCCTCTTCGGACTGCTCCTCGGCGACCTCGGCGTCGGCTTCGGCGATCTCCTCGTCTGCGGCGATCGTGTCGAGCGGGATCGAGACACCGACGACGAGCGTCTCGGGCTCGGTGACGAGGGTCGCGCCCTGCGGCAGCGTCAGGTCCGCGGCGGTGATCTGCGTGCCGTCCTCGGCACCCTCGACCGAGACCTCGATGTTCTGCGGGATGTGGGTGGCCTCGACCTCGAGCGACACGGAGGCGGCGTCGAGCATCGCGATGGTGCCGGGGAAGGGCTCGCCGGTGACGACGACGGGGACGTCGACCTGGACCTTCTCGCCCTTCTTCACGACGATGAGGTCGATGTGCTCGATGATCTGGCGCACGGGGTCCTTCTGCACGTCCTTCACGAGGACGAGCTGGCCCTTGCCCGCGATGTCGAGGTCGAGCAGCGCGTTGGCGCGGCGGATAAGCAGCGCGACCTGGTGGCCGGGCAGCGCGACGTGCTGGGGCTCGGTGCCGTGACCGTAGATGACGGCCGGAATCTTGCCCGCGGCGCGCAGACGACGGGCGAAGCCCTTGCCGAAGTTCTCGCGGAGCTCCGCGACGACCTTGTTGTCTTCCGACATGATGTTCTCCTCGCGGGCTCGCGGCCCGCAGCTTGTGAGCGGGACATGGCCCGCACCTGTGTGGTCTGGATTCGACTCGAACGCGAGCGCGTGAGGAAAGCCGGGGAGCCTGCATCACTGCGTCGATCACGGATGCCCGCGAGCCGTACGGCCCGCGAAGCGGCATCCCTCGCCGAAGTTCCCCGGAAGTCTACCAGCGCGCGCGTGCCCGCACGACCCGCGCGTGCCGGGGCGCTCCCGGCGGCCCGATAGGATCGAAGCCCACCGACCCGAAGGATTATCATGGACAGCGGCTTCTTCTCACACGTCGTGCTCTGGGTCATCGGCGGCATCGCCCTGGTCGGCGGCATCGGCGCGATCGGCGCCCTGTTCTCGATGGGTCGCAACGCGAACTACAAGAAGCACTGATCACGCGGATCGCCGGCCGCCCCCTCGGGCGATCGACCGATGACCGCCCCCGTACGACGGGGACGAACGAGGCGGACCCGCCCACCGCGGGTCCGCCTCGTCGCACATCGGAGCCGTGAGGCTCCCCGCCTCACACCGTCGAGGTGCGCAGGCTGATCTCTCCCACCACCACGTCGACATCGGCTCCCGGCCGGATCGGGGATGCCGAGAACGGGGCGCCCATCATGATCACGTCGCCGGGCCCGAGCGTCGTCCATCCCGCCACGTACGCGAGGCAGTCCCGCAGCGAGACCGGGTAGCGGCCGGCCGAGGTCTCGGCGACCGGCTCGCCGTCGACGAGCAAGCGGAGGGGCACGTCGTCGTCGAGCCCGATCGAGGTGTCGATCCACGGCCCGAGCGGGGTGTAGCCCCGCCCCGACTTGGACTCGAAGTTACGCGGGTCGACCGCCGCGCGGTCGGGGCTCGAGAGGTCGTTCACCGCGGTGACACCCAGGACGTACTCGTGCGCGTTCCCGGCGGTCAGGCCCGTCGTCTCCCGGCCGATCACCACGGCCACTTCCGCCTCGGCCACCGTGGTCCCGGCATCACGTCGGAGCGTCACCGTCGCATCGGGGCCCACGACGGTGCGGGGACTCTTCAGCCACGCCTGCACCGGCGAGGCGTGACGCGGACCGTTCTGGGCGATTCCGACGACGAGCGTCGGCTCGCACGGCGCCAGGAGGGTTCCCGACACCGGACCGCCGGCATCCTGGACCTCGCGCCCGGCGGTGAAGGCGGCGAACGGGTCGTGGACGGGGATCCACGTACCGTCGGCCACGGCGCGGACGGTACGGACACCGTCGGGCGTGGAGATCCTCGCCAGACGCATCAGATGGCTGCCGTCATCGAAGCGGCCCGGTCGGGCGCGCTCACGCGATCGTCCGGACGGTGACGGTCGTGGCATCCACGCCCTCGCCGGCCTCGTCGCGCGACACCTTGATCGCATCGTCGGTGCGGGTGAGGTCGCGACGCAGCGTCTCGGGCACGAGGAACGTCGAGGCCGTGGTGATGAGTGCCAGCGTGCCCATGTAGATCGCCAGCAGCAACCAGTTCGCCCCGCTCACCGCGATGATGTAGGCGCCCAGGACCCCGGCGAGACCACCGGCGAGCACCGCGGAGATCTCGCGGGCCATCGCGACACCGAGGTAGCGGTGGCGGTTGCCGAACAGCTCGGGAAGCATCGCGCACTGGGGTCCGAGCATCGAGTTCACCGCGACGCCGATGCCGATCGCGATCACGGCGATCGTGATCGGGTAGCTGCCGAGCGACATCAGCCACCACGCGGGGAAGGTGAGCAGCAGCATGAACAGCGCGCCCGCGCGGTAGACCGTCCGCCGGCCCATGCGGTCGGACAGCGCCCCCGTGAGCGGCACCGAGAAGATGCCGATGAGCGAACCGAGCGTGACACCCCAGGTGAGCAGGCTGCGGTCTGCCTGGCCCCCGACCGAGGCGACGAAGAACGTCAGCGCGAGGGTGTTGAACATGTAGGAGCCGCCGTTCTCGGCCATGCGCAGACCGATGCCGACGACGACGCCCGGGAGACCGCGCGTGAAGATGTCGCGGATCGGGCGATCGGCGATCTGCTCGGTCTTCTCGAGCTCGATGAACGTCGGCGTCTCGCGAAGCCGCATGCGGATGAACAGCGCGAGCAGGATCAGCACGAAGGAGGCGAGGAACGGAACTCGCCAGCCCCAGCTGAGCAGCTGGTCCTCGGGGAGCAGCGAGATCAGGCTGAAGACGACGGCGGCGAGAAGGGTTCCCGCCTGGATGCCGATGAACGGCAGGGCCGAGAAGAACCCGCGACGCTTGACCGGCGCGTACTCCGCCATGAGCACGGTCGCCCCGGCCTGCTCGGCGCCCGCCCCGAAACCCTGCAGCAGACGCATGATCACGAGCAGGATCGGCGCGAGGATGCCGACCGCCTCGTACGTCGGCAGCAGGCCGATCGCGGTGGAGGCCCCACCCATCAGCAGGATCGTGATGACCAGCACCCACTTGCGACCGAGCTTGTCGCCGAGGACACCGAAGAAGAGGCCGCCGAACGGACGGGCGAGGAAGCCGACCCCGTAGGTCGCGAAAGCCGCCACCGTCGCGAGGGCCGGGTTGTCCTGCGAGAAGAACAGGACGTTGAAGATGAGCGCCGTCGAGAGGCCGTACAGCGCGAAGTCGAAGTACTCGAGCGCACTGCCGATGCTCGAGGCGAGCGTCGCCCGCCGCAGATTGGCGGCGTATTCGGGATCATCCGTCGGCGGCGGCGTCGGGTTGGATGAAGTGGTCACGGCCATCTCCTTCGATCGGCTGGGGTCTTACGACGAAGCCGACTGTACCAACCCGCTGGACAGAGTTCAATATGTTGAACACGTTTCCGGCGCTACGGCATGACAAAGGGCGTTCGGGGCGGGTTCGGCAGCTCGGGGCGGGATCATTCCGCCCCGAACGACGAACCTCGCCCCAAACCCGAGGAGGGGCAGCGCGGGCGGATCAGCCCGCGCGCGTCGCGCTGAACGGGTTCGTCAAGGCCGCGGCGGCCTCGCGCAGCGCGGCGCCGACGCGGGCGAGGCGTTCGGTCGTGGCATCCGCGACCGGGATGCCGACGCCCAACGCGAGCTGCGGATCGCCCGGCGCCCACCCCTCGAGGGGGACGGCGACGCCGACGATGCCGCGGAAGGACTCCTCTTCGTCGACGGACCACCCGCGCTCGCGCGCAGCGCGCAGCTTCGCGATGACCGCGTCGACGTCGACCGTGCTGTGCTCGGTGAGCTTCGGCAGCGGGCGGCCGTGCGCGAGGAGGGCGCGGACGTCGTCGTCGGAGCGGGTCATGAGCAGCGCCCGCCCCGTGGCGGAGAGGGCCGCCGGGAGGCGCGAGCCGAGCGGCGTGCCGAGCCGCACGGAACGCGACCCCTCGTACCGGGCGAGGTAGAGGGCATCGACGTCGTCGAGCACGGCGACCTGCACGAGCTCGGTCGCGAGTACCGGTGAGCTCTCGCACACGGCGTAGAACTCGCGCACCTGATTGAACTGCGCCGCGAAGGCGCCGCCCAGCTCCGCGGTACGGATGCCGAGGCGGTAGCCGAGCGGAACGCGCTCGATCATGCGGCCGGCCTCGAGCGACAGGCACAGGTTCGCGGTCGAGGACTTCGCCAGCCCGAGACCCGCGGCCAGCTCGGTGAGCGTTAGCGCACGGTCGGCCTCGGCCAGCAGACCGAGGAGGCGGATGCTCCGCCCCACCGCCGGAGCCGGATCTCGAGCGATCGCGGTGTCGTCGTCGTCGCTCACTGCGACCTCCCGTTGCGTCGACGTCGCCGGAGCGACCGTGTCAGTAGAACTCGACCGTATCGACTACGGCACGCATCGGCTCGCCGTCGAGAAGGCGCGTGGCGTTCTCGGCGAAGCGTCGGGCGATGCGCTCCTCCTCTTTGCTGCTCAACGCGGCGGTGTGCGGGCTCACGAGGACGTTCGGATGCCGCCACAGCGGGGAGTCCTCGGGCAGAGGTTCGACCTCGAAGACGTCGAGCGCGGCGAACGACACCCGCCCGTCGTCGAGGGCGGCGAGAAGCGCCTTCTCGTCGATCACGGTCCCCCGACCGACGCTGGCGACGATGACGCCGGGCTTGACCGCGGCGAGCACCTCCGCGCTGATCAGGTGGTGGGTCTGATCGGTTCCGGGCAGGGTGACGACGACGGCGTCCACCTGCTGCACGGCGGTCACGAGGTCGTCGAGCGGGATGAGTCGATCGACGCCCTCGACCGGGGCGCCGGAGCGCGTGGTCCCCCAGACCTCAGCGCCGAGAGCGTGGAAGCGACGGGCGCATTCGGCGCCGATCCCTCCGAGACCGACGACGAGGACGGTCATCTCGTCGACCTGACGCATCTCCCACCGGTCGGTCCAGGTCTTCTCCGCCTGCTGGCGCGCCAACCGCGGCAGATCCTTCGCCCCGGCGAACACTCCGAAGACGGCGAACTCCGCCAACGGCCCGCCGTGCACCCCCGCACTCGTGGTGAAGACGACACGGTCGAGCGACTCGCGATCCAGGCCCGCCGCTTTGACCTGACCGCCCCCGCCCGCGGCCGTGGTCATGACCCAGCGAAGACGGGGGTTCGCCGCCACGGTCCGCGCGAGGGCGGCGGGGTCGACGTCGGGGATGCCGAAGAGGGCCTCGGCGGAATCGACCATCGCGTCGAAGGCACGCTGCTCGTCGGGGGTGCGTTCGTGGGCGGGGTCGCCCGACCAATCGGCGGGCCCGCGCATGGGGTGCGTGAGCGAGGCGTCGCGCACCACCTCGACGCGGGGTTCGAGGCGTTCGATGAGGCGGCAGTGCTCGTCACTCAGGGGAACCGCGACCACCGCGCGTAGGCTCTTCGTCGTCGACATCGTCGTCTCTTCCCTCCACCGCGAGGATCACCGACCGCTCGCGGGCTGTTTCGAATGCTGTTCACCATAGTGAACCCTGTTCAACCTGTTGTCCAGCCGATAGGATCGCGCCATGACTCCGCTCGACGAAGAGACCGGTACCTCCGACGACACACGCCTGGGCGTCTGGGGCCTGGGCGCAATGGGCGAACCGATGGCGCGGCATCTGCTGGACGCACGCGGATCCCTGACGGTGCACGCGCGCCGCGATCGCCCGGATCTGACCGCGGTGGGCGCGCAGTGGGCGCCGACCGCGCGCGAGCTCGCCGCGGCGACCGACGCGGTCCTGGTGATGCTGCCCGACCTCCCCCAGCTCGAGGAACACCTCGACGGGCCCGACGGCCTCCTCGCCGGCGTCGGCGGTCGCGACTACCTCGTCATGATCGGCTCGACCTCCTCCCCCGTCGGGGTCCGCGAACTCGCGGAGCGCTTGCCGGCCGGCATCCGGGTCGTCGACTGTCCCGTGTCGGGCGGGGAGGACGGCGCGAAAGCGGGCACCCTGTCGATCATGCTCGGGGGCGATCCCGCCGACACCGAACACGCCGCGGCGTTGCTCGAGCCGTGCGGACGACCTGTGCGCCTCGGACCGCTCGGCGCGGGCGAGGTGGCCAAGGCCTGCAATCAGATGGTGGTCGCGGCGACGATCCTCGCCCTCGGCGAGGCGACTGAGCTCGCGGCGCGCTCCGACGTCGACCCGGCGGCCCTGTGGGAGCTGCTCGGCGGCGGCTACGCGGGCTCGAACCTGCTGCACAGCCGCCGCGACAAACTCGTCGAGGGCGACGACTCCCCCAGCGGCATCGCGGGGTACATGGTCAAGGACCTGCGCTTCGCCGCCGACATCGCCCGGGCCACCGGAACCCGCCCCGCCCTCCTTCCGGCCCTGCGTTCGGCCTTCGACGAGATCGTCGACCGCGGCCTCGGCGAGCGCGACATCGCGGTGACCCGCCGGTTCACGGCCGAGCGCAGCGCGGACTGAACACGTGGAACGCCCCGGTGCTCGAGTGGCGAGCACCGGGGCGTTCTCCGTGTCAGAGCGCGAAGACGACCTTGCCGGAGCGCTGCGAGTCACGAGCGGTGGCGAACGCCTCTTCGGCATCCGTCAGCGCGAACTCGTGCGTGAGCGCCGTCTCGATGACGGGGTTCTCGGCCAGCAGCTGCACGGCCCGGTCGATCTCCTCGTGGAACCGGAAGGCGCCGAGATAGCGCACCTCCTTCGAGATGAAGGGCGCGAGGTTGACCGGCCGCGGGTCGTCGGGGAGCATGCCCACCTGCACCACCGTGCCGCCGGGGCGCACAGCCTTCAGCGCCGTCGAGATCGACACCGGCACCCCGGAGCATTCGAGCACCACGGCGTAGGCGTTGGGTTCGACGTCGTCGGCGGAGACGTCGATGACGGCCTCGGCGCCGAGGGCTCGGGCTCGCTCGAGGGGCCCCGCGAGCACGTCGGTCGCGGTGACGCGCGCCCCCGCGGCGACGGCGGCGGCCACGGCCATGAGCCCGATGGGCCCCGACCCGGTCACCAGGACCTCGAGACCCGCGACGTCGCCCGCCTTGCCGAGCGCGTGCAGCGCGACGGCCAGCGGTTCGGCCAGAACGGCACGCCGGACCGGGAGGTCGTCGGGGAGGACGCGCACCATGGCGGCCTCGACGATCAGATACTCGGATGCCGCGCCCTGGGTGTGCGGCCAGGTCGACGCGCTGCCGAGGTACGAGCCCCCGGGCCACAGGTGCGGGGCGTCCTCGATCCCCGCACGGGGCGTGCCGAAGCGCGCGGGGTGCACGGTCACCGGGGTGCCCGCGGCGAGGGTGCCCGAGGGGTCGAGGTCGACCCGCCCTGATAGCTCGTGCCCCGGGACGAGCGGCTCGCGGACGACGAAGGCGCCGTTGGCCCCCTCGAAGTAGTAGTGCAGGTCGGAGCCGCAGATGCCGACGTACTCGACGCGCAGGCGCACCTGCCTCTCCCCCGGTTCGGGGACGTCGACCTCGTGCACGGCGGCGGTGAGCGCCTTCTCGATCAGCAGTGACTGCATCATCGTTCCTCTCCGCGGTCAGACGACCGCCGTCATCCCGCCGTCGACGAAGATGTTCTGCCCCGAGACGAAACTCGACGCATCCGAGGCGAGGAAGAGCAGGGCTCCGCGCAGCTCGTCGACCTCGCCCCATCGGGCGGCGGGCGTGCGCTGCTCGAGCCAGCGCGTGAACTCGGGGTCGTCGACGAGAGCGCGGTTCATCTCGGTGGCGAAGTAGCCCGGGCTGAGCGCGTTGACCTGGATGCCGAAGCGCGCGAGGTCGGCGGCCATGCCTGCGGTCAGCTGCGCGACGCCGCCCTTGGTCGCCGAGTACGGGGCGATCGTCTGACGCGCGAGACGCGACTGCACCGAGGCGACGTTCACGACCTTGCCGGAGCCGCGGGCCACCATCGCGGGGGTGACGAACCGCGAGACGTAGAACACCCCCGACAGGTTCGCCGCGACGATGTCATCCCAGTCCGACACCGCGAACTCGTGGATCGGCGCGCGGCGCTGCACGCCCGCGTTGTTGACGAGGATGTCGGGCGTCCCCACCTCCGCGAGCAGCTCGCCGACGGCGTTCTCGACGACCGCGGCGTCGGTGACGTCGAAGGTCACGGCGTGGGCCGGACGTCCCGACAGCTCCTCGGCCTCGGCGCGGGTCTGCTCGACGGCGGCCTCGTCGCGACCGTGGACGATCAGTCGCGCGCCCCCGCGGGCCAGCGTGAGAGCGAGCGCACGGCCCAGACCTCGGGACGACCCGGTGACGAGGGCCAGGCGATCGGAGACGTCGAACAGATCGGCGTTCGAGCCGGTCACAGGACCGCTCCGATCGCGAAGACGAGCAGCGCCGCAGCGAAGCCGAGCACCGACTCGATGGCCTGCTGCACGGTCCAGGTCTTCAGCGTCGTCTTGACGTCCATGCCCATCAGGCGGCCGACGAGCCAGAAGCCGGAGTCGTTGACGTGGCCGGCGAAGACCGAGCCGGCAGCGGTGGCGATCGTGATCGCGACGACCTGCAGCGGCGAGAAGTCGCCCGCCATGACGGCCGGGGCCGCGAGGCCCGCGGCGGTGACGAGGGCGACCGTGGCCGAGCCCTGCGCCAGACGCAGGATCACCGCGATGATGTAGGCCGCCACGATGACCGGGAGTCCGAGGTCGCCCAGGCTGTCGGCGAGCGCGTCACCGATACCCGAGGCGCGGAGGACAGCCCCGAACATGCCACCGGCGCCGGTGATGAGGATGACCGAGCACACCGGCCCGAGAGCGGAGTCGACGACCTTTTCGAGGGCCGTGCCGTTCTCGCCGCGGCGGAAGCCGAACACGACGGTCGCCACGAGCACGGTGATGAGCAGGGCGACGGGCGAGTTGCCGAGCAGGATGAGCACCTGCACGACCGTGTTGTCGGTGTCGACGACCCCGGCCGAGCCCAGGGTGGTGAGACCGGTGTTGAGGAAGATCAGCAGCATCGGCAGCAGGAGCACGGCGATGACGGTCAGGGGCTTGGGCGGGTTGCTCGGCTGGTCGGCGTCGACATCGCCGAAGAGCGCGGGCACCGGGAGCACGATGCGGCGCGCGATGAACTTGCCCCACAGGTAACCGGAGAGGTACCAGATCGGGAAGGCGATGAGCAGGCCGACGAGCAGCACCAAGCCGAGGTTCGCGCCGTAAAGCTCGGTGGCGCTGACGGGGCCGGGGTGCGGGGGCAGGAAGACGTGCATCACCGAGAACGCGGCGGCAGCGGGCAGACCGAACAGCAGCACGTTGTTACCCGACACTCGACGGGCGATCGCGAAGATGATCGGCAGCATCATCACGAGCCCGGCGTCGAAGAACATCGGGAAGCCGAGGATCAGCGAGACGATGCCCAGGGCGAACGGGGCTCGCTTCTCGCCGAAGATGCGCACGAACGTCTCCGCGAGCGATTGCGCCCCGCCGGAGTGCTCGATGAGCCGCCCGAGCATCGCGCCGAGTGCGACCAGCAGGGCGACCGTGCCGAGGGTTCCTCCGAACCCTCCCGTGAGCGTCGACACGATGGCCGACACGGGGATGCCGGCGACGAACGCCGTCACGAGCGACACGATGATGAGCGCGAGGAACGCGTGCACCTTGAGCCAGATGATGAGCACCAGGATCAGTGCGATCGCGCCCGCCGCGATGGCGAGCAGCGGCGCCGTGCCGAGTGTTTGAGTCCAGTCGTCCAAGAGATCTCCGTTGATTCAGGGTGCGCGGCGTCGGGCATGCTGTGATCGACCCGCGCCCACGAGTCCAGTCAGGGCATTTTCACACAATGATCATATTTTTGACAAGATATGGTCGTACCAAACGACCTAAGGAGGGGTCATGGCCCGCGCCTCGCACGACTCCGTGCTGGATGCCATCGGCATCCGCATCGTCGACGGAGAGCTGCCCGCCGGCCGCGTGCTGACCCTCGCCGCCCTCGAAGCCGAGTACGGCGTCTCACGGACGGTCGTGCGCGAGGCCGTCCGTGTGCTGGAAGCCATGGGCATGCTCGCTCAGCGCCGCCGCGTGGGCATCACCGTGCGCCCCGCCTCCGACTGGAGCGCCCTGGACACCCGCCTCATCGGCTGGCAGCTCGCGAGCCGCCGCCGCGACCAACTCATCGTCAACACCACGGAGCTGCGCGCGGCGATCGAACCGGTCGCCGCCCGTTTGAGCGCGCGCCGCGCCACCGACCTCCAGCGCGGCGAGATCCTCCGCCTCGCCGAGGAGCTCGCACGGCTGGGGGCGGCCGGCCTCGGCAACTCCCCCGAGTACCTCGCGGCCGACATCGCCTTCCACGACCTCATCCTGATCTCCAGCGGCAACCTCATGCTCGCCGCCGCGCGCGCGCCCATCGCCGCCGCGATCGAGGGCCGCGCGATGCACGGTCTGACCCCCGGCATCCCGAACCCCGACGCCCTCGACAACCACGTCGCGACCGCCGAAGCCATCGGTCGCGCCGACGCCGACGCCGCCGAGGAGCACACGCGGATGTACGTCGCCGCCGTGCTCACCGAAGTCCGCCGCACGATCTGACCGTCAACCGACCGCTTTCGACGAAGAGAGAAGCCATGACCGCTCCCGTCCCCGTCCTCGTCTTCATGGGACCCGCCGGCACCGGCAAGTCCACCGTCGCCGGCATGCTCGCCGGTCGCCTCGGCTGGGACTTCCAAGAGGGCGACGACCTGCACCCCGCCGAGAACGTCGCCAAGATGGCATCCGGTCACGCCCTCAACGACGACGACCGCTGGCCCTGGCTCGATCGCGTCGCGGGGTGGATCGACGGTCGGATTGCCGCCGGCCGCCCCGGTGTCATCACGTGCTCCGCCCTGAAGCGCAGCTACCGCGACGTGCTGCGCCGCGACGACGTCACCTTCGTGCTGCTGATGGGCGACCCGAAGCTCGTGCTCGAGCGCCTGCTGCGCCGCCAGGGACACTACATGCCGCCGTCGCTGCTCACCTCGCAGTTCGAGACCCTCGAGATCCCGGATGCCGATGAGCGGGCGATCCGCGTCGACCTCGACCTCACACCGCAGCAGCAGGTCGACGAGGTCGTCGCCCGCCTGCACCTCACCGCCACACCCTGAAACACGCGCGGGCCGAGCCGATACAGTGGCGGAGGCGGCCCGCGTGCGCTCGCCCACCCCTTCCTCGCACCCGAAAACGGAGCAACGAATGACGTCGACCCCCTCCCCGACCGGACCTTCGACCGACCAGGACCAGGCCCCGCACGAGGCCGCACAGGTGCACGAAGGCGCACCCGGCATCGAAGAGGTGGAGCGTCCCACCGCCGAAGCCGACTCGCGCCCCGAGGGCGAAGGCGACGGCACCGCCAACATCGGCGTCGTGGGCCTGGCCGTCATGGGCTCGAACCTCGCCCGCAACCTCGCCAGCCGCGAGGGCAACACCGTCGCAATCTTCAACCGCAGCCAGGACAAGACCGAGCACGTGCTCGAGCAGCACCCCGAAGCGAACTTCGTCGCCTCGTTCTCGTACGAGGACTTCGCCGCGTCGCTGTCGAAGCCGCGCACCGCGATCATCATGGTGAAGGCCGGCCGCCCCACCGACTTCGTCATCGACGAGCTCGTCAAGGTCTTCGAGCCCGGCGACATCATCGTCGACGGCGGGAACGCGCTGTTCACCGACACCATCCGCCGCGAGAAGGCCGTTCGCGACACCGGCATCAACTTCGTCGGCATGGGCGTCTCCGGCGGCGAGGAGGGCGCTCTGCGCGGCCCCTCGATCATGCCGGGCGGATCCGACGAGGCATGGGCGACGCTGGGCCCGATCCTGAAGTCGATCGCTGCGGTCGCCGAGGGCGAGCCGTGCGTGACCCACGTCGGCCACGACGGCGCCGGTCACTTCGTCAAGATGGTGCACAACGGCATCGAGTACGCCGACATGCAACTCATCGCCGAGGCCTACGACCTCATCCGTCGCGCCACGGGCAAGACGCCCGCCGAGATCGCCGACGTGTTCGCCGAATGGAACCGCGGCGAGCTGGAGTCGTACCTCATCGAGATCACCGCCGAGGTGCTGCGCCAGACCGACGCCGACACCGGCAAGCCCCTCGTCGACGTCATCCTGGACCAGGCCGGCGCGAAGGGCACCGGCGCGTGGACCGTGCAGACGGCTCTCGACCTGGGCGTGCCCGTCTCGGGCATCGCGGAGGCCACCTTCGCCCGCTCGCTCTCGAGCCACCCCGAGCAGCGCGAGGTCTCGCGCGAGCTCCCCGGCCCCTCGGGCACGGAGCTGCTCTCGGGCGAAGACGCCGACGCGTTCATCGAGCAGGTGCGCCTCGCGCTCTACGCCTCGAAGATCGTCGCCTACTCGCAGGGCTTCGACGAGATCCGCGCGGGTGCGGCGCAGTACGACTGGAGCATCGACCTCGGTGCCGTGTCGAAGATCTGGCGCGGGGGCTGCATCATCCGCGCCCAGTTCCTCAACCGCATCGCCGAGGCGTACGACGCCGAGCCCGAGCTGCCCGTCCTGCTGACCGCCCCGTACTTCGTCGAGGCCCTCGGCCGCGCCCAGGACGCCTGGCGCCACATCGTGTCGCTGTCCGCGGCGAGCGGGATCCCCGCCCCCGCCTTCAGCTCGTCGCTGGCGTACTACGACGGCCTGCGCGCCGAGCGCCTGCCGGCCGCCCTCATCCAGGGTCAGCGCGACTTCTTCGGCGCGCACACCTACCGCCGGATCGACAAGGAGGGCACCTTCCACACCCTCTGGTCGGGCGACCGCACCGAGATCGAGGCCGAGGACACCCACTGACGACCCCGATGACGAAGCGGCGGCGGGCACTGCTCGTCGCCGCTTCGTGCGTCTACGCCGTCGGCCTGTGGTGGATGACGCTGCGTCCCTCGATCTACGACGCCGAGGTCGGCGGCATCCTGGATCGGGTGCTCGAGGCGCTGCGCAGGCTCCCGGCGACATTCTGGATCACCTTCGACGTCGTCGAGTCCGTGGCGAACGTCGCGCTGTTCATCCCCGCGGGGCTGCTGGCGATGGCGTGGCGGGGGCGGTGGTGGCACGGCATCCTGATCGCCCTCGCGCTGAGCGCGGCGATCGAGACCGCGCAGCTGCTGTGGCTGCCGTCGCGGGTGGCCGACGTGCGCGACCTCGCCGCCAACACGGTCGGCGGAGCGCTGGGGGTCGGCCTCGCGATGATGTCCAGCCGGTGGCTGCGCAGCTCACAGGAATCCCATAATGCACACCATAGAAAGCTCATAGATTCCGGCGCACAATGAGTTCCATGACCGCGACCGCCGCCGCCCCCGCCTTCACCCGCCCCGACGGGAGCCCGCTGCGCGTGCTCGTCGTCGACGACGAGCAGATGCTCACCGACCTGCTGTCGATGGCCCTGCGCATGGAGGGGTGGGACGTGAAGACCGCCGGGTCGGGCTTCGACGCCCTGCAGTCCGCCCGCGACTTCGAACCGGATGCCATGGTGCTCGACATCATGATGCCCGACCTCGACGGCATGGCCGTGCTGCAGCGCCTGCGCCACTCGGGCAACGACGTTCCCGTGCTCTTCCTCACGGCGAAGGACGCCGTGGCCGATCGGGTCGCGGGCCTCACCGCCGGTGGCGACGACTACGTCACCAAGCCCTTCAGCCTCGAAGAGGTCGTGGCGCGCCTGCGGGGGCTCATGCGCCGTGCGGGCACCGCACTCACTCGCGACGCCGAGCCGATCCTGCGCGTGGGCGACCTGTCGCTCAACGAGGACAGCCACGAGGTTATGCGCGGCGACCGAGGGATCGAGCTGACCGCCACCGAGTTCGAGCTCCTCCGCTTCCTCATGCGCAACCAGCGCCGGGTCGTGTCGAAGGCGCAGATCCTCGACCGCGTCTGGAACTACGACTTCGGCGGCCGCTCCAGCGTGGTCGAGCTGTACATCTCGTACCTGCGCAAGAAGATCGACGCCGGACAGGAGCCGCTCATCCAGACCGTCCGCGGGGTCGGCTACATGATCAAAGCTCCCCAGTGACGATCCCGCCCCGACCCGCTCCCCCGTCCGCTCCCCCCGCCGCACCGCGACGCGAGAACACGCTCACGCGGCTACGCCGCCCCTGGACCCTGCAGGCGCGACTCATGACCGCCGTGATCGGCATGGTGGCGTTCATCCTCGTGATGATCGGCATCTCGACGAGCGCGATCCTCAGTCAGGTGCTGTACGTGAACCTCGGGGCGCAGGTGGATGAGACGGCGGCGTCTATCCAGCCGCGCGTGGCGTTCCAGAGCGATGCGGAGTCGGTGCTCGAATCGACCCGATTCCCGGGCGGCACATTGCTCGTGTTGAACACCGGCTCCAGCATCACCGGGGCCGTCGTGGAGGACAACGGACCGCGCGCCCTCTCCGATGACGATCTCGGGCAGATCGTCCAGACTCTGCAATCGGCGGATGGCAGAGCTCAGACGGTCGACCTCCCCAATCTTGGTGAATATTTTGTTCGGCCGTACGCCGCCCCCGGGGGCGGCGCATTCCTGGTCGGCCTACCGCTGTCGAGTGTCACCGGCACCATTGGCGCGATCCTCACCACGGTCGCCCTCGTCACGGCCGGCGGGCTGCTGCTGCTCGCCGTGATCATCGCGATCGTCATCCGCCTCGGCCTGCGTCCGCTGCGCGCCGTCGCCGAGACCGCGACGCGTGTCGCCTCGCTGCGGATGGACCAGGGCGACGTCTCGATCACGGAGCGCGTGCCCGCCGAGCAGGCGGACGCGCAGACCGAGATCGGCCAAGTCGGCTCCGCCCTGAACACGCTGCTCGACCGTGTGGACGCCTCGCTCACCGCCCGACAGCGCAACGAGGAGCTGATGCGCCGGTTCGTGGCCGATGCCAGCCACGAGCTGCGGACTCCCCTGGCATCCATCCGCGGCTTCAGCGAGCTGTCGCTGCGCGCCATGCGCCAGGCGCAGGACGACGAGAGCCGCCAGCGCGTCGCCAGGGCGGTGGAGACCACGGAGCAGTCGCTCGAGCGCATCCAGGCGCAATCGCTGCGCATGACGACTCTCGTCGAGGATCTGCTGCTGCTGGCGCGCCTCGACGAGGGACAGGAGCTCGTCTATGGCTCCGTCGACCTCACCCGCCTGGCCGTCGAAGCCGTGGGCGACGCCCGCCCCGCGGGTCCCGACCATTCCTGGACGATCGACGTCCCCGACGCGCCCGTCGAGCTGGCCGGGGATGCCTCGCGCCTGCACCAGGTGGTCGCGAACCTGCTGGCGAACGCCCGCACGCACACCCCGGCCGGCAGCGAGGTGAACGTGTCAGTCGCCCACGAGGGCGACGAAGCGGTGCTGCGCGTCCACGACGACGGGCCCGGGATCGACCCGTCGGTGGCCTCCCAGCTGTTCGAGCGCTTCGCCCGCGCCGACCGCTCCCGCGACCGCAAGACCGGCGGAACGGGCCTCGGCCTCTCGATCGCCCGCGCGATCGTCGACGCCCACCGCGGCACGATCACCGTGCGGAGCGCCCCCGGCGACACGACGTTCGAGGTGCGGCTTCCGGCGAAGCCCGCCGACCCGGTGTGACCTCGCGGATGCCGGCGGTCAGGCGCAGCGCTCCCTGACCGCCGCCTTCGCCGCCTCGACGTCGGGGGCGGGCGCCGCCGCGACGCCGGCGACCGCCACGTCCACGGCCGTCAGTCCCACAGCGGACGTACCTCGGCGGCCAGGGCACGCAGGTGGCCACCGTCGAGCGAGAATCGCGACTCGGGAACCCCGAACGTCGTCCACTGCACGACGACGTCGAGTGGGCCCTCAGGCGGCAGCGGCCACAGCCACAGCCCGTCATGCATCGTGTACTCGTCGGACCCGCCCGACCCGCCTTGACCCGTCATCCGCACGGTGTGACGCTGCGGCTCGGCCGGAGCGTCGTGGCGGTGCGGATCTGGGAACCCGAACGGGTCGTCCAGGAGCAGCCGCTGACCGTCGCCCAGCGACAAACCCCAACGCAGGCGTCCCGGGGTGCGGTCGGCCACCCCGAAGTGCCCCGCGAAGTCCATCTGCGCGAGCTGCCACTCCCGTGGGTCGCGTCCACCGCGACGGAGGTGCCGATCGAACAGGATCTCGACGCCGTCCGAGAAGACGCGTACGCCCATGAGGGCGATGACGACGTCGCTCCCGCGTGCCAGCAGGCCGGTAAGGCCCGACAGGACCGGGATCTCATCGCGCGGCGGCTCGAACGAGGGGATCCGCTCGGACCGCCCGTCGAAGCGGTCGCCGTCACCGTCGTCCACGGGGTCGGAGGAGAAGAAGGTCGAGCGCATACCCCCACCTTCTCCTCTCGCGGCGCCGGACGCCAGTCTCACGTTGGAGGGCTGAACCTTGCCTGTCGCGGTTCAGTAGCCGGCAAAGGCGTCCGTGGTGAGCGATCTGGCTTTCGCGAGCGCCGGGGCGAGCGCCGAGATGAGCCGCGGCGGGCCCGAGACGTACGCCGAGCGCTGCGCGATGTCGGGAACGGCGCGCAAGAGCGCCTCGGCATCCACTCGATCCGGTCCCGCCCACGCCCACCGCGCGGGCAGGTCGAGCGGTTCGTCGCGCGAGAACACGACGACGGGGATGCCGCTGTCGGCGATCTCGTCACGGAATGCCAGCTCCGACGCCTCGGACACGACGTACACGAGCACGACATCGCGCTCCTGACCGGTGGCGACGAGGTGGCGCAGCTGCGACACGAACGGGGTCACCCCGATGCCGGCCGCGACCAGCAGCACGGGCGACGTCGGACGCGAGGGGAGGACGAAGTCGCCCCAGACGCCGGTGACCGCGAGCGTCGATCCGGGCTCGACCGCCGCGAGCGCCCGCTTGTACGAGGACTGCGAGCCGTCCTTGAAGGCGATGCGCACCTCGGGCAGGTCTTCGGGAGCCGAGACGATCGAGAACTCGCGGCGCGTGCCGCGGGCGTCGGGGCGGCGATGCGGCACGTCGAGCTCGAGGTACTGGCCGGGGCGGAACGAGAAGGGGCGTGCCGCCTGGAAGGACAGCTCGCGCACCGTGGGGGTCACGTCGCGGCGACGCTCCACCCGCAGACGGACGGCCGCGCGCAGGCAGAAGAGGAAGGCGAGGAGGTTGCCGACGAGGAGGGCGCGCTCCTGGCCGAGGGTGATCTCACCGACCGGCAGCGGCCACCCGGCGAGGACGCCGACGAGGATCGCCACGAGGTACTGCTGCGCACGACGCGGCGGGAGCGTCAGCGGCTCCGACAGCATGAACGCGCCGAGGAAGAGGAAGGGGGACGAGAACGCGACCTGCATCAGCACGGCAGGTACGTCGACCGGGAACCCGGCCGCCTGGAACTGCACGCTCGTACGGAGGAACGCGACGGCCATCGCGACGATCCAGAAGACGACCACGATCGGCAGCTTGTCCGTCCTCAGCAGCAGCAGGACGCCGAGGACCAGCACCGTGGCCGCCAGCCAGGGCGAGCCGACCCACCAGGCGGACGAGCCGAGGTCGGGGGCCCAGATGCTCACGATCGTCAGCACCGTCGCACCGGTGGCGGCGGGGTTGAAGACGTGCCGCCCGCGCCACAGGAGGAGATACTTCGACGCGGATGCCACGACACCGGCGAGTGCGAGACCGGCCAGGCCCATCGGCTCGACCGAGGGGCGCAGGACGAACAGCAGGATCCCCGCGGTGATCAGCGAGGACTCCAGACGGCGCGGCATCCGGAGCAGGCTCTGCGCGACCAGGTCGGTGAGCGCGCACGCCACGGCGAGCACCACGACGCTCGCGACCAGCTCGAGCGGCTGCGGCACCACCAGTCCCGCGAACGACAGCACGAGCGAGACGACGGCGAGCAGGCCCAGCGACGCGAGGACGAGCCGGTACATCGACACACGTCCGATGAGGCCGAGGACCCGGGTCGAGCCGGCGGTGAGCGTGGTGCTCATGAGGAACCCTTCGGGGGATGGAACGGGGTCAGGAGAAGATCTCGCCCGAGAATCCGGGCGACCATTCGACGCGGCCGTCGGTGCGCATGCGGACCCAGGAGCAGTCCCAGGATGCCGCGAGCTCGGGGCCGCCGTCGAAGAACAGCGCCGTGGCGAGAGCGTCGGCGCGCATCGCGGTGTCGGCGAGGGCCCAGGTCGCGGCGTACGCCCGCACGGGAGCGCCGGTGCGGGCGTCGAGCACGTGATGCAGGCCGTTCCCCCACGCGCGACGGTTGATGGCCGAGGCGCAGAGGGCCGCATCGGTCACCGTGACGACGCCGATCGCGCGCGTGGGGTCGTAGGGATGCTCGAGGCCGACACGGACCGGGGTACCGCGGGCGGCGAGGTCGCCGGAGGCGTCGACCACGACATCGCCCTCGGCGTGGACGCGCACGGCCTCGAGGACGAGGTCGACCAGGCGCCCCTTGCCGAGCGCCCCCACGTCGATGGTCGCGGGCGTCGTGACCCGCAGATGATGGGCATCCCAGCGGAGGACCTCGTCCCACGCCGGAGCCGGCTGCGCGTCCCCCGACGCCGCGAGAGTCAGGCGGGCGTCGTACCCGAGACGCGCGAGCGAGTCGCCGACCAACGGGTTCACCGCGCCGGAGGTCGCGGCGGCGAGCTCGCGGTAGAGCGAGAGCATGGAATCCGCGTCTTCCGGGGCGGGGATGGATGCCGTGCGCCCCTCGGCGAGCGACGAGACGAGCGAATCATCGCGGAACCGCGACCACTCGCGGTCGAACCGCTCGACGAGGGACGACACGGCGTCGCGGGCGCTCGAGGACAGCGGATCCGCCGTCTCGATCGCCCACGACGTGCCGATCGCGTCGAAGGTCCAGGTCGAACCCGTCGCAACCGGAATGCTCATGTTCGTCAGGCCTTGGCCTCGGACTTGATCTCGTCGACGGCCTTGTTGAAGCCGCCGCTGGTCAGCGAGGAGCCGGCGACCTTGCTGACCGAGATCTCGTCGAGCTTCTTGCCCACGACCTCGTCCTTGATGCCGCCGATGAACTCGCTCTGGTAGCGCTTGGACTCGGCGGCCTGCGGGTCGCCGGTCACCTCGACCGCCGTGACGGTGTCTCCGGCGATCGTCAGCGTGACGTCCACGGTCTCCACGCTCTCGGGGGTGGCGTACTGGCCGGTCGCCTCGTAGGTGCCGTCCGTATAGGTGCCCGAGGCGCTCGAGCCGCCCGCGGCCGCGCTCGACGTGGGGGCGGAGGTGGCCGCCGGGGCGGCGGCGCTCTCGGCGGGCGCCGCGGAGTCGGTGCTCGCGCCGCCCGAACACCCGGCGAGGGTGGCGATCCCGGCGACGCCCAGCAGAGCGGTGCCGATGCGGACGGGACGGGGTACGGCTGTGGTGCGGATCATGAGGGTCCTCCTTCGGTCGTGCCTCGCGGCGCGTTCGTGCTCACGGTAGGGACACGACCTTGGCGGCACCCGGGTTCATTCTTTTGTGCCGGCTGTGAGCGCGCTGCGCCGAACCCGCCCCGAAGAGGCTCAGCCGCCTCCCGGAACGGGAGACGGCTGAGTCAGTGGGCCGGGAACGCTTACGCGTCGCCGCCGAACATGCTCGTGACCGAGCCGTCCTCGAAGACCTCGTGGATCGCGCGCGCGAGGAGCGGAGCGATCGGCAGCACGGTGAGACGCTCGAACCGACGCTCGGCGGAGATCGGAACGGTGTCGGTGACCACGACCTGGTCGATCGCGGCATCCTGGAGGCGCTCGACGGCGGGGTCGCTGAAGATCGCGTGGGTCGCGGCGACGATGACCTTGCGCGCCCCGTTCGCCTTGAGCGCCTGCGCGGCCTTCTGGATGGTGCCGCCGGTGTCGATCATGTCGTCGACGAGGAGGCAGGTTCGCCCCTTCACGTCACCCACGATCTCGTGCACCGAGACCTGGTTGGCGACCTTCGGGTCGCGACGCTTGTGGATGATCGCGAGCGGGGCGCCCAGGCTGTCGGACCACGTGTCGGCCACGCGCACGCGACCCATGTCGGGAGACACGACGGTGAGGGTCTCGCGATCCTCGCCGGTGAGGCCCTGCTCGAAGTGCTCGAGCAGCACGGGCTTGGCGAAGAGGTGGTCGACGGGACCGTCGAAGAAGCCCTGGATCTGCGCGGCGTGCAGGTCGACGCTCATGATGCGGTCGGCGCCGGCGGTCTTCAGCAGGTCGGCGACGAGGCGCGCGCTGATGGGCTCGCGACCGCGGCCCTTCTTGTCTTGACGGGAGTACGGGAAGTACGGTGCGACGACCGTGACCCGCTTGGCCGAGGCGCGCTTGAGCGCGTCGAGCATGATGAGCAGCTCCATGAGCCACTCGTTGACCGGCGGACCGAACGACTGCACCACGAACACATCGCACCCGCGGATCGACACCTCGAAGCGGGTGTAGATCTCACCCGACGCGAAGGTGCGGTGCTCGGTGGGGGCGAGCTCGGTGCCGAGGTGCTGCGCGACCTGCGCGGCGAGCTCGGGGTGCGACCGGCCCGAAGCGACGACGAGCCGCTTCTTGGTCTTGGCGACGAGCCCGGGGGCGATGCCGTTGTCGCGGTCGAGATCTACACGGTTCTTCTTACGAGCCATCGCGCGCTTCCTGTTCAGCCCGAGCCCGCGCGGCCACGTCGGCCGCTGCGGTGCCCGGTCGGTTCTTCTCGACCCACCCCTCGATGTTGCGCTGAGGGGCGACACTCAGAGCCAATGCGCCGGCCGGGACGTCCTTGCGGATCACCGCGCCGGCACCCGTCTTGGCGCCGTCTCCAATCGTAACCGGCGCGACGAAGACGTTGTGCGAGCCGCTGTGCACCTCGTCGCCGATGACGGTGCGGTGTTTGGCGAGGTCGTCGTAGTTGGCGGTGATGGCGCCCGCGCCGAGGTTGACGCCGCGGCCGATGTCGGTGTCGCCGATGTACGACAGGTGCGGGACCTTGCTCCCCTCGCCGATCGAGGAGTTCTTGACCTCGACGAAGGTGCCGACCTTGCCGTTGACGCCCACGCGCGCGTTCGCGCGCAGGTACGCGAAGGGTCCGACGGTGGCGCCCGCTTCGACGACGGCGAGCGTCCCGTCGGTGCGGGTCACGGTGGCGTCCTCGCCGATCTCGCAGTCGACGAGCGAGGTGTCGGGGCCGATCGTGGCGCCGGAGCCGATGACGGTCGCCCCCCGCACGTGGGTGTTGGGCAGGATCGTCACGTCGGGGGCGAGCGTGGCGGTGACGTCGATCCAGGTCGTGGCGGGGTCGATGACGGTCACGCCCTCGAGCTGCCAGCGGCGCACCGTGCGCGCGTTGAGGGTGCGCCCGGCCTCCGACAGCTGCACGCGATCGTTGACGCCCAGAGCCGCCGAAGCGTCGGGGGTGAGGGATGCCGCAACTCCCAGCTGCGCATCGCGGAGCAGCCCGATGACGTCGGTGAGGTACTTCTCGCCCTGCGCGTTGGCCGTGCCGACGAGCGCGAGCTGCGTGCGCAGCGCGGCCGCGCGGAAGGCGTAGACGCCGACGTTGATCTCGTTCACCGCGGCCTCGTCGGTCGACGCGTCCTTCTGCTCGACGATGCGACGCACGCCGTCGCTGTCGTCGCGGAGGATGCGCCCGTAGCCGAAGGGCTCGTCGACCCGGGCGGTGAGCAGCGTGACCGCGCTGCCCCCGGTGCGGTGCGTCGCGAGCAGTTCGGTGAGGGTGCCGGTCTCGAGCAGCGGCACGTCGCCGCTGAGCACCAGGATGTCGCCGTCGAAGTCCCCGAGCGCGTCGAGCGCGACCTCGACGGCGCGGCCGGTGCCGGGCACCTCGTCCTGGTCGACGACCACGACGCCCGGGGCGAGCTCCGACACCGCCTGCGCGACGAGTTCGCGCTCATGGCGGACGACGACCACGATGCGCGCCGGATCGAGGGATGCCGCGGTGTCGAGCACGTGGCCGACGAGCGGACGACCGCCCACCGGGTGCAGCACCTTCGGGAGGCGGGAACGCATGCGGGTGCCCTGGCCCGCAGCGAGGACGACGACGGCGAGCTCGGTCGGTGAGGTCATGCTCCGCCGCCAGGATTCGAACCTAGACCTAACAGCTCCAAAGGCTGTCGTGCTGCCGTTACACCACGGCGGACCGTGCCCGCGGGCACCGGTCAAGTCTGCCAGACCTCGCCCGCCGGCGTTCGCGCCCGCCGTCACGCGCGTCGCCTTGTCGCCATAATGAGACCGTGACCAGGGACAGCGACGAAGTCGACCGCATCGTCGAGGCCTGGATGCGCCAGCGCCCCGATCTCGACTTCTCGCCGCTCGAGGTGCTCTCCCGCGTGGCACGCTTGTCGCGGCACCTCGACAACGCCCGCAAGGAGGCATTCCGCCGCAGCGACATCGAGTCGTGGGAGTGGGACGTGCTGTCGGCCCTGCGCCGTGCCGGGGAGCCGTACCAGCTCAGCCCCAAGCAGCTCCTGCAGCAGACGCTGGTCTCCAGCGGCACCATGACCAACCGGATCGACCGGCTCGTCGCCCGCCGGTTCGTCCGCCGCGAGGCCGACCCGGGCGATGGACGGAGCATCCTGGTGACCCTGACCGAGGACGGCCGGGTGCGCGTGGACGCCGCCATCACCCGCCTGGTCGACGCCGAAGCGCTGCTGCTGGACGGGCTGGCCCGGGGCGACCGGGACCGGCTCGCGACGCTGCTGCGCAAGCTCAGCCTCGGGTTCGACGCATGAGCGCCCCCGTCACGCGGCCGTCGCACCTCGCCCGCGTCCTCGCGTGGTTCGACGTGCGGTTCCGCTCCCCCGCCGCCATCTACGGCCTGATCGTCTTCGCGGCCTTCGTCTCGATCGCCGACGACCACACCGACTCGGTGTGGGAGGTGCTGGAGAGCGCCGTCACTTCGCTCGTGGTGTTCTTCATCGCGCATGTCTTCGCGCACACGCTCACGGAGCACGCCGCGCACGGTCTGCGCCGGGCCACCCGCCAGGGTCTGCGGCACGGCTCCGGCATGCTCTACGCCTCGGTGCCGGCGATCCTCGTGCTCGTGTACGCGGGCATCGCCGGAGTCCCCGTCCCCGACGCCTTCGAGGCGTGCATGTGGGCGACCTTCGCCGTGCTCGGCCTGCTCGGGTACGGCGCCTACGCGCGGCGCAAGGCGTCGATCCCGATGCGTCTGGTCGGCGCGGTGGCCACCGCGTGTCTCGGCGTGTTCATCGTGCTCCTCGAGTACGCCGTGCACTGAGCACGTTCCGCCGAGCGTAGCCGCACGGCCCGCGGGCCGGTCACGTGCGCGACGGCACGGGCGCCGCGGGACGCCCGTGCCGTCCAGCGGCGCTCGGCGGGTCAGGCCTCGGTGCGCTCGCGGCGACGACGGCGCAGCGCGAGACCGGTCACCACGGCCGCGGCAGCGAGCAGACCCGCCCCCGCCGCGATCGAGCCGCCCGTCACGGCGAGGTTCGCACCGCCCGCTGCCGGCGCGGGAGTCGCCGACGCGGTCGGCGCGATCGAGACGGATGCCGAGGGAGACGGCGAGGCGCTCGGGGCACCCGTCGTGGGGGTCGGGGTCGACGAGGGGGTCGCCGTCGGGGTCGGCGTCGGCGTCGCGGTGGGCGCGCCGGGGATGGACCACCGGGCCCCCGCGAACGTGACGGTGACGGTCGCCACGGGCGTGACCGTCGACGGCACCCCACCGCTGAGGGCGAGGCACTCGACGGAGAGCGCCGCGGAGCCCGTTCCGGCGGGGATGAGTTCGGCGAACGACGACGCCATAGGCACGACGACCGTCCCCGCGCTCGCGGGGACGGTGGCCGACGCGACGACGGCGCTGCCGCCGACGGGCGTCACCGTCAGCCGGGCGCCGTCGCGCACGCCCGCCGGGCACCCGCCGCTCGCCTCCCCCGTGGCGAACGACGGGTAGGCGGTGGCGTCGCCCGCGTAGATCGCCGCGCCCGCGGCATCCCGGATCACGAGCTCGTCCGCGGTCGTGGCGGACGCTCCGGCGGCACCCAGCGGGAGCAGCGCCGCGACGGCGATCGCGGCGACGGGAAGGAGGCGGAGGGAGGGGGTGCTGGACGACATGGCGGCTCTCGGTCGAGGCGGGTTCTGCGGACGCGAGGGACTGTGCCGCACCGGATGATCCGGCCGGTGAACGGATGATGACGTCAACATCATCGACCGGCCACCTCGCATTCACCCGCCGCGCATACGTTCCCGGCGACCCTCCTCACGAAAGTCAGCGATGTCCTCTCCCACGCACTCCGGCCTCTCGCGCCGCACCTTCCTGGCCGCCGCCGCGGCCGCCGTCACCACCGCTTCGGCCGCGTCGTCGTTCGGCCCCGCCGCGGTCGCGAGCGCCCAGGCGGCCGCCGCGACGACGCCGGCCGATCCCTCGAAGCTCAGCTGGCTCGTGTTCGACCACCACGTGCACTCGGTCTACTCGCACGACGCGAAGTACGCGATGACGACGATCCTCGATCAGGCTCAGCGCTTCGGAGTGGATGCCATCGCCTTCACCGAGCACAGCAACCTCGGGCACGCGAACGTGGGCGGCGTCTTCAACGCGGCGCGCGAGATCGAGGCGGCGCGCACCGCGCGGCCCGACCTGCTCGTGTTCCAGGGCCTCGAGTGGTACATCCCCGCCGCGGAGCACGGAACGGTGCTCGTGGCACCCGGTCCTCGCGTCACGCAGGTGCTGCGCCGCTTCGAGCTCGACTACGACGGCAAGCTCAACAAATGGGAGAAGCCCCGCCCCGGCACCAGCGACGCCGCCGACTGGCTGCAGCACGCGGTCGACGGCATCCGGTGGCTCGGTCAGCAGCGCAAGAGCGGCGTGGTCGACGACGTGCTGGTGCTCGCGAACCACCCGAGCCGACTGGGCATCGACTCCCCCGGCGAGCTGCGCGCGTGGCAGGATGCCGACCCCGACGTGTTCCTCGGCTTCGAGGGCGCGCCGGGTGCCCAGGCGTCGGGCCTCGCCGCCAACACCACGGACCGCTCCCAGCGCGGCGAGTACGAGAACTCGCGCAGCGACTACTCCTTCCCCGGGTTCCCCGCCGAGGCCTACCGCGCGCACGGCGGCTTCGACTGGATGACCGCCGTCGTCGGCGGCATGTGGGACGCGCTGCTGAGCGAGGGCCGCCGCTGGTGGATCACGACGAACAGCGATCTGCACCTGAAGAACTTCGACAACACCCGGGTGGGCGACTTCCCCACCGGCACGGGGTGGGACAACGGAGCCACGCTGGCCAACTTCAACCGCGCGGGGCGCCGCCCCGACCCCGTGTCGACGGCGACGCCGCAGGGCGGGAGCGATCTGTGGCCGGGAGAATTCAGCCGCACCCACGTGGGCGCCACCGCCCGCACGCACGCCGCCGTCCTCGACGCGGTGCGAGCCGGGCGGATGTGGGTCGACCACGGCCACCTCGTCGCCGGTCTGTCGGTGACGCTCCGCGCCGCCGACGACACCGCGAACACCGCCACCCTCGGCGGCACCCTGCGCGTGCCGCGCGGGACGAAGGTGGAGCTCGTGATCGACGTCGAGCCGACCACGCAGCGCAACTCCGCCGGCATCCTGCCGCGTCTCGCGCACCTCGACGTCATCCGCGGCGAGATCACCGGCCCCGTCGGCGACCGCGACACGATGGTGGCGCCCAAGACCCGCGTGATCGAGCTGCGCGACGTGAGCGACCGCAGTGGCTCGCCGTTCCAGCTCGTGATCCCGGTGGGCACGGTCGACGTCGACGGCTACGTGCGCGTGCGCGGTTCCGACGGCCGGGTGAACGGCACCGGCCCGCGCGGCGCCGAGGTCGACCCGCGCGCCCCGCAGCCGCACGCGCCGGGGCAGGGCAACCCGTGGCTGGACACCTGGCTCTACACCAACCCGATCTTCGTGTCGGTGCGCTGAGCGCCGAGGCGCGGTGAGCGGAGAAGATCCGGTCGGCGGAGGACGGTCACGGCACCGAACGTCCTCCGCTGCCCGATTCCCCTCCGCTCACCGGCTCGGCCGGCGCCGGCTCAGCCGATCGCCTCGGTGAGCTCGAACCACTGCATCTCGAGCTCGTCGCGCTCGGCCTCCAAGCCCGAGATGCGCTGCATCTCTTTGCCGAGACCGACGTAGTCCGCCTGGTCGTGGTCGGCGAGAGCGGCCTTGGCCTTGTCGATCTGCTGCTGGAGCTTCTCGATGCGCCGCTCGGTGGCGGAGGCCTCCTTCTGCGCGGCCCGGAGCTCGGCGCCCTGCAGACCCGGAGCCGGCGCAGCGCCACCCGTCTGCGCGGGCCGGGAGGGCTCGGCATCCTGGATCGAACGCAGCCGCAGGTACTCGTCGACACCGCCGGGGAGGTGGCGGAGCTTCGCGTCGAGGATCGCGTACTGCTGGTCGGTGACGCGCTCGAGGAAGTACCGGTCGTGCGACACGACGATGAGCGTGCCCGACCACGAGTCGAGCAGGTCTTCCATCGCCGCGAGCATGTCGGTGTCGAGGTCGTTGGTCGGCTCGTCGAGGATCAGCACGTTCGGCTGGTCGAGCAGCACCAGCAGCAGCTGCAGGCGGCGCTTCTGCCCGCCGGACAGGTCTTTCACGGGCGTCGAGAGCTGGGCGTTCGAAAAGCCCAAGCGCTCCAGCAGCTGCCCCGGGGTGAGCTCCTGGGCCTTCGACCCGGCACCGAAGGAGTAGGTCGTGCGCAACCCCGCGATGACCACGCGCACGGGATCGTTCAGGTGCTGCTCGAGTTCGTCGAGGCGCTGGGTGAGGGTGGCCACCTTGACCGTCTTGCCGCGTTTCACCCGCCCGCTCGTGGGCTCGAGCGAGCCGGTGACCAGGCTCAACAGGGTCGACTTGCCGGCGCCGTTGACCCCCAGGATGCCGGTGCGCTCCCCGGGCGCGATGCGCCATTCCACATCTCTGAGCACCGTGTGGTCGCCGTAGGCCACCCCCGCGTCGAGCAGGTCGACCACGTCTTTGCCCAAGCGCGAGACGGCGAGCGACTGCAGCGCCACCTTGTCGCGGATCTCGGGCACGTCGGCGATCAGCTCGTTCGCCGCGTCGATGCGGAACTTCGGCTTCGAGGTGCGCGCCGGCGCCCCACGGCGCAACCACGCGAGCTCTTTGCGGGCGAGGTTCTGCCGGCGCTGTTCGATGGATGCCGCCTGACGATCGCGCTCGACGCGCTGCAGGATGTACGCGGCGTACCCGCCCTCGAACGGCTCGACGATCCGGTCGTGGACCTCCCAGGTCATGGTGCAGATCTCGTCGAGGAACCACCGGTCGTGGGTCACGACGAGCAAGCCGCCCGCGGACGGGGCCCATCTCTTCTTGAGGTGGCCGGCGAGCCAGGTGATGGCCTCGACGTCGAGGTGGTTGGTGGGCTCGTCGAGGAACAGCACGTCCCAGTCGCCCGAGAGCAGCTTCGCCAGCGCGACGCGACGGCGCTGGCCGCCCGAGAGGTCGCCGAGTCGGGCGTCCCAGGGCAGGTCGCCGAGCAGGCCCGCGATGACGTCACGGGTGCGGGCGTCGCCCGCCCACTCGTGCTCGGGACGGTCGCCGACCACGGCGTGGCCGATCGTGTCGTCGTCGTCGAGGGTGTCCTGCTGGTCGAGCACGCCGACCGTCACTCCCCCGCGCACGGTCACGCGACCGCTGTCGGGCTCGCGGATGCCGGCCAGCATGCCGAGCAGGCTCGACTTGCCGTCGCCGTTGCGTCCGACGATGCCGATCCGGTCGCCCTCGTTCACGCCGAGCGAGACGGAGTCGAAGACGACCTTGGTCGGGTATTCCAGGTGCAGGGCTTCGCCCCCGAGCAGATGTGCCATATCCGTTCCAGGGTAGGCGACCCGCGGTCACGGGAGACGCCGGCCGGACGGTATCTGCTCCGGGCGACACGGCGGGGCCGCCCGGGCGGGATCCCCACGAACCACGGCGGGGCCGCCCGGAATCCGGACGCCCCCCACGACACACGGCGGGGCCGCCCGGAATCCGGACGGCATCCCCCCACGGAACACAGCGGGGCCGCCCGGACATCCGGACGGCCCCGCAAGAACGGGTGGGCTCAGAAGCCGTTGGCGGCGAGCCACTCCTTGGCGATGTTCTCCGGCGACTCCTGGTCGACCGTCGACTTCACGTTCAGCTCGACCAGGCCCTCGGGCGTGAGCGCCGCGCTGACCTTGTTGAGCACGTCCGACACCTGCGAGGCGACGTCGGAGTTGACGACCGGCACGACGTTCGACGCGAGGAACAGGCCCTTCGGGTCGGTCAGCGTGACGAGGTCGTCGGTCTGGATGCGCGGGTCGGCGGTGTAGACGTTGGCGACCTGGATGGTGCCGGCGACCAGGTCGTCGACGGTGGTCTCACCCGTGGGCGAGAACTGCACGTTCACGCCGTAGGTCGACTGCAGACCCTCGGGGCCGTAGGGGCGCTCGGCGAGCTCGGCGTTGCCGCCGAGGGTGAGGCCCGAGGTGACCTTGGCGAGGTCGGCGATGGTGGTCAGGCCGTTGGCCTGGGCGAACGCCGAGGTGACCGTGTAGGAGTCCTGGTCGGTGGCCGACGACTGGTCGAGCACCTCGAGGCCCTCGGGGAGGGCGTCCGGGAGGGCCGCGTAGACCTCGTCGGCGGTGCGGGCGGTGGTCTCGGCGTCGAAGAACTGCAGGAGGTTGCCGGTGTACTCGGGGAACACCGAGACCGAGCCGTCCTCGAGCAGCGGGATGTACGCGTCGCGCTGACCGATCTGGAACTGGCGCGTGACGGTCATGCCGGCGCTCTCGAGGGCCTGCGCGTAGATCTCGGCGATGATCTCGTTCGAGTAGTAGGCCTGCGAGCCGACGACGATCGTCGACGACGAGTCGCCGCCGTCGCCACCGTCGTTGCTGAGCGGGTCGCTGGATCCGCCGCTGCAACCGGCGAGGGCGAGCGAGGCGGCCGCGAGGCCGGCGAAGAGACCGAGGCCCTTCCGGGTTCGTGCTGTGAACATGGATGCTCTCTTTTCTGGTGATCGGGATTCGGGTGGGTCAGGGAGTCGCCGGAGGCGCGGCGGGAGCGCCCACGGCGATGGCCTCGGCGCGCCGCTGCCGGGCGGAGCGCCGCTGCGGCTGCGCGGCGCCGGCGGCACGGATGCCGCGCGGGACGACGAGGTGTTGGAGGAGCGCGAACAGGCCGTCGATGACGAGCGCGAGAACGGCGACGAGGATGGCGCCGCCGATGAGGATGTCGAAGCGGCGCAGCGGGATCGCGGCGATGATGTACTGCCCGAGTCCGCCGAGCCCGATGTAGGCGGCGATGGTGACGGTGGCGAGCACCTGCAGCGTGGCCGCACGGATGCCGCCGACCAGCAGCGGGAGACCGAGCGGCACCTCGATGCGCCAGAGGATCTGCGTCTCGGTCATTCCCATCGACCGGCCCGCGTCGATGACCCGGCGGTCGATGGCCTCGAAGCCGGTGTAGGCACCCGCGAGGAGCGAGGGAATCGCGAGGACCACGAACGAGATGATCGCCGCCTCGGGCTTGTGCAGCACGCCCAGCAGCAGCGTGAGCAGGATCAGCAGACCGAACGACGGTATCGCGCGCGCGGCGCCCGACGCGGCGACGGCGATCTCGCGCCCCTTGCCGGTGTGGCCGATGTACCACCCGAGCGGGATCGCGATCGCGCCTGCGATGAGGATCGCCACGAGCGTGTAGAGCAGCTGCACGCCGATCGCGAGCGGAATGGGGTCGAAGCCGCGACCGGGGTCGCCCGAGAAGATCCAGCCGATGGCGTCGCCGAGGAGGTTCATGCCTTCACCGCCGTCCGAGTACCCTGACGGGAGACGTTCTTGGTCGCCCGCGTCCACGGCATGAGCAGCCGGCCCGCGACGACGAGGAGAAGATCGATCAGCAGCGCCAGCACGACGATCGCGACGATCCCCGCGAACACCTCCGGGATGATGCGCCGTTGCAGACCGTTCGTGAACAGGTAGCCGATGTTCTGGATGCCGACCAGGATGCCGACCGTGGCCAGCGCGATCGTGCTCGCCGAGGCCACGCGCAGACCCGCGAGGACGACGGGACCGGCGAGCGGGAACTCCACCGCCCAGAACCGGCGGAACGAGCCATAGCCCATGGCCGTGGAGGCCTGGCGGACCCCGGCATCCACCGAATCGAGACCGTCGGCGACCGCGCGGACCAGGATCGCGACCGCGTAGATGGCGAGCGCGACGATGAGGTTCGTCTCGCTGACGATGCTGTACCAGCCGGTCACGACGGGTACGAGAATGAGCAGGGCGAGCGAGGGGATCGTGTAGAGCAGCCCGGTGATCGTGATGACGCCGCTGCGCACGAGACGGTAGCGCCAGGCGACCCAGCCCAGAGGGACGCTCAGCACGAAACCCGCGATGAGCGCGATGAGGCTCTGGCGCAGGTGCACCAGCGTCAGCTCGCCGATGAGGTCGAGATTGTTGACGACCCAGGTCACGGGCGGGAGTCCTCCACCAGGGCGCCCTGTGTGCGACCCTCGGCGTCCACGACGACCGTGCCGGTGGCCGTCTGCTTGAGGTGGAGGGCCCGCTTGCCCTTGACTGCTCCGATGAAGCTGGCGACGAAGTCGGACGCCGGGTTCTCGACGATCTCGCTCGGCGTGCCGACCTGGGCGATCTTCGCGCCCTTCTCGAGGATGACGACCTGGTCGCCCAGGAGGAAGGCCTCGTCGATGTCGTGCGTGACGAACACGATGGTCTTGCCGATCTCGCTCTGCAGACGGATCAGCTCCTGCTGCAGCTCGTCGCGGACGATCGGGTCGACCGCGCCGAACGGCTCGTCCATGAGGAGGATGTTCGGGTCGGCCGCGAGCCCGCGGGCGACGCCGACGCGCTGCTGCTGACCGCCCGAGAGCTGGCTCGGGTAGCGGTCGGCCATCGCGGTGTCGAGCCCCACGGTCTTCATCAACTCGAGCGCCCGGGTACGGGCGGTCTTGCGGTTCTGCCCCTGGAGCACCGGGACGGTCGCGATGTTGTCGGCGACGGTGAAGTGCGGCAGCAGGCCGGAGTTCTGCATCACGTACCCGATGCTGCGGCGCAGCTGCACGGCGGGCTTGCCGCCGATGTCGTCGCCGTCGATCGTGATGGTGCCCGACGAGGGCTCGACCATCCGGTTGATCATGCGGAGCAGGGTCGTCTTGCCGCAGCCGGAGGACCCGACGAACACCGTCGTCTTCCGAGACGGGATGACGAGGTGGAAGTCGTCGACGGCGCGGGTGCCGTCGGGGAAGACCTTCGAGACGGCCGAGAATTCGATCATGCGCTGATCCGACTCAGTCGGAGACCACGACCTTGCGATCGAAGGCCACGTAGCCGGCGAAGTCCTTGCCCACGCGGTCCACCGCACCCGGGCGCAGGTTGGGGTACGACCAGGCGCCGTCGCTCAGTTCGGCGCCGTCGAGGGAGATGTTCCAGTACTGCGCAGCGCCCTTCCAGGGGCAGGTGTACGGCGTGGGGCTCTGCGACAGCGCGCCCTCGCGCACCGACTGGGGCGGGAAGTACCAGTTGCCCTCGATCGAGGCCAGGTCGTCGCGGTCGGCCTCGGCGATCACGACGCCGTCGAGCACTGCCTTCATGGGATACCCCCTCCGTGGCGCCCGCGGGCACGGCGCCCAGCGGTGTCGGTCCACCTCGGTCGAGGCTAGCGAGGCCGTCGGTACGGATTGCGAAGATTGCCCCGTGTGTCGACCTGGGCTAGGGTGCCGCGCTCCGGCGGCTTCGCCGGTCGAAGGACCGGGAACCGCCCCGCGCCAGGTCCCTGAGCCTGTCGAAGGGACCGGTCGCCCGACCCTCGGCTGTCCCTTCCCCCGCACCGGGTCCCGGAGCCCGTCGAAGGGAAACCGTCGTCGGGGTCAGACCACCCGCGCGCCCGGGACGGGCCCGTGCACGTGCAGAGCCACCAGGCCCGCGGCGCTCAACGTCACCTGCAGGTCGATCGCCGAGGACTCGTCGGCGGCGAGGAACGCCAGCGTGGGTCCCGAGCCCGAGACCAGCCCCGCGAGCGCTCCCGAGCTCTCGCCGCGCTCGAGCACCCGCGCCAGGTCGGGGCGCAGGTGCAGCGCCGGCGCCTGCAGATCGTTGCGCAGCGTCGCGGCCAGCATGCGCGCGTCGCCCTGGCGCAACGCGTGCAGCACGTCGGGGTCGACCGCGGGCACCCGCGGCGCCGGACCGATGTCGACCGCGTGCCGCTCGCGATGGGCGTCGAGCTCGCCGTAGACGACCGGCGTCGACATGCCCTCGTCGTTCGGCACGAGCACCCAGTCGAAGCGCCCGCGCGCCAGGGCCGGGCTGAGTTCGTCTCCGCGCCCCGTCCCGACCGCGGTCCCGCCGAGCAGCGCGAAGGGCACGTCCGCTCCGAGACGCGCCGCCAGACGCGCGAGCTCGCTCGTCGGCATCCCCAGCCCCCACAGGGCGTCGCACGCGACGAGCGCCGCGGCTGCGTCGGCCGAGCCGCCGCCCATGCCACCGGCCACCGGGACCGCTTTGCGGATCGACAGATGGGCGCCGCGGTCGATGCCGGCGGTCTGAGCCAGCAGACGTGCCGCGCGCACGGCGAGATTGCGGTCGTCGGTGGGCACTCCCTCCACGTCGACCGGCCCCCGGGCCGCGACCTCGAGTGTGATGTCGTCGGCGGGGGTCGCCGTCAGCTCCTCGTAGAGCGAGACCGCCTGGAACGCGGTCGCGAGTTCGTGGTAACCGTCGTCCTGCACGTCGCCCACCTCGAGGAAGACGTTGATCTTCCCGGGGGCACGGACGCGGACGGATGCCGGGGGGTGCGACGCCATCGTCAACCTCGCTCTTCGACGGGCTCGGGGTGTGCGAAACTGGTGTGTCGGCCCGCTTCCCGCCGTCGCTCGCAAGGCGGTACGGGGAGGTCCGGGCCGGAGCGGGCGATGAGAGTCACTCTTCGACAGTAGCGCTCCGCTCCCCACCGTTCGGCGCCGCCGCCGAAACGTCGTCGAAACCCCGGAACCCTACGGTTGCGGGATCCGTCATCCATCCCCCCGAGGAGGCAGCATGCGCCCGATGGTCCCCCTGTCGAACGACACCGACCCCTGGCGCGCCCTGCTGTCCCGCTCCGACATCCGCATGCACGACGGCATCCTCCACGTCGTCGACGACACCGCCACCCCTGCGATGGCGGAGCAGGACGACCTGCTGACGGCCGCTGCGGCCATCGAGGCGGCCGGCGTGCGGGTGCTGCTCGTGCGCGACGCGAACCGCCGCCCGAAGCTCGTGGTCGACACCGTCGACGGCGAGCGGGCGGTCGATGCACTTCGCGATCCCGATCTGGGCCCGGTGTACCTCAAGGCCCGCGGGGAGGACCCCGTCCCCGCCCACAGCGTGCAGCCCGCGCCCGGGTCGGTGCAGGCCTACGCCGTGTTCCGTCCGCGCACGTCGACCGAGGGGTCCTACCGATACGGCGCGTCGCTCGCCCCGCGCCTGGAGCTGTGGCGCTTCGGCGACACCACCGTCGAGGCGCCGCGTCCGAGCGCCCTCACCCGCCGCCGCTTCGCCACGGCCGACCTCGATCTGGTCGAGGTCGAGCGCTACGGCCGACGGTGGACCACCGTCTCGGGCATGTTCGACCCGCACCCCAACGAATTCACCGCCGACATCGACATGGTCTTCTCGTGGGTCGACGGCTCGTCCAGCGAGTTCCAGCGCCAGCGTGCCGCGCGCATGAAGGGCTACGTCGTCGGCGACGGCGACGACAACGCCGCCCGCTACCGCCAGGTCGACGAACTGCGCTACGCGCTGCGCAGCGTCCACATGTACGCCCCCTGGGTGCGGCGCATCTTCATCGCGACCGACTCCCCCACGCCCGAGTGGCTCGCCGATCACCCGAAGGTCACCGTCGTGCGCAGCGAGGAGTTCTTCGCCGACCCCTCGGTGCTGCCCACGCACAACTCGCACGCCGTCGAAGCGCAGCTGCACCGCATCCCCGGTCTCGCCGAGCACTTCCTGTACAGCAACGACGACATGTTCTTCGGGCGACCGGTGACCCCCGAGCTGTTCTTCAGCGGTGGCGGCGTGAGCCGTTTCGTCGAGAGCGGCGTCCGCATCGGCAGTGGTCCGGCGCACATCGAGCGCTCGGGTCACGACAACGGGCTCCGCGTCAACCGCGCCCTCCTGAAGGAGCGATTCGGCCGGGTCATCACGCTCGACCTCGAGCACTGCGCGACGCCGTTGCGCCGCTCGGTCGCCTTCGAGCTCGAGGCGGAGTTCGCCGACGACTACACCCGCACCGCGGCGAGCCGCTTCCGCGCGGCGACCGACATCTCGGTGACGAACAGCCTGTACCACTACTACGCGCTGGCCACCGGCCGGGCTGTTGTGACGACGGAGCCCCGCACGCGTTACGTGCAGACGACGCAGCTCGACTCGCTGCGCACCATGGAGCGACTCGTCTCCCGTCGCGACACCGACATGTTCTGCCTCAACGACGGCAGCGTCCCCGAGATCCCCGAGGAGGTGCGCGTCCCGGCGCTGCGCGCCTGCCTGGAGCGCTACTTCCCCGTCGCCGCGCCGTGGGAGAAGCCCGCGGTCAGTGCAGGATCGGGATCGGCGTCGTCGGCGGCGACACCCGCCCGCTGAGCGCCCGCGAAGTCGGGACCACGATCCCGGCGTCGCGGAGGCGACGCTGGGACTCCTCGGCGTCCACGTACTGCAACGCTTCGCTCGCCGCCAGCGGAACCACCGAATGCACGATCGTCTCGTCGTAGACGTGCACGATGTTGAACCCCTGCGCGGCATCCTGGGGCCGGGTTCCCCCCACCGGGACCATCAGGTCCTGCGTGTAGCAGGTGGCCGACGCGACCGACACCGGGATGCCGGCGAAAGTGGCGAACGTCGAATAGTGCAGGTGCCCGGCCAGGATCGCGCGCACATCGCTCCCCCGCAGGACGTCGGCCAGGTCGCGCTGGTCGCGCAGCTCGACCGAGGCCGCGAGGTCGAGGACGCTCGGGACCGGAGGGTGGTGCATCGCCAGGATCGTGCCCAGAGGGGCCGGGGTCGACAGGACGTCGGCGAGCCACGCGCGCTGGGCGGCCGTGACCTCGCCGTGGTGGGCGCCCGGCACAGAGGTGTCGAGGGTGACGATGCGCAGGCCGTCGAACTCGTCGACGCGGTCGACGGGCGCGGCCTTCTCGGCGACGTCGTCGGGCAGCAGCGCTTCGCGGAACGCGGACCGCTCGTCGTGGTTGCCCATGACCCACACGACGCGGGTGTCGAGGCGCTCGGCGAGCGGCTCGACCAGCGCGCGCACGCGGGCGTAGGCATCGGCCTCGCCGAAGTCGGCGAGGTCGCCGGTGAACACGAGCGCGTGCGGGCGCAGCCCCGACGCCTCGATCGACGCGACCGCGCGGGCGAGGTACGCCTCCGAGTCCACGCCGTCGTAGAGCGGGGCTCCACCGGCACGCAGGTGGGTGTCGCTCAGGTGCAGCAGCACCCGTTCGGCTCGGGGGTACTCGGCGTAGCGCATCTCGATCCTCTCGGGCCGTCGGGTACGGCCTCGTCACCGGCGTGATGCTCCCGGTCAGCTCGAAATGTTACAGACGTGTTTCGGGAACGCGTGATGAACACGGCGAGAATTCACCCGATACCCGCCCGCGTGAGTCGCCAGGATTTGTCGCCGCGGCGGGCCGCCAGGCGACAAATCCTGGCGACTCACGCGATGGGTGCGGCGATGCGGGCGTAGTCGTCGACCGTGAGCTGCTCGCCGCGGAGGGTGGGGTCGACGCCCGCGGCCTCCAGCTGCGCCGACGCCTCGGCCGCGGTTCCCCCCAACACGCCGGACAACGCCTGGCGGAGCATCTTGCGACGCTGCTGGAAAGCGGCATCCACGATCTGGAAGGTGCGGAGGCGGTGCTCCTCGCTGCCACGGGGCTCGGCATCCCGATCGAAGCCGACGAGCACGCTGTCGACGTTGGGGACGGGCCAGAACACCTGACGCGACACGGTGCCCGCCAAACGCCAGGCGCCGTACCAGGCGGCCTTGACGCTCGGCGCACCGTAGATCTTCGACCCGGGAGGGGCGGCCAGACGCTCGCCCACCTCGGCCTGCACCATGACGACGCCGCGCTCGAGGTACGGAAAGGTCTCGAGGAAGTGCAGCAGCACCGGCACCGACACGTTGTATGGGAGGTTCGCGACCAGCACGCTCGGCTCACCCGGCAGTTCGTCGACGCGCAGCGCGTCGGCGTCGATCACGGTCAGGCGGTCCTCCGGCACCCCGTGGGCACGCGCGGTGTCCGGCAGGCGTTCGGCGAGGCGGTGGTCGATCTCGACCGCCGTCACCGACGCGCCGGTTTCCAGGATCGCGAGCGTGAGGGATCCGAGGCCGGGGCCGATCTCGACGACCCGATCGGTTGCCGTGACCCGCGCCGCCTGCACGATCTTGCGCACCGTGTTGGCGTCGACGACGAAGTTCTGCCCGAGCTTCTTGGTGGGCGTGACATCGAGGTCGGCGGCGAGCCGACGGATCTCGGCGGCACCGAGGAGCGAAACGGGCATTGTTCCACTGTAGTCAGGGCTCCGCCAGAACCCTCGACGTCCGTGGGGCGGGAGTAGCGTAGGCAGGTGAGTCAAACGCAGTCCATCCCCTCGAACGCCTTCACCCTCAGAAGCCCCTACGGGCGACGAGCCATCGGCCTCTCGGTCGCGGCCGCGGTGGGCGGTTTCCTCTTCGGCTTCGACTCCTCGGTCATCAACGGCGCGGTCGATGCGGTCGACGGCAACTTCGAACTGGGGCAGGTGCTGACGGGCTTCGTCGTCGCCGTCGCGCTGCTGGGCTGCGCGGTGGGCGCCATCATCGCCGGTGCCCTCTCGGATCGCTGGGGCCGCCTGAAGGTCATGCTCCTCGGCGCCGTACTGTTCTTCGTGTCGTCGATCGGCGCCGCGCTCACCTTCAGCGTGCCCGACCTGATCCTCTGGCGCGTGATGAGCGGCCTCGGCATCGGCATCGCCTCGGTGGTCGCCCCCGCGTACATCGCCGAGGTCGCGCCACGACAGATCCGCGGCTCGCTCGCCTCTCTCCAGCAGCTCGCGATCACCCTCGGCATCTTCGGCGCCCTGCTCTCCGACGCCCTGCTGGCGAACTCGGCCGGCGGCGCGGCGAACCAGCTGTGGCTGGGCCTGGAGGCGTGGCGCTGGATGTTCCTCGTCGGTGTCATCCCCGCCGCCGTCTACGGCATCCTCTCGTTCACCGTTCCCGAGTCGCCCCGCTACCTGCTCGCGAAGGGCAAGCGCGACGAGGCGAAGGCGATCTTCGCGCGCCTGGTGCCTCCGGCCGACCTCGACAAGACGATGAACGAGCTGTCGAACACGATCGAAGCCGACCGCAAGAACAAGAACGTCTCGCTCCGCGGACCGGTGCTGGGGCTGCAGGGCATCGTCTGGACGGGCATCCTGCTGTCGATGTTCCAGCAGTTCGTCGGCATCAACGTGATCTTCTACTACTCCACGACCCTCTGGAAGGCGGTCGGGTTCGACGAGAGCAACTCGCTGCTGATCTCGGTCATCACCTCGGTGACCAACGTCGTGGTCACCTTCGTCGCGATCTTCCTCGTCGACCGCGTGGGTCGCAAGCCGATCCTGCTGACCGGCTCGATCCTCATGACCCTCTCGCTCGGCGCGATGGCGCTGTCGTTCGCCTTCGCCACCGGCTCGGGTCAGGACGTCTCGCTTCCCGCCCCGTGGGGCGGGGTCGCCCTCGTGGCCGCGAACGTCTTCGTCGTCGGCTTCGGCGCCTCATGGGGTCCGCTGGTGTGGGTGCTGCTCGGCGAGATCTTCCCGAGCCGCATCCGCGGCAAGGCCCTCGGCGTCGCCGCCGGAGCGCAGTGGATCGCCAACTTCGCGATCACGGTGTCGTTCCCCGCGATGTCGGGCTGGTCGCTCCCCCTCACCTACGGCATGTACGCGCTGTTCGCGGCGCTGTCGTTCGTGTACGTCGCCCTGCGCATCCCCGAGACCAAGGGCATGGAGCTCGAGCAGACCGAGACCCTGTTCGTGCGCAAGCCGAAGGCCGGCACCAAGGCCTGATCCCGGATGCCGGAAGGCCGGCGCCCTGCGGGGCGCCGGCCTTCCGTGCGTCCGGGCCCACCCGGCTCGGGGTCAGTCCTCGAACGCGCCGTAGACGCGGAGCGTGTTGGCTGCGACCCGGGCGCCGAGCTCGTCGGCATCCATCTGCAGCTCCGCCGCGAGGAAGCGCAGCGTCACGGGGATGAGGTAGGGCGCGTTCGGGCGACCGCGGTAGGGCACCGGGGTGAGGAACGGCGCGTCGGTTTCGACGAGGATGCGGTCCAGCGGGGTCACGGCGAGGGCGTCGCGCAGGTTCTGCGCGTTCTTGAACGTGACGTTGCCCGCGAACGAGAGGTAGTACCCGCGGTCGGCGGCGGTGCGCGCCATGTCGGCGTCACCCGAGAAGCAGTGGAACACCGTCTTCTCGGGGGCGCCGACCCGCTCGAGCGTCTCGAGCACGGCGTCGTGGGCGTCGCGGTCATGGATCTGCATAGCGATGCCGTGCTTCTTCGCCAGCGCGATGTGCGCCTCGAACGAGCGCTGCTGGGCCGGGATGCCGTCGGCTCCGGTCCGGAAGAAGTCCAGGCCCGTCTCGCCGATCGCCCGCACGCGCGGCTCGGCGGCGAGCTCGTCGATGACGGCGATCGCGGCATCGAGTTCGCCGGCCTGCTCGTACGCCGGCGCCTCGTTCGGGTGGATCGCGACGGCGGCCAGTACGCGGGGGTGCGACCGCGCGGCCCACGCCGACCAGCGCGAGGAGTCGACGTCGCCGCCGGCCTGCACGACGCCGTGGACGCCGACGGCCAGGGCGCGCTCGAGCTGCTCGTCGAGTGAGAGGCCCGTCTCGCCGTCTTCGATCTCGAGGTGCGTGTGGTTGTCGTAGACCGGGATGCCGAGCGGCTCGGGCGCCGGCGGATAGCTGACGTCGCGGCGACCGTCGATCGACCGCTCCCGGACGTACTGGCTCGGGTCGCCCCCGTCGATGGTGCCGCGGGGGCGGTCGACGGGGGTCGAGCCGGGGGCGGGTGGCTGGTCGGCGCCGCCGGTGGCGGACCCTTCGACAGGCGGAGGGGACGCCCCATGCTCGGGGACCGCCGCCGACGCCGACTCGGAAGGCACCCGCGTCACGCCTGCTCGACGCGCGGGAACAGCGGCGAGAGCGCGTTCACCGACGAACCGGGACGCAGGACGCCCCACTCCCCCGCCTCGCGCAACGGCTGGCCGTGCAGGTCGCCGAGGCTCTCGGCCGCGCCCAGCGCGACCCACAGTTTCGCGGTCGACGCGGGCATGACCGGCGAGAGCAGCACCGCGAGCGCGCGCAGCCCCTCGGCGGCGGTGTACAGAACGGTGCCCAGACGCTCACGCGTCGACTCGTCTTTGGCGAGGGCCCACGGCTCGTTCTCGGTGATGTAACCGTTGAGCGCATCGACGATCGTCCAGATCGCGGAGATGGCCTCGTCGATGCGGAACCGCTCCACCGCGGCGTCGGCGTTCGCGGCGGCATCCGCCACGATCCGCTGGATCGTGTGGTCGCCCTCGGTGTACGCACCGGGCTCGGGCACGACGCCCTCGAAGTACTTCGCGATCATCGCGACGGTGCGCGACGCCAGATTGCCGAAGCCGTTGGCGAGCTCGGCCTGGTACCGGGCGGACAGGTCTTCCCACGAGAAGGAGCCGTCCTGACCGAACGCGATCGCCGACAGGAAGTAGAAGCGGTAGGCGTCGGAGCCGAACACGTCGGTGATCTCGGTCGGCGCGATACCGGTGAGCTTGGACTTCGACATCTTCTCGCCGCCGACGAGCAGCCAGCCGTGCGCGAAGACGCCCCGGGGCACGTCGAGACCGGCCGCCATGAGCATGGCGGGCCAGATGACGGCGTGGAAGCGCAGGATGTCTTTGCCGACCACGTGGAACGCCGGCCAGCGCCGGGCGAACTCCTCGGGGTCGGTGCCGTACCCGACGGCGGTGGCGTAATTGAGCAGCGCGTCGACCCACACGTAGATGACGTGCGAGGGGTCCCACGGGACCGTGATGCCCCAGTCGAAGGCGGAGCGCGAGATCGAGAGGTCTTTCAGGCCGCTGCGCACGAACGACACGACCTCGTTGCGCGCCGATTCGGGCCGCACGAAGTCGGGCTCGGTCTTGTACAGCTCGAGCAGGCGGTCCTGGAACTCGCTGAGCTTGAAGAAGTAGTTCTTCTCCTGCAGCAGCTCGAGCGGCTTGGAGTGGATCGCGCAGACCTTGAGGCCCTCGAACGCGCCGGTGCCGTCGACGATCTCGGCCTCGGGCTTGAACTCCTCGCAGCCGACGCAGTACAGCGCCTCGTACTCGCCCGCGTAGATGTAGCCGCGATCGAACAGCGCCTTCACGAACTGCTGCACGCGCTCCTCGTGGCGCGGCTGGGTCGTGCGGATGAAGTCGTCGTTGGCGACGTCGAGCGTCTCGAGGAGCGGGAACCACGACTCGGTGACGAGCTTGTCGACCCACTCCTGCGGCGTCACGCCGTTCGCGGCGGCCGCGCGCAGCATCTTCTGGCCGTGCTCGTCGGTGCCGGTGAGCATCCAGGTCTCATCGCCCGCCTGACGGTGCCAGCGCGCGAGCGTGTCGACGGCGACGGTCGTGTACCCGTGCCCGATGTGGGGCAGATCGCTGGGGTAGTAGATCGGCGTCGTGATGTAGAAGGATCGGCCGGAAGTCACCAGGAGATTCTACGGGGGCGCACCGCCACGGCCGCGCCTGTGACGGCCCGGCGCCGACCGGGCGTGCGGAGTCCCGGCGACGACGACGTCCGTCGACGGCTGCGGGCGCTCGCGACCGACTCAGCGCTTGACGGCGAGCCCCGCCTGGTACAGCTCGCGCGAGGAGTGGCCCGTCTGCGCGGCGACCTCGGCGGCCGCCTCCTTGAGCCGCGTTCCGCTGCGCACGAGTTCGAGGACCTGGGTCACGGCATCCGGGAACGCGACCTCGCGCGCGCTCGCACCGCCCACGACGATCGCGATCTCACCGCGCACGCCCTCGGCCGCCCACGCGGCGAGCTCGCCGAGCGTGCCGCGCTTCACCTCCTCGTAGAGCTTCGTCAACTCGCGGCACACCGCGGCAGGGCGATCGGCGCCGAACGCGGTCGCGAGGTCGTCGAGAGTGGATGCCACGCGCGACGGCGACTCGAAGAAGACGAGCGTGCGCTCCTCCGACGCCAGCCGCGCGAAGGCCTTGCGGCGCTCGCCGGGTTTGCGGCGCGGGAAGCCCTCGAAGGCGAAGCGGTCGGTGGGCAGCCCCGCGACCGCCAGCGCGGTGACGACGGCGCTGGGCCCGGGAAGGGCCGTTACGGTGACGCCCGCCGCGGCGGCCGCGGCGACGAGACCGAAACCGGGGTCGCTCACGGTCGGCATCCCGGCGTCGCTCAGAACGAGCAGATCGTCGTCGCGGGCGAGGTCGACGAGCTCGGCCGCCCGCTCCTTCTCATTGTGGTCGTGGAGGGCGATCAGGCGCGGCCGGTTCTCGACGCCGAGTCCGGCGAGCAGGCGCTGGGTGGTGCGCGTGTCCTCCGCCGCCACGACCGTGGCGTTCTCGAGGGCCTCGACCAGACGCTTCGAGGCGTCGCCCAGGTTGCCGATGGGAGTCGCCGCGAGGATGATCACCGCCCCACCCTATGCTGGGGCGGTGACCGCCGTCCCCGCTGTGCTCCCGTCGGAAGACCGGACGCGCCTCGACCAGTGGCGCGACGCGCTGCTGGCGTCGCCGCGCGGCGCACGGCTGTGGCGCTGGCTCGCTCCCACGATCATCACTCTCGTGGCGGCGGTGCTGCGCCTGATCGACATCGGCAACCCGCACCAGTTGGTCTTCGACGAGACCTACTACGTGAAGGACTCGTGGAGCCAGTGGGTGCTCGGCTACCCGTCGCAGTGGCCCACCGACGCCGACCCGAGCTTCGCCGCGGGCGATACCGACATCTTCACGGGCGTCGGCAGCTACGTCGTCCACCCGCCTCTCGGACGCATCCTCATCGGCGCGGGCATGGCGCTGCTCGGGCCCGATTCGGCGACCGGCTGGCGACTGTCGGCCGCCCTTTTCGGCACCGCGACGGTGCTGCTGGTGTACCTCTTCGCGCGCACCCTGACCGGGTCGATCCCGTTCGCCGCCGTGGCATCCGGTCTCATCGCCATCGACGGTCTCAGCATCGTGCTCAGTCGCATCGCGCTGCTCGACGTCTTCCTCACGTTCTTCGTCGTGCTGACGCTGTGGTTCGTCGCCCTCGACCGCACGCGCGCCACGGACCGTCTCGCCGCGCGCATCGCGGCCCTGCCCGGCTCGACCCACACGTGGGGTCCGGTGCTGTGGGACCGTCCGTGGCTGCTGGCCGCCGGAGCCGCGGCCGGCGCGGCGACCGCGGTGAAGTGGTCGGGGCTCTACGTGCTCGCCGCCGTCGGCGTCTACGCCGTGGTGACCGACGCCCTCGCCCGTCGTCGGGCCGGGATCGTGCAATGGCCGGTGGATGCCGTGCGCCAGGGCCTCGTGTCGTTCGTCCTGCTCGTGCCGATCGCGGCCGTCGTGTACCTCGCGAGCTGGTCGGGGTGGCTGTTCACGAGCGGCGGCTGGGGGCGGACCGGCGGCATACCGGCGACGGGGTTGTGGGCCTGGGTGCCCGAACCGCTGCAGAACCTCTGGGCGTACCACCAGCAGATCTACGCCTTCCACGTCGGCCTCGTCACCCCGCACAGCTACGCCAGCCCGGCCTGGCAGTGGCCGCTGCTCATCCGCCCCACCTCGATGTACTGGCACCAGGACGACGTCGGCGTGAACGGATGCGCCCTCCCGGCGGGCTGCACCGAGGCGATCTCGAGCCTCGCGAACCCCCTCATCTGGTGGGCGGGGATCGCGGCATCCGTGTATCTGCTCGTGCGCTTCGTGATGAAGCGCGACGGGCGCTACGCGCTGGTGCTGACCGGGCTCGCCGCCACCTACCTCCCGTGGCTGCTCTACCCCGAGCGCACGATCTTCCAGTTCTACACGGTGGCGATGGTGCCGTTCCTCGTGCTCGCGCTCGCCTTCGCGCTGCAGGACATCGCGCGCGGAGTGCGGGGGGCGTCTCGCGCGAGCGGGCAGGCGATCGTCGTGGTGTTCCTTGTCGTGTGCGTCGGCGTCTCGGCGTTCTGGTACCCGGTGTGGGCGGGCCTGCCCGTGCCGTACGAGTTCTGGCGCCTGCACAACTGGCTGCCGTCCTGGATCTGACGTGTCCCGCGGCGACGAGTGGCTGCACGACCCGCGCCCCATCCAGCGGGTCAAGGTCTTCCGCGACGCGCCGATCGACGAGAGCTCCTGGCCGGCCGACATCCCCGCCGTCGCGCAGTTCCTCGACGTCGCCCGGGGCGACGGGTGGGAGCTCGGCCCCGGGGTGACGTTCCTCGTGGGCGAGAACGGTTCCGGCAAGTCGACGCTCCTCGAGGGGATCGCCGAGGCGTACGGCCTTCCGCCCGAGGGCGGATCCTCGAATGGCGGCGGCACCACCCGGCGGACGGAGAGTCCCCTCGGCGAGTGGCTCCGCCTGGAACGCAGCCCCCGCGCCCCGCGCTTCGGCTTCTTCCTGCGAGCCGAGACGATGCACGGCTACTACTCGTGGCGCGACGACCTGCCCGACGCCCCACCGAGCCTGCACCCCATGAGTCACGGCGAGTCCTTCAACGCGCTTCTCGACGAAGCGCTCGACCACCCCCACTACGTCGCAGGTCTCGCGTGCCTCGACGAGCCCGAGGCGGCGTTGTCGTTCTCGTCGACCCTGCGATGGTTGGCCTCTCTCGACCGCATGCGCTCCCGCGGCACGCAGGTCGTCTGCGCCACCCACTCCCCCGTGCTCGCGGCGCTGCCCGGCGCGACGATCCTCGAGCTGGGCGAGTGGGGCATCCGCGAGAGCGCGTGGGAGGACCTCGAGGTGGTACGGCTGCACCGCACCTTCCTCGACGCTCCGGGGCGGTACCTGCGGCATCTGCTCGACTGACGGCGGCTCACCCGCCGGCCGGGGCCCTTCCATGTCCCACTTATGGCTGCCTGCGAGCACGCCGAACCACCACCATCGGGACACGCTCCGCGCAAAGTGGGACACGGTTCTTCAACGGGCCCGCGCAGCGAGGGGGCGTCAGGGCGTCCGCGTACGCATGAGCGCGGCGAGCAGCGCGGTGGCGGGGTACGTCGCGCGGCCGGTGGGCTCGACGACGGGCGCGGGGAGGAAGTCCGCACGGCGCCAGTGCTCGATCTCGTCGAGGGGGATGTCGGCGAGACGCGCGAAATCGGCTGCGGGGATGTCGCCCTCGACGGCGTTGCGCGAGCTGATGGCCTCCACCCCGACCGACAGAGCGGCGGCGAGACCCGCCCGGGGTTCCCCGAGGACCCGGCAGGCGGCGAGGAGGTAGCGGGAGGTGCGGAATGCCTCGCGACGGCGGGGGCCCCGCGCTTCGTCGGCCTCGCGGGCCGCGGCGAGGAGCACCTCCCGGACGACCGGGTGCACCGCATCGGCTGTCGCGACCCCGGGGCGTCCGGATGCCGGTGGGCTGGGGTGTTCGTTCATGTCCGCCTCACGGGTGGGGGTGAGAAGAAGAGCGGCCGACGGCTCGCGCCGCGCCGACGCCCTCCGTGTCGACGGCAGGAGGGCGCGGTGGGAGCCGCCGTCGAGGCAACTCCCACCGCGGGCGATCAGTCCTCGTCGGTCGCGTCCGTGCGGGCGCGGCGGACACGGGTGATGCCCAGGGCGATAAGGATGGCGAACCCGATGGCGCCGAGTCCGATCCACGGCCACGCGGGAGCGGCGGCCAGGAGGGCCCCTCCGGTCGACGCGAGCGGCCCCGCCGGCGGCGGCGTGGTGTTCGTGGTCGTCTCGCAGTTGCCGGTGCAGTCGCCGCCGGGCCCGGTCGGGACGACGACGTTGTGCAACACCTTGTCGCCGGTGTCGGGGGTGTTCACGGTGAACGAGTAGACGATGGTCTTCGTCTCCCCGATGGCGAGCGCTCCCTTCCATGACAGGGTGTTGCCGCTGACCACCGCGCCGTTGGAGGCGTCACCGTTGTAGGTGGCGTCGTCGGTGACCTTCGAGAGGTCGTCGGTGAACGACGCGGGCTTGGCGTCGGTGTAGTCGACCTGGCCGGTGTTGCGGACGGTGACCGTGTACGTCACCCGGTCGCCCGACTTCGCCTGCGTCCTGTCGACGGCCTTCTCCACCGAGTACGTGCCGACCTTGGTGATGAACGGCGTCGGCGGCGTAGGCGGCGGTCCGTCTCCGGTGGGAACGACCGCGTTCTCGAGCGTGCGGTCACCGGTCGCGGGCTTGTTCACCGTGAACGAGTACGTGATGGTCTTCGTCTCGCCCTTCGCCAGGGTCCCCGACCACGACAGCGTGTTCCCCTCGACGGTGGCGCCGTTGGTGGCATCGCCGTTGTAGGTGGCGTCGTCGGTCACCTTCGACAGGTCATCGGTGAAGGACGCCGGCTGCTCGGCGGTGTAGTCCGCCTCACCCGTGTTGGTCACGGTCACGGTGTACGTCACGACCTCGCCGGGGTTCACCTCGGTCTTGTCACCGGTCTTCGTGACGGAGTACGACAGCACCTTGACGATGATCGGCGGCGGCGGCGGCTCGGGGCCCTCGCCGGTGGGAACGACCGCGTTCTCGAGCACCTTGTCGCCGGTGTCGGGGTCGTTCACCGTGACCGAGTACGTGATCGTCTTGGTCTCGCCGACGGCCAGCGGACCCGCCCACGACAGGACGTCGCCGGTCACGGTGGCGCCGTCGGTCGCGTCATTGTTGTAGACCGCGTCGTCGGTGACCTTCGACAGGTCGTCGTCGAAAGATGCCGGCGACTGCTCGGTATACGCCACCTTTCCGGTGTTGCTGACCGTGATCGTGTACGTCACGGTCTCGCCCGGCGCCGCGCGAACCTTGTCGGCGCTCTTGTCGACCTTGTATCGCTGCACCGGCGTGGACGTCGCGCAGGTGAGATCCGGGTCGCACGACCCGCCGATCGAGGTATCCGGCGACACCACGTTGTCGAGGAGCAGGTCGCCCTCGTCGGGGGTGTTCACGGTGACCGAATAGGTGATGGTCTTCGTCTCGCCTGCGGCGAGAGGCCCCGACCACGACAGGGTCGTGCCGGAGACGGTCGCGCCATCGGTCGCGTCGCCGTTGTAGGTGGCGTCGTCGAGCACCTTGGCGAGATCGTCGGTGAAGGAAGCTGGGTGGGATGCCGTGTACGGAACGGTGCCGGGGTTCCTCACCGTGACGGTGTAGGTGAGCGTGTCGCCCTGCGTCAACGTGGTCTTGTCCGCAGCCTTCGACACCACGAATCCTCGTTCGTTCGCGACATTGGTGATGTTGCAGCTGTACTGGTTGTCGCCGGGAACGGTGAACGTCCATTGACCGGGCGATCCGCCGGTCGGCACCTCCGTCTGAAGGGTCTCGTCGGTACAGACGACCGTCGGCGTGTACCCATCGATGCCGGTGGCCGACCCCTCGGCCATCGTGTCGGTGAGGCGGTAGGTCGTCCCCCGCACGACCGGCCAGTTGGTTGTCGACGCTGTCGTGTCGGTGCCGGTGGTGGTCGCCGAGGCCAGCGTCGCTCCCTCGTCATCCGCGAGGGCGACCGTGAACTGGTCCTCTGCGTATGCCCTGGTCTCGACCGTCTTGGTCACGGTGACGGTGGGAATGGGCGCATCCGCGCAGCGGGCGCCGTCGTTGCCCGCGGACGCGGGCCCATCGGCGATCTTCAAACCCTCGAATGTCTTCGGGTTGACTCGGTAGATGGCGCCGCTTGAATTGTTGGAGAAGTAGAGAAGGCCCTCGGAGTCGGCGTACGAAGCCCCGTAGATTCCTGTCGACTCATTCCGGGTCGCCGCCACGGCGCCCAGATCTTTCCACACGCCGTTTGTGTCCATGCGGTACAGGTGCCCCGCACCTCCGCCGGTCCCGGCCTGAGCGGTGAGCCCGTAGAAGTATCCGTTGACGTACGTCATGTCGGAGGGAACCCGGGAGTCGGCCGCAGGTTTCCTCGTCGTGCCACTCTTCAGAATCTTCCCGTAGGTCGACGAGGAGGGATCGGAGAGATCGATCTCGTAGTAGGGCTGGGTGTTGCTGGGGTTGGCTCCACCCGCCGTGACCCAGAGGTGCCCCGTGCTGTCGAAGTCGCCGGTCTGAATGCTCCACCCTCGGTCGATGCCCGGATTGCCCAGATCCGTGATCGTGCCGTCGGCGGCGATGGCGACGACGGAGTTCCCGAGGGTCCCGCTGATGCCGTACATGTAGTTGTCGAGCGTGTTGTACCCGACCGCGTTCACGGCGTACTCCGTGGTTCCGGCCTCCTGCGCCTCGCCCGTGACGATGTTCACCGACTGGATCGTGGGGGTGTTGCCACGGCTGCTCTGGAACAGGTACCCGTCCGTCGAGCAGCTCCAGGCCGGCCCTGTCGGCGGCGCGGCCTGCGCCGCGGTCGGCGACGCCAGCACGTTCGCGGCCGTCAGCGAGGCGATCAGTCCCGTGACGAGGGTCGCGGCGGTCAGCGCCCGCTTGACCCGCCCGCGCTTCTCACCCGGGGGGGGGGGGGGGGGGGGGGGGGGGGGGCCCCCGG
>NZ_JAUZUP010000008.1:0-5520 GCF_031844085.1 Microbacterium sp. PRF11
CGTCCGTTCCTTGAGAACTCAACAGCGTGCACTTGTCAAATGCCAATTTATTCCTCGTCGGTCTGACTTTTGTTGGATTGCGAGAAATTCCTTTGGATCAAAGACCAACCTCTTTTGGGGTTGGCATTGGATACGTCAGTAATGATGTTTCTCTTTGGTCAGTTTCAAACTCGCTGCGGTCTCGTTTTTCCCGGGGTCGTGTGCATTTCTTTTTTACGGAGAGTTTGATCCTGGCTCAGGATGAACGCTGGCGGCGTGCTTAACACATGCAAGTCGAACGGTGAAGCCAAGCTTGCTTGGTGGATCAGTGGCGAACGGGTGAGTAACACGTGAGCAACCTGCCCTGGACTCTGGGATAAGCGCTGGAAACGGCGTCTAATACTGGATATGAGCTTCTACCGCATGGTGGGGGTTGGAAAGATTTTTCGGTCTGGGATGGGCTCGCGGCCTATCAGCTTGTTGGTGAGGTAATGGCTCACCAAGGCGTCGACGGGTAGCCGGCCTGAGAGGGTGACCGGCCACACTGGGACTGAGACACGGCCCAGACTCCTACGGGAGGCAGCAGTGGGGAATATTGCACAATGGGCGGAAGCCTGATGCAGCAACGCCGCGTGAGGGATGACGGCCTTCGGGTTGTAAACCTCTTTTAGCAGGGAAGAAGCGAAAGTGACGGTACCTGCAGAAAAAGCGCCGGCTAACTACGTGCCAGCAGCCGCGGTAATACGTAGGGCGCAAGCGTTATCCGGAATTATTGGGCGTAAAGAGCTCGTAGGCGGTTTGTCGCGTCTGCTGTGAAATCCCGAGGCTCAACCTCGGGCCTGCAGTGGGTACGGGCAGACTAGAGTGCGGTAGGGGAGATTGGAATTCCTGGTGTAGCGGTGGAATGCGCAGATATCAGGAGGAACACCGATGGCGAAGGCAGATCTCTGGGCCGTAACTGACGCTGAGGAGCGAAAGGGTGGGGAGCAAACAGGCTTAGATACCCTGGTAGTCCACCCCGTAAACGTTGGGAACTAGTTGTGGGGACCATTCCACGGTTTCCGTGACGCAGCTAACGCATTAAGTTCCCCGCCTGGGGAGTACGGCCGCAAGGCTAAAACTCAAAGGAATTGACGGGGACCCGCACAAGCGGCGGAGCATGCGGATTAATTCGATGCAACGCGAAGAACCTTACCAAGGCTTGACATACACCAGAACGGGCCAGAAATGGTCAACTCTTTGGACACTGGTGAACAGGTGGTGCATGGTTGTCGTCAGCTCGTGTCGTGAGATGTTGGGTTAAGTCCCGCAACGAGCGCAACCCTCGTTCTATGTTGCCAGCACGTAATGGTGGGAACTCATGGGATACTGCCGGGGTCAACTCGGAGGAAGGTGGGGATGACGTCAAATCATCATGCCCCTTATGTCTTGGGCTTCACGCATGCTACAATGGCCGGTACAAAGGGCTGCAATACCGTGAGGTGGAGCGAATCCCAAAAAGCCGGTCCCAGTTCGGATTGAGGTCTGCAACTCGACCTCATGAAGTCGGAGTCGCTAGTAATCGCAGATCAGCAACGCTGCGGTGAATACGTTCCCGGGTCTTGTACACACCGCCCGTCAAGTCATGAAAGTCGGTAACACCTGAAGCCGGTGGCCCAACCCTTGTGGAGGGAGCCGTCGAAGGTGGGATCGGTAATTAGGACTAAGTCGTAACAAGGTAGCCGTACCGGAAGGTGCGGCTGGATCACCTCCTTTCTAAGGAGCATCTGACGCCCTGTAGTGGGGTTGTTCAGGCGCCGGATCAGACCGAATGTGTCTGCCGGTTAGCTCATGGGTGGAACATTTGATGAGGCTCCGTTTGGTTGGGGTTTCTGCTGAGTACGTCGCTTCGGTGACAGGAAAGGTGGGGGCTCACGCTGGTGGGGCATGCACGCTGTTGGGTCCTGAGGGGCCGGGCGCTGATCGCGCTAGTCGTATGGCTGGTGGTGGTTGGTGGCTGTTTCCTTGAGGGCCTGCTTCGGTACCGGTGTTCCGGTGGCTGGGGTGGGTACCGCCCGTACTTTGAGAACTACACAGTGGACGCGAGCATCTTCGACATGAGCCTTTTGGTTTGTGTCGTGAAGATGATCTTAAAGATCATTAGTCAATTTTTTGACGATTCAACTCATGTGATTTCAAGTCTTTAAGAGCAAACGGTGGATGCCTTGGCATCTGGAGCCGAAGAAGGACGTAGCAATCTGCGATAAGCCTCGGGGAACTGATAAGCGAGTTTTGATCCGAGGGTGTCCGAATGGGGAAACCCCGCCAGGGCGCGTGCGTACCTGGTGACTCCCGCCTGAATATATAGGGCGGGTAGAGGGAACGTGGGGAAGTGAAACATCTCAGTACCCACAGGAAGAGAAAGCAACAGCGATTCCGTGAGTAGTGGCGAGCGAAACCGGAAGAGGCTAAACCTAGCGTGTGTGATAGCCGGCAGGCGTTGCATGTTGGGGGTTGTGGGACTTTTCTGATTGTTCTGCCGAGCAGTCGACGTGACAAGAGGGTATAGACGAACGGTTTTGAATGGCCGGTCATAGAGGGTGCGAACCCCGTAGTCGAAATGCCTGTTCTTGGCGTGAAGAGTATCCCAAGTAGCACGGGGCCCGAGAAATCCCGTGTGAATCTGTCAGGACCACCTGATAAGCCTAAATACTCCCAGATGACCGATAGCGGACAAGTACCGTGAGGGAAAGGTGAAAAGTACCCCGGGAGGGGAGTGAAATAGTACCTGAAACCGTTTGCTTACAAACCGTTGGAGCCTCCTTAGTAGGGGTGACAGCGTGCCTTTTGAAGAATGAGCCTGCGAGTTAGCGATACGTGGCGAGGTTAACCCGTGTGGGGTAGCCGTAGCGAAAGCGAGTCTGAATAGGGCGATACAGTCGCGTGTCCTAGACCCGAAGCGAAGTGATCTATCCATGGCCAGGTTGAAGCGACGGTAAGACGTCGTGGAGGACCGAACCCACTTAGGTTGAAAACTGAGGGGATGAGCTGTGGATAGGGGTGAAAGGCCAATCAAACTTCGTGATAGCTGGTTCTCTCCGAAATGCATTTAGGTGCAGCGTTGCGTGTTTCTTGCCGGAGGTAGAGCTACTGGATGGCCGATGGGCCCTACAAGGTTACTGACGTCAGCCAAACTCCGAATGCCGGTAAGTGAGAGCGCAGCAGTGAGACTGTGGGGGATAAGCTTCATAGTCGAGAGGGAAACAACCCAGACCACCAACTAAGGTCCCTAAGCGCGTGCTAAGTGGGAAAGGATGTGGAGTTGCTTAGACAACCAGGAGGTTGGCTTAGAAGCAGCCACCCTTGAAAGAGTGCGTAATAGCTCACTGGTCAAGTGATTCCGCGCCGACAATGTAACGGGGCTCAAGCACGCCACCGAAGTTGTGGCATTGACATTTTTGGTAGGCCTTCGTGGTCCAGCCGTGTTGATGGGTAGGAGAGCGTCGTGTGGCGAGTGAAGCGGCGGGGTGACCCAGCCGTGGACGCTACACGAGTGAGAATGCAGGCATGAGTAGCGAAAGACGTGTGAGAAACACGTCCTCCGAAAGACCAAGGGTTCCAGGGTCAAGCTAATCTTCCCTGGGTAAGTCGGGACCTAAGGCGAGGCCGACAGGCGTAGTCGATGGACAACGGGTTGATATTCCCGTACCGGCGAAGAACCGCCCCAGTCAATCCAGTGGTGCTAAGAGTCCTAGCTCGGAATGTTCCGGATCCCTTCGGGGTGATGGTCGTCCGTGTGAACGCTCGACCCCATGCTGGTGCGGCTAGCGTATTAACAGGTGTGACGCAGGAAGGTAGCCCAAGCCAGGCGATGGTTGTCCTGGTGCAAGTGCGTAGGCCGAGTGATAGGCAAATCCGTCACTCATACAGGCTGAGACACGATGCGGATAAAAAGTGGGTGATCCTATGCTGCCGAGAAAAGCATCGACGCGAGGTTCTAGCTGCCCGTACCCCAAACCGACTCAGGTGGTCAGGTAGAGAATACCAAGGAGATCGAGAGAATCGTGGTTAAGGAACTCGGCAAAATGCCCCCGTAACTTCGGGAGAAGGGGGGCCATCCACTTATTAGGACTTGCTCCGAAAGGGTGTGGTGGCCGCAGAGACTAGTGGGTAGCGACTGTTTACTAAAAACACAGGTCCGTGCCAAGTCGCAAGACGATGTATACGGACTGACGCCTGCCCGGTGCTGGAAGGTTAAGAGGACCGGTTAGCCGCAAGGCGAAGCTGAGAATTTAAGCCCCAGTAAACGGCGGTGGTAACTATAACCATCCTAAGGTAGCGAAATTCCTTGTCGGGTAAGTTCCGACCTGCACGAATGGCGTAACGACTTCCCAACTGTCTCAACCGCGAACTCGGCGAAATTGCATTACGAGTAAAGATGCTCGTTACGCGCAGCAGGACGGAAAGACCCCGTGACCTTTACTACAGCTTGGTATTGGTGTTCGGTGTGGCTTGTGTAGGATAGGTGGGAGACGTTGAAGCATTCACGCCAGTGAGTGTGGAGTCATTGTTGAAATACCACTCTGGTCACTCTGGATATCTAACTTAGGACCGTGATCCGGTTCAGGGACAGTGCCTGGTGGGTAGTTTAACTGGGGCGGTTGCCTCCCAAAATGTAACGGAGGCGCCCAAAGGTTCCCTCAACCTGGTTGGCAATCAGGTGGCGAGTGTAAGTGCACAAGGGAGCTTGACTGTGAGACTGACAGGTCGAGCAGGGACGAAAGTCGGGACTAGTGATCCGGCAGTGGCTTGTGGAAGCGCTGTCGCTCAACGGATAAAAGGTACCTCGGGGATAACAGGCTGATCTTGCCCAAGAGTCCATATCGACGGCATGGTTTGGCACCTCGATGTCGGCTCGTCGCATCCTGGGGCTGGAGTAGGTCCCAAGGGTTGGGCTGTTCGCCCATTAAAGCGGTACGCGAGCTGGGTTTAGAACGTCGTGAGACAGTTCGGTCCCTATCCGCTGCGCGCGTAGGAAGTTTGAGAGGATCTGACCCTAGTACGAGAGGACCGGGTTGGACGAACCTCTGGTGTGTCAGTTGTTCCGCCAGGAGCACCGCTGATTAGCTACGTTCGGGATGGATAACCGCTGAAAGCATCTAAGCGGGAAGCCGGCCTCAAGATGAGACTTCCATACCATTTATGGTGAGAGGCTCCCAGCCAGACTACTGGGTTGATAGGCCGGATGTGGAAGCGTAGTAATACGTGAAGCTGACCGGTACTAATAAGCCGATGACTTGATAACACACCTGTTTTTGGTGCTTGCGTCCACTGAGTGGTTCTCGATGTACGGTCGGGAACACAACAATGAGTACTTCGTTGTTGGTTTTTGAAACATCAATAGTGTTTCGGCGGCCATAGCGAGAGGGAAACGCCCGGTCACATTCCGAACCCGGAAGCTAAGCCTCTCAGCGCCGATGGTACTGCAGGGGGGACCCTGTGGGAGAGTAGGACACCGCCGGACTTCTTTTCAGCCGAAATGGCCACCCAACGCTGGGTGGC